>NZ_VOGW01000041.1:47186-69897 GCF_007896895.1 Streptomyces misionensis | reverse complement strand
CCGGTGCAATGGACCCGTGACCGCGGCCCCCGACGACTGCCTCGCGCGCAACGAGTGGATCTGCGGCGCCTATCTGAGCAGCCGCCGCCGGATCCTGCTGGACGCGGTCGTCCAGCACCTCCAGCTGACCTCGCTGTCGATCCTGATCGGTCTGCTGATCGCGGTGCCGCTCGCGGTACTCGCCCGCCGCTGGGGCTGGGCTGCGACCCCGGTCCTCGCCCTGACCACGGTCCTCTACACCATCCCGTCCCTGGCGATGTTCTCCCTGCTGCTGCCGCTGTACGGCCTCTCGGCCACCCTCGTCGTCGCCGGTCTGGTGCTGTACTCGCTCACCCTGCTGGTACGCAATCTCCTCGCGGGCCTGCGCGCGGTCCCGGAGGAGACCCGGCAGGCGGCGCGCGGCCTCGGCTACGGCCCGCTGCGCCTGCTGCTCACCGTGGAACTCCCTCTCGCCCTGCCCGCCGCGATGGCCGGGCTGCGCATCGCCACCGTCTCCGCGGTCTCCCTGGTCACGGTCGGCGCGATCGTCGGCTACGGGGGACTCGGGAACCTCATCTACTCGGGCATGAACACCTACTTCAAGGCCCAGGTGCTCACCGCGTCCGTGCTGTGCGTGCTGATCGCCGTCGCCGCCGACCTGCTCCTGCTTAGCGTGCAGTGGCTGATCACCCCGTGGACCAGGGCGGGCCGCCCATGAGCACCGCCCGGCCGAAAGCGTCCCCATGAGCACCCTCACCGCCACCTGGAACTGGCTCGCCGACCCCGCGCACTGGTCCGGCGACGACGGCGTGTGGCACCGGCTGTTCCAGCATCTCGCCCTCACCGCCGTCTGCCTCCTGTCGAGCTGCCTGATCGCGCTGCCCGTCGCCCTGGTCCTGGGCCACCTCGGCAGGGGCGGGGCGCTCGCGGTGAACATCTCCAACGCCGGCCGGGCCGTGCCCACCTTCGCCGTGCTGGTCCTGCTGCTGCTCACCCCGGTCGGCAACTGGGGCGAAGGGCCCACCGTGGTGGCACTGGTGCTGTTCGCCGTGCCGCCGCTGCTCACCAACGCCTACGTCGGGATGCGCGAGGTCGACCGGGGAGTGGTGCAGGCGGCCCGGGGCATGGGGATGACCGGCCGGCAGCTGATGTTTCACGTGGAACTGCCCCTTTCGCTCCCCATGCTCCTGAACGGGGTCCGGATCGCCGCCGTACAGCTCGTCGCCACCGCCACCATCGCGGCACTCGCGGGCGGCGGCGGACTCGGCCGGATCATCACGGCGGGCTTCAACCTCGCCAGCACCCCCCAGGTGGTCGCGGGCGCCCTGATCGTCGCGGTGTTCGCGCTGGTCGTGGAGGGCCTCTTCGAGATCGCCGAACGGCTGGGACCGGCGTGGACGCGACCCGGACGATGAGTCCGCGGCACCATGGGGGAGTGACCGGTGGCAGCGGGCGGACGGGACGGCGGCGCGCGAGGGGCGCCCGCCGCGCCCTCCCGGCCGCCCTGCTGCTCACCCTCACCGCCTGCGCAACCGGCCCCTCCCTGGAGAACCGCGGCCAGGTCACCGCCCCGCCCGGCGACAGCCACCACCTGACCATCGGCTCGGCCGGCTTCACCGAGAGCGACCTGCTCGCCCAGATGTACGCCCAACTGCTGAACCGGGCCGGCTACCGGACCTCGATCCTCACCGTCAACAACCGGGAACTGTACGAACCGGCCCTGGAATCCGGCCGGATCGACGTCGTACCCGAGTACGCGGCCACCTTCGCCGACTGGCTGAACGCCAAGACCCACGGCCCCCGCGCCCGACCGGTCGGCTCACCCGACCTCGCCGTCACCATGAGGGCCCTGCGCGCGCTCGCCACGCCCCGCGGACTCACCGTGCTCCCACCGGGCCGCGCCCTCGCCCAGAACGCGTTCGCGGTACGCGCCGATTACGCCCGTCGGCACCACCTCAGGACCCTCGGCGACCTCGGCGCCGCCCGGCTGCGCGTACGCATCGCGGCGGGCGACGAATGCGTCCAACGTCCCTACTGTGCCCCGGGTCTGCGCAAGGTGTACGGCATCGACGTCACCGGTGTCGACCCCAAGGGCGTCGGCACCACCCAGGCCAAGCGGGCCGTGCAGGACGGCCGCGACCAGCTGCTGCTGACCACCACCACGGACGCCACCCTCGACCGGTTCGGCCTGGTCCTGCTCGCCGACGACCGGCGGCTGCAGAACGCCGACTACGTGCTCCCGGTCGTCAACCGCTCCCGCGCGGGCGGCGCCGGGGTGACCAGGGCACTCGGCCGGCTCAACGCCGTCCTCACCACGCGCGACCTGGCCGGACTGGACAAGCAGGTGGACAGCTGGCGGCGGCTGCCCGCCGACGTGGCCCGCACCTACCTCAAGGACAAGGGCCTGCTGAAGTAGACCCGCCTCAGGCGTCCGACACCGAGTCGAAGGCCACCTGCCCGCGCGCCACGCCCCGCGCGTCCGCGTCCACCGAGCGGCGCAGCGCCTCGTGCAGCTTCGCCGGGGTCAGCACCCCGAGGAAACGCGCCCCGTCCAGCACCGCGACCCACCCGGCGTCGTGCTGGAGCATCACTCCGAACGCCTGCTTCAGCGGCGCCCCCACCGGCACCCAGGCGGTCATCCGGTGGGCCAGTTCCCCGACCGTGCCGCCCGCCGCCAGGTCCCCGGCACCGACCCAGCCGTGCAGATCGCCGTGCGCGTCCAGGACGACCGCCCAGCGCGCACCCTGCTCCCGCAGCCGCTCCCGGGCCGCCCCGGCGGGCTCGTCCGTCCGGGCCACGGGCGGCTGGCGAAGGTCGTCCGGCTCGATCGCGGTCACCGACAGCCGCTTCAGCCCCCGGTCCGCGCCCACGAACCCCGCGACATACGGGGTCGCCGGCGCCCCCAGCACCGCCGCCGGCGTGTCGAACTGCTCGATCCGGCCCTGCCCGTACACGGCGATGCGGTCGCCCAGCCGGACGGCCTCCTCGATGTCGTGCGTGACCAGCAGCACCGTCTTGCGCACCGCCGCCTGCATCCGCAGGAACTCGTCCTGCAACTGCTCGCGCACCACCGGGTCGACCGCGCCGAACGGCTCGTCCATCAGCAGCACCGGCGGATCCGCCGCCAGCGCCCGCGCCACCCCGACCCGCTGCCGCTGCCCGCCGGACAGCTGCTCCGGATAGCGCGGCCCGTACGTCTTCGGGTCCAGGCCCACCAGATCCAGCAGCTCGGCGGCGCGGGCCCGGGCCTTCGCCCGCTTCCAGCCGAGCAGCGCGGGCACGGTCGCGGTGTTGTCCAGCACGGTGCGGTGCGGGAACAGGCCCACCTGCTGGATGACGTACCCGATCCGGCGGCGCAGCCGCACCGGGTCGACACCGGCGATGTCCTCGCCGCCGACCCGGATCCGCCCGGAGGTCGGCTCGATGAGCCGGTTCACCATCATCATCGTGGTGGTCTTGCCACAGCCCGAGGGGCCGACCAGCGTCACCAGTTCGCCCTCGGCCACCTCGAAGGAGAGGTCGTCCACGGCCGTCGTACCGTCCGGATACCGCTTCGTCACGTGCTCGAACCGGATCATGTCCTCACGCTAGCGGCGTCGCCCCCGCGTCGCGCGGCGACGGCGCCCGCCGTACCGTCGTTCATCCCACCAGGATCACTTCCAGCGCGCGCGGGCCGTGCACCCCCTCCACCCGG
The DNA here is from genome assembly GCF_007896895.1 of Streptomyces misionensis. Taxonomy (GTDB): domain Bacteria; phylum Actinomycetota; class Actinomycetes; order Streptomycetales; family Streptomycetaceae; genus Streptomyces; species Streptomyces misionensis_A. The sequence continues at coordinate 66,224 of NZ_VOGW01000041.1, read as the reverse complement.
TCCAGTTCGATGTCGCTGGTGGCCGACGGGCCGGAGATCCAGGTCAACGGGCGGCTGGGGTCGAGGCGTTCGAGGGCCTGGGGGACGGACCCCACGATCTGCTCCGGCACCCGCACGACACAGATGTGGTGGTCGGGGATGAGCGAGATACGGCGCCGGCCCTGGTCGGGGGAGCCGTCGAGGACGATGGTCCCGGTCTCGGCGACGGCCACGGCGCAGCCCGTCACCACGCTGCCGACCCGGTCGAGGCGGTCCGGGGTGTCCGTCGCCCGGTCCTCGACCCGCAGCGCGCGCGTGGCGGACAGCCACTCCGGGGGCAGCCCCTCGGGCACCAGCACCTCACGGGAGCCGTGCGCGTCCAGCAGCCGCATGATCAGGACCGGCAGTTCCTCGCGGTTGGTGCGGTGCACGACCGCCCGGTAGTCCGTCAGGTTCTCGGCCAGCAGCTCCACCGTCTCCTCGGTGGTCCGCTCCCCGTGCTCGCGCAGATAGTCCCGGGGCACGGCCCGCTCGTACGGCGTCTCGTCCGCGGGTACGTCGGCGAGCGCGCGCCGCACCCGGCCCAGAATCCGTTCCCTGCTGTTCACTTGGCGTCCTTTCCGCCGCGCGTACGCTGCCACCAGTCGCGGAACGGCTCGGCGGGCACCGCCGGCAGGTCCCGGCTGCCGGTCCACGCCCGGCCGGGGCCCGGCAGGGTACGGGGGTGCAGCCGGCGGCTGCGGGAGGCGAGCCGCTGGCCGGTGCGCAGGGCGCCCGGGTGCGCGAACGCCCAGCCCGCCGCCCGCATCGCCGCCCGCTCGGCCGCGTGCCCCTTCGCCGGGCGCAGCACCACCTTGTTGCCCCGCCGCACCGCCGGACCGCCCTGCACGACCCGCTCCCGCAGGTGCACCAGCACCTCGGGGATGTCGATGGCGACCGGGCACGCCTCGTAGCAGGCCCCGCACAGACTGGACGCGTACGGCAGCGAGGCGTCGATCTCGCTCGCGGTCCCCCGGAGCTGGGGGGTGAGGATGGCGCCGATCGGCCCGGGGTAGACCGAGCCGTAGGCGTGCCCGCCGGCCCGCTCGTAGACGGGGCAGACATTGAGGCAGGCCGAGCAGCGGATGCAGCGCAGCGCCTGGCGGCCCACCTGGTCCGCCAGCGTGTCCGTGCGGCCGTTGTCGAGCAGCACCAGATGGAAGGCGCGCGGGCCGTCCTCGTCGGTGGTGCCGGTCCAGGTGCTGGTGTACGGGTTCATCCGCTCGGCGGTGGAGGAGCGGGGGAGGGTCTGGAGGAAGACCTCCAGGTCGCGCCAGGTGGGCACGATCTTCTCGATGCCGACCACCGAGATCAGCGTCTCCGGCAGCGTCAGGCACATCCGTCCGTTGCCCTCGGACTCCACCACGACCAGGGTGCCGGTCTCGGCGACCATGAAATTGGCGCCGGAGACACCGACCTTGGCCCGCAGGAACTTCTCCCGCAGGTGCACCCGGGCGGCCTCGGCGAGATCGGCCGGCCGGTCGGTCAGGCCCTCGGGGGCCGGGCGGCCCCAGGAGCCCATCTCGCGGGTGAAGATGTCGCGGATCTCGCCGCGGTTGCGGTGGATGGCGGGGACGAGGATGTGCGAGGGCCGGTCGTGGCCCAACTGCACGATCAGCTCGGCGAGATCGGTCTCGTAGGCGCGGACGCCCGCGGCCTCCAAGGCCTCGTTGAGCCCGATCTCCTGGGTGGCCATCGACTTGACCTTGACGACCTCCGACTCGCCGGTCTCCTTGACCAGCCGGGTCACGATCCGGTTGGCCTCCTCGGCGTCGGCGGCCCAGTGGACCGTACCGCCCGCCGCGGTCACCGAGGCCTCCAACTGCTCCAGGTACCGGTCGAGATGGCGCAGCGTGTGGTCCTTGATCCGGCGGCCGGCCTCGCGCAGTTGCGCCCAGTCGGCCAACTCGGCGACCGCACGGTCCCGTTTGGCGCGGATGGTGTGGGTGGCGTGGCGCAGATTCCCGCGCAGCGTCGGGTTGCCGACGGCGTCGCGCGCCGCTTCGGGAAACGCCGGCATGCCGACGAACGTGCCGCTCACAGCGCCGGTTCCTCCTCCGTGCTCGCCAGGATCTCCGCGATGTGGACGGGCCGCATGTCCGCCCCGAGACGGCTCAGGGTGCCGCCGATGTGCATCAGACAGGAGTTGTCGCCCGCGCACAGCACCTCGGCGCCGGTCGACCCGGCGTTGCGCACCTTGTCCGCGCCCATCGCCGCCGACACCGCGGCGTTCTTCACCGCGAACGTCCCGCCGAACCCGCAGCACTCCTCCGCGCCCGGCAACTCCACCAGTTCCAGCCCCCTGACGGCCTCCAGCAGCCGGCGCGGCCGGTCGCCCAGGCCCAGGGCGCGCAGGCCGTGGCAGGTCGGGTGGTAGGTGACCCGGTGCGGGTACCAGGCGCCCACATCGGTCACGCCCACCACGTCCACCAGGAACTCCGTCAGCTCGTACGTCTTCGCCACCACCGGCGCCACGGTCCGCGCGAGCGAGTCGCCGCGCCCCTCGGCCCGCGCCCGCTCGCCCATCCGGGGATACAGCTCACGCACCATCGCCCCGCAGGACGCGGAGGGCGTCACGACCGCGTCGTACCCCCCGAACACCTCGGCGAAGCGGCGCGCCAGCGGTTCCGCCTCGTGCCGATACCCCGTGTTGTAGTGCGCCTGCCCGCAGCACGTCTGCCCCATCGGGAAGTCGACCTCGACCCCCAGTCTCGTCAGCAGCCGCACCACGGCCCGCCCGGTGTCCGGATAGAGCGTGTCGTTGACACACGTCAGGAACAGGGCGACACGCATCGCGGCTCCTCGGGGTCGATCACGGGACCGATCGCAGCCTAATCGCCCTGCCGCGGCTGCCGGAGACCAGGAGGCGCGGCGTGGCGCGGAAGCGACTTCGACGCGGTGACCGCCGAAGAGCCGCTCCGGCGCCTCGTGTCCGTGCGCGCGCCGTCCCCGCCGTGACGTGGAGGTGCCGGCCGTCGGCGGCGGCCGGCACCTGGGGGGGCGGGTCAGCCGGCGATCCCGAGCCGGAACGGTGTCACCGGGAGCAGGGGCCGCAGGGACCGCAGTCGGGGGCGGGTTCGACGCAGACGGTGACGTGGTCGGTGTTGTCGGCGGGGTGGAGGTCGGTCTCGTTGCCGTGGGCGGTGGCGGTGTTGGTGACGGGTCCGGTGGTGGTGGCCTTGGCCCGGAGGGTGAGGGTGGCGGTGGCACCGGCGGCCAGGACACCGACGGCCCACTGGCCGGTCGCGGGGGCGTAGGTGCCGGTGGAGGGTGTGGCGGAGAGGAAGGCGAGCCCGGCGGGCAGGGGGTCGGCGACGGTGACGCCGGTGGCGGTGTTGGGGCCGGCGTTGCGGACGGTGACGCGGTAGGTGACGGTCTGTCCGACCGTGACGGTGGTGGCGTCGGCGGACTTGGTCACGGACAGGTCGGCGGCGGGCAGGACCTGGGTGTCGGCCTCGTTGGACGTCGCGGTGAGGGGCTGTGGGGTGGGTCCGAGGCGGTTCTCGTAGGTGGCGGTGGCGGTGTTGACGACATGGCCGCCGGCGCTGGCCTCGTCGATGGTGACCCGGTACTCCACCGTCGTCCCGTTCGGCAGGGCGTCGGTGTTGGGCAGGCTGCCGCCCTGGCCGCTGGTGGCGCCGTTGCCGAGGTTGAACACGACCCGGTTGCCCACCGGGTCGTAGGACGCCTGGTCGTCGCCGCTGCGGTCGGTCTTCGCGCCGGAGTTGGGGCCGTCGACGATCCGCAGCGACCCGGGCACGTACGTCGTGCCGGCGGGGACGGCGTCGGTCAGGCGCAACGCCTCGGCGTTGCCACCGCCCCCGTTCGTGGCGACGACACGGTAGGTGATCACGTCGCCGACCTGCAGCGGCCCCTGCGGGACGGCGTACTTGGTGAGGGTCACCGACGGGGCGGTGCCGAAGAAGATCCCGTCGAGGAAGTTCCCGACCGTCGGGTCGCCGCCGGCGGCGGAGATGGAGCGGAAGGCGAAGCGGGTGGTGGTCTGCCCGGCGGGGACGGTGTAGGTCCCGGTGTAGAAGCCCCAGGCGGTGTTGCCGTCCGTGAACGTGCGCTGCTGCACCGTCTTGCCGGGGGCGCCGATGTCCAGGGCCATGGTGTCCTGTCCCGCGCGTCCGCGGTGGTGGAGCCGCCAGTACAGGGTGGCGCCCGGGGTGGTGGGCAGGTCCTGGTAGAGCGTGGAGACCTGGTTGGCGTTCAGTTCGGCGAACTGAACGCCCTCTGCCGCCGGGACGCCGTTGAAGCCGTCGTGCCAGATCTCGATGAGGTGGTCGGTGGCGGTGGTCAGCCAGCCGGGGACGTGCCCCGGGTTCTGGGTCTGGGAGGCGTCGGGCAGAAAGCCCATGCCGCTGACGGCGGGCTGCTCGAAGCCGCCGTTCACCAGGGCGATGCGGGACGGGACGGGAGTGGTCACAGCCTTCCCCCTTTGCTGGGTGCTGCGTGGTGGTGCAGCCGGCAGGGCCCCGGGGTGCGGGACACCGGCGCCGGCTGCTTGCGCGAGCAGGACAGCGCACACCGCGACCACCGCAAAGGGACATATCTGCCGTACCGGCCAAGCCCGCACGGCAGGTTTCACCTGCAGATGCCCGTGAAGGCACGGTCGCCCGGGGGCGCGGACAGCGACGACGGCGGAACAGGGCGCCCATGCGTCCCACCCTCACAGGGGATTGACATGGCCAATGACCGAAACGGATGCCCGAAAGAACGGGAAGAGGTCACCCGGCCAGGTGAATCACTGGCGCGTCGGATTGACGAGGGCCGCCGGGTCAGGGTGGTCGATCGGTGCTCGGCCCCAAGCCACCGCACCCCGAGGGACGGGCGACGGCCGGAGCCGCATGTGCGTCTGCCGGCAGGGGGCCGGCCGGCCGGGAGGGCGGCGTCGGCGCGGTGCCGTCCGAGCCGTCCGGGTCCCGCCGGGCGCGGCCCCCCGGTGGGCGGAGCCGCGCTCGGCCCGCGGAGGGCGCGCGCCGCTCGCCGAGCCTGCCGGGCAGCACGCCGACGGGGTGCGTCAGCGCGATCGCGCCGACAGTTACGGTCACCACGGTGAGCAGGACCCAGGCGCTGGGCCGCCAGCCGCCGAACCGCAGGGCGCCCGCCCAGGGCGCCCGCCCAGGGCGCCCGCCCAGCGCGCCCGTAGCCCGGCACGTAAGGTCGCCTGCGCCCGCGGCCGACGTCCGCAGCGCGTGGTGCACCGTGAGGCCCGCGCACATCAGCGGAGCCGGTTCGGCGGCCGGCACGTCCTCGGGCACCGCGACCAGACCGGTGGTACGCGCGACGACGTATTCGACGTAACCGCCGGTCCTGGCTGTCGCCCAGCACCGGCTGGTCGGCGCAGTGGACGGAATCTCCGCGGCGGCACAACTCGCACGCGCCGCAGTGCCCGCCGAGGTGGCCGAGCCCGACCCGCCGACCCGCGCGCCGGCCGGACACCCCCGCGCCGACGGCGTCGATACGGCCTGACCTCGTGGCCGGGAACCACGGGCGTGCCCGCCGACCGCTTGCCGGTCAGGTTCACGATCCCCGCCACGTCGCTGAGGCAGACCCCGCACGCCTCGACGGCGATCCGGACCTCTCCCGCTCCCGGCTGCCGCAGCTCTCGCTCGACCAGGGTGAACCCGCCCTCGGCGGTCGCCTCGACGGCGCGATACGGGGACGAGCCGACGGCCCGCTCGGTCGGCGGCGTTCTGCGCTCGGATCAGCGGAGCAGGTCGCCGAAGACGACCGTGAAGAACTCCGCGAAGGCCTGGTCGTGTCGCTCGACGCGCGCGCCGATCAGGGTGCCTTCCCAGGCGTTCAGGATGAACCCGGCGAGCGTCTCGGCGTCCGCCTGCGCCCGCACCGTGCCCTCCTGCTGCGCCTGTCCGATGACCTCGGCGATGGCGGCCCGCCACCGTCCGAGGCCGGTCGCCAGGGTGGCCCGGATCGCGTCATGGTGATCGGCCGCCTCGGCGCCGAAATTGCCGAGCAGGCAGCCCCGGCGGATGCCGAGGCGCACCACCTCGTCCCGCAGGGACTCGAAGTGCGCGCGCAGCCGGTCCAGGGCCGGCGTGCCCGGGCGCGTCAGTTCGGAGAGGCGGCGCGCGGCGCCGTAGCGCCGGATCGCCTCGACGGCGATCTCCTCCTTGCTCGCGAAGTGGTTGTACAGCGAGCCCTTCGGCACGCCGGCCGCGTCGGTGATGTCCTTCACGCCGGTGCCGTGGAAGCCCCGGGCGTGAAAGGTGTCGACGGCCGCGTCGATGATCTCTTCGCGCATGCTGACCCGCGGCATGGAACCCTCCTTAAAACGACCGATCACTTTAAGGTAGCGGGGCGGGCCCCTTCCCTGCCGCCCGGACCCCGTGTGCTGAACTGGACCTCCTTCGTCCCACCCCTTCCGGGAGACCCGTTGAGCACCCGCTACCGCCAGCCCGGCGTCGTACTGACCGATCGCCGGTTCACCGTGCCGCTTGATCACGCCGATCCGGGTGGCGAGAGCATCGAGTTGTACGCGCGGGAGGTGGTCGCCGGCGAGAAGGCGGGGGAGGAGCTGCCCTGGCTGCTGTACCTCCAGGGCGGCCCGGGATTCGGGGCGAATCGTTTCGTCGGGCGGCAGGCATGGCTCGACCGGGCGCTGCGGGAGTACCGGGTGCTGCTGCTCGACCAGCGCGGCACCGGCAGCTCCACGCCCGCGACCCGGCAGACGCTGCCGCTGCGCGGCGGCCCCGCCGAACAGGCCGAATACCTCACCCACTTCCGTGCGGACTCCATCGTCCGCGACTGCGAGCACATCCGTCCCGAGGTCACCGGCGGCACCCCCTGGACCGTGCTCGGCCAGAGCTTCGGCGGCTTCTGCACGGTGTCGTACCTCTCCCTCGCCCCGGAGGGCCTGGCCACCGCCGTGATCACCGGCGGGCTGCCCTCCCTGGACGCCCACGCCGAGGACGTCTACCGCGCCGCCTACCCGCGCATCGAGCGCAAGGTCGCCGCCCACTACGCCCGTTACCCGCAGGACGTCGAGCGGGCCCGCCGGATCGCCGACCACCTGCTCACCCGTGAGGCGGTCCTGCCGAACGGCTACCGCTTCACCGTCGAGGCCTTCCAGTCCCTCGGCCTGATGCTCGGCACCAGCGACGGCAGCCACCGCCTCCACCACCTCCTCGCCGACGCCTTCGTCCGCACCGCGGCCGGCCCCGAGCTGTCGGACGCCTTCCAGGAGCAGGTCCAGACCCTGCTGTCGTACGCCGCGCACCCGCTGTACGCCCTCGTCCACGAGTCGATCTACGGCCAGGACGCGCGCCCCACCGCCTGGGCCGCCGAGCGCGTACGCACCGAGTTCCCGCAGTTCGACGCGGCGAAGGCGCTCGCGGGCGACGCCCCGGTGCTGTTCACCGGCGAGACCGTGCACCCCTGGATGTTCGAGACCGACCCGGCGCTGCGCCCGCTGCGCGAGACGGCCGAACTGCTCGCCGCCCGCACCGACTGGAGCCCGCTGTACGACCGCGACCGCCTCGCCCGCAACGAGGTCCCGGTCGCCGCGGCCGTCTACCACGACGACATGTACGTCGACGCCGGCCACTCGCTGGAGACCGCACGGGCGATCCGGGGCCTGCGGCCCTGGGTGACGAACGAGTACGAGCACGACGGGCTGCGCACGGGCGCGCCCCGGGTGCTGGACCGGCTGCTGGCGGTCGTCCGGGACGAGGTGTGACAAGGGGGTCCGGGCGCCCGCCGCGGGCGCCCGGACCCCTGCTGCCTCATGCGGCGAGCGCGTGACCCGGGTGCAGTACGACCTTGGTGTAGCCCTCGATCCGCTTGTCGAACTTCTCGTACGCCTGCGGCGCGTCCTCCAGCGGCAGCTCATGGGAGACCACGAAGCTGGGCTTGGCCCGCCCGGTGATGATCAGATCGCGCAACTGGCGGTTGTACCGCTTGACGTTGCACTGTCCGGTGCCCACCTTCTGACCCTTCTCGAACATCTTGCCGATCGAGACCAGGAGCTGACCGTGCTTGGCGTGCTCGTCGGGCCCGCCCGGGTCGGACGGCACATACAGCCCCGGCACACCGAGCCTGCCGGTCGGCCGTACCGTCTCCACCAGCGAGTTGAGGACGACGGCCGGTTCCTCGTGGCTGGCGTCGTCGTGCGCCTGGGCCTGGTAGCCGACGGCGTCCACGCCCTTGTCCGTGCCCTCGCCGTTCGTCTGGGCCTGGATCTGCTGGGCCGGATCGCCCTTGGTGAAGTCGATGGGGATGGCCCCGATCTCCTCGGCCTTGGCCAGCCGCTCGGGCACCCGGTCCACCACGAACACCTTGGACGCGCCGCGCAGCAGCGCCGAGTAGGCGGCCATCAGCCCCACCGGACCGGCGCCGTAGACGGCCACGCTCTCGCCGGGGGACACCTGGGCCAGCTCACAACCGTGGTAGCCGGTCGGGAAGATGTCGGCGAGCAGCACGAAGTCGGTCTCGAACTGTTCGCCCGGCGGCAGCTTCAGACAGTTGAAGTCGGCGAAGGGCACCCGCAGATGCTCGGCCTGACCGCCCTTGTACGGGCCCATGGCCACGTATCCGTAGGCGCCGCCCGCGAAGCCGGGGTTCACCGTCAGACAGAAACCGGTCTCGCCGGCGAGGCAGTTCTTGCAGAAACCACAGGCCACGTTGAACGGCATCACGACCCGGTCGCCCACCGACAGGGAGCTGACCCCGCTGCCGATCTCCTCGATCACACCGAGGTTCTCGTGTCCGAAGACGATGCCCGGCTCGGCCGCCGTGCGGCCCTCGTACATGTGGAGATCGGAGCCGCAGATCGCGGTCGACGTGACGCGTACGAGAACGTCGTTGGGGTGCTGGAGCCGCGGGTCATCGACGTCCCTCACCGTCACGCTGAACGGCTTTTCGTAGACGACGGCTTTCACCTTGGTCACCTCCGCGTAGAACGCTGGATGGCGGCGGCGAGCAAGAGCCAGGGCCGGGGGAGCACACGTCGACCCGGGCCCTGGTTACGTGCCGGAGCCCCCATGCGCGCGCTTCACCGCCGGTACTTCCAGGGAACTCCTCCGCGGCGGGGGCCGCAACCCCGGTCGGGGGCGGGGCATTCGGGCAGGTCGGCCCCGGTAGGCTGTGCTCATGTCAGATGAGACGGCCGGGCTCGCGGAACTGCGCGGCGACTGCGGGAACTGCTTCGGGCTGTGCTGCGTCGCCCTGCCCTTCGCGGCCTCCGCGGACTTCGCGCTCGACAAGCCCGCGGGGCGGCCCTGCCCGAATCTCGGCACCGACCACCGCTGCGGCATCCACGCCCGGCTGCGGGACCAGGGCTTCACCGGCTGCACGGTCTACGACTGCTTCGGCGCGGGGCAGAAGGTCTCGGGGCACACCTTCGGCGGGCGGGACTGGCGGGGCGGCCCCGAGGAGCGGGCCCGCCTGATGTTCGACGTGTTTCCCGTCGTGCGGCAGCTCCACGAGCTGCTGTGGTACCTGACCGAGGCGTCGGGGCTGGCCGCCGCCCGGCCCGTCCACCCCGAGCTGCGGCGGGCCCTCCGGGAGACCGAGCGGCTCACCCGGCGGCCGGCCGAGGAACTGGCCGGGCTGGACGTCGCCGCGCACCGACAGCAGGTCAATGTGCTCCTGCTGCGCACCAGCGAGCTGGTCCGGGCCGGGGACCGCAAGGGCCGCAAGCTCAAGGACCGGCGGGGCGCGGACCTGATCGGGGCCCGGCTGCGGGGCGCCGACCTGCGCGGAGCGAGCCTGCGCGGCGCGTACCTCATCGCGGCCGACCTCACCGGGGCCGATCTGCGGGGCGCGGACATGATCGGCGCCGACCTGCGCGACGCCGAGCTCGGCGACGCGGACCTCACCGGAGCCTTCTTCCTCACCCAGCCCCAGCTGAACGCGGCCCGCGGCAACGGGGCCACGAAACTCCCCGAGTCGGTGCGCCGCCCGGCGCACTGGGAAACGGCGGACTGACCGGCTCCCACCGGGCGGCGGAGCGCCTGGTCACCGCCGCCCCGCCCATGGCCGTCGCGTCCGCGCGCTACGCCGGGGTGCCGGGGGCGGCCTGCCCGCCGGCCGTGTGCAGCGGGCACCCCTCGGCCGGAGCCGTGTCCTGCGCCGGCGGTGCCGCCTGCGCCGGGGCCGACGGCGCCGCCGCGTCCGCCCGCCTGCGCTCCAGCCGCACGCGGAAACCCTGCGGCATCAAGGTCAGCCGCTCCGTCACGGCCAGCCGGTAGCCGGGCTCCGCTCGCAGCTCGTAGCGGCGCAGCAGCAGGGCCAGGACGAGGGTGGCCTCGTGCAGGGCGAACTGGCGGCCGATGCAGGCCCGTACGCCCGTGCCGAAGGGCTTGAAGGTGTGCGGCGGGCGGGTGCGCACCGCCCGGGGCTCGAAACGGTCCGGGTCGAAGCGCTCGGCGTCTTCGCCCCATACCCCGGGGTCGCGGTGCAGCAGGGGCGTGAGGACCAGCGCCCACGCACCCCGGCGCATCGGGTGGCCCCCGGCGAGCACCGTGTCCCGCAGGGCCTCGCGGGCGTAACCGGGCGCGGTCGGCCACAGCCGCAGGGACTCGTCCAGCACCCGGCGCACATAGCGCAGCTTGGCCACCTGGTCGTAGCCGGGCCGCGCGGTGCCGCCCCAGACGCGGTCCACCTCGGCGCGCGCCTTCGCGGCGATCTCCGGATGCCGGGCGAGGTAGTACAGGGCGAAGGAGAGCGCGCCGGACGTGGTCTCGTGGCCCGCCACCAGGAACGTGATCACCTGCCTGCGGACGTTCTGCGGAGACAGTTTCTCCCCGGTCTCCGGGTGCGCCGTGGCCAGCATCCGGTCCAGCAGGTCCCCCTCGCCGCCGCCCGACCGGCGCCGCTCGGCGACCAGCGCGTCGACCGTGCGGTTCAGCAGGGCCATGTCGGCCGCGTTGCGCCGGGCGGCGCCGCGCAGCATCAGCGGGGCCAGCGGGGCGGGCACGCTGTTGAGCCGCTGCGCGTAGCCGAGCGTGCCGACCATGGCCGTCACGAAGGGGTGCGGGCGGTCCCGCTCGAAGGAGCCGAAGTCGTGCCCGAACCCGGTCCGGGCGATCGTCTCCAGGGTCAGCCTGGTCATGTCCCCGGGCACGTCCACCGCGCGGCCGGCGGCCAGTTCCCGGTCCCAGTGGTCGGTCAGCCGTCCGGCGACCGTGAGCATCATCCCGTGGTAGCCCGCCATCGCCTCCCGGCTGAACCCGGGCACCAGCACATCGTGGGCCAGCTGCCAGTTGGGCTCGTGGTTGTACGCGGTGAACAGCCCGTCCCCGGCGAGCGGCCGGAGGTTGGCCACACCGAGGCCGACGTGCTTGGCGAACCGGGACTCGTCGGCGAGGTCGGCGGTCGGCTCCGCCCCCCACACGATGACGAACTCCTTGCCGAAGATCCGCCGCCGGAACACGGGCCCCAGCTCGCGTCCCAGGCGCATCGAGTCCTGGACGGGCCGGTGCCGGTCGACGCCCAGCACATCGCCGAGCAGCGGCAGCCGGTGGCGCGGATGCGGGATGCGGTCCAGCTCGGGCCAGCCCAGCTCGGCGCCGCGGAACCCCTTCGGCAGCCCAAGACCGGCCGGGCCCGCGCTCCGTGCGGCCCCGCTCGGACGTGATCCCCGCGCCGTACCCGCCATGACGCCGAACTCCCTTGCTCCGGCGGACCGTCGAGCCCTGATCCGCGCTTGTTATACGTGGATTCAATAACGGCTCCCAGTGTGGTCCGCTTGTTGAACCGGCGTCAAGTAAAGTGCCTCCATGCCCGCGAACCAGGGGGAACGCGCCCGGCGCCGCCTCAGTACCGGCGAACGCCGTGAGCAGCTGCTGTCGGTCGGCGCGCGGCTGTTCTCGGAGCGCCCCTACGACGACGTGTGGATCGAGCGGGTCGCCGATCTCGCCGGGGTCTCCCGGGGGCTGCTGTACCACTACTTCCCGACCAAGCGGGACTTCTTCGCCGCGGTCGTGGAGCGCGAGAGCGAGCGGATGCTGCGCATGACGGCGGCCGAGCCCGGCGTGCCGGTGCGCGAGCAGCTGGCCGCGGGGCTCGACGCCTACCTCGGTTACGTCGAGGCCCACGCCCATGGTTTCCGCGCCTTCCACCGCGCCGACGCCGCCGGCGACCAGGCCGTGCGCCGGGTCTACCGGCAGGCCCTGGCCGCCCAGGAGAAGCAGATCCTGGCCGCCCTCGCGGCCGACCCCGAGTTCGGGCCCCTCGGCGAGCGCGGCCCGCGGCTGCGGCTGGCCGTGCGCGGCTGGCTCGCCTTCACCACCGCCGTCTGCCTGGAGTGGCTGCGCGAGGGCGAGCCGAGCCGGGAGCAGGTGCGCGATCTGTGCGCGCGGGCGCTGCTGGGCGCCATCGCCTGACAGGTCATCTCATGTGGCGTGTTCGAAAGTCTGCGGGTGTGGGGATCGCCGAGCGGCTGGCGCGATGACTTGCAACTCCGATCTTGACCGCGACCACGCTGTTCGTCGCCTGCGGCGGATGAGTCCCGGACCCCGAGAGGGAACCTCGGAACGTGCAGACCTCGGCCGGTTCACCGGCGGTGTGCCGCTCATGTCCGGGGGCCGCGTCGGCGACGTGGTCGCCCTCAGCGGCCGCGTCGCGGTTTCCGGCCGGGGAAGGGCAGGGTTCAAGAGCCTGCTGGGCATGCACGTGCTCGTCGTCGGGAGCGACCTGGGAAGCGACGTGTGGACCGGTCGCGGCGCGGCTGCGCGTGAGGGCCACGGTGCGCAGCCCGGACGCCCGCTCGTGGGCCCAGAGACTCGCCTCCCGCCACCGGGTCGTCACCGCGTATCCGCCGAGCAGGACCGCGACGAAGACGATCAGCAGCACCTGCGGGAAGTGGTCGATCATCTGCCACTGGATCATGCGCTGGTCCGCCGCCGTTGCGTTCCGGACCCGGCGCACCACCCATGAGGGCCCGTTCAGCAGAATCACCGACGCGGTGACGAGGGTTGCCATCAGCGGGAGGGTCACCACACCGAGCAGCAGCGCGCGGAATGCGATCCGCCACAGCGCGGGCCGCCCGTCGCCCTCGACGGGCGCCAGCTTCAGCAGGAGGAGCCGCTTGCCCGGGGTCGTCCGGGTCAGCCAGGGCAGGACGAGGAACCACACGGCGAAGACCGCGACCGTCACCCGGGGTACGGAACGGAACGCGCTGTACACGTCTTCTGCCGTGGCCAGAGCCCCGAGGAGGGTGACGGCCGAGACCCCGATCAGGTCGACCAGCAGCGCCGTCAAGCGCCGTCCGGGGGTGATGGGCCGACGGGCCGGCGTCGCGTCGTCCGGTGTCTCCCCCGTCGGCAGCAGCCGGGCCAGCGGTCCGGCCATGTACCAGCCCAGGAGGGCTCCCGCGGTGTTGAGCAGCAGGTCGTCGACGCCGAACAGCCGGTACGGGCACGAGTAGGCGCCTCATAGCGCGGTGCCCTGCGTGACCTCGAAGGCGCCGAAGCCCGCGACGATCGCGGCGGTGACGCCGCGCCGCAGGTGGTAGCGGACGAAGACGCCCAGCGGGAGCAGCAGGGCCAGATTGAGGACCGCACCGCTGACCGGTGCTTGCGGTTGCCGGGGGTGGCGGTGACGGGTGGGGCGTGTCGGCGCGCGTGCCGATGCCGATGTCTGCGTCGAGGACTGTCGGGACCGCCGGGGATCCCTCCTTCGAGCGGGGCCTGGTTGGCGCGCCCCCCCGATCTCCGATAAGTTAGGTAAGGCTTACCTAATGAGGAGGTCTCGGGATGGATGACACGCAGGCTTGGACGGCCGCCCCCGGCGCGGCGCAGCGGGCACGGTCGGTGCTCGTCGCCGCCTGGTCGTGCGCGGTGACCGCGGGCGGCGAACGCGAGGAGTACGTCGGCGCCCACACCGTGGCCGACGACGGCGCGGTCGTGCTGGCGCTGCCCGAGGACAGCGCCCTCCGCACGGCGGCACGGCAGGACACCCGCGCGGTGCTGGAGTTCGCCGACGTGGCGCCCGTACCCGTGCGCGACCGCATCCGCGCCCGCCTCTGGCTGGCCGGCCGTCTCGCCCCGGCCCCCGACGGCGGCCTGCGCTGCCACCCCGACCGCGTGGTGCTGCGACGCGCCCGCGGTGCCGTACTCGTCGCACCGGACGAATTCGCCGCCGCCCGCCCGGACCCGCTGGCGGCCGCCGAGGCCCGGTTGCTCACCCATCTCGCCGACGCCCATCCGGACGCCGTGGAGCGGCTCACCCGCCTGGTGCGGCCCGAGAGCCTGCACGCCGCCACCCGCGTACTGCCCCTCGCCGTCGACCGGCACGGGCTGACCCTGCGCATCGAACGCACCCGCGCCCACGGCGACGTACGCCTGCCCTTCCACCGCCCCGCCGACGACCTCGCCCAGCTCACCGAGCGGGTTCACGCCCTGCTGGCGCAGGCGGGCGCCGCCGGCTGCCCCCGGGCGCTACAGCGGCAGCGCGCAGACGGCGACGGGTGACGCGAACGGCTCGCCGGCCGGGCGCAGTTCACCGCGATCGGCGTCCACGTGGAAGACGGTGACCGTGCCCGAGCGCTGGTTCGCCGCGAACAGCAGCCGACCGTCCGGCGAGAACGCGATCTGCCGCGGGAAGTCCCCGCCCACCGGCACCGTGCCCAGCAGCCGCAGCCGGGCCCCGTCGGCCTCCACCGCGTACCTGGCCAGACTGTTGTGGCCGCGGTTGGCCAGGAAGGCGTACCGCCCGTCGCCCGTGACCAGAATCTGCGCCGGGTAGTTGGTGACGTCCCCGGAGGAGCCCGTGGACTGCGGCGCGCCGATCGTCAGCCGGCCGGAGGACGGGTCGTAGGCGCAGACGGCGATCGTGTCGTCCACCTCGTTGGCCAGATAGGCGTGCCGGCCGCCCGGATGGAAGGTCAGATGGCGGGGCCCCGCGCCCGGCCGGGTGTGCGCCTGGCCGGTCTCGGTGAGCGTGCCCCTGGCCGCGTCCAGGCGGTACGTGTAGACGGTGTCCGTGCCGAGGTCCACCGCGAGCAGGTGCCGGCCGTCCGCAGCGGTGAGGAACTGGTGGGCGTGCGGTCCCTCCTGGCCCGGTCCGGGCGGCGGGGTGGCATGCGTGACCAGGTCGGTGCGCTCGCCCAGGGCGCCCGAAGCGGCGATCGGGTGCACGGCGACGCTGCCGGACCCGTAGTTCGCGCTGAGCAGCCAGCGCCCGGAGGGGTGCACGGACAGATGGCAGGGCCCGGCGCCCCCGGTGCTCCGTGTGCCGAGGACCCGCCGGTCCGCCAGGCGTACGGCCGTCACCCCGCCGTCCTGCCGCTCGTCCACCGCGTACAGCGTGCGCCCGTCCGGGTGCACGGCGAGATACGACGGATCGGGGACCCCGGTGAGCGTGCCCGAGCCCGTGATCGCCCCGGACTCCGGGTCGTAGGAGGCGAGCCCGATGCCGGTGCCGCCGCCCGGGGCGGAGGTGTAGGTGCCCACGTACAGCGGGCGCGGCCCCGCGGAGCGGTCGGCGGGCGGCCGCCGCATGTCCGTGGCCCGCGCGGCCGCCGGGGGAGGGGCGGCCGGTGACGGCACCGCGACCACGGCCGCCGCGCCCGCGCCCACCCCGATGAACCGGCGTCTGCTCCAGCCGCCGCTCGCCGTTGCCTCCGTGTCCATCCCGCACCTCAGGTCGTCGGTCACCCGGTCGTGAGGGCCACCTTGGCCCGAGCCGGGGGCGCAGGGCAAGAACGGCACCCGACCGGCCTCACGGAGTGCGGTCGCCGAACCCCGCCCGGTCGCTCCACAGCTTCTCCTGGATGCCGAGCCGCTCGCGCATCCGGGTCATCCGGGGCAGCTTGGCACGCTGCTCGGCGGAGACCCGGTCCAACTCCTCCAGCAGGCGGCGGGTGCGGTGCTCGGTGTTCAGCTCGTCGATGATCCGGGTCGTCTCGGTCAGCACGGCGCCCAGCAGCTGCCAGTTCGCCCAGTCCTTGCGGATCTCCTCGCGCAGCAGTTCGGCCAGCCGGTCGCGGGTGCCGGCCGCGGTGTGCAGCTCGGCCGTCAGCCGGGCCTCCGCCGACTCGGCGTCCGCACTCAGATGGGCGGTCACCAGCACCGCGAAGCTGACCACCGCGTCGCCGATCTCCGACAGCAGCTCCGCCACCACCGCCCCGACGCGAGGCGGGAACAGGTACTCCGAGCCGCGGGCCTTCGCCAGGTCCGTGAAGGAACGGGCCAGCACCCGCAGCACCACCGTGCAGATCTCCAGCGTGTCCAGACCGGTGCGCAGCACCACCCGGTGCAGCAGGCCCTCCTTGACCCGCGGATTGAGCCGCAGACTGTCCTCGGCCTGCCGCAGCGAGGCGTCCACCTCGGCGATGTACTGGTCGAGCCGGCGTGCCTCGTGCAGCCGCTCGGCCGCCCGCTGCCAGGGGATGTGGTCGGCGGCCTCCTCACCCATCCGCAGCATCAACTGACGCACCCGGCGGGCCAGGTCCTCGATCGACCGGCCCGCCGCGTCCACCCACACCGGCGGCGGCAGCAGCAGATTGCAGGCGGTGCCGACGACCGCGCCGATCAGCGTCTCCACGATCCGCGCCCAGGCGGTGAACCCGACCGTGGTCACCCCGAGCACCAGCATCGCGCTGATCGCCACCTCGGCGACATACTCGTCCACCCGCACCAGATGACCGACCGCCAGCGCGGCCACGATCAGCAGCGCCAGGCTCCACCAGGTCAGGCCCACCAGCACACTGAAGGCGATGGCGACCAGCACACCGGCCACCACCGCGTTCACCCGCCGGATGCCGTTGGTCAGCGTGGCGTAGAAGGTCACCTGGACCACCAGCAGCGCGGTCAGGGGCGAGGTCAGCGGGGCCGGCTCGGGACTCAGCCGGAGCGCGATCACATAGGCGACCGTCGCCGCCGCGGCCGACCGCAGCGTCTGGACGACCACCGGCTCCCGGCGGCGCATCACCAGGCGCCGCAGTCCCTCGGTCCCCTTGCGTACGTCGTACATTCCTTCGCCTGTTCCCGTTCCTCGGGTGCGTCGAACGTGGCCGTCCGAGGAGGGCGGGCGCGGGGCGGAGGCGGTTGGGCCATCCGGCCGAGTGCTGGCAGTGCCTCTCGTTCGGATCATGCCGGGCTGATCCGAACGAACGACCCTAGGCGTAGAGCTTGTCGACGAAGGCGGCCAGGTTTCCGGCCGTCCGCGCGATCTGCTCCTCGAGCGTCAGGCTCTCCTCGAACCGCATGCCGGACTCGGGCACCTTCTTGCCGCGGACGTACAGGGAACAGGCCAGGTCCGTGCACATGTACAGGCCGACCGAGTTGCCCTCGCGGCCCGCCGTGCCCGCCTTGCGCGCGGTCATCAGCGACACGCCGCCGCCCGGGTGCGTGGTCAGGCACACCGAGCACATGCTGCGGTGCAGGAAGCCGCGCTGGGACGCCGGGAAGCGCAGGGCGATGCCGACGAGCCGGTCCGCCCGCTCGGTCACCAGATAGCTGCGATCGGGCGCGCCCGGATCCCGCCAGCCGAGGAAGTCCAGATCGTCCCACGGCCGTTCGTCGAGGTCCCGGGGTATCGCCAGCCGCTTGGCCTCCCCCTTGGAGCAGTTCACGAAAGAGCCGCGGATGTCCTGCTCGGTGAGCGATCTCATGGAAATTCCTTCGTCGTACGTGCGCGGAACCCGCAAGATGGGTCCCTGAGCAGCGTAGATACCCCAGGGGAGGGTGAGCCAATGGATTTACCGGGCTTCGCGGACGGCCTCCCGGCACGCGCCCACCGGGCGCTGCGGCACGTGACCGGCCGCGCGTTCGGGCCCGCGCTCGCCCCCGGCCCGCGCATCACCCTCAACTTCCACCCCGACCGGCTGTCCGGCGGGCTCCCGATCCTCGACGCCCTCGCCCGGGACGGCGCCTACCACTCCCAGTTCGTCACCGGCACGAGCAACGGCGGGCTCACCGCACACCCGGGCGGCGACCGGTGGCGCTGGGAGAGCAGGATCTTCGGCGGCGCGTACGACGACGCCGAGCCGGGGGAGCGGCCGGTGTACGGCGCCCTGGACTTCCGGCGCCAACCGGCGGGCGCCGCGCCGCGGTTCGGCTCCTCGTGCCTGCGGCTGGCCGCACCCGCCGTGGACCGGGCCACCTTCTGCTACCCGGACAGCGCGGCCGAACCCACCGACTTCGGCGTGGCGAGCGCGATGCCGCTGATCGCGCTCGCCGAGGCGGACGAGCGGGACGCGCTCGACGACTACATCGAGTGCCATGTGCACGGGGGCGTGCTGCTCACCCGGGACGTCGAGGCGCTGGTGCTGGACCCGAGCTACCGGGGCACAGCCGTGGAGGCGGCGGCCCGGCGGCTGCCGTTCCCGCTGGAGTGGCACCCCGGCTACCGGCTCACCGTCGAGCGGCTGCGCCGGCACGCGGACTACCGGGGCGCCGAGTACGCCGCGCTCGGCGCCCGGATCGCCGAGCGGGGCGTGCGCCGGGGGAGCAGGCCGGCGGGGCGGCGGGGCGCTCGTCCTCGATCCGCAGCATCACCAGCAGCGCGGGCGTCTCCTCCACGCTGTCGCTCACCGGGTCCGCGGTCAGCTCCCCGTACCGTTCGCCCCCGCCCGGCGCCCGCCAGCGCACCGAGACCCGGTAGCGCGAGCGGCGGCGCAGCCGCAGCGCCTCGGCGATCCGCTCCACCTGCGTGGCCCGCTGCGGGCGGAACAGCTCCAGTACGTCCCGGCCGCGCAGCCGCCCCGGCGTCGTACCGCACTCGGCGGCCATGGCGGGATTGGCGAGCACGACCCGACCGTACGCGTCGCACACGGCGACCGGCACCGCCACCCGGTCGAACAGGGTCAGGGCGCGGTTGCGCCAGACCACGGCGTCGCCCGTCTCCACGCGTACCTCCCGACGTGCGCAGTGTCCGGTTCATCCAAGACGAACGTGCGGGCCGGCGCCAAATCGGCGGGGCACCGGCCACCGGTCGCGCGCAAGCCCCGCGGGCCCCTTTCCACTGCACGATCGTGTAGTGGAGTGGTCCGGACCGGGCGCGCGGGGCGAGCAGGCTGGGGCGCAGGACACCCGCGCACCGTGAAAG
>NZ_VOGW01000041.1:16799-46908 GCF_007896895.1 Streptomyces misionensis | reverse complement strand
TCCCCCCTCACCGTCACCAGCTCGCCCCCGTGCCCCCCCCTCCCCCGCTGAACCTTCCGATATCCCCGCACTGCACCGCCACACCGCACCCCGCCCCCGCCGACGTCCCCGTCGTGGACCTCGGCACCACCGGTCTCGGGCGCACCCCCATCCAGCACACCATGGGCCTGATGCGCACCCACGGGCCGGTGCTGGTGCGCCGGCTGCACGGCCGCGAGGCCCTGTTCGTCGCGGACGCGGACCTGGTCGCCGACCTCGCCGACGAGGACCGCTTCGCCAAGCACATCGGACCCGCGCTGGAGAACGTGCGCGCCTTCACCGCCGACGGCCTGTTCACCGCGTACAACGACGAGCCCAACTGGGCCAAGGCGCACGACATCCTGATGCCCGCCTTCGCGCTCGGCTCCATGCGCACCTACCACCCGGTGATGCTGCGGGTGGCCCGCCGGCTCATCGACTCCTGGGACCGCGCGGCCCACGCCGGGCGCCCGGTCGACGTGGCCGACGACATGACCCGGATGACCCTCGACACCATCGGACTCGCCGGATTCGGCTACGACTTCGGCTCCTTCGGGCGTGAACGGCCGCACCCCTTCGTGGAGTCCATGGTCCGCTGCCTGGAGTGGAGCATGACCCGCGTGGCCGCGCCCGCGGACCGCGACCACGCGGCGGCCGACGCCGCCTTCCGCCGGGACGCGGACTTCCTCGCCGGGGTGGTGGACGACGTCGTCGCCGCCCGCACCGGCACCGACCAGAGCGGCGCCGAGGACCTGCTCGGGCTGATGCTCAGCGCGCCGCACCCGGCGGACGGCACCACCCTGGACGTCGCCAACATCCGCAACCAGGTGATCACCTTCCTGATCGCCGGGCACGAGACCACCTCGGGCGCGATGTCCTTCGCCCTGTACTACCTGGCCAAACACCCCGCCGTGCTGCGGCTGGTGCAGCGGGAGGCCGATGCGCTGTGGGGCGACGCGGCCGACCCCGAGCCGACGTACGAGGACGTCGGACGGCTCACCTACACCCGTCAGGTGCTCAACGAGGCGCTGCGGCTGTGGCCGACGGCCGCCGCGTTCAGTCGGCACGCCCGCGAGGACACCCTGCTCGGCGGCCGGATCCCGCTCGCCGCCGGACAGCCCGTCACCGTGCTCACCCCGATGCTGCACCGCCAGCCCGTCTGGGGCGACAACCCGGAGCTGTTCGACCCCGAGCGGTTCACCGCCGAGGCGGAGGAGGCCCGCCCGGTGCACGCCTTCAAGCCCTTCGGCACCGGTGAACGCGCGTGCATCGGACGGCAGTTCGCGCTGCACGAGGCGACCATGCTGCTGGCCCTGCTGGTGCACCGCTACCGGCTGCACGACCACGCCGGCTACCGGCTCGACGTGAAGGAGACCCTCACCCTCAAGCCCGAGGGCTTCACCCTCACCCTCACCCCGCGCACCCGTGCCGACCGCACCCACGCCCCGCTGCCCGGCGCCCCCGCGCGGAACGAGCCGACGACGGCTCCGGACGCCCTTTTGGCCCGGGTCCGCCCCGGCACCGGCGCGCTCTTCCTGCACGGCAGCAACTACGGCACCTGCCGCGCCTTCGCCGGTCAACTCGCCGACGAGGCGGCCGCGCTGGGCTGCGCCACCGAGGTCGCCGCCCTCGACGCCTACGCGGACGGGCTGCCCACGGACCGGCCCGTCGTCATCACCGCCGCCTCCTACAACGGCCGCCCCACCGACGACGCCACCGCCTTCGCCGCCCTGCTCGACGGCGTCCCCGACCTCACCGGCGTGACGTACGCCGTCCTCGGGGTCGGCGACCGCAACTGGTCCGCCACCTACCAGCAGGTCCCCACCCGCATCGACGCCCGCCTCGCCGAACTCGGCGCCACCCGGCTCACCGACCGCGCCGCCGCCGACGCCTCCGGCGACCTCACCGGCACCGTACGGGAGTTCACCGACCGGCTGCGCACCGCGCTGCTCACCGCGTACGGCGATCCGGACGCCGACCGGGACGCCCGGCCGGAGCCCGGCCACGCCTACGAGGTGCGCACGCTCACCGGCGGCCCGCTGGACGCCCTCGCCGAACGGCACGGGCTGACCGCGATGACCGTCACCGAGGCGTACGACCTCACCGCCCCCGGACACCCGCGCACCAAGCGGTTCCTGCGCATCGCGCTGCCCGAGGGCGTCACCTACCGCACCGCCGACCACCTGGCCGTCCTCCCCGCCAACGCCCCCGACCTGGTGGACCGCGCGCTCACCGCCCTCGGCCTGGACGGCGACACCGTGCTCGACATCCGCGCCACCCGTGCGCGGCGCGACGGACTCGCGGTGGACCGCACGCTGACCGTGCGGCAACTGCTCACCCACCACGTCGAGTTGCAGGAGCGGCCCACCGCCCGGCAGCTCGCCCTGCTGGCCGAGGCCAACCCCTGCCCGCCCGAGCGCGCCGCCCTCGCCGCCCTGCCCGGCGACGACCCGCGCACCCTCGTGGAACTCGCCGAGGACCACCCCGCCCTGCGCGGCGCTCTCGACTGGCCGCTCCTGCTCGACCTGCTGACCCCGCTGCGGCCCCGCCACTACTCCCTCTCCTCCTCACCGGCCGCCGACCCGCGCCACGCCGATCTCATGGTCTCGGTCCTCGACGCCCCCGCCCGGTCGGGCCGCGGCCGCTACCGGGGCACCGGCTCCGGGCACCTGGCCGGTCTGCGGCCGGGCGACACCGTGTACGCCCGGGTGCAGCCGTGCCGGGAGGCCTTCCGGGTCGACGGCTCCGCGCCGGTGGTGATGGTGGCCGCGGGCACCGGACTCGCCCCGTTCCGCGGCACCGTCGCCGACCGGACGGCGGCCCTGCGCGCGGGCGGCCGGCTCCCGGAGGCCCTGCTCTACTTCGGCTGCGACGCCCCCGACGCGGACTTCCTGCACGCCGAGGAGCTGGGCGCCGCCGAGGCCGCGGGCGCGGTCCGGCTGCGCCCGGTCTTCAGCGAGGCACCCGAGAACGGCGCCCGCTTCGTGCAGCACCGCATCGCCGCCGAGGCCGACGAGGTGTGGGCGCTGCTCTCCGCGGGCGCCCGGGTGTACGTCTGCGGCGACGGCGCCCGCATGGCGCCGGGTGTCCGCGAGGCATTCCGTACCCTGTACCGGGAGCGCACCCCGGGCGCCGACGAGGCGGCCGCCGGGCGCTGGCTCGACTCCCTGGTGGCGCAGGGCCGTTACGTCGAGGACGTGTACGCGGCCGGCTGAGCCGGGGATGCCGCCCCGCCGGGACGCGCGCCGGAACACCCGCCTTAGCTCACAGCGTGAACTAAGGGTTGGTGGAAAGTCGCGTTCCGGCTGCCCGAAGGAGTATGTTGCAGGTCGGGCATGGTTCGTGAAAGGAGCCGCATGGCGGGGCGGAACGGGCGCACGGTACGTGACCTACGACGGGGCAACCGCACCGCGGTACTGCAACGGCTCTACTTCGACGGCCCGTTGAGCCGCTTCGAGCTGGGGCCGGCCACTGGCCTCAGCTCCGGCTCGGTCAGCAATGTGGTCGCCGATCTGGTCGCCGACGGGCTGGTGGAGGAGGCCGGCAGCGTCGACTCCGACGGCGGCCGGCCCCGCACCCTGCTGCGGGTCTCCCCGGACAGCGGACAGCTGATCGGTGTCGACGTCGGCGAGACCCGCGTCCGCATCGAGCTGTTCGACCTCGCCCTGACCGAACTGGCGCGCACCGAACGCCCGCTGACCCCGCAGGGCTACGACGCCGAGGTCATCGCCGGGCACATCCGCGACGGCGTCGCCGAGATGCTCGCCGCCGAATCGGCCGTGCCCGAGCGGCTGCTGGGCGTCGGGATCGGCGTGCCCGGCATCGTGGAGCACACCGCCGACCGGGGCGCCGTCGTGCACGGGCAGACCATCGGCTGGGACGCGGTCCCGCTGGAGCAGCTGCTCCGGTCCTCCTCCGAACTCCCCGAGACCGTGCGGTACTTCATCGACAACGGGGCCAAGACCCTCGGCCAGGCGGAGATGTGGTTCGGCGCGGGACGCGGCGCCCGCAACGCGGTGGTCGTGCTGTTCGGCTCCGGTGTCGGCGCCTGTCTGGTCACCCCCGAGGTGGAACGCGGGCGGGCCGTCGAGTGGGGCCATCTGACGGTACGGGTCCGCGGGCGCCGCTGCCGGTGCGGCGCCCCCGGCTGCCTGGAGGCGTACGCGGGCGCCGAGTCGCTGCTCGCCCGCTGGCGCGAGGAGGGCGGCCGGCCACCGGCGGACGCCGACGAGGAGACCGCGCTCACCGCCATGCTCGCCGCCGCCTACCCGGCCGGGGACGGCGCCGCGGACCCGGTGGCGCTGGCCGTCCTGGAGGAGACCGCCGAATACCTGGGGGCGGGGCTCTCCGACCTGATCAACCTCTTCCAGCCCGAGCGGATCATCGTCGGCGGCTGGGCCGGGCTCCAGCTCGGCACCCGCTTCCTGCCCGCGGTACGCCGGCACGCCACGACCTACGCCCTGCGCCACCCCGCCGACAAGGTCTCCATCGAACTCGGCCGGCTCGGCCCGGACGCGGTGACCGTCGGCGCCGCGATCCTGCCCCTGGCCGACTTCTTCGCCGCCGGCGGCCACCGCCCCGCTCCGGCCCCCGAAAGCCCGCTCCCGCTCTGGCGGACGGCGCTGCGGGAGCGGGCCCCGGGGGTGTGACGGCGCGACGGCCCCGGTGGCTCAGCCGTTTTTCAGGGTGCGGCCGAGGAGGGGGAGCAGCCGGTCCCAGTGGCGCTGGTACGCGGCCGGGTCGAACGCGTCGGTGTCCGACATGGTGAAGCCGTGGACGGTGCCGCGGTAGACCTCGGTGCTGTGACCGACGCCCGCGGCCGCGAAGGCCACCTCGATCTCGCGGATCGCCTCGGGCGACATGTCGTTCTCCGCGAGGCCCAGGTGGACCTCCGCGGTGAGGTGGCCGGGGATCAGGCGGTGCGGGCTGTCGGGGGCGTCGGTGACCAGGAACCCGGGGTGGAACCCGGCGACCGCGGCCACCCGGTCGGGGTGCGCCGTCGCCGTACGCATCGCCAGCACGGCGCCCATGCAGTAGCCGATCGCGCCGACCGGCCCCGGGCCGACCTCGGGCTGGGCGGCGAGGAACGTGAGGTAGGCACCGGCGTCGCGCAGAACGCGGTCGGTGGTGTGCGCGTCGACCAGGGGCTTCAGCCGGGCGATGACCTCGGGCCGCTCCTCCTCGCCGATGTGCTCGGGGAGGTCGATCAGCGGCGCCGGGCCCTGGCGGTAGTACACGTTGGGCACCAGCACGCAGTACCCGTGCCCGGACAGCGTCCGGGCCATCTCCTCCAGCACGGGGCGCAGGCCGAAGGCGTCGGGGTAGCACAGCACGCCCGGGTGCCGTTCGCCGTCGTCGGGGAAGGCGGCGAAGGCGTCGGCGACACCGTCCGGGGTGGGGATCCGAAGAGTCTTGGTGGGCATGTCCGGTCATGCTTCCCCCGGCCGGCGCCGGCGCACAAGGGACCGGGCCGACCGGTCACCCGTCCCGGTGAGGCACCGTGCGCGCCCCCTCAGTCCGCGGGTTCCTGCGGCTCCGGGTGTTCCGGGTGGACGGTGCCGGTGCGCGGGGCGCCCCGGGGACCGGCACCCGCCTCGTCGGGGTCGGGCGCCTCCTCGTCCGGGCCGGGCGCCGGGTGGTCCGGGTCCCAGTGGTCGTCCGGGTGCGACTGCTGGTCCGGCAGATCGCGCGGAACCGGCTCCGGCGCCTCGTCGGGCTGCTTGTCGTGCGGCTGTTCGTGCTGTGCGGCCATGTCGTCTCTCCCCGATGCGTCCGGTCAGCCCACCGCGCCGCTGTGCATCGGCGCGGTGTTCATGCCGCCGCCCTGCCGCAGCCCGTCCAGGAACTCCTCCAGCACCTCCGTCGCCGTCCACCGCGGCCGCCAGCCCAGTTCCTCGCGGGCCCGGGCGCAGTCCATCAGCGGCAGCCGCAGCACCGCGTCGAACAGGTGCGGGGAGGCCGGCAGCAGATGCATGCCCCACGCCGCGGCGATCGCCGAGCGGGCCGCCGTACGCGGCAGCCGCACCGGACGGGAGCCGAACAGTTCGGCCAGCACGGCGGCGTCGAGCGGCGGCTCGGCGGCGAGGTTGAAGGCGCCGCGGGCGGTCGGCGAGTGCACCGCGAGCCGGTAGGCCTCGGCGGCGTCGTCGGTGTGCAGGGCCTGTACCCGCAGGCCCGGGACGTCCGGCAGGAACGGCAGCAGGTCGGGCCGGGCCAGTTGGCCGGGCAGGAAGCGCCCGCCGAAGATCCGGCGCTGCTCGCTCGCCGACTCCCACTTGAACAGGAACGCCGGGCGCATCCGCACCACCCGCACCTCGGGGTGGTCGCGCTCGAACACGTCCAGGGTGCGCTCCAGATAGGCCTTCTCCCGGCAGTACGCGGCGTCCGGCCAGCCGTGCGTCGGCCAGGACTCGTCCACCGCGCGGTCCTTCGGGCCCGGCGAGTACGCGCCCACGGACGAGGCGTGCACCAGCACCGGCACCCGCGCCGCGGCGACCCCCTCCAGGACCCGGAGCCCGCCGAGCACATTGGTCCGCCAGGTGGTCGCCGGATCGTGCGTCGGCTGGAACGCCCACGCCAGATGGATCACCGCGTCCGCGCCCTCGAACCGCTCGGCCAGGTTCGCCCGGTCCGACGCCAGGTCGACGGCGGACCACTCGGTCTTCGCCGGCGACCAGTCGGGCACCCGCCGCGCGATGCCCCGGACCGACTTGATCCCGGGGTCCTGGGAGAGCAGACGCACCACGCTCGTACCGACGTTGCCGGTGGCTCCCGTGACCACCACCCTGCTGCCCGCTGAGCTGCTCACCTCGGCTCCTTCCGGTCCTCGGGCGAAAGGCCCGCGCCGACCGGCCGGGTACCCGGGCGCCCCGCACGCACACACGCACCCGGCCCGGCTCCAGCGCCCCCCGTCACGTCCGGGGCAGAAGGAAGCCCCGGCCGTGACGGGGGGATTCACGGCCGGGGCGGTCTGTGGGTGGGCACGGATGGCGGTCGCCTCTCGGCGAAAGGCTCCACAGGGCTTCAGCCGAACGATCGTCCCTGTGGGCAAAAGGTGAGGCCCGGGGACACTGTCCCATCCGCACCCACGGTCGGTTCAACGGGCGGGCGGGCCGTGGTGTTCCACCCCCGGTCGTGACGTGCCTCACACGAGGTGACCGTCAGGCGAAAGGGCTGGTGGCGAGGCGTGCCAGCAGAT
Organism: Streptomyces misionensis; assembly: GCF_007896895.1. Lineage (GTDB taxonomy): Bacteria > Actinomycetota > Actinomycetes > Streptomycetales > Streptomycetaceae > Streptomyces > Streptomyces misionensis_A. The sequence goes on along the minus strand of NZ_VOGW01000041.1, from coordinate 39,692 downwards.
CGGCGGGGTCCGCGTAGACGGCCTGCGCGCCCGCCTCCTCCAGATCGGCCCGGGGGATACCGCCGCACAGCACGCCCACACAGCGCACCCCGGCCTTGGCGCCCGCCCGCATGTCCCACACCGTGTCCCCGACGAACACCGCCCGCGAGGCCGGCGCCCCGGCCAGCTCCAGCGCGTGTTCCACCGGCTCCGGAGCGGGCTTGCCCTGCTGCACGTCGTCGCTGCTCGCGGTGTCGGCGATGGCGTCGTCCGCGTCGATCGCCCGGCGCAGCGCGCCCAGCTCCGAACCGCTCGCCGAGGTGGCCAGGACGACCGTCCAGTCGTCGTGGTGCAGCCGCCGCAGCAGTTCCCCGGCCCCGGGCAGGGCGGGCAGCCGGTCGAAGTACTGTCCGTACAGCGCCTTGTGCGCCGCGCTGAGCGCGTCGTCCTGCTCCCGGTCGCGGTCCTCGCCCAGCAGATGCGCGATCAGGTCCGACGAACCGAGGCCGACCGCCCGGTGCACCGCGTGCATGGGCACGTCGTGACCGGCCTGCCGGAACGCCTCCCACCAGGTGACGACGTGCAGGTGATTGGTGTCGACGAGGGTTCCGTCGACATCGAAGACCGCGGCGCGCTCCATCCGGTGACCCTCTCTGCGGGACTTTCTCGTTCCGGTCCCGGGTACCACGTCACGCCCCCGCCACGCGTGCCGGCACCCGGCCGTGCCGCGTCCAGCCCAGCAGCTCGTCGGCCGACCACGTGGTCACCACCCGCTCGGCGGGCACCCCGCACTCCTCCGCGCGGGCGCAGCCGAGGATCTGCCAGTCCAGCTGGCCGGGCGCGTGCGCGTCGGTGTCGATCGAGAACAGCGTCCCCGCGGCCACGGCCCGGCGCAGCAGCCGCCGGGGCGGGTCCAGCCGTTCGGGCCGGCTGTTGATCTCCACCGCCGTACCGGACTCGGCGCAGGCGGCGAACACCTCGTCCGCGTCGAACCGCGACTCCGGCCGCCCCCGGCCCGTGACCAGACGCCCGGTGCAGTGCCCGAGGACATCGGCGTGCGGATCGCGTACGGCGGTCACCATCCGCCGGGTCATCGCGTGGGCGTCCATCCGCAGTTTGGAGTGCACGGAGACGACGACCACGTCCAGCCGCGCCAGCAGTTCGGGCTCCTGGTCCAGGGAGCCGTCGTCGAGGATGTCGCACTCGATCCCGGTCAGCAGCCGGAACGGCGCCCAGCGCGCGTTCAGCTCCGCCACCACGTCCAGCTGCTCGCGCAGCCGCTCGGGCGACAGGCCCCGGGCCACGGTCAGCCGCGGGGAGTGGTCGGTGAGCGCGGTCCACTCATGGCCGACGGCGGCCGCCGCCCGCCCCATCTCCTCGATCGGGCTGCCCCCGTCGGACCAGTCCGAGTGGGTGTGGCAGTCGCCGCGCAGCAGGGCCCGCAGCGCCGACCCGGGCCCCTCGGCGGCGCCGCCCTCGGCCTCCTCCTCCAGCTTGCGCAGATACCCCGGCACCTCCCCGGCCAGGGCCTCCCGTACCACCTGGGCGGTCTTCGGCCCGACCCCTTTCAGCCCCTCCAGCGTGCCGTCGGCCGCCCGCGCCGCCACCTCCCCGGGTCCGAGAGCGCCGAGCACCCGGGCAGCCGTGCGAAAGGCCCGCACCCGATAGGTCGGCGCCAGCGCCCGCTCCAGCAGAAACGCGATCCGCTCCAGGGCGGCAACGGGATCCATGCAGCCAAGGCTGCCTCAGCGCCCCGCACCCCGCGCGCCCGCCCGTTTTGCCGGTCGGCCCCCGGGTACTGCGGTGACTCGTCCGGGAGCCGACCACCAAGGAGACACACCATGCCCGCATCCCCGGCCCGGCGCCGCACGGCCATCGTCACCGGCGCGGACTCCGGCATCGGCCGGGCCACCGCCGTACGACTGGCCGAGGCGGGCCTGGACGTCGGCATCACCTGGCACACCGACGAGCAGGGCGCCGAGGAGACGGCGCGGGAGATCCGCGAGAAGGGCCGCACCGCCGCCGTCGCCCGGCTGGACCTGACCCGGCTGCCGGGGGCCGCCGACACCGTGGACGAGCTGTGCGACACGCTCGGCCGGCTCGACGTGCTGGTCAACAACGCCGGCACGGGCACCAGCACGCCCTACCTCGACCTCACCCTGGAGGACGTCCGCCGGGTCCTCGACGTCGATCTCGTCGGCCCGTTCCTGTGCGGGCAGCGGGCGGCCCGGCACATGATCCGGCAGGGCGACGGCGGCCGGATCGTCAACGTCACCTCCGTGCACGAGCACCAGCCCCGGGTGGGCTCCGCCCCCTACTGCGCGGCCAAGGGCGGGCTCGGGCTGCTCACCCAGGTGATGGCCCTGGAGCTGGCCGAGCACGGCATCACGGTGAACGCGGTCGCGCCGGGCGAGATCGCCACCCCGATGACCGGACAGGAGGACACCGACGTCCACGGCGTGCGCCGCCCCGGGGTGCCGCTCGGGCGGCCGGGCGACGCCCGCGAGGTGGCGGCCGTGATCGCCTTCCTCGCGGGCCCGGAGGCCTCCTACGTCACCGGCGCCTCCTGGAGCGTCGACGGCGGCATGCTCCGCATGGGACCGCAGGCCGGCTCCCATCTGACCAGCGACGACTGGCGCCGCCCGTGAGCGCGGACGGCGCCCGGTGCGCGGCGACCCGTCGGCGGGTGTTCCGTCCTAACCTGAATTGCATGACCGAACAAGCAGCTCCCCACATCTGCCAGCCACGGGTCCTGGTGCTCGGCGTCTGCCCGGGGAGGCCGGGCGAGCCGCCCTTCCGGGTCGTGGAGATCGACAAGGAGGTGATCGGCGAGGCGAGGACCGTCACCGACGTCCTGGAGGCCGCCGCGGCTCACGGCATCACCATCCACGACCTCGACGACCCGGACGTGGTCCGCTGGGTCGGTGGCGACAAGTACACCTGGAAGCTGCACTGAGCCGTCCGCTCAGCCGACCGTCCACTTCTGGTTGGCCCCGCCCGTGCAGGTCCAGATCTGCAGCCGTGTCCCGTTGGCCGAGTTGTTCCCGGTGACGTCCAGGCACTTGTTCGCCTGTGGGTTGACGATGTCGTGCGCCCCGGTGACCGTCCACTTCTGGTTGGCCCCGCCGGTGCAGTCCCACAGCTGGACCGTGGAGCCGTCCGCCGTGCCCCGGTCGGTCACGTCCAGGCACTTGCCGAGCGCCCGGATCGTGCCGTCCGAGCCGACCGTCCAGGACTGGGCCGCGGTGCCGTTGCAGTCGTAGAGCTGGACCGGGGTGCCGTTCGCGGAGTTCGCGCCCGCCACGTCCACGCACTTGCCGGCCAGTCCCCGGATCGGGACCCCTGCCGCGCTGTCGGTGGTCGTGACGGACACCGAGTCCACCACCAGCTGCGCCGGGAACGGGGTGCCGGCGTCCGGGTCGCCGGGCCAGTAGCCGCCGACCGCCAGGTTCAGGATCAGGAAGAACGGCCGGTCGTTGTAGACCCAGGTCTTGCCGCCGAGGTCGGCGGGCGTGCGCCGCTCGTAGACGTTCCCGTCCACGGACCAGGTGATCGAGTCGGGCGCCCAGTCCACGGCGAAGGTGTGGAAGCCGTCCGCGAAGGCCTGCCCGTTCGGCAGGGAGTAGGCGGCGCCGATGCCGCCCGAGCCGGAGTAGCCGGGGCCGTGGATGGTGCCGTGCACGGTCCCGGGCTCGAAGCCGACGTTCTCCATCACGTCGATCTCACCCGAGTCCGGCCAGTTCACCGGGGTGCCCAGCATCCAGAACGCGGGCCACATGCCCTGCCCGCGCGGGATCTTCATCCGGGCCTCGACATGGCCGTACCGCGCGGTGAACTTCCCGGAGGTGTTCAGCCGGGCCGAGGTGTACTGGCAACTGCCGTACCAGCACTGGTAACCGGCCGGGTTCTCCTTGCGGGCCGTGATGACCAGATGGCCCTGCCCGTCCAGGGCCGCGTTGCCGGTGCCGGAGGTGTAGTACTGCCGCTCGTGGTTGTTGACGTTGTCGCCCGTCTCCAGCGTCCACTTCGAGGAGTCGACCGGCGAGCCCGCGGGCCCGTCGAAGGTGTCGGAGAAGGCGGTCACGGTCGCGGCGGGCGCGGCGGCCGGGTCGGCGGGTCGCGCGTGCGCCGGGCCGGCGGCGGCCGAGCCGATCAGCGCGGCGGACAGGGCCGCGAACAGACATCTGCGCAGCAGGCGGGGGGAGGCCATGGCGCTCCGATCGTGGGGGTCGTGGGGGAAGATTTCCTGGTTGATTTAAGGAGTGAGATAAGGGGGCGTCAAGAGGCCGGTGCAGACCCGCACTTGAGAGGGCCGACCGTGTCCGCGGTTTCCGTTCACGCTCCCGGGGCACTCCGCTCGCGGACCCGCGTGCCGCCGCCCCGCCAGGGGCCCGGCGGTGCTTGGATGCACGAGCGGCGAAGCGGACACACCGCCGCGAACCGGAGACGAGGAGGTGACGGATGGACCGGCGCACGACACCTCGTACGGTCCTTCTCGTCGTTGGGGAACTCCTCGCCTGGTGGGCCGCGTTGACCCTGCTCTGGCTGGTGCTCATCAGCAGCGTCTACCCCCTGGAGTGGATCGTGGGCGCGAGCGTCGCCGCCGCGGGCGCGCTGCTGGCGCGGGCCGGCCGGCGGGCGGTGAGCTGGCGGTGAACGGCTGGGTCCTGGCGGCCACCGTCGAACTGGCCGGGGGAGGAGCGGCCGCCCTGTGGGGCGTGACCACCGGACCGACCGCCCGCCGCGTCGTCGCCCAGAACCTCACGACCGCGGCCCTGTGCCCGGCGCTGCTGCTGCTCGCCCAGGGGTACGGCCGCCCCTCCTACGTCGACCTCGCCCTGCTGCTCGCCCTGCTCGGCCCGGTCGGCACCCTGGTCTTCGCCCGGCTGCTCCACGAGGACCTGGAAGGACAGCGGCCGAGCGCCTGGGGGCTGACCTACGCCGTGGCCGCGATGGGTGCCGTGGTCGTGGCCGCCGTGTGCGCGGCCACCGGCCCGGGCCGGGCCATGGTGAAGCTGCTGGTGATCGGCGCCCTGCTGGTCGGCGGCAACCTGATCGCCTCACGGGCCCTGTCGGGCGCCTTCCGGGGGGTGCGCGGTGGCTGATCCGGCGCCCGGGACGGGAGCGGTGGCATGGACGAAGCCGTGATCCTCGTGGCCCTGCTGCTGGTGGCCGGCGCGGCCACCGCGGCCGTGGCCCAGCGCGACCCCGCCCGCCAGGCGCTGGTGCTCTCCGTCCTCGGTGTCCTGCTCGCCGTGCTGTTCACCGTGCTCCAGGCCCCCGACGTCGGCCTGTCCCAGCTCGCGGTGGGCGCCGTCCTCACCCCGCTGCTGGTCATGCTGTCGGTCCGCAAGATCCGCCGCCGCGGCCGGGACCGGGACGGTGCGCGGTGAGCCGGCGGCTGCGGCTGTGGCTGCTGGCCCTGGGCGGCGCCGGCCTCGCCGCCCTGCTGGCCGCCGCCTGCCTCGACCTGCCCGGATTCGGCGGCCGTGCCCACCCCTACGGCACCCGCGCGGTGCACGCCTCCCTCACCCGGCACACCGCCAACACCATCGCCTCCGTCAACTTCGACCAGCGCGCCTACGACACCCTCGGCGAGACGAGCATCCTGTTCGCCGCCGTCCTCGGCTGCGTGGTGCTGCTGCGCCAGGCCCGCGACGAACACCGGGCCCGCCCCGAACCCGCGCGGGTCGCCCTGCCGGTACGCCGCTACGCGCTGCTCGTGATGCCCGTCGCCCTGGTCTGCGGCCTGTACGTCATCGCCCACGGCCAGCTCAGCCCCGGCGGCGGCTTCCAGGGCGGGGTGGTCACCGCGACCGCCCTGCACCTGCTGTACCTGGGCGCCGACTACCACGCGCTCGAACGCATCCGCCCGCTCGGCGTCTTCGAGACCACCGACGCCCTCGCCGTCTGCGCCTACCTGGTGCTGGGCCTCGCCGCCCTCCTGGCCGGGACCGCGTTCCTCGCCAACACGCTGCTGCCGTACGGCACGTTCAACACGCTGTCGTCCGGCGGCACCGTCCCGCTGCTGAACGCGGCCGTCGGCATGGAGGTGGCGAGCGCGGTCGTCGTCCTGCTCGCCAACTTCCTCGACCAGGCCGTCGAGATCGAGGAGGAGAGCGCAGGGTGAGCACCGTGACGCAGGTCCTGCCGTACCTGGTCGCCGCCTACGTCTTCCTGACCGGCGCCTACGGCCTCGCCACCAGCCGCAATCTGATCCACGCCGTGGGCTGTCTGTCGGTGTGCCAGGTCTCCACGTACATCCTGCTGCTGGCGGTCGGCTACCGGTCGGGCGGCACCGCGCCCGTCTTCTCGGACATCAAGCCCGGCTCCCGGCCGGTGGTGGACCCGGTGGTCCAGGCCCTCACGCTCACCGACATCGTCGTCGGCGCCACCGTCACCGCCCTGCTGCTCGCCCTGGTCCTGCAGATCGTCAAACGGCACGGCACCGTCGACCCCGACGAACTGCGGGAGCTGCGCGGCTGATGCGTCATCTGCTTCCGCTCCTCGTCGCGGTGCCGCTGCTCGGGGCCGCGCTGCTGGCCGCCGCGGGCCGCAGACTGCCCCGCGCCGCCGCCGAGCTGACCGGCATCGCCGCCGCCGCCGTGACGGCCGCGCTCTCCCTCGTGCTGCTGCTGGGCTCCTCGCCGCCGATGGTCGAATGGGTCGGCGGCTGGGAGCCCGTCGGCGGCGAGAGCGTCGGCATCGAGGTGATCGGGGACGGCCCGTCGCTCGGCATGGCGGCGCTCGTCTCCCTGCTCGCCCTCTCGGCCCTCGCCTACTCCTGGCGCTACTTCGACGAGCCGCCGCGCGGCCACGCCGGTTCGTTCCCCGCGCTGATGCTGGTCTTCCAGGGCGCCATGTGCGGATTCGCCATCGCCGGGGACCTGTTCAACGCCTTCGTCTTCTTCGAGCTGATGAGCGTGGTGGCCTACGCCCTGACCGGCTACCGCATCGACGAGGCCAAGGCGGTCCAGGGGGCGCTGACCTTCGGCGTCGTCAACTCGCTCGGCGCGTACGGCATGCTGGCGGGCATCGCCCTGCTGTACGCCCGCACCGGTGAGCTGTCCATGACGAAGATCGGCCGGGGCCTCGACGGCGCCACCGGGCACGGCGGGCCGGACGCCCTGGTCCTCGCCGCCTTCGTGCTGGTGTTCACCGGGCTGCTGGTGAAGGCGGCCACCGTGCCCTTCCACTTCTGGCTCCCCGACGCCCACGCGGTCGCCCCCACCCCGGTCTGCATGCTGCTGTCCGGTGTGATGGTCGAACTCGGTGTGTACGGCGTCTGGCGCGTCTACGGAACCGTCTTCGCCGGACCCGGCGGCATCCCGGCCGCCGACCTGACCCGCGCCCTGCTGACGCTCGGCGTGCTCACGGCCGTCACCGGTGCCGTCATGTGCTGGTACCAGCGGCACATCAAACGGCTGCTCGCCTTCTCCACCATCGCCCACACCGGCCTGTTCCTCGTCGCCGTCGGCGTGCTCACCCCCGAGGGCGACGACGGGGCCGCCCTGTACATCCTCGGCCACGCCGGGGTGAAGGCCGCGCTGTTCGCCTGTGCGGGCGCCCTGCTGGACCGGTTCGGCAGCGTGGACGAGCACGCGTTGCACGGCCGGGCGGGCCGGCTGCGGGCCACCGCCGTGCTGTTCGCCGTCGGCGGTCTCGCCCTCGCGGGCCTGCCGCCGTTCGGCACCGGGCTGGGCAAGGCGGTCAGCGAGGAGGCGGTCGGCGGCCCGCTCACCGTGGTGTACGTGGCCGTCTCCGCGCTCACGGCGGCCGCGGTGCTCCGGGTGACCGCCCGTGTCTTCTTCGGCCTCGGGCCGCCCCCCGAGGACACCGACGCGTACGAGACCAGCGGCTCGGAGGAGGAGCCCGAGACCTCCGGGCTGGTCGGCCGGGTGCCGGACACCATGACCACCGTCGCCGCCGTGCTGCTGGCCGCCGCGCTCGCCGTGGGCACCGTCCCGGGCTTCGGCGACCTCGTGGCCCGCTCGGTCGACGAGGCGGGCTCCGGCGGCGCCCGGGCCTCGGCCGCCTGGACCGCGCACGGCGTGTTGCTCGGCCTGCTCTCCGCCGTCCTCGCCGTGGCCCTCGCCGCCGTCACCGTCACCCGGCCGCGCCGCCCGGCCGCCCCGGCCTGGACCACGCCCCTGCGCCGCCTCCAGTCCGGCCATGTCGGCGACTACGTCGCCTGGCTCCTGGTCGGTGCCTCGCTGCTGGCCGCGCTGGCCCTGCCCGGTGTGCTCGGCGGCTGACCGGGCCGCCTGTGCCGCGGGCGGCGAACGCCCTGGGCCCCGCCCCGGTCACGGGCCCCACCGCGGCCTCGGCCAGTAGCATGAGGGCGGCAGCCCGGAATGATCATGCGAGGAGCAGATCGTGCGCGACATCGCCGTCTTCAGCGGCAGTGCCCACCCCGACCTGGCCGAGGAGGTCTGCGCCCACCTCGGTGTGCCGCTCAGCCCCACGCGGATCAGCCGGTTCGCCAACGACTGCCTGGAGGTCCAGCTCCAGGCCAACTGCCGGGAACGGGACGTCTTCCTGATCCAGCCGCTGGTCAAGCCGGTGCAGGAACACCTGGTGGAGCTGCTGCTGATGTGCGACGCGGCCCGGGGCGCCTCCGCCTCCCGGATCACCGTCGTCATGCCGCACTACTCCTACGCCCGCTCGGACAAGAAGGACGCCCCCCGCATCTCCATCGGCGGACGGCTGGTCGCCGACCTCATGGTGGCGGCCGGCGCGAGCCGGGTCCTCGCCATGACCCTGCACTCCCCGCAGGTGCACGGCTTCTTCTCGGTGCCCGTGGACCATCTGCACGCGCTGCGCGAACTGGCCGACCACTTCCGGCAGTACGACCTGTCGCGCACCACGGTGGTCTCCCCGGACCTCGGCAACGCCAAGGAGGCCGCCGCCTTCGCCCGGCGCATCGGCGCACAGGTGGCCGCCGGCGCCAAGCAGCGGTACGCGGACGACCGGGTGAGCATCAGCTCCGTCATCGGCGAGATCGCCGGGCGGGACGTCATCGTGCTGGACGACGAGATCGCCAAGGGCAGCACCGTGCTCGAACTCCTGGATCGGCTGAGGGAGTTGGGTCCCCGCTCGATCCGGGTGGCGTGCACGCACGGGCTGTTCGCCTCCGGGGCCCTCAAGCGCCTTGGCGAGCAGCCCGACGTGCTGGAGATCGTCTGCACCAACACCGTGCCGATTCCCGCCGACGAGCACACCGACAAGCTGCGCGTGCTCTCCATCGCCCCGGCCCTCGGCGAGGCGGTGCGGCGCATCCACAACGGCGAGTCCGTCAGCGCCCTGTTCGAGGAGGGCTGAGCACGGGCTCACCGTGAACCGGACGCGGCCCCGGCCTGCTCCAGGGCCGCGTCCGGGGTGGCGTGCGGCGGCAGCAGCCGGGACAGGCCCGTCACTCGCAGCACGCGCAGGGTCAGCGGATGGGTGCACACCAGGTGCAGCCGTCCGTCGCCCTCCTGGAGGCGGGCCCGCGCCCGGTAGAGCAGGCGCAGCCCCGAACAGTCGAAGAACTCCACGAGCCGCAGATCGACCACGACCCGCGCGCCGGGGCGGGCGGTGACCCGGTCCAGGACCGGGAGGATCTCCGCCGCCGCACTGATGTCGATCTCGCCCCGGAACTCCAGGACGGTGTGCGCACGATAGGCGTACACGCGCAGATGCCGGGTGAGGGACACGGGTTCCCGTCGCACCTCGGCATCACCTCCCACCCGCACCCGGACGTCGGTCATCGATCGTCAAGTTACCCTCGATGGAAGGAATTTGAGCATGTTCGATTGACATATGTCTTGCGGTTTGAAGCGTGTCCCGCCGGGGCGGCTCAGTCGACCAGCAGCACCAGCTTCCCCGTGGTGCGCCCGGTCTCTCCCTGTTCGTGCGCCTTCGCGGCATCCGCCAGCGGGTACGTCCCCGCGACCGTCGCCCGCAGCTTCCCGGACTCCACCAGCTCCGCGACCGACCGCATTCCGGCCCGGTCGGCGTCCACCAGCATCCGTACCGCCCGTACCCCGAGCCGCTCGGCCTCGTCGAACAGCTCACGGGAACCCACCGGCAGGATGGAGACCAGGACCCCGCCCGGCCGCAGCATCCGCAGCGAGCGCAGGGACGTCTCCCCGCCGAGGGTGTCCAGGACCACGTCCACGTCCCGCACCGTCTCCGTGACATCGGTGGACCGGTAGTCGACGGGCTCGTCCACGCCGATCTCCCGCAGGAAGTCGTGCTTGCCCGCGCTCGCCGTGCCGATCACGTACGCGCCGCGTGCCTTGGCGATCTGCACGGCCACGTGCCCGACCCCGCCGGCCGCCGCGTGGATCAGCACCCGCTGTCCCGGCCGCAGGTCGGCCTGCTCCGTCAGCGCCTGCCAGGCGGTCAGCGAGACGAGCGGCAGCGCACCCGCCTGGGTGTGGTCGACCGAGGCCGGCTTGTGCCACAGGGCGCGGACCGGGGCGATCACGTACTCGGCGTGCGAGCCGTGCCCGAAGGGGTAGGGCAGCATGCCGAACACCTCGTCGCCGGGCCGGAAGGCGGCCACGCCGACCCCCGTCGCGGCGACCTCCCCGCAGACGTCCCAGCCGAGCACGAACGGCGGCTCGCCCAGGAACCCGCCGGTGGCCCGGTGCTTCCAGTCGGTGGGGTTGACCCCGGCGGCCCGCACCCGGACCAGTACCTCGTTCGGCCGCGGCTCGGGCCGCTCCAGGCGTACTTCCTTCAGCACCTCGGGACCGCCGAGGACGTCCTGGCCGATGGCTCGCATGGTGTTCACGTCGCTCATGGTCTCCCAGCCTGCCTCGCCGCGCGCGTTCGGGAAACGGCACCATGGTCCGAGTTTCGTCCGACAACCTTCCGGGCCGCTCGGGTGTCCAAGAGCCGTACGGATCGGGGAGTGAAGGGGGCGGGCGCATGCGCGCGGGACTGGTCACGGTGGTGCTGGCGGGCCTGACGGCCGTACTGGTGAGCGGCTGCGGCCACGAGGACGGCCCCCGAGCGGACCTGGTGGTACGGGGCACCCCGCCCGCGACGCCGTACCGGGGACCCCTCCACGTCCCCGTCAAGAACGTCGACGGCAGCGGCCCCGAAGAGCTGCTGTCGGTCTCCGGGGCGGCCGGGCGGGCGCTGGAGTGCGACGGCCGTATCTTCGACGGCACCGGGCCCGACGGCTGGAGCGAGTCCGACGGCGGCGCCACCCCCGAGCAGGGGCTCGCGCTCTACTTCCGCATGCTCCAGCCGGAACTGCCCGACCGCGGTTACCGCGTGGAGCGCCGTGCGGCCGACCGGGTGCTGTACTCCCTGGACGTCGGCGGCCGTACCAAGGCGGCCGTCGTGGTGGCCAAGGACCAGCCGGACCGGCCCGGCTGGGGCCCCGAGACCAGCGCCTCCTGCGATCCGGCCGAACTCCCGGCGAGCTTCACGGACACCACCGGCCGCGAGATCTGGACCGGCCGCGACGGCAGGAGGGTGGCGGTGACCACGCTGGAGAGTTCGCCGGGACCGGAGCACTGCGGCTGGGAATCCGCCCACTTCCTGGACATGGGCCGACGGCAATACGCCCGCGACCCCGAGGGCGTCCTCACCGGCGCGGGCCTGCTCACCGCGCCGTACCGGGGCCGGGTGGGGGACCTGCCCGCCGGCGCGTACGACACCGGGTACCGCTACCACGACTGGCGGCTCTGGCTCACCCCCGACCGGGCCACGGCCTACGTCCGTACCGCACACGGTGTGGAGGCATGGCCCCTGCTGAAGCCGCGGGTCGGCTGCAAATGACGCCCGGCGGCGACGCACCGGCGCTTCTCCATATCGTGCGCCGACGTGTCCCCGGCGGCCACACTGGACGGCACCCGTCACTTCCTGGAGGCCGAACGCGATGACCCCGCCGCCCGCCCGCACCGCCGAGCAGCGCAAGAAGGACACCTTGCACCGGCTGGACCACGACGTCGACGCCTGGGTGGCCACGGCCGGACCCGACGGCGGCGCGCCCTACCTGGTGCCGCTGTCGTTCGTCTGGGACGGCGCGGTGCTGCTGTTCGCCACCCCCGCCGACAGCCCCACCGGCCGCAACCTGGTCGCCACCGGCCGCGCCCGGCTCGGCATCGGCCCGACCCGGGACGTCGTCCTCGTGGAGGGCAGCGCCCAGGCGGTCACGCCCGAGGACCTGCCCGAGGAGGACGCCGAGGTCTTCGCCGGCAAGACCGGCTTCGACCCCCGCCTCCTCAGCACCCGCTATCTGTACTTCCGTGTCGTCCCCGACCGCATCCAGGCCTGGCGGGAAGCGAACGAGCTGCCCGGACGCGATCTGATGCGCGGGGGCGACTGGCTCCTCACCGACTGACCCCGCCCTGCCTCCGGCAGGGACCGGCCGGGGCAGGGAGGCCAGGAGCAGCTGGGGCCGCCCCCGACCGCGGGCTCAATCCTTGCCCTCCTTGCCGTCCTTGTCGTCGGCCACCGGCCACACCCCCGTCGACCGGGCGATGGCCTTCGCGCCGGTGCGGTCCACGGCGGTGCGCACGACCGCGAAGATCGCGCCCTGGACCGCCGCGGCCAGCAGGATCTCGCCCCAGCCGCGTTCCTGGTCCAGGGCGGTGGGCGCGTCGTCCTCGTGACGCATCGCCTTCCACGCCTGTTTGAAGGCGAGACCGGCGACCGCGCCGCTCACCCAGCTGAGCGCGAAGCCGATCGGCTGGTAGACGAAGGGGAGCTTTTTCTTCTTCGACTTGGACATAGCTGACTACTTCCTTGTCAAGAGAACCTCATGCGGCCCGGCCCAGGGAGGCCACTCGTTCGCCCGGGGGCACCGGCCCCGGGGGCGTACCGTCGCCGAACGGCCGGCCGCCCAGCTGCTCGCGGTGGTGCGGACTCAGCCAGCCCGCGAGATCCGGGCCGAGCGGCACGATGCCGGTCGGATTGATGCCGGTGTGCACCTGGTAGTAGTGCCGTTTGATGTGGTCGAAGTCGACCGTGTCACCGAACCCCGGCGTCTGGAACAGGTCCCGCGCGTACGCCCACAGCACCGGATCCTCCGCCAGCTTCCACCGGTTGCACTTGAAGTGGCCGTGGTACACCGGGTCGAACCGGACCAGCGTGGTGAACAGCCGGATGTCCGCTTCCGTGAGGGTGTCCCCGACCAGATACCGCTGTCCGGACAGCCGTTCGGCGAGCAGTTCCAGCCGCCGGAAGACACCCTCGCACGCCTCCTCGTACTCCTGCTGGTGCGTGGCGAAACCGGCCCGGTACACCCCATTGTTGACGTCCCGGTACACCTCGGCCATCACCGCGTCGATCTCGTCGCGCCGGTCCGCCGGGTACAGGTCGGGGGCGCCCGCGCGGTGCAGCGCCGTCCACTCGGTGGCGAGGTCCAGGGTGAGCTGCTGGTAGTCGTTGGTCACCAGCCGCCCGCTGGGCACGTCCACCACGGCGGGCACGCTCACCCCGCCCGGGTAGCCGGTCTCCCGGCGGTCGTAGGCCTCGCTCAGGTAGCGGATGCCGAGGACCGGGTCCCGGCCGTCCGGATCGAGGGTGAACCGCCAGCTGCGGTCGTCCTGGATCGGGTCGGCCACCGCCATCGACAGCGCGTCCTCCAGCCCCAGCAGCCGGCGGGAGATCACCGCCCGGCTCGCCCACGGACACGCCCGGGACACCACCAGCCGGTAGCGCCCCGCCGCCACCGGCCAGCCGTCCGAGCCGTCCGCCGTGATCCGGTCCCGGAAGTGGCTGCGCGACCGGCTGAACGTCTTGTGGCCGTAGGCGCGATTGCCGTCACCGCCCATGTCTCCTCCTCACCGCGGGAGATGATCCCCCGAAGCACCGACTTCCCCGTTTCCGGCCGAGCGCACGGTGTGATCCGCCCGCTTCGGGGGCAACCGGCCGAGGTGAGCGAACCATCACCGCGAGACCAACAGGGCGCACGCGCCGACCGGCGTACCCGGATCACCGTCCTCGTCGCCCTCGCCGCCAATCTGCTGATCGCCGTCGCCAAGGCCGTCGGCGGTGTCCTCTCCGGCTCGCCCGCGCTGCTGTCGGAGGCCGCGCACTCCGTCGCCGACGGGTTCAACGAGGTGTTCCTGCTGGCCGCCCTGCGCCGCAGCCGCCGCCCCGCCGACCGCCGGCACCCCTTCGGCTACGGCAAGGAGCGCTTCTTCTGGTCCCTGCTCGCCGCCGTCGGGATCTTCGTGATGGGCGGCTGCTTCTCCTTCTTCCAGGGCGTCGAGGCCCTGCGCCAGGGCGCCCGGGAGACGACCGGCGGCTATGTGGCGGGTCTGACCGTGCTGGGCGTGGCGCTGCTCGCCGAGGGCGCCTCGCTGCTGCGCGCCCTGTACCAGGTGCGCCGCCGGGGCGGCGGCCGGGCCGCGCTGCGCGACCCGGCGCTGCGCACCGTGGTCGCCGAGGACGGCACGGCCGTGCTCGGTGTGACCCTGGCGATCGCCGGCATGGCCGCGCACCTGGCGACCGGTCAGGTCGTCTGGGAGGCGTCCGCCTCGCTCGCCATCGGCGCGCTGCTGGTGTACGTCGCCTACCGGCTCGGCCGCGAGGCCCGCGACCAGCTCATCGGCGAGGCAGCCGACCCGGAGCTGAGCGGACGGATCCACGCGCTGCTGCGGGCGCAGCCGGAGATCGACTGCGTGGCGGCGCTGTTCACCATGCGGCTGGGCCTCGACTCCACCCTGGTGGCCGCCCGGATCGACCTCGTGCCCGGCCTGGACAGCGAACGGGTCGAGGAGGCCGCCGACCGCATCAAGCGCTCCCTGGCCGCGACGTTCCCGGCCGCCGACCAGATCTTCCTCGACATCACCGACCGCCCGGCCGGCGGGACAGGACAGAGCCCCGCCGCGACGGGGGAACGCGGCGGGGCCTGATCGCACGACTGCCCGCCCACAAGCGGCTTCACACCTGCCGGGCGGAGAATTCTCCGGAACGGGCCGCGGCGCGGCCCCCGGTCAGCTCTCCTCGACCCGCTCCAGCACGAAGACCGGGATCTCCCGGTCCGTCTTGCGCTGGTAGTCGGCGTACGGCGGGAACGCGGCCACCGCCCGCTCCCACCACTGGGCCTTCTCCGCCCCGGTGACCTCGCGCGCCCGCATGTCCTGCCGCACCGGGCCGTCCTGCAGCTCGGCCCGCGGATCGGCCTTGAGGTTGAAGTACCACACCGGGTGCTTCGGCGCGCCGCCCTGCGAGGCGACCACCGCGTACGCGCCCTCGTGCTCCACCCGCATCAGCGGTGTCTTGCGGATCTTCCCGCTCTTGGCGCCCCGGGTGGTCAGCACGATCACCGGCAGCCCGGTGTCGCGCAGCGTGGTTCCCTCCGTACCGCCCGAACTCTCGTACAACTCGACCTGCTCGCGCACCCACTGCTCAGGGCTGGGCTCGTACTCACCCTCGAGAGGCATGGATCAATCCCCTTCGTCGCTCCAACGGCTGGTCCGTCACCCGGCTTCAACACCGGACGCCGGGTGAATCATCCGTACCGTGCTTCCCCGCCGGCGACGCCCCCACGCCGGGCGGGATGACAACTCGAACAAGATCACTACCCGCCGGATGATCGCGTCACCCGCCCGCTCCCGGCACAGTGGTGTCGCCGTGACCGCCCTTTCCCCGGAGCACCCGCCTTGCCGACCGGCCACGCCCGCGACACCCGCGCCACCGTCCACGAACTCCTCGCCAGGATCGACGAGGGGGAGCCGGACCGGATCGCCGAGCTGTACGCCGACGACTGCGACTGGCGGCTGGACTGGCCCGAGGACGAGCACGGCCGCCCGGACACCCCGTGGATCCGGCACCGGGCCACCCGCGCCGACGCGGCCGCCCACTACCGGGAGCTGGCCGCCCACCACGTCCCCGAGAAGGCGGCCACCACGGTCGAGCGCATCCTGTTCGACGGCGAGGACGCGGTCCTGCTCGGTGTGCTGCGGCAGACCGCCGCACCGACCGGCCGGTCCTACGCCGCCCGGTTCGCGCTCCATCTGACGGTCCGCGACGGCCTCGTCGTACGCCACCACGTCTACGAGGACAGCCTCGCCGTCGCCCGCGCCTTCGCCCCGCCCGCCGGGGGCATCCGGCTGCCCTGAGCCGTCCCGCCGCCGCGCGGCCCGCCGAATGGCCGGATCCGGTTCCCCGCACCTTCGCGGATCAGACAGATCGGGGAGAACATTGAAGTGGCCGAACTTGCCGTCGCTTCATAGGTGCCTGAGGCATCTAATGAAGATCGGCACGAGGCACTTCTTCGTCTGCGAGGTCTTTCCATGACGGAACTGACGGACATCACCGGACCGGCGACCCCGGCCGACCCCGTCGCCTTCCCCCAGGACCGCACCTGTCCCTACCACCCGCCCACCGGCTACGCCCCCCTGCGCGAACAGCGTCCCCTGGCCCGCGTCACCCTGTACGACGGGCGCGAGGTCTGGCTGGTCACCGGGCACGCCGCCGCCCGCGCGCTGCTCGCCGACCCCCGGCTGTCCAGCGACCGCCGACGCCCCGAGTTCCCGGTGCCCACGGCGCGCTTCGCGGGCATCCGCGACCGCCGGGTCGCCCTGCTCGGCCAGGACGACCCCGAGCACCAGCGGCAGCGGCGGATGATGATCCCGTCGTTCACCGTCAAGCGCGCGAGCGGGCTGCGGCCCGCCATCCAGCGGATCGTGGACGGGCTGCTGGACACGATGATCGAGAAGGGGCCGCCCGCCGAGCTGGTCTCCGCGTTCGCGCTGCCCGTACCGTCGATGGTGATCTGCGACCTGCTCGGCGTGCCCTACGCCGACCACGAGTTCTTCGAGGAGCAGTCCCGGCGGCTGCTGCGCGGTCCGACCGCCGAGGACACCCGGGCCGCCCGCGCCCGCCTGGAGGAGTACCTCGGCGGGCTGATCGACGCCAAGCAGCGGGAGTCCGAACCGGGCGACGGCGTCCTCGACGAGCTGGTCCACCAGCAGCTGGCCCAGGGCACGCTGGATCGTGCCGAGGTCGTGCTGCTCGCGGTGATCCTGCTGGTCGCGGGCCACGAGACCACCGCCAACATGATCTCCCTCGGCACCTACACCCTCCTGGAGAACCCCGCTCGGCTGGCCGAACTGCGCGCCGACCCGACGCTGCTGCCCGCAGCGGTCGAGGAGCTGATGCGGATGCTGTCCATCGCCGACGGGCTGGCGCGGGTGGCGCTGGAGGACATCGAGTTCGACGGCACCACCATCCGGGCCGGCGACGGCGTCTTCTTCTCCACCTCGGTGATCAACCGGGACCCGGGCCGGTACGAGGACCCGGACGTCCTCGACTTCCACCGCCCCGCCCGCCACCACGTGGCGTTCGGCTTCGGCATCCACCAGTGCCTGGGCCAGAACCTGGCCCGGGCGGAGCTGGAGATCGCCCTCGGCACCCTGCTCACCCGGCTGCCCGGCCTGCGGCTGGCCGTACCCGCCGACACCATCCCGTTCAAACCCGGCGACACCATCCAAGGGATGCTGGAACTCCCCGTGACCTGGTAAGAGGCTCAGCTCATGCACATCGAGATCGACAAGGACATCTGTATCGGCGCGGGGCAGTGCGCGCTGACCGCGCCGGGCGTGTTCACCCAGGACGACGACGGCTTCAGCATGCTGCTCCCCGGCCGCGAGGACGGAGCGGGCGATCCCCTGGTCCGCGAGGCCGCCCGTGCGTGCCCGGTGGGCGCGATCACCGTGACGGACTCCGCACCGGCACGGACCCAGGCGAACTGACGGGCCGGACGCCCCCGCCACCCCGGACGGCGGGGCGGGGGCGTCCGCACCGGCGAGGGGGCCGGCCCCGCGCCCGCAAAGGGGGACCGGCCGCCAGGTGCCTGCGGCACCCCGCGGACGGCCGTCGCTCGATACGCTTCCCGGGTGACCGAACATGCCGGAACACGCGAGAGGCCCTTCCTGTACGTCGTCGTCTGCGCGGCCGGGATCGCCGCGGGCGTCAGCAAGCTGATCACGGCCGCGCAGGAGCGGGACTGGGAGGTCGGCGTGATCGCCACACCGGTGGCGACGGGCGGGTTCTTCGACATCGCGGCGGTGGAGGCGCAGACCGGCCGCATCGTACGGTCGGCGTGGCGCTCACCGGCCGACCCGCGCCCGTTTCCGCCGCCGGACGCCGTGGTGGTGGCGCCGGCCACCTTCAACACCGTCAACAAGTGGGCGGCGGGCATCGCCGACACCCTCGCCCTCGGCACCCTGTGCGAGGCCGCGGGACTCGGCGTGCCCATCGCCGTGCTGCCCTGCGTCGCCGGGGCGCTGGCCGCCCACCCCGCCTACCGGGACAGCCTGGCGCGGCTGCGCGGGATGGGCGTCCGCTTCGGGGACCCGTACTCCGGTGAGCCGGGGCCGGACGGCAGCCGCCCGGAGTTCGCCTGGACCGTGGCTCTGGACCTGCTGGAGCGGTCCTAGGTGTGCTGTCCCGGAACGGTCGACCGCGATCGGAAGGCGGCTCGCGGGCCGGGCGCACGCGAAACGGCTGGTATTACTGGGGCATGCAGGAAGAGATTGCACGCTCCGCGATCGACACGTTCATCTCCGCGTTCAACGCCTCGGACGACAGCTATGTGACCGCCCTGCTCTCCCAGGCCCTGACCTCGGACGTGGTCTTCTGGGGGCCGTTGGGTCGCAGCGAGGGAATCGAGGCGGTCGAGCGGTTCGTGCTGGACATCCGGCGCCACCCGGCGGGGACCGGCACGATGGTCCGCTGCTCGGCGGTGGACATGCCGGACGAGTGGGCCCGGTACCAGTGGGTCTTCACCACGCCGGACGGCGGCCCCCGCCTGGCCGGAACGGACGTCGTCCACCTGCGGCGGAGCCTCATCGACCAGGTCATCGTCTTCGCGGGGGAGATCGAACCGTCCGCCTCCTGAGTCATCCTCGCGCCGCTGTCCTCCTCCGGCACCCGCTCCTAGACACAGGTCACCTTCGGTCCCTCCAGCATGCCGCCGGTCTCCAGGTCCTGGCCGTTCGGCATCCAGTAGCCGAGCTTGGACACCACCGTGGAGCAGGTGCCGCCGACGGTGACGCGGACCGTCACCCGCTCCGGGTGGCCGGGCTGCAATTCGGTCAGCGCGCAGTCCAGGGAGGAGGGCAGCCGGGTCTTCGCCGGGTACGCGCCGACCAGCGGGTTGACGCAGCGGGCGTCGGAGGTGGCGATCCGTACGCCGGTGCCCGCCTCGCCGATCAGCCCGAACCGTCCGCTGCCGTCGCCCTCCTCGCTGTCCCGGCGGACGGTGTAGGTCAGCGTGGTGGTGGCGTTGCGGGCGAGCGCCGCCCGGTCGACGGTGATGGCGTGAGTGGGCTCCGCCCTGGGATCGGTCAGGGTCAGGGTGGCCCGCACCGTGCCCGTGAGATCGACCCCGGCGGGCGCGGACCGCACCCGCACGGTGGCCGTGATGTCGTACGTGCCGGGCCCCGGATAGACGACCGAGCCGGACAGCGTGCCGGCGGCCAGGGTCTTCCCCGAGCGGGCGGCCGTCCAGGTGCCCTCGCTGCGGCAGTTGTAGCGGACGCGGGTGCCCGCCCGGCCGCAGGAGGCGGGGGCGGAGACGGAGAACCGCGGGGTCCCGCTGCCCGCGCACAGCGAGACCACGGCGTGCCGGCCGTGGTCGCCGCGCAGGGTGCCGGCGACGGCGCAGAGGGTGGCCGGCTGCCCGGCCTTCGGGGCCGCCGCGGTGGCGGGCCCGCCCCAGGCGGGGGTGACGAGGGCCAGGGGCAGCAGCGCCGCCCCGGCCAGGGCCTTCAGCGTGGTCGGATGGGTCGGCACCGCGTTCCTCCCGGACGGCCGCGACCGGCCGGACGCCGGTCGCCTGCGGTCGAGGATCGTCCGGCGGGGGGACCGCCGGCCGCCTCCCACGCCGGAGGGTCACCTGGCGGCAGCAACACAGAGGCCCCGAAGGCCGGATTGCCGGCGGCGGCACCGGTTCGGCTCAGTCGTGTGCGCGCTCCGCGGCACGGTAACGAGGGGCCAGGGCGGTGCCGGAGCCGTCGCGCACGGCCAGTTCCGCCTCGGCCAGCCGGGCCACGGCCGCGGGCTCGGACAGACCGGGCACGCAGACCACCTCCCCGGTCTCCAGGGCGGCGAGGGAGGCGGTGACGACGTCGGCCGGGGCCATGCCGCCCTCGGCGTGGACCCGGGCCTCCCCCTCGACGGGCGCCGCACCCGTGCCCAGGTGGAACTCGGTGGCGGTGAGCCCGGGGCAGACGACCTGAACGCCCACCGGGGTTCCGGCCAGTTCGGCGGCGAGGGTCCTGGTGAACGTCACCATGTACCCCTTGGTGCCCCCGTACACGGCCCGCTGGGGGAGGGGGCCGGGCGGCAGGGCGCCGGCGAACGCCAGCAGGGAGGCGACGTTGACGACGGCGCCGCGGCCCCGCGCCACCATGCCGGGGACGGCGGCGCGGGTCAGCACCGTCGGCGCCACGACGTTCACGTCGATCACCTTGGTGAGCAGGGCGGGGTCGACCTCGGCGAAGGGCCCGTAGCCGTTGATCCCGGCGTTGTTCACCAGGAGCGCCACGTCGTCCGCGGCGACCCGCTCGGCGACCCGGGCGAGGTCCGAGGACCGCGCGAGATCGGCCACCACCGGCTCCACCGCCGCCCCGGTCTCCGTTCGCAGCCGCCGCGTCAAGGACTCGAGCCGCTCGGCGCGCCGGGCCACCAGCACCAGGTTCCAGCCGCGCCGCGCCAGCCGGACGGCGTACTCGGCGCCGATTCCGGACGAGGCCCCCGTCACCACGGCCGAGCCCGCCGTCCCGTCCTGTCCCATGGTCGAACCCCTTCGCTCGGTGCCGACGCCGCCCGACGGCCGGAAACCAGCCGGGTGACCGAAGCCCCGCCCCGCGAAACCCGGGACGGGACACGGCGACCCTTGTACCGCGCGGCCGCCGGGGGCTGCGGCCGGGGGTGGACCGCGGGGAGGCACCCCGCCTGTGCCTGTCCGGTTCCGCGTTCCTCAGCGCGTCGCGCGGACGTAGCCCGTGCTGCCCGGCGTGGTGACGTCGCGGTCGCGGCGGACGATGCTCAGCCGGTCGCCCCAGGCCGCGAGGGCCTTGCGCAGGCCCCCGGCGGTGTACTCGATGTCCACCACCCGGTCCGCGAACGCCTTCGCGTACACCCCGCACTCGCCGTACTGGCCGCACTCCTCCGCCACCGCGAAGTCCAGTCCGGCCCGGCGCCGCTGTCCGGCCAGTTCGGCGGTGTTCTTCTGGGCGATGGCCAGGTGCCGGGCGTGCGCGTGACGGGAGAGCAGGGCCATGAAGGCCGTCGCGTCGGACGCGTCGAGCAGTCCGCGGGAGCGGGTGTAGCTGTCGTAGTTGTCCGGCTCCACCGCGTCGAAGCCCTTGCGCGCGCAGCCGTCGATCCAGCGGTTCACCCGTCGCGCCACCCGTTCGCGCTTGGCCGGGGTGCCGATGTCCAGCAGCGCCTCGTTCCAGTCCCGGTCGATGACGACCCCGCCGTGCGCGTCGCGCAGCAGCAGGTCGCGCGGCCAGGCGCCGCGCTCGTCGGGCTGGGCCTGGAAGGCGTTGACGTAGCAGATGTTGTACAGGCCGGGCGCGGGCGCGTCGGACCGGTCGCGGCTGACGATCCGCACTCCGGCCGGCGGGGGATAGGCACCGCCGATCTGGTAGTCGAACCCGGCGTGCCGGGGCGGCAGCCGGACGGCGGCCGGCTTCGCGGAGCCGGCCTCGCCGGACGCGGCGCAGCCCGCCAGCGCCGAGACGGCGATACCGAGGGCCAGTGACAGGGCGCCGGTGGTCCTGGCCGGACCGGTGGCGCGAAAGACACCCCAAAGGGGCACGTCCGCTCCTTCCTGCCCACGCCGGGCGGCGCGGCACGTGTCAGGATCAAAGCGTCTGCGTCCCGAGGCCGTCAAGCCGGTGCCGGGCCACGTCGTAGGCTCGGGGGTGATCACCCGTCCCGAAGGCAGGAGCAGCAACGATGCAGTATGTGAAGCTCGGTTCGACGGGCCTGGACGTCTCGCGCGTCTGTCTGGGCTGCATGACCTACGGACTGCCGGACCGCGGCAACCACGAGTGGACCCTGGACGAGGAGGCCTCCCGTCCGCTGATCCGGCAGGCGCTGGACGCGGGGATCAACTTCTTCGACACCGCCAACGTCTACTCGGACGGCACCAGCGAGGAGATCGTCGGCAAGGCCCTCAAGGACTTCGCGCACCGCGACGAGATCGTGCTGGCCACCAAGGTGCACGGCCGGATGCGGCCGGGTCCCAACGGCGGCGGGCTGTCCCGCAAGGCGATCATGACCGAGATCGACCACAGCCTGCGCCGCCTCGGCACCGACTACGTCGACCTCTACCAGATCCACCGCTACGACCACGAGACGCCGATCGAGGAGACGATGGAGGCGCTGCACGACGTGGTCAAGGCGGGCAAGGCCCGCTACATCGGCGCCAGCTCGATGTACGCGTGGGAGTTCTCCAAGGCGCAGTACACGGCCGAGCGGCACGGCTGGACGAAGTTCGTCTCCATGCAGAACCACTACAACCTGCTCTACCGCGAGGAGGAGCGGGAGATGCTGCCGCTCTGCGCGGACCAGGGCGTCGGAGTGCTGCCGTGGAGCCCGCTCGCCCGGGGCCGGCTCACCCGTGACTGGGGCACCGTCACCGACCGCAGCGAACACGACGCCTTCGGCGGGAGGCTGTACCAGGACAGCGACCGCGCGATCGTGGAGGCGGTCACCCGGATCGCGGACGAACGGGGCGTGCCGCGCGCTCAGGTGGCGCTGGCCTGGCTGCTGCACCAGTCCACCGTGACCGCGCCGATCGTCGGCGCCGGCAAGCCGCGGCATCTCGAGGACGCGGTCGCGGCCGTCGAACTCACCCTGTCCGACAAGGAGATCGAGGAGCTGGAGCGGCCCTACGCGCCGCACGCCGTCAGCGGCCACTGAGCCGGCCGCGCTCCGGGC
>NZ_VOGW01000041.1:0-16523 GCF_007896895.1 Streptomyces misionensis | reverse complement strand
GACCAGGAGGACCGGGCAGGGGGCGTGGTCGACGGCGAACCGGACCGCCGGGCCGAGACTGCGCGGGCCCAGCCGGGACCGGTCCCCGTCCCGCGCCAGCACCAGCAGGTCCGCCCCCTCGGCGGCGGCCACCACCTCCCGCTCGACCCGGCCCGAGCGCTCCTCGCGCGCGCAGGGCCGGCCCAGCCGCTCGGCCGCGGCCGCGAGCAGTTCGGCCGCCGACGTGCCGCCCAGCCGCTCCAGCAGGGCACCCGGATCGCGCTCCGGGTGCCCCCGGCCCAGCAGTCCGGCGAACGCGCCGTGCGCCACCCCGGGCACATCCGGCCCGCTGACGTGCAGCAGCACCACCTCGGCGCCCTCCGGCGCGTGGCTGCGCACGGCGTCCACACAGGCGGGCCAGGTGCCCTCGACCAGCCAGACGATCACACGCATACGGTCGGCCTCCCTCAGAAGACGTGCAGCGACCCCCACAGTGCCACCACCGCGACGGCGAGGGACGACGGCACGGCGAGCAGCCCCAGCCGGGTGAACTCCCCGAGGTTCACGTCGTGCTCGTGCTGGTGCACGATCCGCCGCCACAGCAGCGTGGCCAGTGACCCGGCATAGGTCAGGTTCGGGCCGATGTTCACCCCGAGCAGCACCGCGAGCACCGCGCCGGGGCCGGCCGGCGCCGCCAGCGGCAGCAGGACCAGCACCGCGGGCAGGTTGTTGACGATGTTCGCCAGTACGGCGGCCAGCGCGGCGGTCCCCAGCAGCGCGGGCAGCCCGGTGCCGCCCGGCACCACCCGCCCGAGCACATCGGCGAGCCCGTTGTCGACCACCGCCCGGACCACGATGCCCAGCGCCAGCACGAACGCCAGGAACGCCGGGGCCGCCGCCCGCACCACGCTCAGCGGGGTCGCCAGGCCCCGCAGCAGCGCCCGCCCGGCGAGCACCAGCGCCCCGGCCGCCGCCACCCAGGCGGGCTCGACGCCGAACAGCGAGGCCACCACGAACCCGGCCAGTGTGCAGGCCACGGTGGCCAGCGCGAACCGGGGGAAGGGGGGCTGTTCGCCGGTGTCCGGTGCCGCCGGCGCCGCCGTCGCGAGGTCGCCGGCGAAGAACCGCCGGAACACCAGGTACTCGGTGCCGATCGCGGCGAGCCACGGCAGCGCCATCAGCGCCGCGAACCGGGTGAAGCTCAGCCCGCTCGCCGCGAACGCCAGCAGGTTCGTCAGATTGGACACCGGAAGCAGCAGTGACGCCGTGTTCGACAGATGCGTGCAGGCGTACACATGCGGCTTGGGGCGTACGCCGGTGCGCGCGGCGGTGGCGAACACCACCGGGGTGAGCAGCACGATCGTGGCGTCCAGGCTGAGCACGGCGGTGATCACGGAGGCGAGCGCGAAGACCGCCGTCAGCAGCCGCACCGGACGGCCCGCCGCCCACCGGGCCATCCACGCCCCGCACGCCCGGAACAGCCCCTCCACGTCGCAGAAATGGGCGAGCACCAGGACCGCCGCGAGGAAACCGACCACCGGCCCCAGCCGCTCGGCCTCGGCCCGGGCGTGGTCGAGGGAGATGGCGCCGGTGGCGATCGCGATCCCGGCGGCCGGGACGGCCATGACCGCCTCCGGCCATCCGAAGGGCCGTACGACGGCGAACGCGAGTACCGCGAGGAGCAGTACGGCGGAGAGTGCTTCGGCGAGCGGGCTGTTCAGGGCGGGTCCTTCCGGAATCGATCAGGCATTCCCGCCCATGAAAACAGACGCCCCCGGTGCCCGCGCCGTCGGCACGGGCCGGTCAGGGCGCCGTGCCGGGGCCGAAGACGGTCAGGAAGACGGACGAGGAGTTACCGGAGACGGGCACCGCGCCGCCCGTCCACGCCACCTTCAGATGGTCCCGCTCGTCCGGCGGGGTGATCAGCAGCGCGGCCGGCCTCGCCGTCCTGGCGCCGCTGACCTCCGGGTTGGAGTAGGTCAGCCCGGCCCAGGCGCTCTGTCCCGGCCGCAGGGTGACCGTCGTCGGGGAGCCCGACTCGCGCCGGGGGTCGGGGCCGAGCTGGGCGCCGCCCGCGCTGACGAAGGCCGCGCCCGGGAAGCCGCGTACGGTGCAGGTGCGGTGGGAGGCGTTGGTGAGGACCAGGGGGAAGTTCTCCTGCCCGGCGCCGGGATCGTTGCGGCCCACCGAGGCGCGCAGTTCGGAGGTGTGGCAGCGGGTGCTCGTCGCCGCGGTCGTTCCCGTGCCGCCCGACGTCCCGGTCGCCCGGGACACCGCCGTCGAGGCGGCTCCGGTGGGCGTGGCGGACCCGGCGGAGGGCGCGGCCGGAGTGCCGGACGCCGGCGGCGTCGAGGCGTCGGTCGCGGGTGCGGCCGTACCGGAGGCCGTCACGGGCGGATCGCTGTGCACGGTCTGTCCGTTGCCGCAGGCGGTCAGCAGGCCCAGCACGGCCATCGAGCCCGCGAGCAGGGCCCCGCGCCGCGCGGACCGAGGGGTGTACACCATGTCGCTCAACACTCCTGGAGGGTCGGGGCACGCGTGTGGACGCGTGCCTACGGTGCCGAGTGCGCCGTCACCCCACTCCGATGCACGGACCGTGGGAAAAGTTCGGAACACAGGGGTTCTTTTCCCCGCTTCGGCGCCCGGCCGACTCCTCACCCCATCCGCAGCGAACGCAGTACGCCATCGGTGGCGTCCTCGTCACCCCGCTGGCGTAGCTGCACGTACACCTGGGGCTGGTCGGCACCACCGGCCGGGACCAGCGCCGACTCGGTGATCGACCCGCCGTCCGGGCAGCCGCTCCAGGCCCGCACCAGGCCGTGCCAGCCGGCGTCGGCGAAGGCGCGGCTGCTGGAGTGGTGGCAGCCGGGATGGGTGAGCGCCTTCACCCGGGCGGTGACGTCGCCGTGTTCGCTGAGCCCGACGAACACCCCGTTCACCGGCGCGTCCAGTTCGGACCAGTGGGCGAGGTCGTCGGCCACCACCAGGCCCGGTTCCCGGCCCGCGCCGAGGCCCAGGGCGTGCGGGTCCCAGCCCGAGTCGCGCAGCCGGCGGTCCCAGCCGGCCGGCACCCGCACGCTCACCCGCCCGTGCGCGTCCGCCACCCGGGCCTGCTCAGCCGCGCCGCCACGGTGCAGGACGGCGGTGACCGCGACCGCCGTCACCGCGGCCGCGGCGAGCGCGGCGAGCGACAGCGTCACCGCGCCGAGCCGGCCGCGGACCCGGTCGAGCCGCCGCGCGGGCCTCCGGGGCCCCGCCGCCAGCCGGTCCAGCTCGGCCGCGAACTCCCGCGCGGCCGGCCAGCGCCGCGTGCGGTCCGGCTCCAGCGCGCGCAGCAGCGCCCGCGCCACGCCGTCCCCGAGGTCCGGCCGCAGCCGCCCCGGCGGCACCACCTTCCCCGGCGGTCCCGGCACGCTCCCGGTGATCAGTTCGTAGCCGACCGCGCCCAGGGCGTAGACGTCGGCCCGCTCGTCGATGCCCTCGCCGGGCTCGGCCTGTTCCGGCGGCCGGTACCCCGCCGAGCCCGCCGCGAGCGTCAGCACCGAGGCCTGCGCGAGGCTCTTGGCCAGCCCCAGATCGGCCAGCAGCACCCGCCGGGTGCCGTCCGGGGCGGTGTGCAGCAGCAGGTTGGTCGGCTTGATGTCGCGGTGCACGATCCCCGCCTCGTGCAGCGCGGCGGCGGCCCGCGCGGCCTCCGCCGTCAGCGCCAGCGCGTCGGGCACCGGCAGCGGACCGTTCGCCAGCAGCTCTGCGACGGTGCCGCCGTCGGCGTACTCCATCACGAAGTACGGTCTGCCGTCCGGGAGTTCCCCGATGTCGTAGACCTGCACCACCCGGCTGGAGCCGGCCCGGCGCAGCAGCCGTGCCTCGGACAGGAAGCGGTCCCTGACGTCCAGCCGGTGCGACCAGTTCTCGGCGAGGACCTTCACCGCCACCGGGGCCTGCAGCTCCGGGTCGTGGGCGAGCCACACGGTGGCGAACGCACCGGTGCCCAGCGGCCGTTCGAGGCGGTAGCGGCCGATCCGCTCCAGCGAGTGCATGCGACTATCATGCCTGCCCTGAGATCGACCGAAGGAGGGCCCGACGTGCAGGACGAGGCGCCGGTGGAGGATCTCGCCCGGTGTGCCGCCGCCGGGGACACGGCGGCCCTGGACCGGCTGCTGGCCGAGCTGCGGCCCGAGGTGCTGCGCCGCTGCGGGCGCTTCCTGCCGTGCCGGGAGGACGCCGAGGAGGCCGCCCAGGACGTGCTGCTCCAAGTGGCCCGCCGCATCGGCACCTTCGAGGGCCGCAGCCGCTTCGGCACCTGGCTGTACACCGTCGTCGCCAACTGCTGCCGGCAGAAGTACCGCGAGCTGAAGCGGCGGGCCGCCGAGCAGCCCGCCGCCATCGAGCCGGCGCACGCCGTCGACCCGCGCACCACCAGCGTCATCGCCGGTTCGCGGGTGGACCTGCTGGAGGCCCTGGACCGGCTGGAGCGCGAACACCCGCACCTGGTGGCGCCTTTGGTGTACCGGGACATCTGCCAGCTGGACTACGCCGAGGCCGCCGAGCGCGCCGGCATCCCGCTCGGCACCCTCAAGTCCCGCCTGCACGAGGCCCGCCGGCAGGTGCGGCCCTGGCTCACCGGTCTCTAGCGCTGTGGCCGCCCGGGCTACCGGTCCTCCTCCTCGTACAGCGGCAGCTCCGCCCAGATCGTCTTGCCCTGCCCGCCGTGCCGGCTGCCCCAGCGCTGGGTGAGCTGGGCGACCAGCAGCAGCCCCCGGCCGCCCTCGTCGAAGGTCTTGGCCCGGCGCAGGTGCGGGGCGGTGGGGTTGGTGTCGGAGACCTCGCAGATCAGGGTGGCCGCGTCATGGATCAGCCGCAGCCGGATCGGATGGGCGCCGTAGCGGATGGCGTTGGTGACCAGCTCGCTGACCACCAGCTCCGCCGTGAACGCGGCCTCGCTCAGCCCCCAGCTGTCCAGTTGCTCCACCGCCTGCTTGCGGATCGGCGCCACCAGCGCCGGGTCAGCCGGGATGTCCCAGGTCGCCACCTGGGAGGCGGGCAGGCCCTGGGTGCGGGCGAGCAGCAGCGCCACGTCGTCGGCGACACCGCCGGACGGCAGCAGGGAGTGCAGGATGCGGTCGCAGGAGGCGTCCAGCGAACCGGCGTACGCCTCAAGGGCCTGGTACAGCATGCCGCGCCCGGCGTCCCCGTCCCGCTCCCGGGACTTCACCAGACCGTCCGTGTACAGGGCGAGCACGGTGCCCTCCGCCAGCTCCACCTCGGTGGACTCGAAGGGCAGCCCGCCCAGGCCCAGCGGCGGACCCGCGGGCACGTCCAGCTGGTGCGGCCGCCCGCCCGGCGGCAGCAGCACGGGCGGCGGATGCCCGGCCCGGGCCAGCGTGCAGCAGCGCGAGACCGGGTCGTACACCGCGTACAGACAGGTCGCCCCGACCTCGCCGGTGCTGCCGTCGCCGGCCTCCTCCGCCAGCCGCACCACCAGGTCGTCCAGATGGGTGAGCAGTTCGTCCGGGGCCAGGTCGATGTCGGCGAGGGTGCGCACGGCGGTGCGCAGCCGGCCCATGGTGGCCGAGGCCTGGATGCCGTGCCCGACCACGTCCCCGACGACCATGGCGACCCGCAGCCCGGACAGCGGGATCACGTCGAACCAGTCGCCCCCCACCCCGGCCCGGGCCGCCGGCAGGTACCGGGAGGAGGCCTCCAGGGCGGCCGTGCGCGGCAGGGTGCGGGGCAGCAGGCTGCGTTGCAGGGCCAGGGCGGTCTCGCGCTCGCGCGAGTAGCGCCGGGCGTTGTCGATGCAGACCGCGGCCCGGGTGGTGATCTCCTCCGCCAGCAGCCGGTCGTCCGGGGCGAAGCCCTCCGGGCGCCGGTGCCGGGTGAACACCGCGACCCCGAGGGTGAGCCCGCGGGCGCGCACCGGGACGGCCATCGTGGAGTGGATGCCGAAGACGCGCACCTGCCGGGCGCGGGCGCTGTTCCAGTCCAGCCAGGGGCTCATGTCGCCCGCGGCCATCGAGGCGATGATCGTCCGCCCCTCGGTCAGCGCGTCCGCCTGC
The DNA here is from genome assembly GCF_007896895.1 of Streptomyces misionensis. GTDB lineage: Bacteria > Actinomycetota > Actinomycetes > Streptomycetales > Streptomycetaceae > Streptomyces > Streptomyces misionensis_A. The sequence goes on along the minus strand of NZ_VOGW01000041.1, from coordinate 10,485 downwards.
GGGGAACCGGCCGGGTAGCGCTCGTTCTGCCCCGGCTTCACCACCGCCTCCGGCACCCCGTCCAGGACCGACAGATGGGCGGCGCGGCGCAGGGTGACCGGCGTGGTGACACGGGCCGGGGGCTCCCCGCCGTACTCCTCGGGGTCCAGCAGGTCGACGGTGACGAAGTCGGCCAGCGCCGGCACGCACATGCCGGCCAGCTCCTGCGCCGTGCGGGTCACGTCGAGGGTGGTGCCGATGCGCACGCTCGCCTCGTTCACCAGTTGCAGGCGCTGCCGGGCCCGGTGGTTCTCGCTGATGTCGTGCAGGGCCAGGCACACCCCGCGCACCCGGCCGGGCCGGTCCCGCACCGGGGTCATCCGCACGAGCCAGGCGTGCGCCCGCTGGTCGCCGCCTACCCGCATGAAGGTCTGCACGTCCAGCGGCCGGCCGTGCCCCAGCACCTCGCGCATGCTCGGGGCCAGATCCTCGCTTTCCGGCTCGCCGACCATGTCCGTGATGTGCAGCCCCCGCGTCCGGTCCTCGGGCAGCCCGCAGAGCGCGGCCATGGCGCCGTTCATCCGGCGCAGCCGCAGCCTCTCGTCGTACACGGCGATCGCGCACGGTGACTGGTCCAGGCCCGCCTCGCCCAGCGGGTCGTCCTCGGCGGGCGGCTGCGCGCCGGTCAGGGGGGTGACGAGGACCCAGTGGTCCCCGGCGCCGTCGGGGCCGGGCAGCCGCCGGGCCAGCAGCCACACCGGAAGGCTGCGGCCGTCCTGGTGGCGCAGTTCGAGCGTGCCGTGCCAGCGGCGGGCGTCTTCGGGCGGGCTCACGGCCGGTCCGGCGAGCAGGTGGGAGGCGGGGCGGCCCACGACGGCTTCGGCGGGGTGGCCGAGCAGTCGCCGCGCGCCCTCGTTCCACTCCACCAGTGTTCCGTCGTCATCGATGACAGCCCGGGCCGTCGCCGCCTCGTCGAACGGATAGACCCGGCTCATCGTCGCCGCTCCCAAGCGCACACTCACAGTGAACAGGTGGCACTACTCGTGAGTCCCAGCCTAGTGCTTCGTGCCCGCCGGTGAACGCCGGCACCCCTGTGGACGATGATTGGCCGGACGCGATCAAGATCGACGATCTCCCCAGGTCACGAGGGGCTTGCGCATTTTTTCGGTTCCGTTGCGATCGGTGGTCGGAATCTGTTTGTTCGAGACCGGTCCTGTGCGCTTGTGGGTCCCAGGGCCCGGTGGCCCACGGACTGGTGGTCACGCGGCGTCGTGGAACACCAGCCCCAGAGTGCGCCGCCGACCGGACCGCACGGTGCTCACCCCGTGCCGCATCCCGCCCGCCGACCAGCCGCGCCGGGTGCGCACCGGGCGGTCCCGGGTGGTGAACACCAGCCCGTGCCCCTGCCGCAGCACGCTCGCCGTGCCCCGGGACTGGGCCCGCGGCCGCTGCTCGACCATCAGGAACTCGCCGCCCGTGTAGTCGTCGCCGTACGCGTCGAGGGCCACTACCACCTGGAGCGGGAAGACCAGCTCCCCGAACACGTCCCGGTGCAGGGCGTTCCAGTCGCCGGGCCCGTAGCGCAGCAGGATCTGCGCCGAGCGGTCCTGGCCGGCGGCGTGGCAGCGCTCCAGCCACTCGTCCAGCGCGTCGGGCCAGGGCGCGGGGCGGCCGAGCCGGGCCGCCCAGTCCCGGGCCACCGGGAGCAGCCGCGGGTAGAGCGCGGCGCGCAGAGCGGCCACCGGGGCGGGCAGATCGTGGGTGAAGTAGCGGTACTCGCCGCAGCCGTACCGGTGCCGGGCCAAGTCGACCGTGGTGCGGAACAGCTCCGGCCGGTCGTACAGGGCGCCCAGGACGCCGCACTCGGCGGCCGTCAGCAGGGGGCCGGTGGCCGCGCAGCCGTGTTCGTCCAGCTCCGCCGCGAGCGCGGTCCAGTCGGTGCGGGCCACCCGGCGGCGGGCCTCGGCCGGGGCGGGGGTCAGGCCCGGTGCCTCCCTCGGAACAGTGGTCATCGGTCCTCCCGGGCGGTTCTCGTGCCGTTGTCCCTGCCGAGTCTGCGGCGCCGGCCGGGCCGGGACCGGCGGGTATCGGACGTGGTCCTCGGTCCCGGAAGTCAGGGCCGGTACCGCAGAAGGTGTGAGATGACCTGCGGATATTTACGGGTGAGTACCCGAGCGGTACCGTTTGGTCCATGCCAGCTCTCAACGTGGAGTTCAGTGATCGGGAACTAGAGGACCTGCGGCAGATCGCCAAGGAGCGCGGTACGTCGATGAAGGCCCTCGTCCGCGAGGCCGCCGCCGCCGACATCGCCCGGCACCGGGCGCTTCAGGAGGGCGCCGAGGCGTTCCGCAGCTTCTTCACCACCCATGCCGAGGAGTTCGCGGCCGCCTTCCCGGAGGACGAGCCTCCGGCCGCGCGGGGCGAGGCCGCCTGAGTGATGCCTCCCGTCATCCACATCGATGTCCCGTGGCTGCTCCAGCGGCACGAGGAGGTACTGCCCGACCAGCCCGCGGTCGACGACTTCTCCGCGCTGGTCGCCGCCGTGGCCCGGCACCGGGTCGACCCGCCCCGGCTCGGCGTGGACTCCGACCCCGCCTGGCGGGCCGCCGCCCTGCTGCACACCCTCACCCTGCTCAAGCCGCTGCCCGCCGCCAACGCCCGCTTCGCCTGCGCGACCGCCGTGGCCTACATGTTCGTCAGCGGCGTCGGCATCGACCCGCCGTACGGCGCCCTCGTGGACCTGGCCCGCGACCTGCTCTCCGGCAAGACCGACGTGTACGGCGCCGCCGACCGGCTGCGCTCCTGGCAGATCTGAGCCGCCCCCCGACCGGCCGCCCGCCGCCGAACGCGCCGGGCGGCCCGCGCGGCCGTCCGTATCCGACGTCCGTGCCCGCCCGGCCGGCGGGGGAAGGCGCCGGGGCCGCCGACCGGGCGGGCGAAACGGGCCGGCGGCCGGTCCCGCACGGGAGAGCCGCCGTCCCGCGCGGGGCCTTCCGGGCGGCCGACCCAGTCCATCACCGGGGCGCGCGCGACGGTACGGTGTGCGCCCGCGCGATGGGTGCGCGGGGTTCACACGGGGTGCGCGAGGACGGGCCCGGCGCCGGATCATCCCGGTGCCGCAGCCCGGGACATGCCCGTGCCGCCGCCCGGAAGTCCCGCCGTGCCGCCGCCCGGTGCGGCCCCGGCTCCGGTGGAGGTGCCGGGGCGCCGGGGCGTCCGCCGCGCTCTCAGGCCGGGTCCTCCGTCAGGTCGTCCGGGGTGAGGGCCGTCGCGGTGGTGTGGCCCGAGAGGGCGAGGGTCAGGTCGAGTTCGGCCAGCAGGCAGCGGATGACGTGGGTCACGCCCGCCTCGCCGTCCAGGCCCAGCCCGTAGACGTACGGCCGGCCCAGCAGGACGGCCTCGGCGCCGAGGGCGAGCGCCTTGAACACGTCGTCGCCGGTGCGGATGCCGCTGTCGAACAACACCGTCAGCCGGTCACCGGCCGCCGCCGCGACCCGCGGCAGCGCGTCGGCCGCCGCCACGGACCCGGCGACCTGCCGGCCGCCGTGGTTGGAGACCACCACGCCGTCCATCCCGGCGTCCGCCGCGAGCCGGGCGTCGTCCGGGTGCAGCACGCCCTTGAGGACGATCGGCCCGTCCCAGTGGGCCCGCAGGAACTCCAGGTCCGGCCAGGTGTGGCCGGGGTCCCCGAACAGGCCGAGGAAGTGCAGCACCGCCGCGTTCGGGTCCTCGTGCACCGGCTTGGCGAGGCCCGCCCGGAAGGCCGGGTCGGTGAAGTAGTTGGCGGTGCCCACCCCGTGCAGGAACGGCAGATAGGCCCGGTCCAGATCGCGCGGCCGCCAGGACAGCAGCGGCGTGTCCAGCGTGACCACCAGCACCGAGAACCCGGCCGCCTGCGCCCGCCCGAGGAAACTCCGGGTCACCTCGCGGTCCTTGCCCCAGTACAGCTGGAACCAGCGCTCGGCGTCCCCCATCGCCTCCGCCACCTGCTCCATCGGCGTGCTGGACGCGGACGACAGGACGTACGGCACGCCCTGCGCCGCCGCGGCCCGTGCGGCGGCGGTCTCGGCGTCCGGGTGCATGATCGACAGCACCCCCACGGGCGCCAGGGCGAGCGGGGCCGGCAGGCTCCGCCCGAGCACCTCCACCGACAGATCGCGCTCCCGCACGTCCCGCAGCATGCGCGGCACGATCCGGCGCCGGGCGAGCGCCGCCCGGTTGGCGCGGGCGGTGCCGCCGTCACCCGCGCTGCCCGCCACATAGCCCACCGGGCCCGGGCCGAGCCGGTGTTCGGCGAGTTCCTCCAGCCGGGTCAGATCGGTCGGGAGCCGGGGCACGGCGCCCGACATCCCGTTCAGGTAGATCTCGTACTGGAAGTCCGCCCAGTGCCCCGCCATCCGCTGCTCCCGTCTTCCCGCGCCGAGTTCGCGTGCGGCGCCGACAATACGGGCCGGTAGCGGGGGAGTCGGCCCCGGGTGGAGCCCCCGCCTCCGGTGATCGTTCCCTGAACACGGGGAGTCATGAAGGGGGTCCTGGACGGCGGTGCCGGAATGTTTCCGGACGATTAAACAAGCGCTGATTCTCAGTCAATTGACGGCTTCCTGACGGCAACTGCCGCGCAGTTACCGGGTCCTGCCGTTCGAATTCCGTGACTTCACGCCACTGCTTCAACACAAAAGGTTACCGAAAGCTGTGGGGTCGATGTGTGTTTCCGCGGGGGACTCGGCAGAGTGGCGCTCGCCGCTCCGACGTCCCACCGGAAACGGAGCCGGCACCCTGTCTGTTCGAGCGGAAGGATGCACACAATGCGGAACACCGCGCGCTGGGCAGCGGCCTTCGGCCTCACGGCCGTCGCCGTCTGCGGACCCCTGACCGGGGCCGCCGTCGCCGCACCGGACGTCGCCCCCGCCTCGCTCTACGCCCCCTCGGCCCTGGTGCTGACCACCGGCCACGGCGGCGACGCGGCCACGGCGGCCCCCGAGCGTGCCGTCACCCTCAGCTGCGCCCCGGGCGCCTCCGGCACCCACCCGGCCGCCGCCGAGGCATGCGCCGAGCTGCGCGGAGTCGGTGGCGACCTCGACGCCCTCAAGGCACGCGAGGACGTGTGGTGCAACAAGCTGTACGACCCCGTGACCATCACCGTCCAGGGCGTGTGGCAGGGCCGGCGCGTCTCGTACGAGCGCACCTTCGGCAACTCCTGTGAGCGGGACGCGACGGGCGGCAGCCTCTTCGCGTTCTAGTGGACCGGGATCGCAGGTGCCCCCGCGTGGACACCGATCAGGACCGTGACTGGGGAGTGCGGCCCTGTGAAGCGGGGAACCCGCGATCTCGCGCCGGGTCGCCGGGCGAAGTGGGGTCGCCCGCCGCCTGCCCGGCACCGAAGCCGCTCCCCGGTCAGGTCCGTGGGGGTCCTGCCGGGGAGCGGCCAAAAAAGGACGGTGCTCAGGCCTTGCGCCGGTGACTGGTGTCGCACCAGGGGTAGCGCCGGCTGCGCCGGCAGGTGCACAGAGCGACACGGAACCGGTCCGAGGACACGGTCGTACCGTCCTCCAGTTCGATCTCCACGGGCCCCTCCACGAGCAGCGGCCCACGCCGTTGCACCGTGATCCGCCGGGCGCGCTCAGCAGGTTCGTTCGGCACGGATCACCACCAGCTCTTCCCTCGTCTCGTGCGGCGCCAGCAGCCCGCGCCGGCGCAGCCAGTCCGCCCGGGAACGCAGCACCGGGCCGAGTCCGATCCAGCGCCGCCGCACCACGGCCGCCTTCAGGCCCGCGTCCCGCAGCAGATCGACCGTCCGTCCGGGATCGCTCAGCGCGGACTGCACGAGCAGCACCACGCCCCCGGGCGCCAGCAGTCCGGGCGCGCCCCGGCAGATGCGGTCCAGCAGCAGCCGCCCGTCGTGGCCCGCGTCCCAGGCCCGGGACCGGCCGCGCGGGCCGCCGCCGGTGTGCGGGGCGGGGACGTAGGGCGGATTCGCGAGGATCATGTCGTACGTCCGCCCGTGCACCGGGGCGAAGAGGTCGCCGCGCCGGATGCGCACCGGCAGCCGGGTCAGCCAGGCGTTCAGCCGGGTCGTCCACACCGCCCGCCGGGACACGTCGACCGCGGTCACCTCGGCCCCCATCCGGGCCGCCGTCAGCGCCAGCGCGCCGCTCCCGGTGCCCACGTCGAGCACCCGTGCCCCGGGCGGTACCGCCTCCTCGCGCAGGGCCTCGGCCAGCAGCGCGGTGTCGTCCTGTGGGGCGTAGACGCCCGGAATCAGCAAAGCGATCACGGATCGCGAGTACCCGTGCATACCGGATGCATGGGTCACACCGTGCTCGGCTCTCCCAGGGGCACCCGGAGCGACGACCGTCCCGCGCGCCAGTCGGTCAGCAGCCGCCGGGCCAGCCGGTCCTCCAGGTACTCGGTGGCGTCGACGCCGAAGGCGATGTCCGCCGCCAGCTCCGGCTCCTCCTCCAGCAGTCCGCCGATCACCTCGTGCCGGACCACCTGCTCGTGCACCGCGTCCGCCTCCACGTGCTCGTCGTAGAAGAACTGCGCGGCCGCCCCCGCGCCGGTGCGGCGCAGTGCCTCGGCCAGGCGCCGGGAGCCGGGGGAGGAGGTGATCTCCACGTCGGCGAAGTGGCCCACCAGGGCGCCGCGCAGGGCGCGGTGCAGGCCGAACAGGGACATCAGGTTGACGACGGCCAGCATCTCGGCCGGAGCCGCGTCCAGGTACCGGCCGTACCGGGTGTCCAGGTCGAGGTCCCGCATCAGGTCGGCGAACAGCCGCGCGTGGACCCGCTCGGCCCGGCCGCCCCCGAACTCGTCGTACTCCACCGCCGCCATCGCCGCCTTCGCCCGGCCCCACAGCCGCGGCAGCACCCAGGCGTGCGGGTCGGCCTCCTTCAGGTGGTACAGGGAACGCTGCGCCGCGTACTCGCGCAGCTGCCACAACTCGCCCTCCTCGCAGAGGAAATGGCTGGCGCCGGTGCCCTCGGCGGGTTCCACCAGAAGGGCACCGAGCGCGTCGTCCAGACGGTCGTGGACCGGGGTGTCAGCGCGCAGGGCGGCCAGGTAACGCCGCTCCAGCGCGGCCCGCACCCGCAGGAGCTCCGGGTCCCACTCGGCCTCGGCGGGCACGCCCGCGAAGCCCCGGTAATGCAGCTCGTAACACAGGTACAGGGCGAGCTGCGGATCATCGCCGTAGGGGTCCGCGTCCGCCGCGTCCACGGGGCTCGGCAGGGGGCCGGCGCCCCGCAGGAACGCGATGAGCGCGGCGGACAGCGGTCCGCGGGCGTCCGGCAGCTCGGGTCCTCGCACAGGGTGGTTCATGGACCCCGGGTACCCGCGTCCGGGCAGCTCAGTGGTGCCGTCCGGGTGTCTTGCGGTCGCCCCGCGACTGCTCCTGGGCGCCCGCGTTCGGGGTGATGGCGTCCCCCGCCTCACCCTTGCCGCGGTCCTTCTCGCCGCGCCGCTCGGCCTCCTCGGCCTCGTGCAGCACCTCGCCCAGTGCCGTCTCGGGCCGCTCCTCGCGCTGGTCCCCGCCGGACATCGCGTCTCCCTTCCGCCTTCGGTGTCGTCCTGATCGCCCACGGGTTGCCCGGTACGGCGGTCTCAAGCCCCGGACGGCGGCGGCGCCTGGACGAGGTGTCCTGCGGGCGCTCGCCGAGAGGCCCCCGTTCGGGCGGTGTCCGCAGTGTTTCCCCGGCGCACGGGGAAACACTGCGGCGATCCCTGCCCCCGGAAGACCGAGGTGCCATGTCCGTCGACCTCACCGGCAGCCGCCTCACCCTGGACGGCGTCCACCCCGCCGTCCGCGCCGTCTCCACATGCGCGTTGTTTCATGGTGTGGCGCCCTGGATACACCGCGAGGGTTCGGCCCTGGAGTTCGCGAGACGTGTACGCCGTCGCAGTGAGGTCGCCACCATGTCCCATGCCCCGTCCCCCGCAGGACCGTCGAACCGCACGCGACCGGTGGCGGAGACCGTCCCGGACGCCCCGTCGGCCCGCCGTGGCACGGCCCTGGTGACCGGCGCCTCCTCCGGCATCGGCGCGGCCGTGGCCCGCCGGCTGGCCGCCGAGGGCGGCTGGCGGCTGGTGCTCAACGGCCGTGACCTCACCCGTCTGGAGCATGTGGCCGCCGAGATGTCGGCCCTGGCCGTCGCCGCGGACCTCACCCGGCCCGGCGCCGACCGCCGGGTGACCGAGGCCGCCCTCGACCACCTGGGCCGCGTGGACCTCGTCGTGGCGGGTGCCGGTGTCGGCTGGGCCGGCGACTTCACCGGCATGCCCCGCGCCCGCATCGAGGAACTGGTCGGCACCGATCTGCTGGCCACCATGCAGCTGGTGCGCGGCCTGCTGCCCCACATGGTCGCCGCCGGCTCCGGACGCGTGGTGCTGCTCGGCTCCGTCGCGGGCAGCGTGGGGGTGCGCGGCGAGGCGGTGTACTCCGCGGTCAAGGCCGCCGTGGCCACGTTCGCCGACGCCCTGCGCTACGAACTGCGCGGCACCGGCGTCGGCGTCACCCATGTGGTCCCCGGAGTGGTCGACACCCCCTTCTTCGACCGGCGCGGCGCCCCCTACCGGCGCTCCTGGCCGCGCCCGGTGCCGCCCGAGCGCGTCGCGGACGCCGTGCTCACCGCCGTACGGCGCGGCAAGGACGAGGTGTACGTCCCCGGCTGGCTGCGGCTGCCCGCCCGGGTGCGCGGGGCCGCGCCCGGCCTCTACCGGCGGCTCGCCGCCCGCTTCGGGTGAGCGGCGTGCTCGCGCTGCCGGTCGTCCTGGCGCTGTGCGCGGCCCTGGCCAACGCCGCCTCCTCGGTGCTCCAGCGCCGGGCCGCCGCCATGGACACCCCGGAGGAACCCGTCGGGGCCGGGGCCTTCCTGCGCGGGCTGCGGCGGCTGCTGCGCCGCCCGGACTGGCTGGGCGGCGTCGGCCTGCTGATGGTCTCCGCCCTGCTCCAGGCCTGGGCCCTGGCCGTGGGCAGCCTGTCCCTGGTGCAGCCGCTGCTCGCCACGGAGCTGCTGTTCACACTGATCGTGGGCGGCCTGGTGTTCCGGCGCCGCCCGGACCGCCGCACCTGGCTGGCGTTCGTCGCGCTCGCCGTGGGGCTGGCGGTCTTCCTGCTCTCGGCCGCGCCGGTGCCGGGCCGCAACGACGCGACCTCCCGCGCCTGGCTGATGGCCGGGGGCGTGGCCTGCTGTGTCGTCGTGCTCCTGGTGCTGCTCGCCCGCACGGTACGGGGCGCGGCCCGCGCGGCGCTGCTGGGCCTCGCGTCCGCCGTCTCCTTCGCGACCACCGCCGCACTGCTGAAGGAGACCGTGGGACGGCTGCGGCTCGGGCCCGCCGCCATGTTCGCCCACTGGTCGCCGTACGCCACCGCCGCCACCGGGCTCGTCGCCTTCCTGCTGTTGCAGAGCGCGCTGGGCGCCGGCTCGCTGGCCGCGTCCCAGCCCGCGCTCACCCTCGGCGACGCGCTCACCAGCGTCGCGCTCGGCTGGGCGCTGTTCGAGGAGTCCGTCCAGCTCGGGCCGCGGATGGTGCCCGAGGCCATCGGCATCGTGCTGATCGGCGCGGGCAGCATCGGGCTGGCGAACGCCCCCTCGGTCGGCCGGGGCTGGGACACGCCCGCGGAGGGACACCCGCCGGACACCCACCTCCCGATGCGGCACAACTGAACGCGCAACCCCAGGAAGGTCACCATGTCATCCCGCGCCCTTCGTACGGCGGCCGTACTGCTGCCCGTCGGACTCGCCGGGGCCCACATCGGCCCGGCCGCCACCTGGCTCCCGGGCGTACGGCTGCCGTTCTTCCCCCGGCTCGCCGGCACCGGGCCGCGCCACCATGTCGCCCTGACCTTCGACGACGGCCCCGACCCGGTCGCCACGCCCCGCTTCCTGGACGTCCTGGACGAACTCGGCGCACACGCCACCTTCTTCGTGCTCGGCGAGCACGCCGTGCGCCATCCCGCCCTGGTCGCGGAGACCGCCCGGCGCGGGCACGAGGTCGCGGTGCACGGCTGGTCCCACGACCGGCCCTGGCTCCCCGCCGTCGCCCGGGAGACCACGGGCCTCGCCCGGACCGCCCGCGCGGTACGGGACATCACCGGCCGGCGGCCCCGGTGGTACCGCCCGCCCTACGGCATCCTCACCTCCGCCCGCTGGCTCGCCGCGCGGCGGGCCGGGCTGCGGCCGGTGCTGTGGTCCGCCTGGGGCAAGGACTGGCGCGCCGACGCCACGCCGGAGTCCGTGCGCGCGCTGATCTCCGCCGACCTGCGCGGCGGCGGCACCATCCTGCTCCACGACTCCGACCGCCTCGCCGCCCCGGGCTGCTGGCGCTCCGCGCTCGCCGCGCTGCCGGCGATCGTCCGGGACTGCCGGGAGGCGGGGCTGGCGGTGGGCGCGCTGCGGGAACACCAGGGGGAGTGACGACGGCGTGACGTGACCGGGACGGGAGCCCGGGCGCCCTCCGGTCCGCCCTTCCCGCCCCCCGTCAGGCGGTCGGGCCCGCGAGTTCGGCCAC
>NZ_VOGW01000040.1:109117-126854 GCF_007896895.1 Streptomyces misionensis | reverse complement strand
ACCCCCTCCAGGCCGTGGCCGGGCAGCGGGCGGTAACCGATCACGGGGAGACCGGCGGCGAGTGCCTGCACGGCGGTCTGGCCGGCCGCGTTGTCCAGCAGGGCGTGGGCCGCCGACAGCAGGCCCGGCATGTCCTCGACCCAGTCCAGGGCCAGCACCCCGGGCACCCGGCGGACGCCGTCGAGCAGCCGGCGGTTACGGCCGCACAGCACCACCGGCAGATATCCGGCCCCGGCGAGCAGCGCGGCGGTGCCGTCCGGCCGGGACGCCGCGCCCCAGGCGCCCGCGGACAGCAGCACCGGCGGCCGGCCGGGCGAGTGCCGGGCGAACCGCTCCCGCCAGCGGTCACCGCCCGGTGCCGGTGCCAGGAACTCCGGCGCGACGACCGGACCGGTCGCCACGGCCGCCGTGCCCAGGCTCCGCCGCACCTCGCCGGCCGCCGCGTCCGTCAGACACAGATACCGGTCGTTGCCCGGGTGCAGCCACTGCCGGTGCACGGCGAAGTCGACCAGATAGACCGCGCTGGGCACCCGCAGCCGCCCCCGGGCCCGGAGGTGGCCGGTCAGCTGAGCGGCGAGATGGAAGACGGACACCACCGCGTCGGCGCCCAGCCGGTCCACGAGCCCGAGCAGCCGGTCCCCGGCGAGCCGGGCCAGCGGCACCCCGCTGGGGCGGCTCCCGGGAGCGCCGCGCAGGAACGCGCCGTAGACCCCGGCGTACACCCAGGGCGCGTGCCGGACGACGGCCTGGTACCAGGAGCGCAGACCGGTCCCGAGGCCCGCCGGCAGCAGGGTCAGGACGTCGACGACGTACGGCTCGTGGCCGTAGCGCCCGGCACGCCGGGCCAACTCGGCGGCGACCGTGTCATGACCGGCCCCCATGCTCGCGCTGAGGATCAGCGTCCGGCGCCGGCCGGCGGGCGTGGGCCGTTCCCCGCGGGGCACCTCGGCAGAAGCACACACGGGGTCCGATTCTCCGGGCCGGCGCCGGGCAAACCGCCCAACCGGGCCGTGTCGGGTCCGGGACCGGGGTGAGATTCCCCAAAAGCGCGGGGCAGACCCGGGCCGGCCGACCCGGGTGGCCGTCTCCTCGGTGGCGCCGCGCCCGGAGCGTGCCAGAGTGAAGCGCGGAGGTGCGCGTGCCCGCCGGACCCGTCCCACGGGACACCGGCGGTCGCGCGCGTGCGGTGGCGAGCACGGGAGGTGCCGTGAGGCGGTGGCGGCGCGGCCTGCACCGCGCTTGGCGGTGGCTTCGCGTCCAGGCCCTGTTCCAGCACGGCCGGGAGCTGGAACTGATGCACCGGGCCATGGGCTTCGCCACGCTGGCGCTGGTGACGCTGGCCCCGCTGCTGATCGTGGTCGCCGCCGCCGACCCGCTGGTGCGCGGCGGGTTCGCCTCCTGGCTGACCGACGGCATGGGCCTGTCCGGGCCGTCGGCGCGGGTGGTCACCGACGTCATCAGCCCGCCGCACAACGTCATCGGCACCACCAGCGCGTGGAGCGCGGTCCTGCTCGCCGTCTTCGGCGTGTCCTTCGGCGGCAGTGTGCAGAACGCCTACGAACGCATCTGGGGGCTCGCCGCCGGCCCCTGGCACCGGGTCTGGCGGCAGGCCACATGGCTGATCGTGCTGACGGCCTACCTCTACCAGGAGGTGGCGACCAAGTCGGCGCTGCACGGGGGGCAGCGGATCCTGCTGTCCGGGGTGAGCGGCGTGCTGTTCTTCTGGTGGGGGCAGTGGTTCCTGCTGGGCGGCCAGGTCCGGTTGCGGCAGCTGCTGCCGGGCGCGCTGGCCACCGTCATCGGCCTCGCGGGCCTGCGGGCCTTCTCCTACCTCGTCTTCACCCCCCTCATCGTCGACAACGCCCTGAGCTACGGCGCGGTCGGCACCGTCCTCGTCATCGAGTCCTGGCTGATCGGCGTCGGCTTCGTCATCTACGGCGGCGCCCTCTTCGGCCGCTGGTTCTGCGAACACCACTGGATGCCGGTGCACCACCACGAGGGCGAAGAGGAACGGCCCTAGCTGTGCTGTCCCGGGCCGGCGCTCGGACGCGTTCCTACGCCAGTTGCCGCCGCACCAGTTCGTGCAGGCGCCCCGTCGTGTCCGCCAGCAACTCCGCCGGACTGCCCTGCTGGACCACCTTGCCGGCCTCCATCACCAGCACCCGGTCCGCGTCCAGCACCGTGGACAGGCGGTGGGCGATGACGACGCGGGTGGCGTTCAGCTTGCGGGTGCTGTCGATGACGATGCGCTGGGTGTCGTTGTCGAGGGCGCTGGTCGCCTCGTCGAAGAAGAGGATGCGGGGACGGCGGATCAGGGCCTGGGCGATCATCAGGCGCTGGCGCTGGCCGCCGGAGACCGAGCCGCTGCCGGAGACGATCGTGTGCAGGCCCATCGGCATCCGCTTGATGTCCTCCGCGAGCCCCGCCATCTCGGCCGCCGCCATCGCCTCCTCCGGGGTGTACGGCTCGGTGCCGCAGATGACGTCCAGGAGGGAGCCGGTGAACGGCTGGGCGTGCTGGAGCACCACCCCGCACTGGCGGCGCACCGCCGACTGGTCCAGCGCCGCGAGGTCCTGGCCGTCGTACAGGACGCTGCCGGAGACCGGCCGGTCGAAGCCGATCAGCAGCCGCAGCAGGGTGGACTTGCCGCAGCCGCTCGGGCCGACGACCGCGACGAACTCGCCCGGCCGCACCGTGAAGGAGACGTCGTCCAGGACGAGCGGGCCGTCGTCGGTGTAGCGGAACGACAGCCGGCGGGCCTCCAGCGCGCCCGAGAGCGGGCCCGGCCGGGTGCTCGCCGCCGGGACCTCCGGCGCGGCGTCCAGCACCGGCCGGATCTCCTCGAACAGCGGCAGCGCCGCCACCGCCGACACCAGCGAGCCGGTCAGCTGGGTGACCGAGGTCAGCACCATCGTCACCGACGTGTTGAAGGTGAGGAAGTCGGCCGCCGACAGCGTGCCCTTCGCCGGCCCCGCCAGCAGCATGAACATCAGCAGCGAGCACACCGGCAGGTAGACCGCGCCGAGCACCGTGGTGAGGTTCTTGATCCGCCCCGCCTTCTGCTGGAGCTCCCGGCCGCGCGCGAACTCCCGCGCCCAGGCGGCGTACGCGTAGTTCTCGGCGGCCGCCACCCGCAGCTTGGGCAGTCCGCGCAGGGTCTGGAACGCCTGGTTGTTCAGCCGGTTGCCGAGCACCACCAGCCGCCGCTGCCAGCGCACCTGCCACAGCCCGAGCCCCAGGAACACGGCCGCGATCACGACCAGCATGCCGATCGCCGCGAGCGCCATCGGCACGCTGTACCACAGCAGCAGCCCGAGGTTCATCACCCCGACCGTCACCGACTGCGCGACCACCGGGCCGACGCCCGCCAGCATCCGGCGCATCGCGCTGATCCCCATGGCGGCACTGGCCAGTTCGCCCGTCGAGCGCCGGGTGAAGAACCGGGTCGGCAGCCGCAGCAGCCGGTCCCAGACGGCCGGCTGCAACGCCGCCTCGATCCGGCCCTCCAGCCGCAGGATGGACAGGTTCTCCAGCAGCGTGAACGCCGCCGACACCACCCCGCTGACCATCACCGCCAGGCACACCTGGACGATCAGGCCCTCCTGCGCCCTCGGCACGTACTCGCCGAGCACCTTGCCGGTCGCGACGGGCACCAGCGCGCCGATCGCCACCGTCACCAGCCCGGCGAGCAGCAGGGCCAGCAGATCGCCGCGGGCGCCGCGCAGGGTGAACCGGAGCAGGCCGAGGGGCGACAACGGCTTGTCCGGCAGCGGCCGGTAGAACATCACCGCGCGGGGCTCGAACTCCTGCGCGTTCGCCTTCCCGACGGGGGTCTCCCGGCCGGTGCCGGGATGGACGGCCGCGTACCCGCCGCGCCGCCACAGCAGGGCGACCGGCGCCCCGGACAGCGCCCGCTGCCCCACCAGCGGGCCCACGTTCTCCCGCCACCAGCGGCCCTGGAGCCGTACGGCCCGGGTGCGCACCCCGGAGGCCAGCGCCACCCGCTCCACCGGATCGAGGCGTTCGCTCTCGGCGCCGCCCCGCGCCGGGTCGGCCAGCCGGATTCCGGCCGCCTCGGCGACCAGCGCGCAGGCCGCGTACGTGGCGTCGGCGTCGGCGGCCGTGGTACGGCGGCCCGAGCGCCGGCCGATGGAGGCCAGCAGGGTCCGGTCGGCCTGGGCGCCGGCCGCCTCACCGGCCCTGATCCCGGCGGCCGTGCGGGTCTCGTGGCTGCGCTCCAGCTGTTCGATCCACCGGTCCAGCGCGGTCAGCAGCCGGTACTGCTGGTCGACCAGCGACTGCCACAGCGCCGGGTCCATCAGCAGATCGGCGGCGGCCTCCGCGCCGTAGAGGGAGCCGTACTGGACGCTGCCGGGCGGCACCTGCATCCAGAACACGTCGTCGTCCGCGGGGGCCTGGGAGCGGTCCTCGGCGAGCGGCGCCTGGAAGAGGACGGACAGACCGCGCCCGACGCCGAGCGCGAGGGCGTACTCCAGCGGGCTGGAGGCGGGCGGCACGTACTGGGGCGCGCCGTACTCGTCGTACGACCAGGTCTGGGTGCCCGCCGGCTGGTACAGCTCGCGCAGGCCCACGCGGTGCACCACGCAGTCGCGCACCGGGCGGGCCACCAGGGTGTGCCGGGACCCCGCGACCGGGCCGAGCAGCAGGGCGCCGGCCTCCAGGCGGCCCAGATGGTGCCAGTGGCCCTGCTCGGCGGCGTCCACCGCGAACAGGTCCAGGGCGCCGGCCGCCACCAGCCACAGCACCTGCGGGCCCTCCAGATCGAGGCGGGTGAGCCCGGCGCAGTCCACCCGGGTGCCGAGCGCGCCCAGCGCGCCGAGCACCAGATCGCCGTCGTGCCCCTCCTGAACCGTCGTCATCTCACCGCTCCCTGACCAGCGCCGCGTACGCGCCGCCGCGCGCCACCAGCTCCTCGTGCCGTCCGCGCTCGACCACCGTGCCGTGCTGGAGCACCACGATCTCGTCGCTGTCGCGGACCGTGCTCAGCCGGTGCGCGATCACCACGCAGGCGCAGCCGCGCCGGCGCAGGTTGTCCATCACCACCAGCTCGGTCTCCGCGTCCAGCGCGCTGGTCACCTCGTCGAGGACGAGGATGCTCGGCCGGCGCACCAAAGCGCGTGCGATCTCCAGGCGTTGGCGCTGCCCGCCGGAGAAGTTGCGGCCGTCCTGCTCGACCTTGCCGTGGATGCCGCCCGGGCGGCGCGCCACCACCTCGTACAGCGCCGCGTCCTTCAGCGCCTCGACCACCGCCTCGTCGGGGATGGACGGGTCCCACAGGGCCACGTTGTCGCGGACCGAGCCCTCGAAGAGGAACACCTCCTGGTCCACGAAGGAGACGGAGGCGGCGAGCGCGCCGCGCGGGATGTCCTCCAGGCGCCGGCCGTCGATGCGGATCACCCCGTCCCAGGGGGCGTACAGGCCCGAGATCAGCCGGGACACCGTGGACTTGCCGCTGCCCGAGCCGCCGACCAGGGCCACTTGCTGACCCGGACCCACGGTCAGGTCGAAGCCGGTCAGCAGCGGCTTGTCCAGCGGGCTGTAGCCGAAGGTGACGTTCTCCAGCTCGACATGGCCGTGCAGCCGGCGCGTGGACTCGCCCGTGCCGGGGCGGTCGTAGAGCGGGTCGGCCTGGAAGTTCTCCACGTCCTTGAGCCGGGCCACGTCGGCCGCGAAGTCCTGGATGCGGCCCGCCACCGAGTTGAGCCGGGTCAGCGGCGCGGTGAAGCGGGTGACCAGCGCCTGGAAGGCCACCAGCAGGCCCACCGAGATGTGGCCCTCGACCGCGCGCAGACCGCCGATCCACAGGATCAGCGCGCTGTTGAACGTGGCCAGGGTGGGCGCGACCACCCCGAGCCAGGCGCTCGGCACCCCGAGCCGCTGCTGCTCCTCCAGCGTGGTGGCGTGCTGCCCCGCCCACTTGCGGAAGTAGCCGTCCTCACCACCGGTCGCCTTCATCGTCTCGATCAACTGGAGCCCGGTGTAGGCGGTGTTGGTCAGCCGCGCGGTGTCGGCGCGCAGCTTGGCCGTGCGGGTCGCGCGCAGCCGCACGACCAGCCGCATGGCGACGACGTTCAGCAGCGCGACACCGATGCCGAGGAACGTCAGCTGGGGGTCGTAGGTGTAGAGCAGCACCGCGTACAGCACCACCACGATCGCGTCCACGCCCGCCGCCGCCAGATCGCGGGCCAGGGTCTCCGCCACCTGGTCGTTGGACTGGAGCCGCTGCACCAGGTCGGCGGGGGAGCGCTGGGCGAAGAACGTCACCGGCAGCCGCAGCAGATGACGCAGGAAGCGGGCGCTGGTCAGCGTCGAGGAGATGATCCGGCCGTGCAGCAGATTGGCCTGCTGGAGCCAGGTCAGCACCAGCGTGAGCAGCACGCACGCGGCCATGGCGGTGAACAGCACGCCGAGCAGCGAGGTCTGGCCGCCTATCAGGAACATGTCGATGTACGTGCGGCTGAGCGCCGGTACGGCCGCGCCGACCGCGACGAGGAGCAGGCTGGCCAGCACCGCGGCGGGCAGGGTGCCGGCGGTGCCGCGCAGCCGGGCGGGCATGGCGCCGAGCACGCCCGGCCGGCGTCCGCCGCGGGTGAAGTCCTCGCCGGGCTCCAGCACCAGGACGACGCCGGTGAAGCTGCCGTCGAACTCCTCCAGGGGCACGAAACGGCGGCCCTTGGCGGGGTCGTTGATGTGGATGCCGCGCCGGCCGAAGCGGCGGCCCATGCCGTCGTAGACGACGTAGTGGTTGAACTCCCAGAACAGGATGGCCGGGGCGCGCACCTCGGCGAGGGCGGCCAGGTCCATCTGCATGCCCTTGGCGGTCAGACCGTAACTGCGGGCCGCTTTCAGCAGGTTGCTGGCGCGCGAGCCGTCCCGGGAGACGCCGCAGGCGATGCGCAGCTCCTCCAGCGGGACGTGCCGTCCGTAGTGGCCGAGGACCATCGCGAGGGAGGCGGCACCGCACTCGACGGCCTCCATCTGCAGGACCGTCGGGGTGCGGACGCCACCGATACGGGGCCGCGGGGCCGGACGCCGGGCGGGGGCCGCGCGTCTGCGGCCACGGGTCTGCGGCGGGGTGGACGTCACGGGAGCAGCCAATCGACGGGGTGCTGGTCGGCCAGCCTGATCGAGGCGGAGGCGAGGGTCATGGAGTCCGGCCGGAACGGGGGCCCGTCGCTGGTGGACCACCGGTAGCCGCTCCTGGTGGGGGCCTTCTCCAGCCGTACGGTGACGGCGACCGGGGGGCCGTTCCGGGTGAACTGCCGGCCGAGCTGGTCGTCGCCGAGGAAGGCGGCGATCGAGCGGTCGGACTGCGCGGCCCGGTCCACCGAGCGGACCTGGCCGCGCAGCACGCCGTAGCGCTGGGCGGGCACCGAGGAGAGGGTGAGGTCCACGGTGGCGTGCGCGGGGATGGCGGCGGCGTTCTGGGCGGGTACGTACACGGTGGCGTACAGCGGGTCGTCCGTGTGGGCGACCTTCTCGACGGCGGCCACGTCGGTGCCGGTCTGCACGATCTGCCCGATGGTGGCGGCGAGCGTGGTGACACGGCCCGCGGCGACCGTGCGGACCACCGAATCCCCTTGAGCGGTACGGACCTTGAGGACCGGCGCGGCCGCGGGCAGCCGTTCGCCCTGCCGGGCCAGCACGGCCGTCACCTGACCCGCCACGGGGCTCTGCAGCACATAACTGCCCTGCCCGTGGGTGAGGATGGCCGGCGCGCTCACCGTGGAGGCGACCGAACCGGTCACCGCCCACACGGAGGCCGCGGCCATGACGACGACGGTGACCCCGAGCGCGAGCCAGCCCTGCGGGCGGGCGAGCCGCACCGGGAGGTCCAGCTCCTGGGGCGACTGGAGCTTGGCGAGGGCCTGTTGGCGGAACTGCACGGAACTTCCCTCACCTGGGGGACGGACGCGGGTGTGCCGGGACATCCGAGAGCCCCGGAGCCGGGGGACGGCTCCGGGACCACCGGGTGGTGCGAGGTGCGGTCAGAGACCGGCGACCAGGTTGGTGACCGGGGCCACGTTCAGGCCGGTGACACCCTCGACGGTGCCGATGGCCGTGCCGGCCAGCTCGGAAACCGGGGCGATGCCGTTGACGGCACCGGTCACGGTGTTGAGCGCGTTCACCTGGAGACCGCCGGAGACGGCGTCCAGCTCGGCGTCGGCGATCTCAGCGGTCTGGACCTGGGGGGTGGAGTTCATGATGGAACTTCCCTTCATATGGATATTCACAAGGGGGGAAGCGGCGCTCTGCTGGATGCAGAGGGACTGCCGCGGCCGCGGGCGGCGGGCACCGTCGCCGGGGCCCGTCGGCCCCCCGCGGTGCGATGGATCAAAGCACGCACGCGGCGCGCGCTTCCAATCAACCAGGGCTCTCACCTGGGAACTTGATCCAAGACGGGGGACATCCGTGCAGGCGTGGACACGGCTTGTCGGCGACTTTTTCACATGCCGCACGGCATCGGCGCGGACGCGGACTTGCTCTGGCGCGGTCCGTCGGGCATGTCGTGTGTTCCGGACCTCCCGCGGGCGTGTGGATGTGCAGAACCGTTGCCCACGGTGACTTCGTTGAGCATTCAATGTGCAGATTCGCTGAAGCGATGGTTCCGGTATGCGACCGATACTGAGCGCAACTGATCGAATCCGTAGAGTGTCGGAACGGAGACAGGCACGTCTGTCACGAGAGCACCGTGCGGAACGCACGGGTCACGTTGTGTTCGGAGGCTTTCGAGTGGCGGACGGGGCCTTGGTTGCGGCTTGGACAGGCGCGCCGACGCCACCGGGCCTAGATTCGATGGGGTGGCACACACCTTCGATGAACTGGTGCAGAAGCAGCGGGCGGCCGACGCGGCCCACGCCACGGTCGAGGACCTGCGGGAGACCTACGGACCGCCGGCCGAACGCGGCATGACCGGCGCCCAGTCGGGCACCTATGAGACCGCGCTGCGCGCCTGGCGCGACCTCGCCCGGGACGTGCAGAGCGCGCTGAGCGAGTACGCGAAGGAGACGGGCCGGCCGCGCGCCGACATCGAGGCCGAGGTGGAACGCGCCGCCGCCGACCAGGCCCACCGCCCGCCGCCCGGCTGACGCACCGCACCCGTATCGGTCGTCGCCTGCGGGTATTCGCTCGCGCGGCCCGGGTACCCGGCGACCATGGACACTGCCATGTACGAAGCGGCCACCCGTTCACAGGTCTTCGGATACGTCCTCATCCTGGTCGTCGGCGCCGCCTGTGTCGGCGGACTGATCTGGGCGTTCCGGCTGGGCTTCAAGGTGCGTCAGCGGGAACCCGCCCCGCCGCGTCCCGAGGAGCAGCCGAAGCTGCCGCCGACGGGGCCGGTGCGGGAGAGCCATGAGATGCGGGAGCCCGAGGACGTGCCGAAGGCCGCCGACGGGAACGAGCGGCTGACCCCCCACCAGCTCACCAACGTGCGTTCCCGGCGCGCCGACGACCAGCGGCGTCCGCGCTGGTCGCCCGGTTCCAGCGGGTCCTTCGGCGGCGGTGGCGGCGGTCGCACCTGACGGTCGCCCGGGCCGGCCGGGGTTTGTGGCCGCCCCGCGCGGGGACCCGCCCCCGGACAGCGGACACCCAGGCCCGCGCGGGGCCGACCGGCCCCCGTCGGCCGCAGCACGCAGAGGGAAGATGACGCGACGTGACCGTGCGCACGACACAGAAGCCGGACGTGCCGGTGGACGAGACGGGGTGGGCGCGGACGCGCGGCCGAAGGGACCGGGGAGTGCGCACCTGCCTGCCCGCCGTCCTGGACCGCGGCACTTGGCGACCGGGGGAGGACGCCGAGGACACCATCGTGCGCGGCGAGGACTGACAGGCGTCCGCGGACCCGGCCCCACACCGTCCGAGGCGGTGCGGGGCCGGGCCCGCGTGCGGCTCAGCCGTGGGTCTTGGCGAGCAGCTCCAGGATCTCCTCGGTGGTGCCGGTCTCGCCGAGCTTCGGGAAGATCTTCTCGACGCTGTGCGCGTGCGTCTGCGCGTCACGGTCGGCCATCGCGTCCGTGGCGAGCGTGACGTTGTAGCCCATGGCGTAGGCGTCACGCGCGGTGGACTCGACGCCGATGCTGGTGGCGATGCCGGTCAGCACGACCTGGGTGACACCGCGGCGGCGCAGCTGCACGTCCAGGTCGGTGCCGAACAGGGCGCTCCAGTTGTGCTTGGTGACGCGGATGTCGCCGTCGTGGCCGGTCAGATCGTCGACCAGGACGTCCCAGCCCTCCGGGAAGGCCGCGCCGCCGCCCTGCTGCTCGGTGCGGCCGGGCACGGCGTCGGAGAAGTCGGCGGCGAAGGAGACCCGGACGAGGACGACGGGCAGGTCGCGGGCGCGGAACGCGTCGGCGAGCCGCACCGAGCGGGCCAGCACGTCGGCGCCGGAGTGCGGCTGGGTGGGGGCGCCCACGATGCCGCGCTGGAGGTCGATGACGACGAGGGCGGTACGGGGGTCGAGCGTGGTGAGCGACATGAGTCGGTCAGGCCTTTCGAGGGGTGTGCTTCGAGGGGTGTTCCGGTGAGCCGGCCCGCCCGGCGTCAGTGCCGGGACAGCCGCTGCAACAGCTCCAGGGCGGTGAGGACCGTCTGCCGCTCCTCGTCGGTGTAACGCTCCTGGAAGGCGCGCGCCAGCCACTCCTCGCGCACCTGCCTGTTGCCCTCGATCCGGGCCCGGCCGGTGTCGGTCAGGGTGACCAGCTGGCGGCGGCCGTCGTCGCGGTCGGGGGTACGGCGGATCAGCCCGTGCTGTTCCAGTGCGGCCAGCGTGGTGGCCATGGACTGCGGGCGCACCCCTTCGGCGGCGGCCAGCGCGCTGGCGGTGGCCGCGCCGTGCTTGCCGGCCAGGCTCAGCGCGGACTCCTGCGACGGTGTCAGGTCAGCGTCCTGGGCGACCTCGCGGATGCGCCGCCGCAGCCGGCTGAACACCACCCGCAGGTCACGCGCCGCCCGGACGGCCGCGTCGGAGATGTGATCCATGCCGTCACCCTAGATCCGCCAGGAGAGACTGTCCAGCCGAGGCTGTTCAGCTTTACCTGAACAACTCTCGGGTACTCGGCGCTCGGACCGATCCGGTGGGACGCGAGGAGTGCGGATGACCTCTGGGGACACGGCCGGCCTTGCGGCGGCACTGCGTGCCGAGGTGGACGGCGAGATCCGTTTCGACGCGGGCAGCCGTGGCGCCTACGCCACGGACGGCTCCAACTACCGGCAGGTGCCTCTCGGGGTCGTCGTCCCGCGCACGGTGGAGGCGGGCGCCCGCGCCGTGTCGGTGTGCGCCCGCTTCGGCGCCCCCGTCCTGTCCCGGGGCGGCGGCACCAGTCTGGCCGGGCAGTGCACCAACACCGCCGTGGTGATCGACTGGACCAAGTACTGCGACGCCCTGATCAGCGTGGACCCCGAACGGCGCACCTGCGTGGTGGAGCCCGGGATCGTCCTGGACGCGCTCAACAGGGAACTCGCACGCCACAAGCTCCAGTTCGGGCCGAAGCCGTCCACCCACAGCCACTGCGCCCTCGGCGGCATGATCGGCAACAACTCCTGCGGGGCCTCCGCGCAGGCCTACGGCAAGACCGTCGACAACGTCCGGCGCCTGGAGATCCTCACCTACGACGGGCAGCGCGCCTGGGTCGGTCCCACCCCGCCGGACGAACGGGCCCGGATCGTCTCCGCCGGCGGCCGGCTCGCCGCGATCTACGCCGGTCTGGACCGCATCGCCACCGAGTACCTGGCCGACATCCGCCACGGCTACCCGAAGATCCCGCGCCGCGTCTCCGGCTACAACCTCGACTCCCTGCTGCCCGAGAACGGCTTCGACGTGGCCAAGGCGCTCGTCGGCAGCGAGGGCACCCTGGTCACCGTGCTGCGGGCCGAACTCGACCTCGTGCCCGTACCGCCCTACCAGTCGCTGCTGGTCCTCGGCTACGACGACATCTGCGCCGCCGCCGACGACGTGCCCAGCCTCCTCGAACACTGCTCGCCCACCCAACTGGAGGCCCTGGACGGGCGCATGGCCCAGCTGATGCGCGAGGAGGGCGCCTACCTCGACTCCCTCGACGTCCTTCCGGAGGGCGACGGCTGGCTGATGGTGCAGTACAGCGGTGACAGCCAGGAGGACGTCGACGAACAGGCACACGCCCTGCTGCGTGCCCTCGACCGCGACGAGAAGAGCCCGCGGGTCGCCTTCTCCGACGACCCCGAGCGCGAGCAGAAGATGCTCAGGGCCCGCGAGGCAGGCCTCGGCGTCACCGCCCGCCCGCCGGACGACCGGGAGACCTGGGAGGGCTGGGAGGACTCCGCCGTACCGCCCGAGCGACTCGGCGACTATCTCCGCGACCTCAAGGCGCTGTTCGAGGAGTTCGACTACGACCACCCGTCGCTGTACGGCCACTTCGGACAGGGCTGTGTCCACACCCGCATCCCCTTCAACCTGCGGACCGCCGAGGGCGTCGCGCACTTCAGCCGCTTCGTGGAGCGGGCCGCCGACCTCGTGTCCTCCTACGGCGGTTCGCTCTCCGGCGAGCACGGCGACGGCCAGGCCCGGGGCGAGCTGCTCACCCGGATGTTCGGCGAGCGCCTGGTCACCGCCTTCGGCGAGCTGAAGGACCTGTTCGACCCGGACGACCGGATGAACCCCGGAAAGATCGTCCGGCCCCACCCGGTGGACGGGCAACTGCGCCTCGGCTCCACCTGGCGGCCCGGCACCCCGGCCACCCACTTCGGCTTCCCCGAGGACGACCACTCCTTCAACCGCGCGGTGATGCGCTGCGTCGGCATCGGCAACTGCCGCAGCCACTCCGGCGGCGTGATGTGCCCCTCGTACCGGGCCACCCGCGAGGAGGAGCACTCCACCCGGGGCCGGGCCCGGCTGCTGTTCGAGATGCTGAACGGGCACGCCGACTCCGCGATCCAGGACGGCTGGCGCTCCACCGCCGTACGCGACGCCCTCGACCTGTGCCTGGCCTGCAAGGGCTGCAAGTCCGACTGCCCCACCGGAGTCGACATGGCCACCCTCAAGGCCGAGTTCCTCTCCCACCACTACGCGGGCCGCCCGCGCCCGGCCGCCCACTACGCCCTGGGCCGGCTCCCGCTGTGGGCCCGGCTGTCCCGGCTCGCCCCCGCGCTGGTCAACTCCGCGCTGCACGCGCCCGGCCTGGCCCGCGCGGGCAAACTGCTGGCCGGCGTGGACCAGGCCCGCTCGGCGCCGGTGTTCGCCGAGGAGTCCTTCACGCAGTGGTGGCGGGCCCAGGACCGCGAGCAGCCGGACCCCGCCGACCCGCGCACCGTACTGCTGTGGCCGGACACCTTCACCACCTACTTCCACCCCGCGATCGGCCGCGCGGCCGTGCGCGTCCTGGAG
This sequence comes from Streptomyces misionensis, assembly GCF_007896895.1. Taxonomy (GTDB): domain Bacteria; phylum Actinomycetota; class Actinomycetes; order Streptomycetales; family Streptomycetaceae; genus Streptomyces; species Streptomyces misionensis_A. The sequence continues at coordinate 113,473 of NZ_VOGW01000040.1, read as the reverse complement.
GACGCCGGATTCCGGGTCGCCGTCCCCACCGAGCCGGTGTGCTGCGGGCTCACCTGGATCTCCACCGGCCAACTCGATGCCGCCGAGCGGGTGCTGCGGCGCACCCTCGATGTGCTCGCGCCCTGGCTGGAGGCCGGCACCCCGGTGATCGGACTCGAACCGTCCTGCACCGCCGTCCTCCGCTCCGACGCCCCCGAACTCCTCCCGGCCGACCAGGACGTCGCCCGGCTCGCCGGACAGGTCCGCACCCTCGCCGAACAGCTCGTCCACCACGCCCCCGAGGACTGGCGGCCACCCCGGCTCGCCCGGCAGGCCACCGTGCAGACCCACTGCCACCAGCACGCCGTGCTCGAGTCCGACGCCGACCGCGAACTGATGCGGCGCGCCCACCTCGACGCCGACGTCCTCGACGAGGGCTGCTGCGGGCTCGCCGGGAACTTCGGCTTCGAACGCGGCCACCACGAGGTGTCCATGGCCGTCGCCGAACAGGGCGTCCTGCCCGCCGTCCGGGGCGCCGCCCCCGACAGCCTGGTGCTCGCCGACGGCTTCAGCTGCCGCACCCAGATCGAGGAGGGCGGCACCGGCCGCCGCGCCGTGCACCTCGCCGAGGCCCTGGCCTTCGCCCTCGACGGCAATCTGCCCAGCGAACACCCCGAGCGCCTGGCCGACCGCCCGCCCCAGCCGTCCCGCAGGGCCCGCTGGGCGACGACCGCCGCCCTGCCCGCGGGCGCGGCGCTCGGCCTGTGGCTGCTGCGCCGCCGCGCCTGAGAAGTGCCGCATGAGCGACCGGCCGGCCACCCACCGCCGTCCCCACCGTGCCCACCGGCCCCCCAGGGGCGGACGGCACCCTCGCCCGGGGACGGCGCCACCGCCGGTGTGCCGGGGTCGCCGCGCAGGCCGTCGCCGCCACCCGCACGCGGTGACGTCATCGAAAGGAAAGAGGAGTCGACCATGCCCACGACCGTCGTCATCACCGGGGCCAGCGCCGGGATCGGCCGCGCCACCGCCCGCCGTTACGCCCGGCGCGGGGCGAACGTGGTCCTGGTCGCGCGCGGCGAAGGCGGCCTCGGTGCGGCCGCCGACGAGGTGACCGCGCTCGGCGGCCACCCCCTCGTGCAGCCCGCCGACATGGCCGACCCGGCCCAGGCGGAGGCCGTCGCGGAGGCCGCCGAGCGGGAGTTCGGGCCGATCGACGTATGGATCAACTGCGCCTTCGCGTCCGTGTTCGCGCCCTTCGAGCAGATCACCCCGGACGAGTACCGGCGCATCACCGAGGTCACCTACCTGGGCTTCGTCAACGGCACCCGCGCCGCCCTCGCCCGGATGCTGCCGCGCGACCGCGGCACCATCGTGCAGGTGGGCTCCGCGCTCGGCGAACGCTCGATCCCGCTCCAATCGGCGTACTGCGGGGCCAAGCACGCCATCAACGGCTTCACCTCGTCCCTGCGCACCGAACTCCTGCACCGGGGCAGCGGCGTGTCCGTGACCGTCGCCCAGATGCCCGCCGTCAACACCCCCCAGTTCGACTGGGTACGCTCCCGCCTGCCCCGGCACCCCATGCCGGTCCCGCCGATCTATCAGCCCGAGGTCGCCGCCCGGGGCGTGGTGTACGCCGCCGACCACCCGCGTCGCAAGCAGTACTACATCGGCGCTTCCACCGTGGCCACCATCTGGGCCAACCGGTTCGTCCCGGCGCTGCTCGACCGCTATCTCGCCCGCACCGGCTACGACTCCCAGCAGAGCGACCGGGTCCCGCCCAGCGGCGAGCACAACCTCTTCACCCCTGTCGACCGCTCGGCCGCCGCGGACCACGGCGCCCACGGCGCCTTCGACGCCCAGGCCCACGCCCACTCCTGGCAGGAGGCCCTGCTGCGGCACCCCACCGCCACGGCCCTCGGCGCGGGCGCAGCCGCCCTCGCCGCCGCCACGGCCGTCCGCCGCGTGACGCGCGCCGCCGCCTGACCGGACCGACCGGGGCAGATGAGCGACGCCGGCGCCGTGGGAATGCGGCGGCCGGACCGCCGAGCAGCCGACGGCGCTCGAACACGATCGCCGGTCGATGGCCGGTGCCCCGAAGCGCCGGGCCCACCCGCCCGACCGGTGGACGCGGTCCGGGGGCGAGAGGGCGAGGGGCCCGCTCAGCTACTGGGGGCGTCCTGCTCGTCGTAGGGCCCGGACCGTCCGGACAGCGTGTCGAGCAGCAGGCCGGCCACGTCCGCCGCCTCGGCCTTGCCGAGTTCGTCGAAGGCGCCCGAGCGGTGGCCGAGGACGACACCGACCACCGCGGCCACGACCAGCTCGGCGCGCAGCCGGGGCCGGTCCACCCCCTCGCGGGTGAAGCGCCTGACCAGCGGCTCCACCAGACGGGCGTGCAGCGCGGCCTTGGCGGCATCCGCGGCCGCCGCGTCCCGCAGCGGCTCGACGGCCACCTGGAGCAGCGGCACCAGACCGCGGCGTTCCACGCGGTCCACGATGTCGAGCAGGCGCTCGGGATCCAGTACGTCACGCACCACGTCGCCGCGCTCCTCCTCCAGGGCGGCGAGGTAGAGCCGGGTCTTGCTCCCGAAGTAGCGGGCGATCAGCGCGGGGTCCACACCGGCCCGCTCGCCGATGTCCCGGATGGTGGTCCGGTCGAAGCCGCGTTCGGAGAACAGGTCGGTCGCCGCCCGCAGCAGCGCCTCGCGGGTACGCCCCGCATCGCGCCGCCGGCCCGCGGCCCCGGGCGTCCGCGCGGTCACCGGTCGGCTCCCGGACGGCCGGAGGCGTCCTGCCGGGTGGTGCGCCGTGCGAGACCGGGCAGGAGCCGATCGGCCGCAGTCGCCGGCTCGGCGGTGTCCGTCTCGGCCGCCTGCACGGGCTCCGCCGCGACGACGGCCGCCTCCCTGGCCTGCCCGCCCCGCGCGGCGGGCACCGTGCGGCCGGCCGGCCGGTGCGGGCGGACGAGCAGCCAGGCGACCAGGGCCGTGAGGATCCAGACCGCGCAGTCCAGCACGCCGGCCGTGCCGTAGTCGTGGTTCGGCGGCACGGACGACGAGCCGGCCGCCGAGGTCACCACCACCGCGCTGAGCGCGCTGCCCGTCGAGTAACCGATGTACTTCACGACCTGGTTGAAGCTGGTGGCGCTGCCGGTCTCGTGCGCGGGAACCGCGCTCACGATCAGCGCCGGCATGACCGACACGGTGAAGCCGACGCCGAGCCCGATCACGCCCATGAGGACGAACATCTCCCACAGGCTGTTCCTCGCGAACACGAAGACGATCGTACCCACGAGGGAGACCACACAGCCCAGCGGCAGCAGCGAGGCGAGCGGCACCCGCCGGACCAGGACCCGCACGACGCGCCCGGAGACCAGGCTCGCCAGCGAGAACGGCACCAGGGTCAAGCCGGTGACGACGACCGACGCGCCGAATCCGTAGCCGGCCGACGGAGGCGTCTGCACGTACCGGGTGACCACCGACATCATCACGTACAGGCCGACCCCGGAGAGCACGGCGGTGAGGTCGGTGGCGAGGACCGTGCGCTCCTTGACGAGCCGGACGTCCACCAGCGGGTGCGCGGTGCGCAGTTCGTGCCGCACCCACCACACCAGCAGCAGGATCGCGACCAGGCCCATGCCCAGCAGCCGGGGCGAGGTCCAGCCCCAGCGCTCGGCCTGGCTGAGCGCGAACAGCAGGCCGCCGAGGCCGAGTCCGAGGAGCAGCGCGCCCGGCGTGTCCAGGCGGTGGGACGGTCGCGGCGGCGACGGGGGCAGGACGAGCGCGCAGGCGACCAGGACCGCCGCGGCGGCGACCGCCGCGAACCAGAACCCGGAGTGCAGTCCCAGATAGGTGGCGAACAGGCCGGTCACCGGGTAACCCAGGCCCACGCCCACGGCGGAGGTCAGCGACAGGGTGGCTATCGCGGGCCGCGCCTTCTCGGCCGGCAGGGCGTCCCGCACGGTCGCCATGGCCAGCGGGGTGAGCCCGATGCCGGCGCCCTGGAACGCCCGGCCGACGATCAGCCAGGCGAAGCCCAGCGGGAGCGCGGCGAGGACGCTGCCGACGAGGACGACGGCCAGTCCGACGAGGATCACCCCGCGCCGGTGCGGCCCGTCGCCGAGGCGTCCCATGGCCGGGGTGGCCACCGCCCCGACCAGCATCGTCACGGTGAGCGACCACTGGGCGCCGGCCACCGAGACGCCGTCCACCTCCGCGATCGTGGGGATCAGCGGGGCGCCGAGACTGCTGATGACCGCCACGAGCATCGCGAGCGAGAGCAGCACGGGTGTCAGGGCGCTTCGCCGTGTGGAGGAGGGGGCGGCGTGGGATGCGGCGGGCATAGGCGGCCAATCTTGTCATCGGCTGATGTCATCAAGCG
>NZ_VOGW01000040.1:98891-108837 GCF_007896895.1 Streptomyces misionensis | reverse complement strand
CCGCGCGGGAGCGAGTCGTTCGTCCGGCGGCCCGGCCGGGGTGCGGCGCGGGTTCTCGGGTCAGGCGGCGAGGCCGGCCTTGAGCGCGGCGGCGATCTGCACCACACGCTCGGCCTGGTGACGGGCCGAGTCACGGGTCTGCTCGCCCACGGGGTTGTTGCCCTGGGCGTCGACGTGGGAGGTGCCGTAGGGGTTGCCGTCGACGAACTTCACCGGGTCGGTGTAGCCCGGGGAGACGATGAGGCCGCCGAAGTGGTGGATGGAGTTGTACAGCGCGAGGATGGTGGACTCCTGGCCGCCGTGCGCGGTGGCGCTGGTCGCGAAGCCGCTGTAGACCTTGTTGGCGAGCTTGCCCTGCGCCCACAGGCCGCCGAGCGTGTCGATGAACTGCTTGAGCTGCGAGGAGATGTTGCCGAAGCGGGTCGGCGAGCCGAAGATCACGGCGTCCGCCCACTCGACGTCGGCGGGGGTGGCGACCGGGATGCCGGCGCTGGCCGCGGCGTGCGCCGCCCACGCGTCGTTGGAGGCGATGGCGGCCTCGGGAGCCAGTTCGGCGGTCTTCAGCAGGCGCACCTCTGCGCCCGCCTTCTCCGCGGCGCTGCTGATCTCCTTGGCGATCTCGGCGCTGAAGCCGGTGGAGGAGTAGTAGATGACCGCGAGCTTGACGGGGGAAGTCACGGGAGAAGTCTCCGTTTCGGTGTTGCGACGGAAAAAGCCCATGGTGCTGGGTGGCTTTCGTTCGGCAGTGCGTCCCACTGGGCGCGGGACGTGCGCGGATGGCGCATGGTTGAACGCTAAACCATTATCCGGCATTGGTACAACATTCAACAGGTGGGGCCTCCGGGTCGGATCGCCCTCACCAGGCCCGGCGCCTGGCACGTCTACGGCTCGCTCATGACGGACGTGGAGAGGCTGCTGTATGACCTGGACCACGTGGGCGCGCGCTGACCGGGCGGCCGGGAGCGGCGCCACCGGCCGGGCGGGCCGCGGCCCGGGTCGTCCGGGATCAGCTCGGGTCGTCGCGCACCGGGTGCTTGCTCAGGATGGAGACGCGGTTGAAGGAGTTGATGGCGATGGCGACCCAGATCACCGCGGAGATCTCGTCGTCGTTCAGGGTCTCGCGGGCGAGCGCGTAGGCCCCCTCCTGCGCGGCGGCGTCCGCCGGGTGGGTCACCGACTCCGCGAGCGCGAGCGCCGCCCGTTCCCCCGGCGTGAAGAGCTCGGTGTCCCGCCACGCGGCGAGCACGCCCAGCCGCTGCGCGGTCTCGCCGGCCCGCAGTGCCGCCGCGGTGTGCACTTTGAGGCAGTAGGCGCAACCGTTGAGCTGGGACACCCGGAGGTTCACCAGTTCCACCAGCCTGCGGTCCAGCCCGCATTCCGCGGCGGCCGTGCGCACCGCCTCGGCGGCCGAGACCAGGGCGCGGTAGGCCCGGGGAGTCTGTTTGTCTATGTGGACACGCCGGCCGGTGGTCGCGGGCGCTGCTTCGAGCATGTCGTCTCCTCGGGAAGGGGTTGCTGCCGCGGGCCGAGTGCACGGCGTTCGCCGACCGTACGGGCCCCGCCTGTGGCATGATAGTTGAAATAGAAACAATCATGAGGGGTGGCGTTGTGAGCAACATCGAGACCCGGCCTCCCGAACTGCGCTGCGGAACGCCGTCGGACGCGGTGCCCGGGCCGGGCGAGCGGCGGGTGGAGGTCCTGTCCGCGAGGGACGTCCCCCTGGGGGGGTCCGCGGGCGATGACGGTGCGGCGCACGCTGCCCCAGCGCGGCCGGACCCTGATCGGCGCCTGGTGCTTCGCCGACCATTACGGGCCCGACGATGTCGCCGTCTCGGGCGGGATGATGGTCCCCCCGCACCCGCACACCGGACTCCAGACCGTCAGCTGGCTGTTCAGCGGCGAGATCGAGCACCGCGACAGCCTCGGCACCCACGCGCTGGTCCGGCCCGGCGAGCTGAACCTGATGACCGGCGGCCACGGGATCAGCCACTCGGAGGTCTCCACCCGGCGGACCTCCGTCCTGCACGGCGTGCAACTGTGGGTGGCGCTCCCCGAGGAGCACCGCGACGCCCCCCGCGACTTCCGGCACCACGTCCCGACCCCCGTCGCCCTGGACGGGGGAGAGGCCAGGGTCTTCCTCGGCACCCTCGCCGGTGACACCTCGCCCGTCCCCACCTTCAGCCCGCTCCTCGGCGCCGAAATCACCCTGGACGCGCACGCGGACGTCACCCTGGAGATCGATCCCCGCTTCGAGCACGGGCTGCTCGTCGACCAAGGGGACGTGCGCATGGCGGACACGCCCCTGCGCCGGGCCGAACTCGGTTATCTGGCCCCCGGATCGCACACGCTGCGCCTGGAGAACACGGGGGACACCCCGGCTCGTACGGTGCTGCTCGGCGGAACGCCCTTCGGTGAACAGATCGTGATGTGGTGGAACTTCATCGGCCGCAGCCACGACGACATCGTGCGGGCCCGGGAGGAGTGGCAGAACGCGTCCGACCGGTTCGGGAGCGTGGACGGCTGTCCCGCCGACCGCCTCATGGCCCCGCCGCTGCCCAACGCCTCACTCACCCCGCGCGGCAATCCGCCGCACTCCCACCCCGAAGGAAGCGAGAAGACGCGATGAGCAGGCCTTCCCACCCCGTCGTCGAGCGTGCCGACGAACGGCACCGCTACGAGATCCTGGTCCACGGCGAGCTCGCGGGCTTCACCGAGTACCGCGACCGGGGCGAGACGCAACGCGTCTTTTTCCACACGGAGATCGGCGACGCCTACGCCGGTCAGGGGCTGGCCCGCGTCCTCGTCGAGCACGCGCTGACCGATGTGCGCGCGAGCGGCAAGCGCGTCGTGCCCGTCTGCCCCTATGTCGCCAAGTTCCTCGGCAAGCACGAGGAGTTCGCCGACATCGCCGACCCGGTCACCGGGGAGGTCACCCACTGGCTCAAGGCCGAATTGGCCGGCCGGTAGGTCTTCGTCGGGCCGTCGTGGATCCGGCCGGCGGTCACGGTGGTCACATCGCGGCAGGCCGCCGTCCCCGTGGGGCGGCGGCCCGTGCCGGCCGACGCGCGCACCCCGCGCCGTTCGGTGCGGGATTGCCCGGAAGTGATCTGTGCACCGTCGTCCGCGCGGATGAGAATGCTGCCCTCTGTGTGCCATCGGGGGGATGTGTGCCGTTCCGTGTTCATTTCACTGTCGAGGACCTCGCGCGTACAAGGATCGCCGCCCAGCCGAATCCGCTGTGCGAACTGGTGCTGGCCGTAAGGAAGCTGAAGTACGCGGACCATCCGGTGCGGCTCTCGGCCTGGCGCCGGGACGTGGCGCGGCGGCTGCGCCCGGAGGCGCGGATGGTGCTGGATCTGGTCCCCCGCTCGGGGATCATGCCCGGATTCCTGGCACCGCCCGGCACCGGCACGGCCGACGAGCTGATGGACCGGGTGCGCGCGGTGCCGCGGTCCCGCATCCGCTCCGATCTGGAGGACGTCGCCGTCCACCGGAGCCTGCCGGCCTGGACCCGGCAGCTGGCCGACGATCCGGACCGGCTGTCGCAGCTGTGCGACAGCCTCCAGCACGTGCACGACCGGCTGCTGCGCCCGCACTGGAGCGAGATCACCGCCGTCACCGAGGCGGACACCGCGACCAGGGCCCGGCAGGTGGTGAGCGGCGGGCTGGGAGACGTGCTCGGCCGGCTCAATCCGCGCTGGATGCGCTGGGAGTCTCCCGTCCTGGAGGTCGCGATGCCCTCCGGCGTGGACGGCGATCTGCATCTCGCCGGGCGCGGTCTGCTGCTGGTCCCTTCGGTGTTCGGGAGCGACTCCCCGGTCGTCGGCCCCCACGCCGAACCGCAGCCCTTCCTGCTCTATCCGGCCGGCGGCCCGCGGGGGCTGGCCGCGGCACTGACTCCGGAAGAACCGCCGTGGCGTCCCGCCGGGGTGGGCTCCCTCGGCCCGGTCCTCGGCACCACCAGGGCCGCCGTGCTGCACGCCGTCATCGAGCGCCCCGGCTGCTCCACCAAGGAGCTGGCGCACGCGGCGGGGATCGCCCCGGCCAGCGCGAGCGAGCACGCCACCGTGCTGCGCGAGGCCGGGCTGATCCGTACGACCCGGCGGGGTGCCGCCGTCTCCCACAGCCCCACTGCCGCCGCGGTGGAGCTGTGGGGGGCGGCGGCGGGCTGACACGGCGGTACCGGCACCCGAACCCCGAGGAGCGGCGGCCGCTTTGGGCGTCCCCGGGGCGTTGAGGCCGTTTGCCCGCTATTCGGCGTGGTCCGAATCTGGTCGATCGGGCACGGCATCGGCGAAATCCTGGTGCCCGGCCGACGCCGGACAGCGCGTCCGGCGGTCGTCGGCCGGCTGTTCTCTCGCCGGGCGGCAACGCCTGCCGTGCGCATGCCCGGCCGTCCGGCACCCGCGTGCACCCGCACATCCCACCCATGGAGGAACACCCATGACCGAGCCCGTGGAGACCCCGCCCTACCCGGTCGGCGGCGCGGGGGTCTTCGACGTCGACCCCGACCAGACCGGCGTCAGCCAGAACCCCGACGACGCGGTGACCGGAGACATACCGGCCCTTCCCGAGGACATGGAGTTCTGACATGGGCACCGTCCAAGGCATGCTCGCCGCCGCACGCTCGCTGCTGGGCACCACCGAGCACCCGCCCGGCTCCAACCGCAACGCGGTCACCAAGTGGTACGGCTTCACCGGCCCGTGGTGCGACATGGCGGTCAGCTACGCGGCCGCCCACTCCGACAACCTGTCCGCGACCGGCGGCAAGTACGCCCTCACCACCGCCCACGCCCGTGCCTTCCAGAAAAAGGGCCGCTGGCACTACGGCATCGGCGGGATCCGGCCCGGCGACATCGTGTTCTTCGACTGGTCCGGCTCCCGCTCCATCGGTGCCATCGACCACGTCGGCATCGTCGAAGCGGTGCACTCCAACCGCACCATCACCACCCTGGAGGGCAACACCTCCGACGCCTTCCGCCGCAGGCGGCGCGGCTCCGCCTGCGTCGTGGGCTACGGCCGCCCCGCGTACCAGGGGGGCAGCGCGCCGATGCCGTCCGGTGACGGCATCCTGCGCGTGGGTTCGAAGGGCAAGGCCGTCAGCACCCTCCAGAAGAACCTGAACACCGTGCAGAAGGCCGGGCTCACCGTGGACGGCGAGTTCGGGCCGGCCACGCAGAAGGCGGTCAGGACCTTCCAGGCCGGCCACCACCTGCCCGTGGACGGCGAGTACGGCCCGCAGTCCGCGGCGATGATGAAGGCCGCGCTGGCCGGCAAACAGGCGCCGATCCGGCCCCGGGCCCTCGTCGCCGCCCCCGGCACGCTGGTGGTCGACGGGGTGTTCGGACCGGCCACCTGCGCGGCGCTCCAGCGCACGCTCAACAGCCGGGAGCAGGCGGGACTGGAAGTGGACGGAGCCTTCGGACCGCTCACCGTGACCGCCCTCCAGAAGTACCTGAAGGTGACGGCGGACGGCATCGTGGGCCCCAAGACGGTCACCGCCCTCCAGAACCACCTGGCCGTGCCCGCCGGCGGCGAATGGGACGCGGCGACCAGCCGCGCGCTCCAGACGGCCCTGAACGCCGGTTCCTTCTGACCCGCTGACGGCCGGACCGGAAGCCCACCGACCGGGGGGTGCCTTCCGGTCCGGCGCCCGCGGCCCTCAGTTCACCGTCACCGACCAGGAGGACGATCAGATGGACACCCCTGCCGACATGTCGGCCGCCGCCGCGCCGGGGGCCTACAAGGTGGCGATCACCGAGCAGCACACCGGGCGGATCCTGCTCTTCGACCGGACCGACCAGTGGACCGACGCCAATGTCCGGTGGAGCTTCAGCACGGGCAACGCGCCCGGCTGGGACCACCCGTTCGAGATCCGTTTCAGGGACACCCAGCGCTACGGCATGATCGCGCTGATGACCTTCGGCAGACCCGGCGAGGGCCGGGCCGCGATCGTCGACGTGACCGGCAAGGCACATCTCACCCGCGCCGACGCGTTGTGGTCGGCGCGCATCACCAGCTACCCGCACTGCGTCGAGCGCGTGCCCGGAACCGGCACCGTCGTGGTCGCCGGCTCACGGGACCGGCTGCACGTCTTCGGGCCGTCCAGCAGCGACCCGGCCACCCTGAAGGAGGTGCAGACGCTGGAGTTCACCAAGGCCCACGCCGTGCTGTGGGACGACCAGAACGGACTGCTGTGGGTGACCGGCGGCACCGTCGTGCGCAGTTACCGCGTCACCGGGACCATGCGCGCCGCCCGGCTGGTCAAGCAGGGGCCGGACATCACCATCGCCGGCAACGGCCACGACCTCCAGCCCGACTACGGCCGGCCCGGCACCCTGCTGGTCGCCGACAGCCACCACATCTACTCGCTGGACAAGAAGACGCGCGCGCTCACCACGCTGCTGTCGCTGCCGTACCCCAAGTCCTACGTGCGCCACGAAGGCGGGCAGAGCATGTGGACCACCGACTCCGATGAGGACGACTCCGTCTGGGGCGGGCCCACCGTGCACTTCTCCGCGGGAGGTGACCGCACGCGCGCCGGCGCCCAGATCTACAAGGCCCGCCTGTACACCACCCGGTTCCACTGACGCCCAGGGGCCACGGCGGCCTGCGCGTGCTCCGAGCGGGCCGGGGCCCGGGCCCGTGGGGGCGCTGCCGTCCGGCCGGTCGCCGCCGCTCATGTGGCGACCGACGACAGCGCCCCCGGGGCGGGATGCGGCTCCGTCGGCGCATCCCGGTGGCCACCGGGACCCATCGGGTCCGGCGGCCCCCGGTCCGTCCGGCCGGCCCGGGAGTCACCGCACCGCGTGCCGGGTGCGGGGCCGCTGCCTGACGGGGTCGGCGTCAGGAACGGGAGAACGACCGCTCGTGGTGGTCGCCGATGCCGGCCGCGGTCCGGTGCCCGTCGCTACCCTCCCAGCGGTACGAACGCCCCTCGTCCTCCCGGACCTGGTAGCGGTGCCCGTCCCGGTCGTGCCCCCAGGAGAGCCGGCCGAAGTGACGGGTGCGATCCTCGCCCCGGTGCCGGTGGTCGTTCCGCTCGTCCTGGATGTTCCGGTGGCGGATGTCGTCCCGGGTGTTCCGGAAGCGGTGGTCGCTCCGGTCCTGGTGGTCGTTCCGGTCGTGGCGCTCCCGGTCGAGGGCGGTGCCGTACCGCGCGGAGTGCGACACGACGGCGGTCGGCTCGCCGCCCGGGAGGGTCGCCACCCCCCGCTTTGGTTGAACGCTTAACTAAATGGGGTGTGAGGTGCGCCATGTCGTCAAATGTCCGGCTTGAATTGCAGATGTGCGCTTTCGGTAGTGTCCGTCGGCGGGGTGCGTCCGGCGCCCTAGGCTGGGCCGATGCGCCTCCTGCTGATGTCCGACACGCACCTGCCCAAGCGCGCCAAGCAACTCCCCGGCGAACTGCTGGCCGAACTCCCGCGCGCCGACGTCGTCTTCCATGCCGGGGACTGGGTGGACACCGCCACGCTCGACCTGCTGGAGGACCGCAGCCGGCGGCTGATCGGGGTGTACGGCAACAACGACGGGCCGGAACTGCGGGCCCGGCTGCCCGAGGTGGCGTACGCCGAGCTGGCCGGGCTGCGCTTCGGGGTCGTGCACGAGACCGGGCCCGCCCAGGGGCGCGAGGCCCGTTGCGCCGCGCGGTTCCCCGACCTCGACGTGCTGGTCTTCGGGCACAGCCACATCCCCTGGGACAGCACCGCCCCCGGCGGGCTGCGGCTGCTCAACCCGGGCTCCCCGACCGACCGCCGCCGCGAGCCCTACCGCACCTATCTGACGGCCGAGGCGCACGACGGAGCGCTCACCGAGGTGACACTGCACCGGCTGCCACCGCGCTGACACCACCGTGCGATCATCACCGGATGATCACCCGCACCGGGATACCCGACGCCGTGCCGCCGGGCCGCATGGCCGGCGGCGACCAGCCCGTCCTCGGCCTCGCGGACGGCATGGAACTGCGGCCCTGGCGCCCCGCCGACGCCACCGCGCTGCTCGCCGCCGCGCAGGACCCGGCGATCCGGCAGTGGAACCTGCTCGCCGTGGCCGACGAGGACGACGCCCGGCGGCGGATCGCCCGGATGCGCGAGCGGTGGCGGGCCGAGTCCGGTGCCGTCTGGGCCGTCGCCAGGACCGGCGGCCCCCCGATCGGGCTGATCGGGCTCAACGGCGTCGACCTCGCGGGCGGCGCCGCCGAACTCGTCTACTGGCTGCTCCCCGAGGCCCGCGGCGCCGGCCTCGCCGTCACCGCGACCCGGCGGCTCACCCACTGGGCCCTGCACGACCTCGGCCTGCACCGGGTCCGGCTGTGCCACTCCACCGCCAACGCCGCCTCCTGCCGGGTCGCCGAGAAGGCCGGCTTCGCCTTCGAGGGCACCATGCGCGGCGCCCTGCTGCACGCCGACGGCTGGCACGACCAGCACCTGCACGCCAGGGTGGCCGGGGACCCCGAGTAGCGCCGGGACGGCCCCCGCCCGGACTCACCGGCGCCGCTTGCGGCCCTTCCCTCGCCGGCGCAGCCGCAGCACCACCAGCACCAGCGCCGCGACGGCGGCCACCACCGGCGCCGCACGCCTGGCCACCGGCCCGCCCGCGGTGCGCAGGAGGTCGAGCGGCGGCGGTTCCTCCGCGGTACGGGGCTCGGCCCGCGGCGGTGCGGACGCCGCCTCCTCGGCCGGCTCCGGCCGCTCGGCCAGCCGCGCTGCCAGACAGTCGGCGAACCGGCCCACCAGCCGGTCGCCCACCTCCGCCAGCACCCCGCGCCCGAACTGCGCCGGACGTCCGGTCACCGTGAGATCGGTGCGCACCGACACCGCCGTACCGCCGTCCCGCTCGCTCAGCGTGCCGGTGACCGTCGCGCGGGCCGTGCCCTGCCCGCGCGTCTCCCGGCCGTTCGCCACCAGCACCATCCGGTGCGCGGCCGCGTCCTGCTCCTCGAACACCGCGGTGCCTCGGTAAGTCACCGTGACCGGGCCGACCTTGACCTTCACCGAGCCGGTCACGGTTCTGCCGTCGTACTCCTCCACCACCGCGCCCGGCAGACACGGCGCGACCCGCTCGATGTCCAGCAGCACGGGCCACGCCTCCTCGACCGGCACCGGAACGGTGAACTCGTGGTGCAGCTCCATCACTTGCTCCTTGTCCATCCGGGAATCAACGCTCCACCCCCGCCACCGTGCCGGTCCGCGCCCCGCGCACCACCACCGCGAGCCGCTCCAGCGCTGCCAGGCTGTGCCCCGCCACGAACGCGTCCACGCTCGGCAGGGCCGCCGCCATTCCCGCCGCCGTCGGTGCGTAACCGGGGCGCGCCTTGCGGGGGTTGGCCCAGACCACCCGGTGTGCCAGCGCGTGCAGCCGGCGCATCTGGGCACCGAGCAGCCGGGGATCGTCGCGCTCCCAGCCGTCGGAGAGCAGCACCACGACCGCGCCGCGCGCCATCCCCCGCTGCCCCCAGCGGTTCAGGAACTCGCGCAGCAGCTCACCGAGGCGGGTGCCGCCGCGCCAGTCCGGCACGGCCGCCGCGACCGCCGCCATCGCCAGGTCCGGGTCGCGGTGGGACAGTTCGCGGGTCACCCGGGTCAGCCGGGTGCCGATCGTGAACACCTCCGTACGGCCCCCGCGCACGGCCGCGTGCGCGAACCGCAGCAGCGCGTCCGCGTACGGCGCCATCGAACCGCTCACGTCCACCAGCAGCACCACCCGGCGCGGCCGGTCGACGCGGGCGTGCCGGCGCAGCCGGGCCGGTTCCCCGCCGCGCCGCAGCAGCTCGCGCACGGTGCGGCGCGGATCGACGTCCCCGCGCCGCGCCGGCCGCCGCCGGGCCGACCGGCGGGTCTCGCCGCGCAGTGCGAACGCGGCCAGCAGCCGGTGGAGCTGGGCGCGCTCGGCGGCGTCCAGGGCGGCGACGTCACGATGCCGCAGCACCTCGGTGGAACTGGCGAGG
>NZ_VOGW01000040.1:85345-98611 GCF_007896895.1 Streptomyces misionensis | reverse complement strand
CCACCGCCCGCAGGAACGCGTATCCCCGCTCGGCACTCGCCGCCACCCCCGAGGCCCGCAGGGCCCGCACGAACCCGAGCAGCACGGCGTCGGCCGCCGCCGGACTCGGCGGTGCGGACCAGGCAGCCGGGACCGGGGGCGGGTTCATCCCTCACACCCCCCGCGCCGCCAGCACCGCGGTCAGGTCCAGGCCCCGGGCGCGGTCCATGTCCTCGCGGTACTTGAGGACCGAACCCAGGGTGGTGACGGCGAGTTCCGCGTCGGTCTCGGTGGCGCCCAGGGCGGCCAGGGCCTCGGCCCAGTCGATGGTCTCCGCGACACCCGGCGGCTTCACCAGGTCCGCCCCGCGCAGGGCCTGGACGAGGGCCGTCACCTGTTCCGCGAGACGGGCCGACACTCCCGGCAACCGGCGGCGCACGATGGCGAGTTCGCGGGCGAAGCCGGGGTGGTCGAACCAGTGGTACAGACACCGCCGTTTGAGCGCGTCGTGCACCTCGCGGGTGCGGTTGGAGGTGAGCACCACCACCGGCGGCACCTCGGCCCGCAGCGTGCCCAGTTCGGGGATCGTCACCGCGTACTCGGACAGGAGTTCCAGCAGGAAGGCCTCGAACTCGTCGTCGGCGCGGTCGATCTCGTCCACCAGCAGGACCGACGGCTGGGTCTGCAACGCCTGGAGCAGCGGGCGGGCGATGAGGAACCGCCGGTCGTACAGCTCGCTCTCCAGCCGGTCCGCGTCCTTGACGCCGGCCGCCTCCGCCGCGCGCAGATGCAGCAGCTGGCGCGGGAAGTCCCAGTCGTACAGGGCCTGGGAGGCGTCGATGCCCTCGTGGCACTGGAGCCGGATCAGCGGGGCGCCGAGCGCCTCGGCGAGGGCGGAGGCGAGCGCGGTCTTGCCGACGCCCGCGTCGCCCTCGCAGAACAGCGGCCGGTGCAGCCTCAGCGCCAGGTAACAGGTGACGGCCAGCCCGTCGTCCACGAGGTATCCCGTCTCCTCCAGGCGGGCCCGCACCTGCTCCGGGTCTTCCATTCGGGTGATCGGCGCTCACCCCATCCCGGCGGCGGTCAGCACCGCCCGCTCGGTCAGCACCCGGGCGAGGTGTGCCCGGTACTCGGGGGAGGCCGACGCGTCCTGCCCCGGCCGGGTGCCCTCGGCCGCGCCGGAGGCCGCCCGCCTCACCGGGTCCGGCCCGTCGGCACCGGCCAGCGCCGTCTCCGCCGCGGACGCCCGCAGCGGTGTCGCGCCCATGTTGGTCAGGCCCACCCGCGCCTCGGCGATCCGCCCGTCCTCCCGCCGCACCAGCGCCGCGACCCCGACGATCGCCCAGGACTGCGCCACCCGGTGGAACTTCTCGTAGTGGAAGCCCCAGCCGTCCGCCTTCGGCACCCGGATCTCGATGAGCAACTCGTCGGGGGAGAGCGCGGATTGCAGGTAGTCGACGAAGAACTCCCGGGCCGGGACGGTGCGCCGGCCCTCGGGACCGGCCGCGACCAGTTCGCCGTCCAGCGCCAGGACGACCGCGGGCAGGTCACCGGCCGGGTCGGCGTGCGCCAGCGAGCCGCCGAGCGTGCCCCGGTGCCGTACCGCCGGGTCGGCGACGGTGGCGGTGGCGGCCGCCAGCAGACCGGCGTGGCGGCGCACCAGCGGGTCGCGGATCACCTCGTGGTGGGTGGTGAGCGCGCCGATCACCAGGGTGTCGCCGTCCTCGCGCACCCCTCGCAGACCGGGGATCCGCCCCACGTCCACCACGAGTTCCGGGAAGGCGAGCCGCAGCCGCAGCAGCGGCAGCAGGCTCTGCCCGCCGGCCAGCACCTTCGCCTCGTCACCCGCCTCGGCGAGCAGCCGTACCGCCTCCTCGACGGTCTCCGGCCGGGCGTACTCGAACGCCGGGGGAATCATGCCGTCGCCTCCCTCACCGCGCGCCACACCCGTTCGGGGGTGCAGGGCATCCGTACGTCGGTCACGCCGAGCGGGCGCAGCGCGTCCACGACGGCGTTGACCACGGCGGGCGTCGAGGCGATCGTCCCGGCCTCCCCGACGCCCTTGACCCCGAGGGCGTTGGACGTCGCCGGGGTCTCGGTCCGGTCGGTCACGAAGTCCGGCAGGTCGGGGGCCGACGGCACGAGGTAGTCGGCCATGCTGCCGGAGACCAGGTTGCCCTCGTCGTCGTAGACGGCCTCCTCGTACAGCGCCTGCGCGATGCCCTGCGCGAGCCCGCCGTGCACCTGCCCCTCCACGATCACCGGGTTCACCACCCGGCCGACGTCGTCCACGCAGACGTACGACCTGATCCGCGTCCACCCGGTCTCCGTGTGCACCTCGACCGCGCACAGATGGGTGCCGTGCGGGAAGGAGAAGTTCTCCGGGTCGACCACGTGCTCGGCGTTGATGGACGGCTCCACGCCGTCGGGCAGGTCGTGGTTGGTGAACGCCTCGAAGGCGATCTCCTGGATGGACCTGCGGGCCTCCGGGGAGCCCTTCACGGAGAACACGCCGTCCCGGAACTCCAGGTCCTGCTCGCTCGCCTCCAGCAGGTGCGCCGCCACCTTGCGGGCCTTCGCCACCACCGTGGTCGCCGCCCGGTGGACGGCCTCGCCGCCGACGGCCAGCGACCGCGAGCCGTAGGTGTCCATGCCCTGCGGGGACGACTTGGTGTCGCCGTGCAGCACCTCGACGTCCTCGAAGGGCACGCCGAGCACGTCCGCCGCGATCTGGCTCCAGCAGGTCTCGTGGCCCTGGCCGTGCGGGCTGGTGCCGGTGACCACCTCGACCTTGCCGGTGGGCAGCATCCGGATGCTCGCCGCCTCCCAGCCGCCTGCGCCGTACCTCAGGTCGCGCAGCACCCGGCTCGGCGCCAGGCCGCACATCTCGGTGAACGTGGACACGCCGATGCCCAGGCGTACCGGGTCGCCACGCTCGTTGCGCGCGCGCTGCTCGGCGCGGAGGTCGTCGTAGCCGAACAGGGAGAGCGCCCGGTCGGTGGCCGCCTCGTAGTCGCCGCTGTCGTAGGTCAGTCCGGCGATCGTGGTGTACGGGAACTCCTCGCGCCGGATCCAGTTGCGGCGCCGCACCTCGACGGGGTCCAGGCCCAGCTCCGCCGCCAGCTCGTCCATGATCCGCTCGATGGCGAACGTGGCCTCCGGGCGGCCGGCGCCGCGGTAGGCGTCGGTGGGGGTGCGGGTGGTGAAGACGCCCGTGCACCGGAACTCGTAGGCGTCCATCTTGTAGATCGCCGGGTACATGAACGCGCCCAGGATCGGGATGCCGGGCGTGACCAGCATCAGATAGGCGCCCATGTCCGCGACGAGGTCCACCTTGAGGCCGAGCAGCCGGCCCTCGCGGGTGGCGGCGACCTCGATGTCCTGGATCATGCCCCGGCCGTGGTGGGTGGCGAGGTAGCCCTCGGAGCGGGACTCGGTCCACTTCACCGGCCGCCCCAGTTCGCGGGCGACCGCGAGGGCGAGCGCCTCCTCGCCGTACACCTGGAGCTTGGAGCCGAAGCCGCCGCCGACGTCCGGGGCGATCACCCGCAGCTTGTGCTCCGGGATGCCGGTGACGGTGGCGAGCATGATGCGCAGGATGTGCGGGATCTGCGTGGCCGAGTACACGGTGTACTCGCCGGAGGCGGCGAGCGGGGTGACGACGACCGCGCGCGGCTCCATGGCGTTGGGGATCAGCCGCTGCTGGTGGTAGCGGCGCTTGAGGGTGACGTCGGCGCGCTCGCGCACCGCGGCGAAGCTCTCCCCGGTGGCCAGCGGCCAGGCGTAGCAGCGGTTGGTGCCCTTGTCGGAGTGGACCAGCGGGGCGTCCTCGGCCAGCGCGGCCTCCAGGTCGAGGACCGGGGGCAGCGGGTCGTAGTCGACCTCGACCGCCTCCAGCGCGTCGGCCGCCGCGTACCGGTCGCGGGCCACCACGACCGCCACCGGGTCGCCCGCGTACCGGACCTCGTCCACCGCGATCGGCGGATGGTCGGGCAGCACGATGTCCTCGGTCACCGGCCAGGCGCAGGGCAGCGAGCCCAGACCCTCGGCGAGGTCGGCGCCGCTGAACGCGGCGAGGACGCCGGGGCGTTCGAGAGCGGGGGCGACGTCCACGCGGGTGATGCGGGCGTGCGCCATGGGGCTGCGCAGAACGGCCAGGTGCAGCATCCCGGCGACCTGGATGTTGTCGGTCCAGGTGGTTTGGCCGGTGAGCAGCCGGGCGTCCTCCTTGCGCGGCCGGGCGCGGCCCACCTCCCTGCCGACCTCGCCCGCTACGGCTTGATCGGTCATGCCGTGACCTCCTCGGTGACCTGCTGTCCGGAGGCGTCCCGCGTACGGTCGGCGGGTCCGGAGCCGTCCTGCTGTCCGGACGCGGCGAGCACCGCGCGGACGATGTTCTGGTAGCCGGTGCAGCGGCAGAGGTTGCCCTCCAGCGCGTGGCGCACCTCGTCGGACGTCGGGTGCGGGTTCTCCCGGAGCAGATCGCGCGCCGCCATGATCATGCCGGGGGTGCAGTAGCCGCACTGGAGGCCGTGCTGCTCGTGGAAGGCGCGTTGCAGCGCCGTGAGCTCGCCGTTGCGCGCCAGACCCTGCACGGTCGTCACCGCACAGCCGTCCGCCTGGACGGCCAGCACCGAGCAGCTCTTGGCGGAGGCGCCGTCCAGCTCCACCGTGCACGCCCCGCAGTTCGAGGTGTCGCAGCCGATCGGGGTGCCGGTCAGACCGAGGCGGTCGCGCAGATAGTGGGCGAGCAGCAGCCGGGGCTCCACGTCGTCCTCGTACGTCGTGCCGTCCACGTTCACCGTGATGTGGGTCATGCGCCCTCCAGACCGTGCGGGCAGGAGTCGGAATCAGCCGGTCCGGCGTGATGTAGGTCACTCTATGACCGTGTCGGGGGCCCGGCGAGTGCTGCACGCCCGGTTTGTTGAGCGCTGAATCAATAGCTGTGAGGGTGCGGGTGTGACCCACCCGGCCGTCCGCGCCGGAGCGGCGCCCGGGCGTCCGTCAGGGTGCGCCGGAGCCCGTCCGGCGCCGGTGCCGGACGCCACGCGGTCGTCGTCGGCGGGACCGGCCGGGGCGGCGGTTCGGCGCGCGCGACGGGGCCGGAACTGGTCTGCTGGGGTAGGGCGGCCGCCGTGCCCCCCGTGCCGCGCCCGCCCGCTCGTGATCCTTTTCGCTCGCACCTCTCCGGAGAGCCCCATGAGTAGCTATCGAGTCGCCCAGGTGGCCGCCCCGAACGGCGGCTTCGAGCTGGTCGAGCGCGAGGTGCCGCAGCCGGGACCCGGCCATGTGCGGATCGCCGTCGAGGCGTGCGGCGTCTGCCACAGCGACGCCCTCTTCGTCGGCGGCGGGCTGCCGGGCGTGACCTTCCCCGATGTGCCCGGGCACGAGATCGCCGGGCGGATCGAGGAACTGGGCGAGGGCGTGCGCGAACGCGGCTGGCAGGCCGGCGACCGGGTGGCCGTGGGCTGGTTCGGCGGCAGCTGCGGCCACTGCGGGCCCTGCCGCGAGGGCGACTTCATCGTGTGCGACAACCTGAAGGTGCCGGGCTGGACCTACGACGGCGGCTTCGCCGAGAAGGTGATCGCGCCCGCCGACGCCCTGGCCCGGATTCCCGAGACGCTGGCCGCGAGCGACGCCGGGCCGCTGGCCTGCGCGGGCGTGACCACGTTCAACGGGCTGCGGCGCAGCCCCGGCCGACCGGGCGACCTGGTCGCGGTGCTCGGCCTCGGCGGCCTAGGACACCTCGGGGTGCAGTACGCGGCCGCGATGGGCTTCGAGACCGTGGCGATCGCCCGGGGGCCGCAGAAGGCCGACTTCGCCCGGCAGCTCGGCGCCCACCACTATGTCGACAGCACCTCCGCCACCCCGGTCGCCGAAGCGCTGCGGGCCCTCGGCGGGGCCAGGGTCGTCCTCGCCACCGCCGGGAACTCCGAGGCCATCTCGGCCACCGTGGAGGGGCTGGCCCCCCGCGGGGAACTGGTCGCCATCGGCGCCGACACCACGCCCCTGGACATCAGCCCGGCCCAACTCCTCATGGCCGGCCGCGTGGTCCGGGGCCATCCGTCCGGCACCTCGAAGGACGTGGAGGACACCATGGCCTTCAGCGTGCTGCACGGCATCCGCCCGATGACGGAGAAGGTGCCCCTCGCGGAGGCCGACGCCGCGTTCCAGAAGATGCTCGCGGGGAAAGCACGGTTCCGGATGGTGCTCACGACGGGGTGAGGGGACGGGCGCCCGTCGAGGCGCGCCGAATCCCGGCCACCGGGTGCCGTACCCGGTGGCCGGGACCTCGCCTTCTCAGGCCGCCGTGATCCGGACCGCGGCGGTTTCCGCGGCCGACACCGTCTGGTCCAGCAGTGTGGCGATGGTCATCGGGCCCACGCCGCCCGGCACCGGGGTGATCAGCGAGGCCCGCTCCACCGCGGAGTCGAAGTCGACGTCGCCGACGTTGCCCGGGTTGTAGCCGGCGTCGATCACGACCGCGCCGGGCTTGATGTCCTGGCCCCGGATCAGCCGCGGCCGGCCGACCGCGGCGACGACGATGTCCGCCTCCCGCACCGCCGCCGACAGGTCCCGGGTGCGCGAGTGGCAGTACGTCACCGTCGCGTCCCGCGCCAGCAGCAGCATGCCCACCGGCTTGCCGAGGATCGCGCTGCGCCCCACCACCACGGCCCGCTTCCCGGCCGGGTCGACACCGTACTCGTCGAGCAGCCGCAGGATGCCGCCGGGCGTGCAGGACACGAAGCCCGGCAGGCCGAAGCTCATGGTGGCGAAGGAGGCGAAGGTGACGCCGTCGACGTCCTTCTGCGGCGCGATCGCCTCGAACGCGGCCCGCTCGTCGATGTGTTCACCCACCGGGTGCTGGAGCAGAATGCCGTGCACCTGCGGATCGGCCGACAACTCCCGCAGCGTGCCGACCAGTTCCTCGGTGGTCGTGGTGGCCGGCAGGGCCACGTGACGGGAGGCGATGCCGGCCTTGCGGCAGCGGTTCTGCTTCATCCGGACATAGGTGACGGACGCCGGGTCCTCGCCGACCAGCACGGTGGCGAGACAGGGAACGACGCCGGTGCGCGCCGTGAGGTCCGCGGCCCGGCGCGCGGTGTCCTCCACGATGCGGCGGGCGAGGGCGGTTCCGTCCATGAGACGGGCCTGGGTCATGCGGCACACTCCTGAGCTGGATCGACTCTCTCGCCCAGGCGCGCGGCATCCACCACGGACCGCTCCCCGGTGGTGCTCCACCTCAGCGCCAGTCACGGCCCGCGTACAGACTAACCGAGGTGTTCACGGCCGCTGCCGGCGCCGGGCGCGCGGCAGCGGGGCGCGCGGGCGCAGCGTCCTCAGCGCCGACCGCAGCAGGGCCGAGGACATCGGCAGGCTCGCCGGGAAGACCGGCCCGCGCCGCCGGGACCGTGCCCGCCCCAGGCCCGCGCGGGCCGAGAACGACCAGGTCAGCCGGGTGCTGACCTGGAACCTCGCAAACCTGCTGCCTACTCGTCCCATGCCTGGATCATGATCTGCCGGGAGATCTTGCCGTCCCGCAGCGTGATCATCGACTCGCAGAGGACCCGGGTGCCGTCCCCGTACTGGCACGACTCGGTGAACGCGGCATGATCGCCCTGCACCACGCACTGGTCCAGCTTGTGCGTCATGTCGCGGCGGTAGATGTCGTCCAGCAGTTCCGCGATCTCGCCGCGGCCGTGCAGGACCCGGGGATGACTCGGCTGGGTGTGGTGGTCGACGATGCGGATCTCCGCGTCGTCCGCGTACAGGGACAGCAGGGTGTTCCCGGTGGTTCCCTCGATGCCCCGGCGCAGTGTCTCGGTGTCGAAGGCGGAGCCTGTCGCGGTGCCCATGGTGACCTCCTTCAGGCGCTCGCGGCCCCCGCGTGGCCGGCCGCGAGGGCCCCCGTCTTCGAGACTCCTCCGGCCCGGCTGCCTCGGCAAGCGCACGGGACGGCTCCGCCTCACGGGTGAGCGGGGGCCGCCGCCCGTGTCCGGCCGGGCGCCGCCGCCGTTGCTGAGGGCATGAAGTCAACACGCCGTATCGTCGCCGCCCTCGGCCTCGCCGCCGGGGTCACCGGCCTGGCCGCCCCCCTCGCCAACGCGGCCGACGCGAGCGCCTCGCACCCCGGGCGGATCAACCCCATGACCGTGCTCGACACGGTCACCGCGGGCGACCTGCCCGCGGAGCAGCAGGCGCGGATGCCGAAGGTCTCCGAGCAGCTCAAGTCCCTGAACCAGGTCAGCGAGCTCAACCGCCTCGGCGAGCTGCACCAGCTCACCGACCTCGTGGCCCCGGTGACCGGCCTGCTGCCGGCCGTACAGGCCTGAGCCGCCCTGATCAGGACCGCGCGCTCCCGAGGCGCGCGCCGTGGTCCGCCGCCAGCAGCGCCCAGTCCCGGGCCACGGCGTGCGCCGAGCCGGCGGCGGCGCCCGGCGGCAGACAGCCGGGGAGCGCGCGGGTGAGGACGTCCTCCGGTCCCAGCTCCAGCCAGTCGCGCACCCCCTCCCGGTGCAGCAGGGCGGCCGCGTCCGCGAACCGGGACGGCGCCGCGGGCAGCCAGAACCCCGGCTCGGCGGTCTCGCGGGCCACCGGGCGGGCGGTGACGTCGGAGACGAGGGGCAGCCGCGGCGGGCGGGGACGGAGGGTGGCGAGCGTACGGCCGTAGGCGGCCAGGACCTCGCCCCGCGCCCCGCCGCCGCGCGCGCCGTCCAGCAGCCGGGCCAGCGTGCCGACCGCGTGGCAGGCGTCCGTGAGGGAGAAGACCCCCGCGGCGTACGCGGCGGCCATCCGCCCGGCCGTGTGCCCGAACAGCACATCGGGCCGGACCCCCCAGGCGCGCAGCAGCCGGTACTGCGCGACCTGGAGCGCGAAGACCGCGGGGCCGGCGAACGACACCCGGCCCAGCAATGCCGACGTCCGGGTGCCGGCGGCCGCGAACATCACGCTCCTCAGCGGCAGTTGCAGATACGGGTCCAGACGCGCGCAGACCCCGTCCAGCGTCTCGTCGAACAGCGGAAAAGCCGCCGCGAGTTCACGGCCCGTTCCGGGCAGCGGCGAGGCGCCGGCCGAGAACAGGAATGCGGTACGTCCCTTGCGGCCATCAGCGGGCATGCCTCCATTGAGGCACGGCAGGGTAGGCGCCCACACCAGGTGAGTTCCCGCGCTCCGCAAAGAGATTGCCATCACCGAATGTCGCCATTCGGGAGGGTTCTTTCCCGATTCATACGTCTTCCTCCCGCACGGGAGCACACAGGCGGACGGCTCGGTGCCGGGCCGGTCTGCTCCGCCCTGGCGGGCACGGCGGCTCACCGGTGGAAAGATCAACGGTCACCGCCGTGGCCCGTCCCGTCCCAGGTCGGACGCGCGTAGGGTCTGCACCGTAGGCAATCGATGGAAGGAACGGACCATGGCGCAGGAAGTACGCGGCGTGATCGCACCGGGCAAGAACGAGCCCGTACGAGTCGAGACGATCGTGGTGCCGGATCCGGGGCCGGGCGAGGCTGTCGTACGTGTCCAGGCCTGCGGCGTGTGCCACACCGACCTGCACTACAAGCAGGGCGGCATCTCCGACGACTTCCCCTTCCTCCTCGGCCATGAGGCCGCGGGCGTGGTGGAGTCGGTCGGCGACGGCGTCACCGAGGTGGCGCCCGGTGACTTCGTCATCCTGAACTGGCGTGCGGTGTGCGGCAACTGCCGGGCCTGTCTGCGCGGCCGCCCCTGGTACTGCTTCAACACCCACAACGCGAAGCAGAAGATGACCCTCGCCGCCACCGGGCAGGAGTTGTCCCCGGCCCTCGGCATCGGCGCGTTCGCCGAGAAGACCCTCGTCGCCGCCGGTCAGTGCACCAAGGTCGACCCGTCCGTCTCCCCGGCGGTCGCGGGCCTCCTCGGCTGCGGGGTGATGGCCGGCATCGGCGCCGCCATCAACACCGGCAACGTCGGCCGGGGCGACTCGGTCGCGGTCATCGGCTGCGGCGGCGTCGGCGACGCGGCCATCGCGGGCGCCAACCTGGCCGGCGCGGCGAAGATCATCGCCGTGGACATCGACGACCGCAAGCTGGAGAAGGCCCGCACGCTGGGGGCCACCCACACCGTCAACTCCCGGCAGTCCGACCCGGTCGAGGCGGTCCGCGAGCTGACCGGCGGCTTCGGCGCCGACGTCGTCATCGAGGCGGTCGGCCGCCCGGAGACGTACAAGCAGGCCTTCTACGCCCGCGACCTCGCCGGCACCGTCGTCCTCGTCGGCGTCCCCACCCCGGAGATGAAGCTCGAACTGCCCCTGCTGGACGTCTTCGGCCGCGGCGGCTCCCTCAAGTCCAGCTGGTACGGCGACTGCCTGCCCTCCCGCGACTTCCCGATGCTGATCGACCTGCACCTGCAAGGCCGGCTGCCGCTCGACGCGTTCGTCACCGAGACCATCCGACTGGACGAGGTGGAGAAGGCGTTCGAGCGGATGCACGAGGGCGACGTGCTGCGGTCCGTGGTGGTGCTGTGATGGCCGCTCGTATCGAACGCCTCGTCACCTCCGGGCAGTTCAGCCTCGACGGCGGCACCTGGGACGTCGACAACAACGTCTGGATCGTCGGCGACGACGAGGAGGCGATCGTCATCGACGCCGCCCACGACGCCGACGCCATCGCCCGCGCCGTCGGCGACCGCAGGCTCACCGCCATCGTGTGCACCCACGCCCACAACGACCACATCGACGCGGCGCCGGAACTGGCCGACCGCACCGGCGCGGTGATCTGGCTGCACCCGGACGACCTGCCGCTGTGGAGGATGACCCACCCCGACCGCGAGCCCGACCGGCATCTCGTGGACGGCCAGGTCATCGAGGCGGCCGGCGCCGACCTGACCGTGCTGCACACGCCCGGGCACGCGCAGGGCGCGGTCTGTCTCTACGACCCCGGCCTCGGCACCGTCTTCACCGGCGACACCCTGTTCAAGGGCGGTCCCGGCGCCACCGGGCGGTCGTACTCGCACTTCCCGACGATCATCGAGTCCATCCGCGAGCGGCTGCTCACCCTGCCGCCCGAGACCAAGGTCCTCACGGGCCACGGCGACTCCACCACGATCGGCGACGAGGCGCCCCACCTGGAGGAGTGGATCAAGCGCGGACACTGAGCCGCGCGGTGTGGCGCCGGCCGGCCGCCGCCCTTGGTGAGGTGGTCCGGCGGGCGGAAAACCGCCCGGTGAAACCCGACAGAAGATGTCCGGCTTCTCGGTGAGGCTGAGGAACGTCAGCACAAGCACCGCACGAGAGGCCGGACATGCCGAAACCACTGGAGGGCAAGGTCGCCCTGGTCGCGGGCGCGACCAGGGGCGCGGGACGGGGCATCGCCGTGGAACTGGGGGCGGCCGGCGCGACCGTCTACGTCACCGGCCGCAGCACCCGCGCCCGCCGCTCCGAGTACGACCGCCCGGAGACCGTCGAGGACACCGCGGACCTCGTCCGCGCGGCAGGCGGCACCGGCATCGCCGTACCGGTCGACCACCTCCAGCAGGCCGCCGTACGCGGTCTGGTGGAGCGCATCGCGGACGAACAGTGCCGCCTGGACATCCTCGTCAACGACATCTGGGGCGGTGAGAAGCTCTACCAGTGGGACACCCCGGTGTGGGAGCACGACCTCGACAACGGGCTCAGACTCCTCCGGCTCGCGGTCGAGACACACGCCGTCACCAGCCACTTCGCGTTGCCGCTGCTGCTGCGCCGGCCCGGCGGCCTGGTGGTGGAGGTCACCGACGGCACCGCCGAGTACAACCGGGACACCTACCGGGTGAACCTCTTCTACGACCTGGCCAAGGCGTCCGTGCTGCGCATGGCCTTCGCCCTCGGGCACGAGCTGGGCCCGCGCGGCGCCACGGCCGTCGCCCTCACCCCCGGCTGGATGCGCTCGGAGCTGATGCTGGACCTGTTCGGCGTCCGTGAGGACAATTGGCGCGACGCCCTCGCCCGCGAACCGCACTTCGCCATCTCCGAGACCCCGCGCTTCACCGGCCGGGCCGTCGCCGCGCTGGCCGCCGACCCCGACGTGGCCCGCTTCAACGGCCGATCGCTCTCCAGCGGGGGCCTCGCCCAGGTGTACGGCTTCACCGACCTCGACGGCAGCCGACCCGACGCCTGGCGGTACCTGACAGAGGTCCAGGACGCGGGCCGGCCGGCGGACCCGACGGGCTACCGGTGAAGGGGAGTTGAGATCCTCGCCGGGTCCGGGACGGTGAAAGACCGCCCGTGCGGCCGTACCGTCGGCGCATGAGCGATCACACCCGTTTCGCGGGACACGGAGTTCTCGTCACCGGGGCGGCGCGCGGCATCGGCGCCGCCGTCGCCCGGCGGCTCGCCGAGGAGGGCGGCAGGATCCTGGTCACCGACCGGGACCTGCCGGAGGCCGAGCGGACCGCCGCCGCACTGCGCCAGGAGGGGCTGGCCGCCGAGGCGTTCGCGTGCGACGTGGCCGACCGAGCCGCCGTGGAGGCGGCCGTGGCCCGTGCCGTCGACGCCTTCGGCTCCCTGGACGTGCTGGTCAACTGCGCCGCCCACTGCTCCCCGGACGCCCCGCGTTTCGAGGACGGCCCGGACGACGCCTGGGCGCGCGACCTCGACATCACCCTGACCGGCGTCCACCGCTGCTGCCGCGCCGCCCTGCCCCACCTGGCCGCCTCCGGGCGCGGCGCCATCGTGAGCATCGGCTCCGTCAACGGCCTCCAGGACTTCGGCAACCATGCCTACAGCGCCGCCAAGGCCGGCCTCGGCTCCCTCACCCGCACCCTCGCCGGGCAGGTGGCGGCCCGGGGCGTGCGGGTGAACCTGGTGGCGCCGGGCACGGTGCGCACCTCGGCGTGGGAGGGGCGCGACGACGACGTCGACGCCGTCCGCGGGCTGTATCCGCTGGGCAGGGTCGGCGAGCCGGAGGACGTCGCCGCCGCGGTCGCCTTCCTCGCCTCCCGTGACGCCGCCTGGGTCACGGGCACCACCCTGGTGGTCGACGGCGGCCTCACCGCGGTGCACACCGGCTTCCACGCGGCCCTGCGGCATCCGCGCGGCTGACGGCCGGGGCCGGTCGGCCGACCGGACCGCCGACCACCGGATCGCCTCCCCGGGCGTTTCGCCGGCGCCCCCGGGGGCCCGGCCGGCTCCGGGGGCCCGCCCCCGGTGTCAGGCCGCCTCCCGGTGTCCGTCCGGCTCCGGGGCGGCCGTCACTGCTCGGCGCGCATCCCCTGCCGCAGCCGGCGCAGCAGTTCCCGTGCGGCGGGGCTGAGCGGGTCCGGGGTGCGCCAGGC
>NZ_VOGW01000040.1:50195-85065 GCF_007896895.1 Streptomyces misionensis | reverse complement strand
GCGCGCGGCGAGGCGCGCGAGCGCGTCCGGGGTCGCGGCCTCGAAGGCGATGTGCGGCCGGAACCCGGCCCCGGCGCACAGCCGGTCCAAGAGGGCCCGCAGTCCGGTGCCGTGCGGCAGCCCGATCAGCCGGTGTCCGTCCAGTGCGGCCGGTGCGACGGCCCGTGCCTCCGGGTGCCCGGCCATCAGGGGGTGCCCGGGGACGGCCGCCACGACCAGCGGCTCGTCCATGACCACCTCCCACGCGACGCCCGGCGGCGGATCCTCCTGCGCCACCCCGGCCACCGCGAGGTCCAGCGCGCCGCCGCGCACCGCGGCCAGCATCCGGTCCGAGACGTCCTCGGTGAGGGTGACCTCCACCCCGGGATGCGCCCGGTGGAAGGCGGCCAGCAGCCCGGCCAGGTCGAACGGGTGGGCGAGGGTGCCGGGCACGAGGCCGATCGCGACCCGTCCGCGCAGCAGGCCCGTGTACTCCTCGGCGGTCTGCCGCACGCCCTCGACCGCCGCGAGCGCGGCCCGTGCGTACGGCAGCACGGCGTGCCCGACCTCCGTCGGCCGCACCGCCCGCCCGGAGCGGTCCAGCAGCGGCTGCCCCAACTCCCGCTCCAGTTGCCGTATCTGCGCGCTGAGCCCCGGCTGCGCCAGCCGCAGCCGCTCGGCGGCCCGGGTGAAACCGCCCTCCTCCACCACCGTCACGAAGTACCGCAGCTGCCTCAACTCCATAACCAGTCATAGTTCCGAGACGGATCATGTCTTGGACTTCTCGAAGCGGGCTGCCCATGCTGGAGACATGGGGAAAGCAGCCGCCGACATCGCCACGCTCATCGCCGCCGAACGCCGCGAACTGGCCAATTTTTTCGAGGGGCTGAGTCCCGCGCAGTGGGAGGCGGCCAGTCTCTGCGCGGGCTGGCGGGTACGGGAGGTGGTCGCGCACATGTCGATGGGGTTCCGCCACCCGACGGCGAAGGTGCTGCTGGAACTGGTCAAGGCGCGCGGCAGTCTGCACCGTACGACCGACCGGCTCGCCCGCCGGGACGCGGCCGCCCACCCGGACCGCGAACTCGCCGGGTTCCTGCGCACCCACGCCCATCACCCCTGGACACCCCCGGTCGCCGTGCCGCGGCCCTCGGCCACGACGTCGTCCACGGGCTGGACGTCACCGTCGCCCTCGGCCTGGACCGGCGGGTTCCCGAGGAGCGGCTGCGGGTCCTCCTCGCCGCCGTCGATCCGCGGGCCTTCCGGTTCTTCGGCACCGACCTCACCGGGGTCCGGCTGTGCGCCGACGACCTCGACTGGTCCTTCGGCGCCGGTGCGCCCCTGCACGGCGCGGCCCAGGACCTGCTGCTCGTCGCCTACGGCCGCAGGCTCCCCGGCGGCCGGCTGCGGGGTGAGGAAGTTCACCGTTTCGTCACAGCGTGACCGGAAGCACAACCCCACGATTTCCCCCGGGGTCTACTTGTCCGAGATCGTGGGAATCGCACAGAAACACCCGGGGGATGTCCCTGGGCGAACTGGGGAGAAGGTGAAGATCCCTCATGGGGGACATACGTAGACGAGCCGTTGTCGCGCTGGGCGTCGCGGGTATGGTGGCGCCGCTCACACTGGCTCTCACCGCGGCCCCGGCCCAGGCCGCGAGTTACTGCACCACCGCGACGGGCCCGCACCAGAAGCAGGTGGAGAAGTTCCTCGGCCGCCCGGTCGACGGCCGGCAGTCCGCCGCCGACTGCAAGGCCATCCGGGCCTTCCAGGCCAAGAACGGCATCACGCCCACCATCGGTTACGCCGGGAACGTCACCTGGGGTGTGATGGACCTCATCACCAAACAGCGGGCCGTGGGCAAGAACCCCAACAAGAGCGGCGCGTGCCCGGTGAACAAGGGCCGGATCGCGTGCGTGGACCTGACCCATCAGCTCAGCTGGATCCAGGACGGCAAGAAGCTCGTCTACGGCCCGGTGCCCGTGCGCACCGGCCGCAAGGGGTACGTCACCCGCACCGGCCTGAAGAAGATCTACTGGCGTGACATCGACCACGTCTCGTCGCTGTACAACGGCGTACCCATGCCGTACAGCCAGTTCTTCGACGGCGGCCAGGCCTTCCACTCGGTGGGCCTGAGCATGTGGAACCCGCCCGGCTCGCACGGCTGCGTCAACATGACCGGCAAGGACGCCAAGAAGTACTGGTCGCTGCTGCACAACGGCGACGACGTCTTCGTCTACGGCCGCAAGCCCGGCACCTGAGCCGCTCGCTCGTCCGGGGGCGCCCCCCCGGACGAGCGGGCCGCGCCTGGCGTCGCTCACCCTCACCCGGCCGTCGCTCCTCGCGGTCGCCGGGTGAGGGGCGGGTGTGAACTCCCCCGTGCGGCTTGACACTCGACGTGATGAGCAACACGGTCCGAAATGTCCGTATCAGGGGTACTTACTCACAACGCCTTCACGTCGACCGGCATATGCTTCACAGCATGTCCACCACTGTTGAAGCCGCCTCCGAGCGATCGGCCGCGGAGGTCAACGAGGAGATCCGGGCCCTGTGGCGCCGGTCGGGCGGGACGCTGACCACCGAGCAGCGCAAGGAGTACCAGCGCCTCGTGATGGAGTGGGCCGCCGCGGCCCCACGGCCGCGCCGGGCCGTCTGACCTCGCTGCGCGCACCCGCGACGCCCGACGGGCGTCGCGGGCCACCCGACCGTCAGCCCTTGCGGGCCACCCCGCCGAACATGGCGACCTCCTCCGGCTCCGCCCCGTGATCGTGCTCCGGGCGCCAGCGCGAGCAGGAGACCACGCCCGGCTCCAGCAGCTCCAGGCCGTCGAAGAACCGCGTGACGTCCGCCGGGGTGCGCTGGGTCAGCTTCGGCGTGCCGTGCTCGTTCCAGAACTTCACCGCCTCGTCCACGTCCGGCATCGCCGGATGCGTGACGGTGTGCGACAGCACGAGGTGGCTGCCCTTCGGCAGCCGCTCCATCAACCGCCGCACCAGCCCGTACGCCTCGTCGTCCTCGCCGATGAAGATGACCACGCCGAGCAGCATCAGCGCCACCGGCTCGTTGAAGTCCAGCGTCTTCGAGGCGTGTTCGAGGATCGCGTCCACATTGCGCAGATCCTCGTCCAGGTAGTCGGTACGGCCCTCGGGCGTGCTGGTCAGCAGGGCCCGCGCGTGCGCCAGCACCAGCGGGTCGTTGTCGACGTACACGATCCGGGACTCCGGCGCGATCCGCTGCGCCACCTCGTGCGTGTTGTCGGCGGTGGGCAGCCCGGTGCCGACGTCCAGGAACTGGCGGATGCCCACCTCGCCGACCAGATGCCGCACCGCCCGGCCCAGGAACAGCCGGTCGGCGCGCGCATACTCCCCGATGCCCGGGTGCAGTCGGCGGATCTGGTCACCGGCCGCGCGGTCGACCTCGTAGTTGTCCTTGCCGCCGAGCCAGTAGTTCCAGATCCGCGCCGTGTGCGGCTGGCCGGTGTTGATGCGGGCGCGCAGCGACACCGCGACGTCATTGGTGGCTGCGGGGTTGTCGGTCACGTGCGTCAGCTCCTGGGTGCCTGGAGGAGGGATAGATCCTTCAATACGCAATCTAATCCCATGACTTGATCTTTGCCGCCGCTCCGTCGAATCCGGGGCCGGTCGCCGGCCCGCCACCGGGCGGCCGGCTTCTTCCGCCCCGTTCCCGCTCACCGCGCGCCCCCCCTATCTTGTGCCCCATGACCAGCTTCCCGCACGACACCGCCGGTGAACCGGATCCGTTGCGCGCCCTCGACCTGGAGCGGCTGCGCCGTCGTACGAGCATGAAGTGGCGCACCTACCCCGAGGACGTGCTCCCGCTGTGGGTGGCCGAGATGGACGTCCCGCTCGCCCCGCCCATCGTCCGCGCGCTCACCGACGTACTCGCCCTCGGCGACACCGGATACCCCGTCGGCACCGCCTACGCCGAGGCCCTGGCCGGCTTCGCCGCCCGGCGCTGGGGCTGGGACGGGATCGCCGTGGAGCGTACGGCGGTCGTTCCGGACGTGATGCTCGGTGTGGTCGAGATGATCGGACTGGTCACCCAGCCGGGTGATCCGGTGATCGTCAACCCGCCGGTGTACCCGCCGTTCTTCACGTTCGTCGCCCATATGGGCCGCCGGGTGGTGGAGGTCCCGCTCGGCGCGGACCTGCGGCTCGACCCGGCCGCGCTGGAGGAGGCGTTCGCCCGGGCCACGGCGGACGGCGGGCGCGCCGCCTACCTGCTGTGCAGCCCGCACAACCCCACCGGTACGGTGCACACCGCCGCCGAACTCGCGGCCGTCGCCGAGCTCGCCGAACGCCACGGCGTACGGGTCGTCGCGGACGAGATCCACGCCCCGCTCGTCGCCCCCGGCGTCACCTTCGTGCCCTACCTCAGCGTGCCCGGCGCCGATCGGGGCCTGTCCCTGATGTCGGCCTCCAAGGGCTGGAACCTCCCCGGCCTCAAGGCCGCCCTCGCCCTGGCCGGCCCCGGCGCCGCCGCCGACCTCGCCCGGATGCCCGAGGAGGTGGGCCACGGCGCCAGCCATCTCGGCGTCATCGCGCACACCGCCGCCCTGCGCGAGGCCACCGGCTGGCTCGACGCCCTCCTCCTCGGGCTCCAGGCCAACCGGCGACTGCTCGCCGAGCTGCTGGCCGAGCACCTGCCGCAGATCCGCGTCCATCCCGCCGAGGCCACCTATCTGGCCTGGCTCGACTGCCGCGCCCTCGGCCTCGGCGACGACCCCGCCCAGGTCTTCCTGGACCGCGGCCGGGTCGCCCTCACCGCCGGCCCGCCGTTCGGCACCGGCGGCGCGGGCCATGTCCGCCTCAACCTCGCGACCTCGCCGGACATCCTCACCGAGGGGGTACGGCGGATGGCGGTCGCCGTGAAGTGAGTGACGCGCTGGCGGCGGATCGTCGGTCCGGCGCGGCCTAGACTTCCCGTCATGGACGACGACTCGCCGCCGGCCCGGCTCGGCGCCGGTAAGTACCTGCTGGTCACCAGCTTTCGCGGGAACGGCACCCCGGTCGCCACCCCGGTGTGGGTGGTCCGCGACGGGGACGGGCTCGGCGTCTGGACGGCCGCCGACAGTCACAAGGTCAAGCGGATCCGACGCCGGGCCGACGTCCTCGTCGGCCCCTGCGACCTGCGCGGCAATCCCACCGGCGACCAGGTCCCGGCCCTCGCCGAGATCACGGACCCGGCCACCACCGCCCGCTACCGTGCCCTGATCGCGCGCAAGTACGGCCTCGTCGGCCGGCTCACCCTTCTCGGCAGCCGGCTGCGCCGCGGTCTGGACGGCACGGTCGGTATAAGGGTGACCTTCGGCGACTGACCGGCCGGCCTGTCGGGGCAGCGCGAGCGAGTGGAACTCGCCCCGCTGCCCGGCAGGTTGCGGGTTCTGGACTACGGTCGGAGCCCCGCGGGTCCGTCCAGGACCGTTCCGGAGAAGACCAGGCCGCCCGGCAGCGGCTCGCCGGTCATGTCGTCGAGCCGGCGGAAGGTCACCGACTCCGCGGGTTCCGCGACCTTGTCCTTGACCGTGGGCAGGGTGATGTCCGTGCTGGTGCGGCCCGGTGGGACGTCCAGCCAGAGGTAGAGGCCGTGCACCTTGGACAGCGGGCGCTCCGGGTCGGGGGACTGGCCGGTGGTGTCGCGCAGCCAGGCGGCCGAGACGTCCTTGGTGGAGAGTTCGGCGCCGGAGGCGGGCGGGGCGACGCCGAAGACGGCGCCCATGTCCACGTCGACCGGTTCGGACAGGGAGAGCCGCCACCGCAGCGACTGGCCCTCCGTGACCCGGTCGGCGAGCGGGGTGACGGTCATCGTGGGGGCGGGATCGTCGTCGTGGACGGTGATCCCGCCCTTGTAGGAGCCGACGACGGCACCGCGCACCGCCTTGACCATGACGTCGTACGACCTGTCCGGGCCGTAGCGGGTGTCGCCCTTCACCTGGACCGGTACGTCGATGTCATGGCCGCCCGGATGCACGGTGACCAGCCGGTCCCGGGCATGGCCGGTGGCCGGGTCCAGGACGTAGACGCGGACCTGACCGCTGCCGTGTCCCGTCACCCGCACCGGGACGTGGTAGGTGCGCACGCCCGAGTCGCCCTCGTCGACCGTTTCCCGGCCGATGTCGACGCGGGGCAGAGCCGCCGCGCGGGCCTCGGGCGTTCCCGGGCGCCAGCCCCAGGCGTCCATCAGCCAGGCGCGGCCGGACGTGGAACGCGAGGTCAGCTCCATGGACTTGACGGACCCCAGGTCGAGGCCCGCCCGGGTGGCCGCCGTCAGCGGGACGCGGATCTCGCGGGCCCAGTACGAGGCGGTCCGTTCGCTGCCGGGCAGTCCGTCGGCCCGGACCCGGCCCAGCGTCGCCCGGTGGCCGGTGGTGTCGGTGAGGGTCACGTCCAGCCGGCTGCCGCGGGAGTTGGGCGGCACGAACAGCCGCAGCGCCAGCTCCTCGGCGCCGGACAGCGACAGCGGCCGTCCGGGGGCCACCCTGGTGCGGGTGCCCTCGCGCGACCAGCGCAGCGCGATCGCGCGCCGGCCGGTCTCCCGGTCGGCGCCCCACCACTGCGCGAAGTGCGGTGAGTACCCCTTGGCGTCCTCGCCCAGACAGGCCTTGGCCGGGCTCGGGTTGACGGCGTCGCACAGCCTGCCGCCGGTCACCGACACCCTGCCGTCCGGCAGCAACCCGCCGTCGCGGCGGGCCCCCACGGCGTGGCTGAGGACTCGCGCCGGGTCGGCGGACGGCGCCCGCCTGCCGGAGCCGTCCAGCAGCGGCCGTACCCGGTCGTCGCCGGCCAGGAACAGCCGCGCGGCGGCGGCGATGTACGTGGCTCCGGCCCGGTGCTGCTGGTCGGCGGTGAGCCGGGTCGCGGCGCGCGCGCCGCACACCGGGTCGGGACGGTCCGGGTCGTCGTAGAAGTCGTCCTCGGAGGGCGCCGCCGACGTGCCCGGCGTCCACTCGGAGTTGAAGAAGTTGTGGTCGGCGCCGACGACGTACACGGCGCTGTGCAGCGCGGTGCCGGTGCTGACCGCGCGCGTCCCGTCGACGTACACCTCGCCCTGGAGGTCGGAGACGTCGCCGTCGCAGCCGGGCAGGACCGTCACCGAGGGGACGTCGGGCACCGGGTTCTGACCGAAGACGGTGGGGCCGATGAGCACCATGCCGCGGATGGTCCAGTCCACCGGGCCGTGGTAGCCGTCCTGGTCGGCGGGCGGCGGGTAAAGGCTGTCCAGGGCCGCCCGGTTGACACCCTCGCCGCCCCGGGAGTGGCCGACGAGCAGCACCCGGGACAGATCGGCGCGGGGCGCGTCGCGGACGATCTCCGGTGCCGACGCGGGGTGCCGGGCCCAGTCCGCCCACTGGCCCAGATGGAGCCGGACCAGGGAGGAGCGGGCCTGGGCCCCGCCGTCCTCGGCCGACTCGTCGTCCTGGCCGTTGATGCCGTTGGCCGCGATCGACACCGTCATATAGCCCTGCGAGGCGAGGAGTCGCTGGTCGCGCAGATAGCCGCGATGGCTCGGCACCGGCAGGTAGCCGGACTTGCACGGCCAGTCGACGGATATCTCCTCGCCCCGGTAACAGGTGTAGTGGCGGCCGTGCAGGAAGAGCGCGAGCGGCCGCTCGCCCCGGGTGCCGACGGGGGCGACGACCACCGCCCGCATCTCCACCGGCGCCTTGAAGCCCGGCAGCCGGACCGACTTCAGGCTGTACTCGCCGGTCTTGGTGCGGTACGTGCCCGGCTTGCCGGGATCGACGCTGTTCGCGGGCAGCTTCGGCGGCGGCTCGACCGGCGACGTGGACGCCGCCTCGCTCGCCCGGACGTCCAGCCGCTGCCCGCCGGACCAGACCTGGAGCCCGCGCAGTCCGGCCGGCCGCCGCCCGTCCAGCGGCAGCCGGAAGGTGCGACCGTCGGCGCTGGGCTTCGGCACCCCCAACAGCCGGTCACCGGAACGGAATTCCACCCGCGCGTCACCCATCGGCACCGGCCGGTCGGCGTGCCACTCCAACCGGGGCGCCGGGCCCCCGCCGGTCAGCCGCCAGCCCGGTGGCAGCGCCTCGCCGCCCACGGAGGCCGACGGCCCCGCGACCGACGGTGGTTGGGCGGCGGCCACCCCTGGAGACGCTCCCGCCACCGCGCATAACGCGGCGGCGGTGACCCATATGCGCCGGGCACGGACCACTGTTCCTCCTCGACCCCCGACCTCGGGCGCCCCGGCCGTCCCGGGGGCCCCTCGTCCCCGGAGGACGGAACGCGGTGCCTGTGGGTTGCCTGTGAAAGAGCGGCAATGGATCACATGTGCGGCTCGGGCGGGCGGGAGCGGTGGCCGCGCCGGGGGCGTGCGGGGCAGGTGCCTGCTGCGGTCAGGTCCAGGCCCGGTACGGCTCGTCCAGCAGCTGGAAGACCGGCTCGCCGCGCACCGGGTCCTTGGCGGTGGACAGCCGGACCCGGTCGCCGCTGTGGACGCCGACCGGCGGGCCCATGACCCGGCCCCGCACGACGAACCCCTCGGCCATCTCGATCAGCGAGACGTTGCGTGCCGCCGGGGTGTTGCGGTGCACGATCGTGGAGTGGCGGACGGTGCCGACGCCCTCGCTGCGCTCGGTGCGCAGCTCACTGCCCTGGCACACCGGGCACAGCAGCCGGTGGAACATCGCGGTACCGCACCAGGTGCAGCGCTGGAACAGGAGGGCGTCCTTGGGTGCCGCGGCGACGGGATCGAGAACACCCGCCGCGGAGCCGGCCACCGTGGACGGGGCGCTCGCTGAGTGGTGGAACATCCTGGTCAACTCCCTGCGCTCGGCCGGAATCCCGCGTGCAGGTCCCGTTGCACGCGTGTGCCGACGGCCCGGCCGCCGTGCACGCCCGCCAGGTTATGGCACTCAGTGTCACCCGTAAAGGCACTCGGTACCCTCGAATATGTAAATTCGGGCTGCTCGCCTGGCCGTCAGGCGCGGTCCAGCACCGCCTCCAGTTCCCGCACCACCCGCCACAGCGGCGCGTCGCGGCGGGTGACGAGGACCAGCACGTCGTCGGCCGGGGAGGCGGCCTGCTCGCCGGTCAGGGCGGTGACCCGCGCGGCGGGCCGGGCCGGACCGGCGTCCCGCGGGTGCGCGAACTCCCGCTGCACGCATCCCAGTGCGTGGTCCACCGCGGCGCCCGCGTCACCCTGTCCGTCCGAACGCAGCCAGGAACGCAGCCCGTTGTTGTGCGCGGCGACCACCGCCGCCGCGATCACATCGGCCCGCAGCGTCCCGTCGGGGAGCCCGGCGAACCGGCCGCGCAGATACCGGGCCAGCGCGCGCTCGTAGCGCCGGACCACCGACAGCTCGTACGCCCGCAGGCCCGGCACCTTCCGGGTGAGCCGGTAACGCTGCACCGAGAAGGCCGGGTTCTCCGCGTACATCTGAAGCACCAGCCGGGCCGCGTCGCACACCCGCCGCACCGGCTCGTGCTCCGGGCCGCTCGCGGCGAGGAAGGCGGTCATGTCGGCGAGGCAGCGCTCGTGGTCGGGGAAGACCACGTCCTCCTTGGAGGGGAAGTACCGGAAGAAGGAACGCCGGCCGACCCCGGCCAGGGCCACGATGTCGTCCACCGTGGTCTGCTCGTAGCCGCGTTCCGAAAAGAGCCGGAAGGCCGCCGCGACCAGGGCGTCCCGCATCGGCGGTTTGGCGGCGGGCGCCGCGCTGCTGGAGCTCATGGACGGGAACGTAGCACTCGGGCCGGAATGTATGGCACTCAGTGCAGCCTGCATGGAGAAATAGGGAACTGAGTGCTGTCCGCGTTGCGCGCCCGAACATCGAAGCGATCGAATTGAATGAAATCGATCGATACGCTTGTGGGCATAGAGTGAGCGCCTCGGATCACCGTCCAGGGGGAGCCCCATGCGACCGCACGTCGACCAGCGCCATGAGCGGGTGCTCGAACTCGTCCGTGAGCGCGGCAGCCTCCGCGTGGCCGAACTGGCGGCGGAACTCGGGGTCTCCGCCGTCACCTTGCGGCGCGACGTCGAGACGCTGGCCGCCGGGGGCCGGCTGCGGCGGCTGCACGGCGCGGTGGTCTGGCCCGGCGAGTACGCCGACGGCGCCGCCCCCGCCACCGGCGGCCGGCTGCCCGACCGTGCCGAGGGCGCGGTGATCGGCATGATCGTGCCGACCACCGTCTCCATCTTCACCGACATCGTGGGCGGCGCCCGCGAGGCCGTCGCCGCCCACGGCGGCCGCCTGGTGCTCGGGGTCTCCGGCTACGTCGACACCGAGGACTCGGTCCAGGCGGAACACCTGATCGCGGGCGGCGCCCAGGGGCTGCTGGTGGCGCCCAGCTGGTTCGGCGGCGTCCCCGCGCACGGCCAGGAGAAGTGGCTCACCGAGTGCGGGGTGCCCGTCGTCCTGGTCGAGCGTTCCGCCCCGCCCGGCAACCCCGCCGCCGATCTCGACCGGGTGCGCACCGACCGCGCGCACGGCGCCGCCGTCGCCGTCGGCCACTTCGCCGACCTGGGCCACCGCCGGATCACCGCCGTCCTCCAGGAGGGCCCGCACGCCGCGCAGATCAGCGCCGGGTTCCAGGCCGCCGTCCGCGCCCGCGGCCTGGAGGTCCATCAGGGCGCCCCGGCCGTGCGCGCCCACGGCGACTACGACACCAGCGTGGACCACCTGGTCGAGGCGGTCCGCGCCCACGGGGTCACCGCCGCCCTGGTGCACAGCGACGAGGACGCCATCGTGCTCGTGCCCCGTCTCCAGGCGCACGGCGTGCGCGTGCCCGACGACCTCGCCCTCATCTCCTACGACGACCAGGTCGCCGCGCTCGCCGACGTCCCGCTCACCGCCGTCGCCCCGCCCAAGCGCTCGGTCGGCGAACACGCCACCGGCATCCTGCTGCGCCGCATCGCCGAGCGCGCCGGCCGGCTGACCCCGGGTCCGCGCCAACATCTCGACCTGCTGCCGGAGTTGCGCATCCGCACCTCCTGCGGCGCCCGGCCCCCGGCCACCGACGCGTCCTGAGCGGTCGGGGCGTTCAGGAGTCCAGCCAGTCGGTGATCTCGCCGGTGTGCTCGCCGAGGCGAGGCGGCCGGCGGTCGTAACGGGGCGGGGTCCCGGACAGGTTGATCGGGTTGGCGACGAGGTCCAGGGCGTCGCCGCCGTCGCCGTCCACCGACGCCCGGGGCGAGAGACCGAGCCGGTCGGCGAGCGCGAACGCCTGGGCGAGGTCGTTGACCGGGCCGCAGGGGACGCCGAGCGGGGTGAGGTGCTCGAACCACTCGGCCGCCGTGCGAGCGGCCAGCAACTCCCCGAGCCGCTCCGCCAATTCCTCCACGTGGCCGACCCGGTCGGCGTTGCCGGCGAAGCGCGGATCGGCGGCCAGCTCCGGGGCGCCGAGGCCACGGCAGAGCGCCGCGAACTGGCGGTCGTTGCCGACGGCGATCACCAGCGGCTGGTCCTTGGCCCGGAAGACCTCGTACGGCGCGATGGACGGGTGCCGGTTGCCCAGGATGCCCGGCACCCGGCCGGCCAGGGTGTACCCGGCGGACTGGTTGACCAGGCTCGACAGCAGGGTGGAGAGCAGATCGACCTCGATGCGCTGCCCCTCGCCGGTCGCCTCCCGGTGCCGCAGCGCGGCCAGCACACCGACCGCCGCGTGCAGCCCGGTGAGCACGTCCACCAGCGCCACCCCGGTCTTCACCGGCTCCCCGGGCGCCGGCCCGGTGACGCTCATCAGCCCGCCCACGGCCTGGATCAGCAGGTCGTACCCGGGCAGCGCGGCCCCCGGCCCGGAGCCGAAGCCGGTGATCGAGCAGTAGACGATCCCGGGGTTCGCGGCCCGGACCTCCTCGTAGCCGAGCCCGTGCTTGCGCAGCGTCCCGGGCCGGAAGTTCTCGAACAACACATCGGCACGGCGCGCCAGTGCACGGGCGCGGCGCCGGTCGGCCGGGTCGCGCAGATCGAGCGCCACGGAGCGCTTGTTGCGGTTGACGGAGAGGAAGTAGGTGGCCTCGCCGTGCGCGTACGGCGGACCCCAGGCGCGGGTGTCGTCGCCGCCCCGCGGATGCTCGACCTTGATGACGTCCGCGCCCAGGTCGGCCAGGAGCATGGTGGCGTACGGCGCGGCCAGCACGCGCCCGAAGTCGGCGACGAGGACGCCGCTGAGCGGCAGCGGGACGGAAGCGGTCACGATGTCCTCCTGTCGGAGCCACGCGGGTACACGGTGGTGGTGCGGGTCGAGAACTCGCTCGCGGCGCGGCCCTGTTCGTCCGGACCGTACGCGCTCCGACGGCCGCACGCCCCGGGCTCCCCGGGCGCGGTGGCCGGCCGAGGCCGACATTGTGCGGGCGGCCGGGCCCCGGACGCACTGGACGAGATGGCGTCCCGCCGGGGGGTCGGACACGCCGATCCGTCCATGGTGCGGGGCCCGGGACCGTGCTAGGTTCCGGGCCCTGCCTGCGGCAGGGCGCCGCCCAGCCGCCCAGCCGCCCAGTCGTCAAGTCGCCCAGCCGCCCAGTCGTCAAGGCGTCGAGTGGGCAAGGCGCCTCGCCGCGAAGACGCGGAGGAGAACGCCCTCGTCGTGCGCCCCCGCCCGGCCGGCACCGGCGCGCCGCGACCCCGCCGGTGGGAGCCGATCATTCGGGCGTAACCTTTCTGCGCCCGGTGGCACCCGCACCCGACCACGCCCGAGGAGACCCGTATGCCCGACGCCCGTCCCCGCCTTCTCTACGTCACCGATCTGGCGTACCAGGCCCGCGGGCGCCGCTACTGCGACGAGGACATCTGGCTCACCTCCCGGCTGCGCGCCCACTTCGACCTGGCCCTGTGCCATCCGCTGGACGCGGTGACGCTGATGGACGGGTACGACGCGGTCGTCGTGCGCAACTCCGGGCCCGTGCTCGGCCACCAGCAGGCGTACGACGCCTTCCGCGCGCGGGCGCTGGAGCGCGGGACCCCGGTGTACAACCCGCTCACCGGCAAGGCGGACATGGCCGGCAAGCAGTACCTGCTCGACCTGACCGACGCCGGTTACCCCGTGATCCCGACCGTGGGCCGGGCCGCGGACCTGGACCGGCTCCCGGCAGCCGACCGCTACGTGTGCAAGCCCCGGCTCGGCGCGGACTCCTTCGGCCTGCGGATCGTCCCCGCGGGCCGGGTCGCCGCCTTCGCCGGGGACGACATGCTGATCCAGCCGTACGTGGACTTCGACCACGAGGTCTCCTTCTACTTCGTGGACGACGACTTCCAGTACGCCCTCTACGCCCCCGACCCGCGCCGCCGCTGGGAGCTGAAGCCGTACGCGGCGACCGCCGCCGACCTGGAGTTCGCCCGGCGCTTCGTGGACTGGAACGACCTTCGCCACGGCATCCAGCGCGTCGACGCCTGCCGCGCCCCCGACGGCGCCCTGCTGCTGGTCGAGCTGGAGGACCTGAACCCCTATCTGTCGCTGGACGCCCTGCCGGAGGCGGACAGGGACGCCTTCGTCGGCGCGGTCACGGCGTCCCTGAGCCGGTTCGTCGAGGGAGCGGTCAGCCCAGTCTGACGGTGATCCGCGGGCTCACCCCGGCCGTACCCCTGAGGTCGCCGAAGACGAGCGTCAGCCAGCGTCCGGTGCCGGCCGAGACGACCGTGGCGGGCGCGGAGGCCACCGCGGCGACCGGCCGCCGCCAGGTCAGGGTCAGGCCGGTGCGCATCAGCATCGGATCGCTCACCGCGATCACGGCCGTGCCGTCGTCCTTCTCGCTGATCATGACCGAGCAGGGATCGCTCGCGGTGAGCGTTCCGACCGTTCCGCCGGACCAGAAGTTCACCCCGGTGAACCCGAGTGAGCGGACCGCGACGCCCTGCTGGTCGTCCGTGTTGGCGAGCACGGTCAGCCAGTCGCGCTCCGCCGCCCGGGCCCGCGTCCGAGCGGCGCTCGCCCCCGGCATGAGCAGATAGGCGTACGAGGCGTTCACCGGATCGGTGCCGTGATCCACGTACATCGTCAGGTACGTGCGGCTCAGCACGGTCGGGGAACCGCCCGTGCTGATCGAACTCCAGCTGCCCTCCCGGGCGTCGCGCAGCGCCCGCACCGTCGCGCCGCCGGGGAAGACGTAGCCGCCGTGCCCGCCGAGATGCGCCCAGCCGGCGCCGGTGAGCGTCTTCGACCAGGGGCGGGCGACCGGCTCGGCCCTGCCGTCCACGGTGAACGGGGCGCCGCCGGCGGCCCCCAGGTTCCGGTTCTCGACCGTCGTCTCCACGGCCGTGCCGTCGGCGCAGGTGATCCCCGCGCCCAGGCAGACCACCGTGTCGTCCAGGAAGAACCACGACTTCTTCGCGACCAGCGTCGACCGGAGGCCTCGGAGGTGCTGCCCGACCGCGGCCCGCTCCCCGTCCGTCGCGCCGCCCACCCAGTTCACGTCCGGTCTGGCCGCGCCCCAGTCGCCGCCCGCCCCGTCCGCCAGCACCCGCCGGGAGACGGTGGTGCCCGGCAGCCGGTACGGGTCCACGGTCGGCCAGAAGGCGTCGCTGTACTGGCCGTCCGTGAAGGTGTCGCCCCACCAGTAGAGCATTCCGGCTCCGGTGTGCCAGCCGCGCAGGTTCTCACCGTTGCCGCACTCGTAGTAGGCGATCCGCTTGCCGGCCATGCTCAGCGAGGCCGCCCAGCCGGGCCTGCGGTGGGTGGCCCGCGCCATCGCCGGGAAGAGCCGGTGCCCGGTCGGCTCCGGCACCGCGGGCACCGCCGGGTCCTTGTCGACGGCGTCGAGCCGGGCCAGGTGGGGCAGACCGAGCACCGGATCGGCGAGCGGCGGGCT
Source organism: Streptomyces misionensis (assembly GCF_007896895.1). GTDB lineage: Bacteria > Actinomycetota > Actinomycetes > Streptomycetales > Streptomycetaceae > Streptomyces > Streptomyces misionensis_A. The sequence continues at coordinate 70,305 of NZ_VOGW01000040.1, read as the reverse complement.
GTAGGTGTCCCGACGCATCCAGCCCTTCACCAGACCGCGCCAGCGCGCGTTCTCCGCCGCGCTCGCGCCCTGCCCGAGCAGCAGCACGGAGGCGAGGACGGGGTGGCCGCGCAGATGGTCGTCCTGCTGGATCGCCTTCGGATCGGCGGCCGACAGGCCCCGGCTGATCGCCCGGCCCGCGACGCCGTCCATGACCAGGCCGTTGTGGAGGAACGGCGCCCAGGCACGCTCCACCGAGTCGAACACGATCTGCCGGTTCCCGTCCGTCACCTCCCAGCCGGAGCCGGCCAGCAGCGCGAACAGCATCCCCAGTCCGCCCAGGAACACCGAGCCGTAGGAACCCGTGTACGGCACCCAGGTGTGCTGGATGAAGGAGCCGTCGGCGTGCAGACCGTCGCCCGAGGTGACGTACGGGAAGACGGGCGAGAGGGCGTCGCGGGCCAGCGCCACCTTGGCCGCGTCGTCCCCGACCACCCCGCGCAGCGCCAGCACCCGGCAGAGGTCGACCCGGTTGGCGCCCGTGCTGGTGCCGCTGTAGACCGCCACCGCCGAGTCCGGCACGAAGTGGTCCACGGCCGCGGTGTGGTCGGCGAGCTGTTCGGCGGACAGCGCGTCGTACATCAGCACGCACGTGTCGAGGAGCGCCTGCGGGGCGCCGATCTGCCAGCTCCACCAGTTGCCGAACGGCGTCCGGCGCGCGTTGTAGACGTCGTCGTGGAGGTGGCCGAGGCCGGCGACCACGGCGTCGCGCAGGGCGGTGTCGCCGGTCAGCCCGGTGCCCGGCTGGGCGTACGCCTGCGCGAGCGTGCTCAGCCGGGTGTGACTGGTGCTCATGTTGCCCGAGAAGGTGAACGATTCCTGGTCGGTGTCCGGGTCCGGGTCGCCGTACGGGAGGTCCGGCCACAGGGAGCCGGCGACGGGGGCCATGGCGGCGAGGTACTGCCGCGTCGTGCGGCCCAGGTCGGCCAGGCGGGAGGCGAAGGGCTCGGCACCGGGGTCGAAGCCCTCGCCGAGGACCAGGGTGCGCCACCTCGCCCGCAGGGCCGCGAACTCGTCCGGTGCCGCGAAGGCCCGGGGCGCGGCGCCCACTCCCAGCGCGGCGGCACCGCCGGAGCAGGCGGCCAGGAAGGCACGGCGTGACCAAGGAGTCGTCATGACGGCGCTTTCTAGCACGCGCTTTCCTGAACGCTCAACAGGAAAGACCGAGATGATCATTTGATCGTTTTGTTGCGGAGGGTCTCCGGGCGATGCGCGGAGGGCCGCCGAGCGATTGGGGGACGGCGCGCGGGGAACCCCGGTGCGCGGGAACATCGGTGTGAGGGGACCGAGCGGCGGCGGACGGAGCGGAGCGGCATGGCGCGGGCGGACGTTTTCCTTGGGCGGCTCGATCCCGATATGTGCGTGGTCACCGCCGCGGCCGGCGGCGAGCGGGCGGGCTGCCTGGTCGGCTTCGCCGGGCAGTGCTCCATCCAGCCGCCCCGGTTCGCCGTGTGGCTGTCCAAGGCGAACCGCACCTACCGCGTCGCCCGCGCCGCGCAGTGCCTCGCCGTCCATCTGCTCACCCGCGACCAGCGCGCCCTCGCGGAACTCTTCGGCGGCCGAACCGGGGACGACACCGACAAGTTCACCGGGCTCGACCTGGTGCGGGGACCCGGCGGCGCCGTGGTCCTCGGGGACGCGGCGGCCTGGTGCGTCGGCACCATCCTGCACCGCGTCGACGGTGGCGACCACGTCGGCTTCGTCCTCGACCCGCTGGAGTGGGGAGAGGGGCGCGGGGGCCCGCTGCTGCGGCTGTCCGACGCGATCGGCATCGAGGCCGGCCACCCCGTGGACTGACCCCGCTCGGCGGCTATCCGTCCGCGGCCTCCGCGTCGCCCGCGTCCGCCGCGTCGATGGGCTCCTCGCTCCGGTCGTCGGCGCGCGCCGGCATCCGGATGTCCAGCACGCACACGTCGTCCCGGCGCTCGTCCGCGACCATGGCGGCGAGCAGCGCGTCCAGGGAGTCCCACCCGCCGTCGCCATGGGCCCGCGCCGCCTCCGCCAGCCGGGCCAGACCCACGTCCAGACCCTCGCCGGGCCGCTCGACGAGGCCGTCGGTGTACAGCAGCAGCCGGTCCCCGGGCGCGAGGCGCAGCTGCGCCGATTCGTACGAGGGCCGGGCGGCGGCGCCGAGCAGCATGCCGACGGGGCGGTCCAGGTAGCGCGCCTCGCCATGGCGCACCAGCAGCGGCGGCGGGTGGCCGGCCTGCGCCCAGGTCAGCAGCCGTTGGCGCGGGTCGTAGCGGGCCATGATCATGGTGGCCGTGCGCCGGCCGTCCCGGGAGTGCAGCAGCAGCTGGTTGAGCCGGGCCAGGGCGACGGTGAGCGAGGTCCCGGTGCCGACCATCCCCTTGGCGGTGAACCGCAGCTGGGCCATGGTGGCCACCGCGTCGATGCCGTGGCCCGCCACGTCGCCGACCACGAACAGCGCGTCGGTGTCGGCCAGTTCGATGGCGCTGAACCAGTCGCCGCCGACATGGATGCCGGCCTGCGCGGGCAGATAGGCGACCTCGACGCGCAGCCCGGCCAGCCGCACCGGTTTGCTGGGCAGGGGCAGCAGGGCGTGCTGGAGCCGGGCGGCCAGCGCCCGTTCGGCCTGGAGGACCCCGCGCTGGAGCAGCATCGTGCGCTCGCTCTTGACCAGGGCGAGTTCCGCGCTGCGCTGTGCGGTGAGGTCCTGGACGAAGCCGTGCACCTCGGCCGGGGTGCCGTCCGGCTCGGTGACGGCCTCGGCGACCAGCCGCAGATGCCGGACGCCCTCGGGTGCCTCGACCCGGAACGGCGCGTCGAAGGCCCGGCCCCGGCGGACCAGTCCGGTGATGGCGGCGGCGAGGTGATCCGCGTCCTGGGGCAGGGCCAGTCCGGGCAGCTCCGCCAGTTCCAGCGGTCCGCGCGCGGGGTCGCGCCCGAGCACCGCGTAGGCCTGGGCGGACCAGGAGACCTTCCTGGTGACCAGGTTCCAGTTCGCCCAGCCGAGGTTGCCGAGCCGCTGCACGTCGGACAGCCGCTGTTCCTGCCGCTCCGTGGGGTCGTACCGCAGCCAGGACACCAGCAGCCCCTTGCCCAGCGGGGCGGCCCGCACCGAGTAGGTGGCGGTCACGGCCACCCCGTCGGCCACGTCCTGGTAGGCGAACGGCTCGCCCTCGAACGGCACCCCCGTCTCCAGCGCCTCCAGATAGCCCCGCCACAGCGGCTCGCCCGCCACGAACGGGTAGCTCTCCAGGATGCGCCGGCCGACCATGTCCCGGCCGGTGCGGCCGAACACGTCGACCGCGTCCGGGGTGGCGGCGTCGATGCGGTAGTCCTGCACCTCGTCCGCGGCGCCGCGCAGCGGGGTGAGCAGGATCGCGGCGCCCGGCAGCGCGTCGAAGACCGCCTGCACGGTCGCGGTGGCACCCCGTTCGCCTGGGGCCTCCCGCGGGGCGTCCAGGGCACGCAGCCGGCCGGCGCACAACCGGGTGGCGGCGCGCAGCAGTTCACGCTCGCGCGCTTCGAAGGGCCCCTCGTGCCGGCGCAGCACCCCGAGGGCGACCCGGCCGGCGCCCCCGGCCGGCACCGGCAGCCAGGCGCGGGTCGGCCACCGCTCGGGCGGGATGCCGCTGAGCAGGTACCGGGTGCGGTCGGCGGGCAGGTCCTCCAGCCAGAGGGGTTCGCCCGTGGCCAGGACCTCGAACGCGGGCACCCCGGCGAGCGGGGGCACATGCCGCCACTGGGCGGCGAACCGCGCGTCGGCACCCGCGTGCCCGATCAGTTCGAGCCCGCCCTCGGCCTGCCGCTCGTAGAGGAGCACGGCGTCGGCCCGCACCTCGGCCGCCAGCCGGTCGAGGAGGCGTTCGGCCAGTTCCCGCGGGGAGCCGACGCGCACCAGGTCCCGGCCCATCCTGCCCAGCGCCTCGGCGAGGTCGGAGGCACCGGCGGGCGGGGTCCCGCGCGCGGGCGGGGCCGTGGCCGCGGGGCCGGTTTCCTCCTTGGACGGCGGGAGAGAGCCCAGCGTGAGCCAGCACTGCTCGACGAGGGTGCGCCCGCCGGCCTCGGCACGGCGCCGCAGCTCGTCGTGGGCGGTGCCCGGGGTACACCCGGTGAGCGCCATCAGGACGCCTGTGGCCCGCTCCAGCACCGCCGCCGTCGCGGCGCGGTCGCGCAGGCGTTCCAGCTCCGCACGCTGCCGGGCCACGACCCTGGCCAGCGCGGCGCGGTCGGCGCCGGTGCCGGGGTCGTCCATCGGGGACGCGGACTCGCTCGTCACGCGACGAGCATCGCACATCCGGTGGCCTCCGATCACCGGTCCGGGGGTGCCGGGTGGCAGGGACGGCCGTTCCCGGTGTCTCAGGCCGGGGGGCCGCCACGGCGCGCCAGGGCCTCGGTGACCGCGCGGACGCTGCGGGCGATGTGCTGGAGTTGCAGCAGCTCCGCCGCGTACAGCTTGATCGTGTGCTCGATGACCGACTCGGGCAGCCCGAGCACCGGGAGTTCGGCCCGTGCCGTCTGGAGGGCGGTGCGGGCCACCCGGATCTCGTGCTGCACCTGGATCTGCGCGTGCCGGGCGAGCAGCACGGGGTGCCGGATCAGGGCCGGATAGCTCGCGTAGCGCGCGGGGACCAGCTCGCGCAGCCACCTGACGGCCGAGCGCTCCCAGTCGTACGAACCCGGGGTCTTGACCTGGCAGGGCCAGTCGGGGCTGATGCGCGTGCTGGTCAGGGTCATGGTCACTTCCGGTCTGCGCGTCGTGCGGGTGGTCCGACGAGGGCGGGCGGCCCCGGTCCAGGGGATGACCGGGGCCGCCCAGGGCGCGGCGCAGGGACGCCGCACCACCGAACAACCCGTTCGCCGGCCGTGGGTAGGTGATGGCCGGCCGGGGTGTCCGCGCGGGTGCCCCGGGCGAGTATTTATATATGCCGATCACTTTGCAAGACGTATGAAAAAATTCATGCGCGGTATGGGGTGAAAGATCCCGCTGCGGGCGGCGGGTGACCGCAAGATCTTCACGGCTGCGGGGCCCGCGCCGAAGAGACCGGCGCCGCGCTGCCGGGGGAGCGGCGGCCTTCAGTCCCTGACGAAGAACTGGTGTTGCTCGGAGACCTGCTCGTACTTCTCCAGGCGGGCGTGGGTGCGCTCCGGATCGGCGTCGGTCATGGCCTGGAGCAGCGCGGCGGCCATCACACCGGGCGCGGCGTAGGAGTCGAAGACCAGCCGGGAGCCGGTGCCGGTGGCGAAGGTGACATCGGCCTCGTCGGCCAGCGGCCCGAGCGCGAGATCGGTGATCAGGGCGACCTTCAGGCCGGCGTCGTGCGCCACTCGGACGGCCTGGAGGGTCTCGTGCGAGTGCCGGGGCATGGCGAAGGCCAGCACCCAGCTGCCGCCGGCCTCCCGGGCCTGGAGCAGCGTGTCGTAGGCCACGCTGCCGCCCCGGGTGACCAGCCGTACATCGGGGTGGATACGGCGGGCCGCGTACCCGAAGTACTCGGCCAGCGACTCCGAGATGCGCAGGCCCAGCACGGTCAGCGGGGTGGAACGGGACAGCTCCCGGCCGACGTGGATCACCCGGTCCGGGTCGGCGAAGTCGCGCCGCAGGTTCTCCAGGTTGCGGATCTCGGCGTCCACCGCGGCCTGGAGCTCATTGCCCCGGTTGGGATCGCCGGGCCCGCCGGCCAGGGTCTTCAGCGCGATCGACTGCAACCGCTCGCGCAGCGCGGGGTAGCCGCTGAAGCCGACGGCACCGGCGAACCGGGTGACGGACGGCTGGCTGACCCCCACCCGGTCGGCCAGCTCGGTGATGGACAGGAACGCGGCCTCGGTGATGTGCTCGATCAGGTACTGGGCGATCCGGCGCTGCCCGGGGGACAGACGGGGGCCGTCGAACAGCTTCCTGAGCTGGGAGGCCGGGGCGGCCTCGGCCTGCGGCGCGGTCCTGCCCGAGGTGATCGCCGACGCCTGTGCGCGGGCCTGCTGCGGCGAGGGCACCGGTCCGTCTCCTTTGTCTGCCACGAACATTCAACATAGCTCACCCCATGCCGTGACCAGCGGGTTGACCAGCGGCCTCAGCCCGGCGACGACAAGGGCGACGGCAGGGCGTCCGGCGGGACCAGCAGGTCCGCCCGGCCGCGGGTCGTCGCCACCAGATCGGCGTTGCGCTGGTCCGTGCCCAGCACCCAGGCGAGCGCCGCCCGATGGTCCTTGCCGAACTCCTCGTGCCGTGCCACCAGTCGGCGGACCCGCTCCTCCTCGGGAAGCTCGCAGAACCACACCTCGTCCAGGCACGGCCGCACCCGCGCCCACGAACCCTCCTCCAGGAGAAGGTAGTTGCCCTCGGTCACCACCAGCCGGGCGCTCGGCGGCACCGGGATCGCCCCCGCCAGCGGCTGCTCCAGGACCCGCTCGAACCCGGGCGCGTACACCACCTCGTCGCCGTCCTCGCGCAGCCGGCGCAGCAGCGCCGCGTACCCGGCCGCGTCGAACGTGTCCGGGGCGCCCTTGCGGTCGCGGCGGCCCAGCCGGTCCAGTTCGGCGTCGGCCAGGTGGAAGCCGTCCATGGGGACATGGGCGACCCACGGGGGGCCGTCGGCGTTCAGGGCGCGCACCAGGCCCTCGGCCAGGGTGGACTTGCCCGCGCCGGGGCCGCCCGCGATGCCGAGCAGGGCGCGCCGGCCGTCCCGGGGGAGTGCGCGGGCGCGTTCGAGGAGGTCGTCGAAGGTCGGTGGCACGACAGCAGAGTCTGTCACCTCCAGCCGGGGAAACATGTGGCGTGCGCCACTCACTGGAGCGCCGCTCATGGGGAACAGTGCTCGTATGACTCAGCTCGGTCTGCCCGACGACATCCAGGCCTGTCTCTTCGATCTCGACGGGGTCGTCACCAAGACGGCCGTCGTGCACGCGGCCGCGTGGAAGGAGACGTTCGACGCGTTCCTGCGCGCCCAGGGGGGCGAGGGGCAGCGGCCGTTCGACACGGTCGCCGACTACGACGAGTACGTCGACGGCCGGCCGCGCGCCGACGGGGTGCGCGCCTTCCTCGACTCCCGCGGCATCCGGCTGCCGGAGGGCACCCCGGGCGATCCGCCGGACGCCCTGACCGTGCACGGCCTCGGCAACCGCAAGAACGAACTGCTCCTCGCGAAGATCCGCACCGGCGGCGTCGAGGCCTACGAGGGCACGCTGCGCTACCTGTCGGCGGTCCGCGCCGAGGGACTGCGCACCGCGATCGTCTCCTCCAGCGCCAACTGCCGGGACGTGCTGCGGTCGGTGGGCGCCGAGCACTACTTCGACGTACGGATCGACGGCGTGGTGGCCGCCGAGCGCGACCTCCCGGGCAAGCCGCACCCCGACACCTTCCTCGCCGCCGCCCACGACCTCGGCGTCGAACCGTCCCGGGCGGCCGTGTTCGAGGACGCGCTGGCCGGCATGGACGCGGGCCGCGCGGGCGGCTTCGGGTACGTCGTCGGCGTCGACCGGGTCGGCCAGAGCGACGCGCTCTACGCGCACGGCGCGAGCGTCGTCGTCAAGGACCTCGCGGAACTGGGGGGCGAGCGGTGATCACGCAGGGGGCGTACGCCGTCGAGCCGTGGGCCGTCCGGGAGACCGCGCTCGACCTCGACGTGCTCGCGCAGAGCGAATCCGTGTTCGCGCTCTCCAACGGCCACGTCGGCTGGCGCGGCAACCTCGACGAGGGGGAGCCGCACGGTCTGCCCGGCAGCTACCTCAACGGCGTGCACGAGGTGCACCCGCTGCCGTACGCGGAGGCCGGGTACGGCTACCCGGAGTCGGGGCAGACCGTCATCAACGTCACCAACGGCAAGATCCTGCGGCTGCTGGTCGACGACGAGCCGTTCGATCTGCGCTACGGCCGGCTCGTCGCCCACGAGCGGGTGCTGGACCTGCGCCGCGGGGTGCTGGAGCGGACCTGCGAGTGGACCTCCCCGGCCGGTTCCACGGTCCGGGTCCGCTCGACCCGGCTGGTCTCGCTCACCCAGCGCGCGGTGGCCGCCGTCGCCTACGAGGTGGAGGCCGTCGACCGCCGCACCCGAGTGGTGATCCAGTCCGAACTGGTCGCCAACGAAAGCCTGCCGGGCTCCGACGGCGACCCGCGCGCCGCGATGGCGCTCCAGTCGCCCCTGGAGCAGGAGGACCACCTCGCCTCGGGCGACCGGCTGCGCCTGGTGCACCGGACCCGGCGCAGCGGCCTGCGGGTCGCGGTGGCCGCCGACCACGCCGTCAGCGGACCCGAGCGCACCACCACCCGCAGCGAGAGCGGCACCGACCTGGCCCGGCTGACCGTCACCTCCGTGCTGGAGCCCGGGCAGAAGCTGCGGGTGGAGAAACTGGTCGCCCACGGCTGGTCCGCCACCCGCTCGCTGCCCGCCATGGCCGACCAGGTGGACGCCGCGCTCGCGGCCGCCGCCCACGACGGCTGGCCCGGTCTGCTCGCGGACCAGCGGGCCTGCCTGGACGACTTCTGGGCGCGCGCCGACGTCGAGGTCACCGGGGACGAGGAGATCCAGCAGGCCGTACGGTTCGCCCTGTTCCACGTCCTCCAGGCGGGCGCCCGCGCCGAGCGGCGCGCGATACCCGCGAAGGGGCTGACGGGCTCCGGCTACGACGGGCACGCCTTCTGGGACACGGAGATGTTCGTGCTGCCCCTGCTCACCCACACCGCGCCCGCCGCCGTCGCCGAGGCGCTGCGCTGGCGGTACAGCACCCTGGACGAGGCCCGCGAACGCGCGACCCAACTGGGGCTGTCCGGGGCCGCGTTCCCCTGGCGGACCATCGCGGGTCCGGAGGGATCGGCGTACTGGCCGGCCGGCACCGCCGCCTTCCATGTGAACGCCGACATCGCCGACGCCGTCGTCCGCTACGTCGAGGCCACCGGCGACACCGAGTTCGAACGCGAGGCCGGGGTCGAACTCCTCGTGGAGACGGCCCGGCTGTGGCGCTCCCTCGGCCACCACGACGTGCACGGCGTCTTCCACCTCGACGGGGTCACCGGCCCCGACGAGTACAGCGCGGTCGCCGACGACAACACCTACACCAACCTGATGGCCCGGCAGAACCTGCTGGCCGCCGTCGACGCCGTCGAACGCCATCCGCGCGAGGCCGGCCGGCTCGGGGTGGACGAGGAGGAGAGCGCGGCCTGGCGGGACGCGGCCGCGGCGATGCACGTCCCGTACAACGCCGACCTCGGCGTGCACGAGCAGCACGCCGGGTTCACCCGCTACCAGCGCTGGGACTTCGACGGCACCCGCGCCGACCAGTACCCGCTGCTGCTGCACTTCCCCTACTTCGACCTCTACCGCAAACAGGTCGTCAAACAGGCCGACCTGGTGCTGGCCCTGTACACCTGCGACGGCTACTTCGCGGAACACTGCGACGAGGAGCAGATCGCCCGCGACTTCGCCTACTACGAGCCGCTGACCGTGCGCGACTCCTCCCTGTCCGCCTGCTGCCAGGCCGTCGTCGCCGCCCGCACGGGCCATCTCGACCTCGCCTACGACTACACGGCCGAGGCGGCCCTGATGGACCTGCACGACCTGGAGCACAACACCCGCGACGGGCTGCACATCGCCTCGCTCGCCGGCACCTGGATGGCGCTGGTGGCGGGCTTCGGCGGCATGCGCCGCGACGCCGGACTGCTGCGGTTCGCGCCCCGGCTGCCCGAACGCCTCGCCCGCCTCGCCTTCCACGTGGAGTTCCGCGGACGCCGGCTGCGGGTGGAGATCGACGCCGACAAGACCACCTACGCCCTCCTCGACGGACCGCCCCTGGCCCTCCACCACCACGGCGAGCCGCTCACGGTGACCACGACCGAACCCGCGGTCCGGGCCGTCCCCCCGGCCGTTCGCCGCCCCGCTCCGAAGCAGCCGCGGCACCGGGCGCCGAACGGGGGATGAGCGGACCGGCGGTGCCACCCGAGCCGGCCGGCCGGGGCGCCCGCCCGCTCAGCCGGGGTCGCTCCCGCCCTGCGCGAGCAGCTCGCGCAGGGCCCGCTCCTCCTCGTGGCTCAGCCCGGTCACGAACTGCTGGAGGGCGGCTATCGGGTCGGGCCCCCGGTCCAGGGCCCGGCGCATGGCCTCGGCGGTCAGCTCGGCCGCGTTCTTCGACGGGCGGTACGCGCCGCGCCGACCGTCCGCGTCCCGCAGCACCAGCCCCTTGTCGTACAGCCGTTTGAGGATGGTGTGCACGGTGTTGTACGCGAGACCGCCGATCCCGGCCTGGATCTCCGCCGGGGTGAGCGGCCGATCGGTGGCCCACAGGGCGGCCAGCACCTCGCTCTCCAGCTCTCCGGCGCTGCGCCGTTCCGCCCTAGCCATGCCCCAACCTTACAGCGCGTAGGGGCCGGGCCCGGTGGCCGTACCCGCCCGCGCGACCCGCCGGGCCCGGGCGGGCGTGCCCGCGCGCGATCCGTGCCCTCTCCATGATGTGGTGGAGACCTCCGGTACTGCCCGCATGGGGCGAAGGGGTGAGGATGACCGGCAGCGCTGACGCCGCACTCGCCGGGACGCGGTCCGAGCGCTCCCGGCACCTGTCCGTACGCGGCCCCGGCCCGTGGGCGGCCCTCCCGCTCGCGGCCGTCGCCGCGGCCTTCACCCTGGCCCAACTGCTCCTGGTGCGGCCCGGCATGGGCCTCGGCTGGGACGAGACGGTCTACGTCAGCCAGGTCAGCGCGCACGCCCCCGCGGCCTACTTCAGCGCGCCCCGGGCCCGCGGCATCTCCCTGCTCGTCGCGCCCGTCACCGCGTGGTCGTCCTCGACGGCCCTGCTGCGCTGCTATCTCGCCGTCCTGTCCGGCCTCGCCCTGTACCTGGCACTGCGCGCCTGGCGCGGACTGTTCCCGGACCGCGTCCTCACCCTCGCGGGCGCCCTCTTCGCCTCCCTGTGGATCACCCTCTTCTACGGCCCCCAGGCCATGCCCAACTACTGGGTCGCCATGGGGGCGTGGACGGCGGTCGGGCTCTTCCTGCGCGCGGGCGTCCCCTCCGCGGGCCGCGACCGGGCCGCGCCATGGGGCCTGGCCGCAGGCACCGCGCTGATGGGCTGGATGCGCCCGGTGGACGCGGTCTGGACCGTACTGCCCCTGCTCGCCTGCGCGCTGGTGCGCCGCTCCTGGCAGCGGACGGCCGCGCTGCTCGCGGGGCTCGCGGCCGGGGTGGCCGAGTGGGTGATCGAGGCGTACGCGAGCTACGGCGGCCTGGTCCACCGGCTGCACGAGGGCTCCGCGATCCAGGGCGGACTCGGCTGGCACCTCGCCGTGACCGACCAACTGCGCAGCCTCGGCGGACGCTCCCTGTGCCGACCGTGCACGGGCGCCCTGCCCAGCCCGTTCCTCACCGCCTGGTGGTTCGCGCTGCCCCTGCTCGCGGTGCTCGCCCTGGTCCTCGCGGTCCGCGCCCGGCGCCCGGCGGCCACGGCGCTGCCGCTCGCCTGCGCCGCGTCGGCCGCCTTCCCCTACCTCTTCCTCATCGGCTACGCGGCCCCCCGCTTCCTGCTGCCCGCCTACGCCCTGCTGGCCGTCCCCGTCGCCACCGCGCTGCTGCGGCTCGCGACCGCCCCGCGCGGGCCCTGGCGGCCGGTCGTCCGCACCCTGCTGTGCCTGGCCCTCGCCCTGCATCTGGGCGCCCAACTGAGCGTGCTGACCCGCACGGTGCACGGCACCACCGCCGCCCACCGCGTCTGGTCGCGCACCGCCGCCACCCTGCACCGGGTCGGCGTCCGCGCCCCCTGCCTGGTCACCGGCGACGAGGCGCTCCCGATCGCCTTCTACGCCGGCTGCGCCTCGGCCGCGACGAGCGGTCCCAACACCAACAGCACGGCGGACGATATCGCCCGCACCGCCCGGCGCGTCCCGGCGGCCACCCTGGTTCCCGCCGGCTCCCGGCCGCCCGCCTACGCCCGCGGCTGGGCGTGGGTGCCGGCCGAGGGCCGGCGGCTGTACTACACGCTGCCGGGGAGGGGTGTGTGACAGCGTCGCCCCGTGGGGTTTCCGGTGCGTCCGGCGAGGTAGGACACAGTGAGACCGCGTGCCGACGGAGGGGAAGCAGATGACGGGGAACGACACCGCGGGGCTGCCGGACGAGGCGTTCTTCACGCCGGGGGGCTCGTCCTTCACCGAGTTCCTGGCCGCGCACCGACCCGGCCTGCTGCCCACCGTGTCCCCGCTGCCCGCCGGGGTGCGCGCGGCCCCCGGCCGGTTCCCGCACGGCACCACGGTGCTCGCCCTCACCTACGGCGACGGTGTGCTGATCGCCGGCGACCGCCGGGCCACCATGGGCAATCTGATCGCCCAGCGCGACCTGGAGAAGGTCCACCCCGCCGACGAGCACACCGCCGTCGCCTTCGCCGGCACCGTCGGGCTCGCCCTCGACATGGTGCGGCTCTACCAGGTCGAGCTGACCCACTTCGAGAAGATCGAGGGCACGCCGATGACCCTCGCCGCGAAGGCCACGCGTCTCGCGGCCATGATCCGGCAGAACCTCGCCCAGGCCATGCAGGGCCTCGCCGTCGTCCCGCTGCTCGCGGGCTACGACCTGACCGCGCCCGCGGGGGAGGGCGGCCGCATCTTCGCCTACGACGCGGTCGGCGGCCTGTACGAGAAGCGGGGCTTCCACGCCGAGGGCTCCGGATCGCCGTACGCCCGCGGCGCGTTGAAGAAGCTCTACCGGCCGGGCCTGCCCCGCCGCGAGGCCGCCCTCGCCGCGCTCCACGCGCTGTACGACGCCGCGGACGACGACTCGGCCACCGGCGGCCCCGACCTCAACCGCCGTATCTTCCCGATCATTTCGTTCATCACCGAGGACGGCTTCGAACGGCTGCCGCAGTCGCAGACCGAGGAGCTGACCCGGGAGATGGTGCGCCAGCGCGCGGGTCGGCCGGACGGCCCGCACGTCGAGCCGTAGCCTCCGCGGCGTGGTATTCGAACGGCAACGAACAAACCTCGAACACTGCCTGCTCCGGGCAATGAACCCGGCGGGTGCCCGCGTCTAGATTGCCGTACGGCGGACGAGGCACGGGGGCACGGGCTCGGAGGAGGGCCGCATGCCACCGTCCCCTGGCGACGACGGGGCGACGGCGGCACGGGCCGAGGCGTTCTCGTCCGCCGACACGACGCGGAGTGCGGACTCCGCAGCTACTTCCAGGCCAGCAAGGAGCGTTCCCGCATGAGACTGACCCGCGCCGCCCTGACCGTCGCGGCCACCGCCCTGACCCCGGCACTCCTGTTCAGTGCTCCGGCTTTCGCCGGGGGCACGTCCACCACCGCGGCCGTGGCGACGCCGGCGACGACGGCCACCGGCATCCCGGTCGGCGACATGTCGGACGACGACCTCCGGGTCGCCGTCCTCCGCATCCTGGGCGCCGCGCAGCAGAACAACGACAAGGCGGTTGTCCGGGCGGCCAGTGCGGCGTTGGACGACGGTTCTCCGGAGGCGCTGCGTGCCTTCCTGGAGACGGGTTACCGGCAGGCCCAGGCGGAGGACGACAGAGTCGCGATCGCCCGCATGCTCGCCGACCCGACCACCAGCCCGGCCGTCCGCGCGGCGGCCCAGAAGGCCCTGGACGACGGCAGCCCGGAGGCGCTGCGTTATTTCCTGGAGCACGGGCGCTACGAGGTGGACGCCTAGCAGGGGGACACGCCCGCGCTCCGACAGTCCGTCCAGCCCACCTGGCGGGGAATGCCCAGCGGGTTGCCGTCCTGGAGCTGGGGCGGGAGCAGTTCGTCCGGCCAGTCCTGGTAGGCGACCGGGACCGGCCGGCGGTCGATCGCCGTGGCCCCCAACCGAGGTGTGCAGCGGGGCCGTCGTCGACGGCCACGGGCCGCCGTGGTGCATGGCCCGGCAGGCGGCGGCCGGCCGTTGTGCACGAGGCGGCCCACGCGGTGCCGCAGCACCGCGGCCACCCGGCCGGCGGCCGCCGCGTCACCGGCCGTGGCGTGCACCGAGCCGGTGAGGCTGCCCGGCCGGGCCGCCAGGACCTCGGTCAGCGCCTCCCGGTCCGGGTACGTCACCACCAGGCCGGCCGGGCCGAAGCCTTCCTCGGCCAGGGCGGCCAGGCGGTCGGCGAAGGACGCCAGGGACAACCGCCATGGGCGCGGCGCCACCGCGAGGGAGTCGTCGTTGGCGCGTCCGGAGGCCGGCGGGACGAGGCCGGCGGTTTCGTCCAGTGCGGCGACCCGGGCGAGGTGGCCGTCCCGGATGCGGGACGTCCGCATCGCCCCGGTCGCCGTCGCGCCGACCGCGCCGGCGACGGCGTCCGCCGGCGGGCCGTCCTCGGGCACGAACAGCAGACCGGGGTCACGGGGCGATCGGGGAACCCGCGGGCCGCGGCGCGCGCGGTGTCAGTCGTCCGGGTCCGCGTCGAGTTCGGGCGAGCAGAAGGCGCCGCCCAGGTAGATCTCGTCCAACGGGTCGTGCCGGCCCTCGAGTTCGCCGGCGAAGCGCTCGGCGTCGTCCTCGGGTTCGTAGCCCAGGGCGCGTGCCTCGTCCAGCGAGAACCAGCGGCGGGCGTTGTCCGAGACGCCCCACACCACGCGGAAGCCGGGTGACGGCGCGGCGATGAGCGCCTCCATCAGGCGCGCGCAGTCGTCCGGTGACAGCCAGGTGGCCAACTGCCGGGTGGCAATGGGCTTTTCGAAGCAGCCGCCGATGCGGACGCAGATCACGTCCAGGCCGTAGCGGTCGTGGTAGAGGCTGCCCAGCGCCTCGGCGGCCACCTTGCTCACGCCGTAGTAGGTGTCGGGGCGCGGGAAGAGGTAGTCGGGCGCCTCGCCCTCGCCCCGGGGGTGGAAGCCCACCGCGTGGCTGCTGCTCGCGACGATCACCCGGGGCACACCGGCCCGCCGGGCCGCCTCCAGGACCGTGCGGGTGCCGTTGATGTTGATGTCGAGGATCTGCTCCCACGGCCCCTCGACGCTCAGGCCGCCGAGGTGGATGACCGCGTCGGCTCCGGCCAGGGCCTCGCGCATCCCCGGCAGATCCGTCACCGACAGCCGGACGCACTCCACGTCCTCGCCCTCGGCCGGCTCCGGCACCGGCGCCACGTCGAGCAGCCGCAGGGTCCGGCCCTGTCGGGCCAGCCGGGGGCGGAGCAGGGTGCCGACCCCTCCCGCGGCTCCGGTGATCACGATGCGCTGGGTCACTCGCCCCATCTCCTCTCGGCGCTCCGGGCCGTCTTGACCGGCTCCGGGCCGAGTCTTACAGTTCGAGGGCAAGTTCGCAAATGTGGAGGCTGTCTACATATGTAGACGACGGACGGAGTGCCAAGTGCCCATGTTCGACGGCGTGCTGTTCTTCCCGGTGACGCCCTTCACGGCGTCCGGGCAGGTCGACCGGGGGGTGCTCGCCGAACATCTGCGCCGCGGCCTCGCCGCCGGCCCCGGCGGGGTCTTCGTCGCCTGCGGTACGGGCGAGTTCCACGCCCTGGACCCCGAGGAGTACGGCGAGGCCGTGCGCACCGCGGTCGAGACCGTGGCCGGCCGCGTCCCGGTGTTCGCCGGCACCGGCGGCCCGCTGCCGATGGCCCGCCGGTACGCGCGCATCGCCCAGGACGCCGGCGCCGACGGCCTGCTCCTGCTCCCGCCCTACCTGGTCCAGGCCCCGGCGACCGGACTCGCCGCCTACACGCGGCAGGTCGCGGAGTCGAGCGATCTGCCGGTCATCGTCTACCACCGCTCCAACGCCCGCTTCGACGCCGCCACCGCCGCCGAACTGGCCCGCCACGACAAGGTCATCGGTCTCAAGGACGGCGTCGGCGACCTCGACCGGCTCTCCCGCATCGTGACCGCGGTACGGCACGAACTCGCGGGCACCGGCAAGCGGTTCCAGTTCTTCAACGGCATGCCCACCGCCGAGGTGACCGTCCCCGCCTACCGCGGCATCGGCGTCGACCTGTACTCCTCCGCCGTCTTCTGCTTCGCCCCGGAGATCTCCAACGCGTTCTACCAGGCCGTCGAGAAGGGCGACGCGCACACGGTGGAGCGGTTGCAGCGGGAGTTCTTCCACCCGCTGGTGGCGCTGCGCGACCTGGTCCCGGGCTACGCCGTCTCGCTGGTCAAGGCGGGCGTGCGGCAACGGGGCCTGGAGGTCGGCGGGGTGCGCGCCCCGCTGGTCGACCCGGCCCCCGAACACCTCGACGCCCTGCGCCGGATCACCGACGCGGGCCTGGCCCTGGTGGAGGACACCACCCGATGAGCGACGCGATCCGCATCACCGACGTCACCGTCACCCCCGTCGCCTTCCGCGACCCCGCGCTGCTCAACGCGGTCGGTGTGCACGAACCGTACGCGCTGCGCGCCGTCCTGGAGGTCCACACGGACCAGGGGATCACCGGCCTCGGCGAGACCTACGCCGACGCGGGCCATCTGAGCCGGCTGCGCCGGGCCGCCGACGCGCTGGTGGGCCTGGACGTCCACCGGCTCGGCGCGATGCACTCCGCCGTCGCGGCCGCGCTCGGCGGGGACACCGGCAGCGACGGCCACGGCCTCACCGGCATGATCACCACCAGCAGCACGGTGGACCGGGTCTTCTCGCCCTTCGAGGTCGCCTGCCTGGACATCCAGGGCAAGGCCGCCGGGCGCCCGGTGTCCGACCTGCTCGGCGGCGCCGTACGGGACGAAGTGCCCTTCAGTGCTTACCTGTTCTACAAGTGGGCCGCGCACCCCGGTGCCGAGCCCGACTCCTGGGGCGAGGCCCTCGACCCCGAGGGGATCGTCGCCCAGGCCCGCCGCATGACCGACGAGTACGGCTTCTCGGCCCTCAAGCTCAAGGGCGGTGTCTTCCGGCCCGAGGAGGAGATGGAGGCGGTGCGCGCCCTGCGCGAGGCCTTCCCCGACCGGCCGCTGCGGCTCGACCCGAACGCCGCCTGGACGGTGGGGACCTCCCTGCGGGTCGCCCGCGAACTGGACGGCGTCCTGGAGTACTTGGAGGATCCCACGCCGGGGCAGGAGGGCATGGCGCGGGTCGCGCGCGAGGCGCCCATGCCGCTCGCCACGAACATGTGCGTGGTCGCCTTCGACGAACTCAAGCCCGCCGTGGCCCTGGACGCGGTCCAGGTGGTGCTCTCCGACCACCACTACTGGGGCGGCCTGCACCGCTCGAAGGTGCTCGCCGGGATCTGTGACACCTTCGGCATGGGCCTGTCCATGCACTCCAACTCGCACCTGGGCATCAGCCTCGCCGCGATGACCCATCTGGCGGCGGCCACACCGAATCTGACGTACGCCTGCGACACCCACTGGCCGTGGAAGACCGAGGAGGTCGTCGCGCCCGGCGTCCTGGAGTTCCGCGACGGCTCCGTCGCCGTGCCCACCGCGCCCGGCCTCGGCGTCGAACTCGACCGGGACGCACTGGCCCGTCTGCACGAGCAGTACGTCTCCTGCGGCCTGCGCAACCGCGACGACACCGGTTACATGCGGCGGATCGACCCGTCGTACGAGAAGAAGGTGCCCCGCTGGTGAGGCCCCGGCCGCCGGCCGTCTCGGCGGCCGGCGGCCGGCGGCCGGCGTTCAGCGGATGCCGTTGCGGCGAAGGGTCCGTGCCAGCTCCGCGCTGTGCCGGGTGATCGCCTCCGCCACCCGCTCGATCTCCTGGTCCGTGGCGTGGTCCAGGGGGATCGAGCAGCTGATCGCGTCGGTCGCCGGGATGCGGTACGGCACCGCCGCGGCCACGCAGCACAGCCCGGGGGTGTTCTGCTCGCTCTCCAGCGCCCAGCCGCGGGTGCGCGTCCGCTCCAGTTCCTCCCTCAGCGCCGGGCGCCGGGTGACCGTGTGCGGGGTGAGCGCCTCCAGCCGCTCCGGCAGCAGCGCGTCCACCTCCCGCGCGGTCAGCTCGGCCAGCAGCGCCTTGCCGAGGGCGGTCGCGTGCGCCGGGAGCTGCCGGCCCACGCGGGAGGTCAGCCGGCGGGAGTCCGTGGCCTCACGGGTGGCCAGGTAGATGACGTTCGAGCCGTCCAGCCGGGCGTAGTGGGTGGTGTAGCCGACGTCCGCGCGCAGCTGCTCGATCCGCCGCACCGCGTGCGGCAGCGCCGGGTCCCGGTCCAGGTACGCCGTCCCGCACAGCAGGGCGCGCGGGCCGATGCCGAAGCCGGCCGCCTCGCCGCCCTCCTCGACCTCGATCCACTTGAGCCCCACCAGGGTGCGCAGCAGCGCGTACAGGCTTGAGCGCGGGTAGCCGGTGCGCTCCTGGAGCTGGCCCAGCGTGAGCCGTTCGGGAGAGGCCGAGAGCACCTCCATGATCTGGACCGTGCGCTCCGCCGACTTCACCGGCCCGCGGGCGCCCTCACCTGTCTCCGCCATTCGCTCCACCCCAGTTCACCTGTCTCTCCCCGGCCGCTGCGCCGTCCCCGGCCGCGGGCGGCGCCCCTCGCCGTACCGGAGGCGGGGCTTCCCGCCCATGGCGGCGACGAAAACTTCCCGGAACATTGACCGCCCCTGTACGCCAGGCTAACGTGCGCGCTGGAAAGCATGGATGAGAACTGAGTCTACATATGTGGACGTCGTGGTCAAGTCGAGCTTTCGTCCATGCACGGAGGTCCGGGTCCCGGCGCCGCCGACGCCCCGCCTCCGCCCCCTACCGCTCGCTACTGCCGGCGCGCCGTCGGCACCGAGGAGTTCGCATGGCTTGGCCGGACTGGGTGGCCCTCGGCGGCTACTTCGTGGTGATGCTGCTCATAGGCCTCTGGTCGCACAAACGCGTCAACGACGTGAGCGACTACTTCACCGGCGGGGGCCGGATGCCCTGGTGGCTCTCCGGCATCTCGCACCACATGTCGGGATACAGCGCCGCCGTCTTCGTCGCCTACGCGGCGGTCGCCTACAGCTACGGCGTCACCATCTACGTCTGGGCGTTCCTGCCGCTCGCCGTCGCGACCGGTGCCGGGGCCTGGCTGTTCGCCCCGCGCTGGAACCGGCTGCGCCGCCGCTACCACGTCGCCTCGCCGCTCGAGTACCTGTCCCGGCGGTATAACGTCGCCACGCAGCAGGCGCTGGCGTGGAGCGGCGCGCTGCTCAAGGTCTTCGACGTCGCCGCCAAGTGGGCCTCGGTCGCCATCCTGCTGAACGTGTTCACCGGGGTCTCGCTCGATGTCGGCATCCTGATCACCGGCGTCGTCACCCTGGTCTACTGCACCGTCGGCGGCCTGTGGGCGGACGCCCTCACGGACTTGGGCCAGTTCGTCGTCCAGGGCGTCGCCGCGCTGTCCATGGTGATCGTCACGCTGGACCACACCGGCGGCTTCCTCGGCCTCGGCTCCCTCTGGGACCGGCTGCCCGCCGGCCACACCCACCCGCTGGTGGGCCCGTACACGGCCGGCTTCCTCACGGCGTACGTGGTCGTCAAGCTCTTCGAGTACAACGGCGGCATGTGGAACCTGGCCCAGCGCTACATGGCCACCGACTCCGCCCCGGCCGCCAAGCGCTCGGCCGTCCTGTCCGCGGTGCTCTACCTGATCTGGCCCGCCGTGCTGCTCTTCCCGTCCGTCGTCGGTCCGGTGCTGATGCCGCACATCGCGGACCCGCAGCAGGTGTACGCGCTGCTGGCCGAGCACCTGCTGCCGGCCGGCCTGGTCGGTCTCACCCTGGCCGGGATGTTCTCGCACACCATGGCGATGGCCTCGTCGGACGCCAACGCCATCGCCTCCGTGGTCGTCCGGGACATCATCCCGGCCGTCGCCCGCAAGGGCCGGGCGCTCGGGGCCAGGACCGGACTGCTCGCCGCGCGTGTCTGCACGGTCTCCTTCATCGCGGTGAGCATGGTGGTCGCCATGGAGGCGAGCCACTTCGGCGGGCCGCTGGGCATCATCACCGCCCTCGTCGCCGCGGTCATGGGGCCGATCTCCATCCCGATGCTGCTCGGCCTGCTGCCGGCGTTCCGCCGCTGGGGCTCCCTGGCCGCGCTGATCTCCTGGGCGTGCGGCCTGGCGAGCTTCGTCGTGGTGAAGTACGTCCTGGACGGCACCGACCAGACCCTCACCGTCGCCACCCCGCTGGTGACCTCCCTCGCCCTGTACCTGGTGATCGGCCTGGTCTTCCCGCAGCCGTCCGCGGTCGCGGACGAGATCACCACCGCGGTGAGCGGCACCGACGCCGTTCGGCCGG
>NZ_VOGW01000040.1:36221-49915 GCF_007896895.1 Streptomyces misionensis | reverse complement strand
GCCTCGCAGGGCGTCGGCCAGGTGGCCGGCCTGTTCCCGGGTGTACCAGGCGCGGGGCTGCACGAGGTCCAGGCAGACGGCTTCCCGGTGGCGGGTGACGAAGAGGGTGGGGAGCGGGCCGGGAGGGATGGTGAGGACGTACGGGCGGGTGGCGGTCAGCCCGTCCGGCAGCGCCGGGGGAGTGCTGTGGCGGGCCACGTCGCTGACGGCCACGGTGAGGGCGGCGGAGGCCAGCCGGTCGAGCATCCCCGCGGTGGCCAGGTACTCCAGTTCGGCGTGCCCGGCGTCGAGGGAGGCCCGGACCTGACGGCTGATCTCCCCGGCGACGGCGCCGGGCGGTGTTCCGGGGCCGACGAGGGCGGTGGCGGAGGTCGTGGAGGCGGCGAAGGCGAACTCGTCGGCGGGCAGCGGGGGTTGCAGCCGCGGCCGCAGATCGACGGGGATCAGACAACTCTGCCGCAGCGGACCGTCGCCGGGCGTGAGCAAGCCGCGGACGGCCGTCATCGCCAGCGCGCAGACGAGGCCGTTGACGGTCGCCTCCGAGCGGCGTGCGTGCCGGACCAGTGACCGGGTCTGGTCGGCGGACAGGGCGAGGCGGTGGCGGTGGGCGCCGTGGGCCGGCCCGGGTCCGCCGTTCCGGGCGGCGCCCGGCAGCAGGGCGGCCGACCGTGACGCGGCCAGCCGCGCCGACCACCGGGAGGCGTAGGCGGCGATGTCCGCGGCGCCGTACCGCTCGTGCAGCCGTTCCTCCACGGGCCGGGGCAGGGCACCGGGGGCGGAGGCCGTCGTACCGGTTTTCCCGGCCAGTTCCCGGTGGATCAGCCACAGCCGTCTGTGCAGGGCCATCAGACAGGCGCCGTCGCTGACGGCGTGCCAGGCGAGCAGCGTCAGGGTGTGCCGGTCGGGGGCGTCGCGGTGGAGCAGGACGCGCAGCACCTGCTCGCCGGGCCGCAGGAAGGCCGCGTCCTGCGGCGCCCAGCCGTCGGGCGCGAGGTCGAGGCCGACCTCCGGGTCGGCGAGGTCGCGCCGCAGCACCGGACCGGCGGGTCCCTCGACGACACGGGCCGCGAGTACGGGCATCCGGCGCGACAGTTCGTGGACGGCGGCCCGCAGCAGCTCGACGTCCAGCCTTCCGTGCAGCGTCCAGCCGGCGGCGACGGGGCCGCCGGCCAGGGCCATCGCCGCCTCGCTGGGCGCCAGTGCTCGCTCGAGAATCAACTCCGCCTCCTGCGCTCACGTCGGGCACCGGCCCGTGCGCCGACCGGTGGTTGGGGATTCGACCACGGGGCGGTGCGGGAGGGGAGGTGTCACGCCCCCGCGCACGGGCGCGCACCGGCGGGGCCGGGTGACCGGGGTCCGCCGACCCGGCCGGCTGCCGGGTCGGCGCGGTACGCGTCAGGGACGCGCTATCTCCGTGGTGACCTCGTCGTACCGGACGAGACGCGGGGTGAAGGAATACGAGGGATGTCTGTCCTTCAGACGTGCCGTGGCGTCGTCGAGATACGCCCACATGTCGGCGGGATCCGCGTCGACGCCGAACGTCGCGTCGTTCAGGACCTCCATGTCGGGACTCGAGATGTATGCCACGTACTTCAGGGTCTGGCTGCCACTGGCCATGGGTGTCGCGGTCTCCTCCGAGGTGCCGTGCGGTGTGTGGCCGTCCGTGCCGCCCGCGGTCTCGGCGGCTTGTGCCGTTCCGGTCGCCGTGAGAAGCGCCGATGCGCCAACTGCGCCCGTGGCGCCCAGGATCGTCCGCCGGGAAATGTCTGACACAGTCCTCCCCCTGCCTCGGTGCGACCCTCCTCGCGAGGGCGCGCGGCCGACGTTACAGCGCCGTCTTCGCCGTGGGAGGACGATTTCGGCGGCCGGGGAACTCCCGCCCGGCCGTCATGGCCGGGCGGGGTCGGGGCACCGGTGGCGGAAGGGATGCCCTTCTCGCGTTGAGTTCCGCCTTGTGCCGCGGCGTTGCCGACTTCACCGGGGGACCCTGTCCCGCCGTGTCCCCTTCCCGGCGGTCACTCTGCTCGGGCGGGCCGGCGGGCTGCTGCTCGCGCCGGCGGCCGCCCTCCTCGTCCCGGCGCCCGCCGTGCGCCCGGCAGGCCTCGGCTGGGGGCCGTGTCCGGCGTCGGCAGCGCGGCGGCCGTGCTGCTGCTCAACCGCGGGCTGAGCCGCGGTGCGATGAGCGTGGTGATGCCCGTCAGCGCCGTCACGCCGGTGTTCCTCTCCGTCCTCGGCGCAGTCCTCGTCCTCGGCGACCGGCCCACGCCCCTGGCCCGGACGGGCACCGCGGTGACGGCACCCGTCCGGTGGCTCGTCTCCGGCGGGCGGGGCACCGTCCCGGAAGGACCGGAGGCGACCGTCGCACAGGGCTCCGCGGACGGCCCCATGGCGAGCGGCGGGGTCGCCGTGCGGTACCTGGACCGCGTGCGGGCCGGACCCGCGAGCGGACCGCGGCCGGTGACCGCGCGCCGCTCCGGCCCGGCACCGTCCGCAGCCGGGCGGCCGGTTCCGCGAGGCGGAACGCCTTGGGCGGGCAGTCGTCGCGGGCCCGACAACCGGGCCGCCGGCCCGTGCCGAGCGGACAGCGGGATCACCGGAGCGGTGCAGCCGTTGGCGCGCAGGGCCCGGCACACGTCGCGGCCGTTCGCCCCGGGCGGGTGCGTGTCCGGCACCACGGCGGTCCCCCCCCGGCGGCGCCGGTCGCAGTTTGCTTGCGCCGTCCGTCGCGGTGATCGGCTCGAAGCCCCCGTCCGCGAGGCCCCGCCGCAGCACCTCACGCAGGGCGCACTCCGCCTCGACGACGAGGATGCTCGGTCGCGTCTCTCTCCAGCGGCCCCTCGGCCACGTCCGACGGACCGGCGGAACCCGGGCCCGGTGCGCCGGGACCGGGACGGCCGGGCAGCCGCCGGGCCGCCACGGCACCGCACACGCCGAGCCAGCCCACCGCGAACAGCCAGCCGCCCACCACGTCGGTGAACCAGTGCACGCCCAGGAAGACCCGGGTCAGCCCGACCGCCACCGCCCAGCACGCGGCCAGCGCCATCAGCACCCCCCGGCCGCGCGGGGAGCGCAGGTACAGCGCCGCGATCAGCAGTCCGGCGGTCAGCGCCGAGGTGGTGGTGTGGCCGGAGGGGTACGACCAGCCGGAGGCCAGCGCCTGCCAGTCCGCGCGCGGGGGCCGGGCCCGGCCGACCAGGGCCATCACGCCGTACCGGACGACCTGTCCCAGGACGAGGCAGCCCAGGGCCAGCAGCACGGCGGTGCCGCGCTGCCGTCTCGTCCGGCCCGCGACCACGCCGGCCAGCACCACCAGCGCGTACGGCACGACCCCGGTGCCGGTGTCGGTCAGCCCGCGCGCCACGGCCGCCGCCGACGACGGCCGGTGCGCGAGGGACCAGGCGTGCAGCCCCCGGTCGGGGGCGAGCGGGGCGCCGTGACCCACGACCACGAGCACGGTCAGCGCGGCGAAGGCGAGCCAGGCGGCCACGCCCGCGATGCCCTTGCGGCTCACCGGGCCGGCCACCCCCGACCCGCCCCTCGGACGGCGCCGGCCCTCACGGGGTCTCCTTCGCCGCCCGGCGCGAGCGCAGCACCTCCGCGGCGAGCGGGACGAGGGAGACCACGACGATCAGGGCGATCAGCGGCAGCAGGTACTTGTCGACGTTCGGGATCGAGGAGCCCAGCGCGTACCCGGCCAGGGTGAGGCCGAGGCTCCAGATGAGGCCGCCGGTCACCTGCCACACGGTGAACGTGCGGGTCGGCACGCCGAGGGCGCCCGCCACCGGGTTGAGCACCGTGCGCACCACCGGGACGAACCGGGCCAGCACGATCGCCTTCGCGTGGCCGTACCGGTCCAGCAGTTCCTCCGCGCGGCGGGCGCCCTCGCGCAGCTTCACCGAGCGGGTGCGGGCCAGCAGCGCGCCGCCCGCCTTCCGGCCGATCAGGAACCCGCACTGGGAGCCCACCAGCGCGCCGAGCGCCGCCGCGACCAGCAGCGGACCGAGCGAGAGGTGCAGCCCGTGCTCGGCCGAGCCCGTGCACAGCAGGCCCGCCGTGAACAGCAGCGAGTCCCCGGGCAGGAAGAACCCGATCAGCAGACCCGTCTCCGCGAAGAGCACCACACCGACGCCGAACACGCCGAAGGCGGCCAGCAGCGAGTGGGCGTCGAGCACGTTGACCGCGAGCTGCGACGCCAGATGTGGGGGAGTGGCCATCGCCGCACGCCCTTTCCTTCGACTTGCTTCGACAACATGTGACTACACATTTGTAGACGGTAGCCCGTCACGAGCACGAACACGAACAGGCATTCCTTCCCGGCCTTTGCCTGGCGATTGCCGGTTTATGACCGGATGCCTACGAACGAGTGGTCATCATGGTCGCGAAGGTAAGGCATGCCTTCGCTAAGTAACCGGGAGGGCAGCAGGGCATGTGGGACGACGCGTTTCCGAGTTTCCTGATCGGACTGAGGGAGGGACTCGAAGCCGGACTGATCGTCTCCATCCTGGTCGCGACCCTGGTGCGTGCCGAGGCGCGCTCCCGGCTGCCGCAGGTGTGGACCGGCGTGCTGGCCGCGATCGCCGTGGCGATGAGCTTCGGCGCCGTCCTCACCTTCACCGCCGCCTCCATGCCGCAGACCGCCCAGGAGGCCTTCGGCGGCACCCTCAGCGTGATCGCCGTCGCGTTCGTCACCGCCATGGTGTTCTGGATGCGCCGCTCGGCCCGCAACCTCTCCAGCGAGCTGAAGCAGAAGGTCACCGGCGCCCTCGCCATGGGCTCCGGCATGCTGGTCCTCACCTCCTTCCTCGCCGTCGGCCGCGAGGGCCTGGAGACCGCGCTGTTCCTGTGGACCACGGCCCAGGCGGCCGGTGAGTCGGCCGGCCCGCTGGCCGGCGCCGCCGTCGGGCTGGTGCTCGCGGCCGGCCTGTGCTGGGGCCTGTACCGCAGGGTCCTGAAGATCAACCTGACGAAGTTCTTCACCGCCACCGGCGTGGTCCTCGTCGTGATCGCCGCCGGCGTGCTCGGCTACGGCCTGCGCGACCTCCAGGAGGGCGGCGTGCTGCCCGGCAGGACGGCCTACGCCGTCGACCTCGCCGGCAGCATCGACGCGGGCTCCTGGTACAGCACCCTCGTCCAGGGCGTCCTCAACCTGACGCCCACCATGACCTGGCTCCAGGTCGTCGCCTACGCCGGCTACCTCGTCGTGGTGATGGCCCTGTTCGTGCGCGGCGTGCGCGCCACCGCCCCCAAGCCGAAGCCCGAGCCCGCCGAGCGGGGCGCCGCCGAGGCGCCCGCCGCCGCGCGGCCCACGGCCCGGCGCCGCCCGGCCTGGGTGGTCCCGGCCGCCGTCGTCGCCGTACCCGCCGTGATCGCGGGACTGGTCGTCGCCCTCGGCCGGCCCAAGCCCGCAGGAGACCAGACCGTCGCCGTCTCCGAGACCGACTGCGGCGAGGGCTTCGCGGCACCCAGGCCCGGCCGGCAGACCTTCCGGATGCACAACACCGGCCGGCAGGCCTCCGAGGTCTACCTGGTCGACCCGTCCACCAACGCGGTCTACGGCGAGATCGAGGGCCTCGCCCCCGGCACCACCCGCGACCTCGTCGCCACCGTCGCCGGCGGCACCTACGCCTGGCGCTGCGTCCCGGCCAGTGGCAAGGCCGTCACCTCCAAGCCGGTCACCGTGCGCGGCGGCGGCGCGGCCAAGCCGGTCACCCCCGTATCCGAGCAGGACCTCGCCGGACCCCTGAAGGCCTACAAGACCTACGTCGGCCACGGCCTGGACACCCTCGTCGGCCGGACCGGCACCCTCCGCCGCGACATCGAGGGCGGCCACCTGGACAAGGCCCGCACCGACTGGCTCACCGCCCACCGCACCTACGCCTCGCTCGGCGCCGCCTACGGCACCTTCGAGGACTTCGACAAGAAGATCGACGGCCGCGCCGACGGCCTGCCCGGCGGCGACCACGACAAGGACTTCACCGGCTTCCTCCGCCTGGAGTACGGCCTGTGGCACGGCCAGTCGGCCAAGGAGCTGACCGGCCCCGCCCGGCAGCTGGCCGCGGACGCCGACGGGCTGCGCAAGGCCTTCCCGAGCCAGGACTTCGACCCGGGCGACCTGCCGCTGCGCGCCCACGAGATCCTGGAGAACACCCTCCAGTTCGAGCTGACCGGCGACACCGACGAGGGCAGCGGCACGAACCTCGCCACCGCCGACGCCAACCTGACCGGCACCCGCGAGCTGCTCACCGTCCTCAGGCCGCTGCTCACCAGCCGCTCGCCCCGGCTGCTGCCCACCGTCGACGTCGACATCGCCCGGGTGCAGAAGCTGCTGGACGCGGCCCACGACGGCGGCCGCTGGACCCCCGTCGAGAAGCTCCCCGCGGCCGGCCGGCAGCGCCTGGACGGGGCCACCGGCCAGCTGCTCGAGGACCTCGCCCCCATTCCGGACCTGCTGGAGATCCGGAAGTCCGCCTGATGACCACCGCGCACCCGTACCCCGAAGGGAACCCGCCCATGCCCACCGCCGACACGCCGTCCTGCCCCGTCGGTCCCGCCCGCCGCTCCTTCGTGCGGACCGCGCTGGGCGCCGGTGCCGCCGGGGCGGTCCTGGCCGGCGGCGGCTTCGCGCTCGGCGAGAGCGGCGGCACCGCCCAGGCGGCGTCCGCGGGGCCCGACGGCCGGGCGAAGGTGCCCTTCCACGGCGCCCACCAGGCCGGGATCACCACCCCGCAGCCGGCCGCCGCCGCGTTCGTCTCCTTCGACGTCATAGCCGAGGACCGCAAGGGCCTCACCGACCTGCTGAAGACGGTCACCGAGCGGGCCCGCTTCCTCACCTCCGGCGGCGCCCCCGCCGACCTCGGCGTCGGCGCGCCGCCCTCCGACAACGGCATCCTCGGCCCCGAGGTCCCCGCGGACGCCCTGACCCTCACCCTCGGCGTCGGCCCCTCGCTCTTCGACGACCGCTACGGCCTCGCCAAGGCGAAGCCGGCCCGGCTGGTGCCGATGCGGACCTTCCCGAACGACAACCTGAACCCGGCCGAGTGCCACGGCGACCTGTCCCTCCAGATCTGCGCGCAGAGCCAGGACACCGTGCTGCACGCCCTGCGCGACATCGCCCGGCACACCCGCGGCGCGATGCAGATCAAGTGGCGCATCGACGGCTTCCAGAACGCCCCGCGCCCCACCGGCGCCCAGCGCAACCTGCTCGGCTTCAAGGACGGCATCGCCAACCCGGACGTCCACTCCGCCCGGGAGACGAACAAGCTGATCTGGGTCGGCGACGGGCAGGGCGAGCCCGCCTGGGCCACCGGCGGCAGCTACCAGGTCATCCGGATCATCCGGATGCTGGTCGAGTTCTGGGACCGGGTCTCGCTCACCGAGCAGGAGAAGATGTTCGGCCGCCGCAAGGACACCGGCGCCCCGCTCGACGGCGCCAAGGAGACCGACGTCCCCAACTACGCCAAGGACCCGCACGGCAACGCCATCCCGCTGGACGCCCACATCCGCCTGGCCAACCCGCGCACCGCGACGACGGACGGTTCCCGCATCCTGCGCCGCGGCTACAACTACGACCGGGGCGTGGACAACGTCGGCAACCTCGACATGGGCCTGGTCTTCTGCTGCTACCAGCAGGACGTCAAGCGCCAGTTCGAGGCCGTGCAGACCCGGCTGATCGACGAGCCCCTGGTGGACTACATCTCCCCGACCGGCGGCGGCTACTTCTTCGCCCTGCCCGGAGTGCGGGACGAGGACGACTGGCTGGGCCGGGGCATGTTCTCCACCTGACCCGCGCCACCCCCTCTTCCCTTACCGCTCCCTCTGCCCGGGGGGAGCGGTCTTTTCCTGTTCTTGGCGCTTTCCCGCCCTCCTCTTTTTCCTGTCCATTGGGAAAGGCCTGCCGACCCCTTTACTGCACATCAATTGCAAGTACGGGAGGATGGCACAAGGCTGCGATGTGCAGCCGCGCCATCCCTACGACGTGAGGAACGACCTTCCCGATGACGGCCGCCCCCGGTTCCGCTCCGCCCCTCCCCGCCCAGGCCGGCGCCAAGCCGTCGGCCTGGCAACGCGTCCGCGGTTCCATGACGCGCCAGGAGTGGATCAGGGTCGGCTCGATGGCCGCCTTCGTGCTCGCCCTGCACGTCATCGGCTGGGGCACGCTGGTCGGCGTCATCGCGCCGCGGCACTTCAGCGTCGGCAGCGAGTCCTTCGGCGTCGGCATCGGCGTCACCGCCTACACGCTGGGCATGCGGCACGCCTTCGACGCCGACCACATCGCGGCGATCGACAACACCACCCGCAAGCTGATGGGCTCCGGCCAGCGCCCGCTCTCGGTCGGCTTCTGGTTCTCCCTCGGCCACTCCAGCATCGTCTTCGGCCTCGCCCTGCTGCTCTCGCTCGGCATGAAGGCCCTGGCCGGGCCGGTGCGCGACGACAACTCCCATCTGCACCAAATCACCGGCCTCATCGGCACGACCGTCTCCGGCGCCTTCCTCTATCTGATCGCCGCGATCAACCTCGTCATCCTGGCCGGCATCTGGAAGGTGTTCCGCCGGATGCGCACCGGCCACTACGACGAGGCCGCCCTGGAGGCCCAGCTGAACAACCGGGGCTTCATGAACCGCCTGCTGGGCCGGGTCACCGGCTCGATCAGCAAGCCCTGGCAGATGTACCCGCTGGGACTGCTCTTCGGCCTCGGCTTCGACACGGCGACGGAGATCGCGCTGCTCGTCCTGGCCGGCTCCGGCGCCGCCTCCGGCCTGCCCTGGTACGCCATCCTCACCCTGCCCGTGCTGTTCGCGGCCGGCATGGCGCTGCTGGACACCATCGACGGCTCGTTCATGAACTTCGCCTACGGCTGGGCGTTCTCCAAACCGGTCCGCAAGGTCTACTACAACCTCACCATCACCGGCCTGTCCGTCGCCGTCGCCCTCATCATCGGCTCCGTCGAACTCCTCGGCCTGCTCGCCGACAAGCTGGACCTGCACGGCTTCTTCTGGGACTGGATCTCCGGCCTCGACCTCAACATGGTCGGCTTCGTCATCGTCGGCCTGTTCTTCGTCACCTGGGCACTGGCACTGCTGGTGTGGAAGGCGGGCCGGATCGAGGAGAAGTGGAGCGCGGGCCTCGCCGAGCAGTCCGCCGACTGAATCCGGCCCGGCGGGGTTGATCTCCCGGCTGCGGGAAACGCGGACCGGGACCGCCGTACGCGCACGGAAGGAGTCGGCGATGAGCGACCGGACCCCGATGGGGGACGACGCCTACCAGCCCACCGGGACCAACGAGGAGCAGGAGGACGCGGCGCCCCTGGACCCGCAGGACGCGGTGGGCGGGCGCTCGTACGACGACATGCTCGACGAGGGCTACTCCCCGCCCGAACGCCCCCTCGGCGTCACCAAGCACGGCACCACCGCCGCCGAGCAGCGCGAGGGCGAGAGCCTGGACGAGCGGCTCGGCCAGGAGGTGCCCGACACGGAACAGCCGGCCGGCGACGGCATCGGCGACCTGCCCGGCGGCGACGGCGAACCGGTCGACCCCGAGGGCGGCGAGCGCGCCGTCATCACCCTGGACGGCAAGTACCTGCCGACCAAGCCCTTCTGACCCGCCCACCCCTCTCCAGGAGGCCACCATGGACTTCGTCCAGCGCACCATCGACCTCGCCCGCCGCAACGTCGACGAGGGCGGCCGGCCCTTCGCGACCGTCATCGTCAAGGACGGCGAGATCCTCGCCGAGAGCGCCAACAAGGTCGCCCAGACCAACGACCCCACCGCCCACGCGGAGATCCTCGCCATCCGCGAGGCCTGCGTGAAGCTGGGCACCGAGCACCTGACCGGGACCACCATCCACGTCCTGGCCCACCCGTGCCCCATGTGCCTGGGCGCCCTGTACTACTGCTCGCCCGACGAGGTCGTCTTCCTCACCACCCGCGACGCCTACGAGCCGCACTACGTCGACGACCGCAAGTACTTCGAACTGGACACCTTCTACGAGGAGTTCGGCAAGGACTGGGACGAACGCCGGCTGCCGATGCGGTACGAGCCGCGCGAGGACGCGGTCGAGGTCTACCGGATGTGGCAGCGGCACAACGGCGGCGAGCGCCGCGTCGCCGGAGCCCCCACCGCCGCCTGACGACGGGCCGGACGGCAAGGTCTACGGCAGCGGCTGCTCCGCCCAGATGATCTTGCCGTTCGGCGTGTAGCGGGTGCCCCAGCGCTCGGCGACCTGCGCCACCAGGAACAGGCCTCGGCCGCCCTCGTCGGTGCTCGCCGCGTACCGCAGATGCGGCGAGGTGGTGCTGCGGTCGGAGACCTCGCAGATCAGCGTGCGGTCACGCAGCAGCCGTACCCCGATCGGAGGCCGCCCGTAGCGGATGGCATTGGTGACCAGCTCGCTGAGGATCAGCTCCGTGGAGAACGCCAGCTCGTCGAGCCCCCACTCGCCCAGCGTGCGGGTCACCGCGGCACGCACCTCGGCGACCGCCGCCGGGTCGGACGGCACCTCCCACTGCGCCACCCGGTCCGGACCCAGCACCCGGGTCCGGGCCACGATCAGCGCGACATCGTCGCTCGGCCGGGCCGGCAGCCGCTCCAGGACGGTACGGCAGGTGGCCTCCGGGGAGGCGTCCGGCGCCCGGCGCAGGGCGTCCCCCAGCAGCTCCAGGCCGACGTCGATGTCCCGCTCCCGGTCCTCCACCAGACCGTCCGTGTACAGCACCAGGCGGCTGCCCTCGGCCAGCTCCAGCTCGGCCGTCTCGAACGGCAGCCCGCCCAGGCCCAGCGGCGGTCCGGCCGGCAGCTCCGGGAACTCCACCCGCCCGTCGGGGTGCACCAGCGCCGGCGGCGGATGACCCGCACGGGCCACGGTGCACCGCCGCGCCACCGGGTCGTACACCGCGTACAGACAGGTCGCGCCGGTCACCGCGGCACCCTCGTCCGGGTTCTCGTCCTGGTCGATCCGGCCCACCAGCTCGTCCAGCAGGCCGAGGAGTTCGTCCGGCGGCAGGTCCAGCGCCGAGAAGTTGTGCACGGCCGTGCGCAGCCGCCCCATGGTCGCCGCCGCGTGCAGCCCGTGCCCCACCACATCGCCCACCACGAGGGCCACCCGCGCCCCGGACAGCGGCAGCACGTCGAACCAGTCGCCGCCCACCCCGGACTGCGCCGGCAGATACCGGTACGCGATCTCCAGCGCGCCCTGCTCGGGCAGCGTCCGCGGCAGCAGGCTGCGCTGCAACGTCACCGCCATGCTGTGCTCGCGCGTGTACCGGCGGGCGTTGTCGATGGACACCGCCGCCCGCGCCACCAGTTCCTCGGCGAGCGCCAGCTCCTCGGCGTCGAACGGCTGCGGCTTCTCCGACCGCCAGAAGGTCGCGAGGCCCAGCACCAGGCTGCCCGCCCGCAGCGGCACGGTGACCAGCGAGTGGATGCCGTACTCCAGCACCTGGTCGGTGCGTTCCGGCTGCTGCGCCCGCCAGCCCGGCGCGTCGCGCAGCCGCGGCTCCACCACCGACTGCCCGCTGGTCAGGCTGCGCGCCTGCGGCGACGCCGGCACGAACCGGATCCGCTCGTCCACCGGATACAGCGGGGAGTCCTTGCGGACGCCCGCGCAGGCCACCCGGCGCAGCGCGCTCCCCTGCCGCGGCTCCTCCCCGTTCAGTACCTGCTCGAACAGGTCCACGGTGGCGAAGTCCGCGAACCGGGGCACCGCCAGCTCGGCCAGCTCCTCGGCGGTACGGGTCACATCCAGGCTGGTGCCGATGCCCACCCCGGCCTCGTAGAGCATGTTCAGCCGCTCCCGGGCCACCTCCGCCCGCCCGGACACCGCCCGCAGCTCGGTGGAGTCGCGCAGCGTGGTGACGCTGCCGGCCGGGCCGCCGCGCAGCTCGGTGGGGCGCTGGTTGATCGCCAGCAGCCGGTCCTTGACCAGCCGCACCTCGTCGGTCGCCGCCCGCCCCGACGCCAGCAGCCGCGCCGTGTCGTCGTCCAGGCCCAGCTCCAGCACATGCCGCCGCTCGGCGTCCGCGGGCAGGTCGAGCAGGCGCTGCGCCTCGTCGTTGGCGAGCAGCAGCCGGCCGTCGCGGCCGACGATCAGCACTCCCTCGCGGACCGCGTGCAGCACCGCGTCGTGATGCTCGTACATCCGGGTCATCTCGTACGGCCCGAGACCGTGTGTCTGGCGCAGCAGCCGCCTGCTGACCAGCGCCGTGCCCGCGGTGGCCAGGGCGAGCGCCGCCGCGGCCGCCGCGAGCAGCAACGGCAGCTGCTGGTCGGCGGCCCCGCCGGTGTGCGCCGTGGTGATGCCCGCGGAGACCAGCCCCACCACCGTGCCCGTGGCGTCCTTCACCGGCACCACGCTCTGCACCAGCGGGCCGAGCGTGCCGTTGACCTGCTCCACGACCGTGCCCCCGGCCACCGCCGGGCCGATGGTGCCGACGAACTTCTTCCCGATCCGGTCGGGGAGGGGATGCGTGTAGCGCACACCCTGCGTGTTCATCACGACGACGAAGTCCACGCCGGTCGCCTTGCGGGTGGCCTCGGCCTCCGGCTGGAGCACCGCCGTCGGGTCGGTGGTGCGCAGCGCGGCGGCCGTGCCGGGCGCGTTGGCGAACGTCTGTGCCACGGCCAGGGAGCGGTTACGGGCCTCGGCCTCGCTGTCGTGCCGCACCTGGAGCACCTGCGCCACCACGGCGGAGACCACCAGCAGCAGCACGATCACGACTTGGAGGACGAACACCTGACCGGCCACGCTGCGTCCGGTCACCGCAGCCCACAGCACCCCCGGCCGGTCGCCGCTCGCGCCGGGGCCGTCCGGCGGCGGGGCCAGTGGTGCGCGCGGTTGCCCGAAAGGTCGGGGCGGCCGGGACACGGGCCGGCCGGGCAGTCGCACCATGTGCCCATGTCTACACTGCCCGACGCCATCAGGCGAGGCCGTCACACCGTGGGCGGCACGGAGCGGGAATCCGCCAGGGGCGGCGGGTCCGGACTCCGGTCGTGGCCGGGCGGGGGTGACGGGTGCTCACACCAGTGCCGCGCCCGGGTGGCGGTGGGCGGGAGCCGCTCCTAGTAATGGACTGCGTACGGCGCGTGCCGCGGGCGGGGGTGCCAGAGGCGGCCGCACTCCTCGACTGGAGCCGAGATGACCACCCGCTCTTCGTCCGCCTGTTCCGACGACTCCCTCATACGTCCCGCCCCGGCCGGGGTGCGCGTCCCCTCCGTCCGGGTCCTGACGCGGTTCGCGCCGCCACCCGGTGCGCGGGTCGGCGGGCCGCCCGGGCTCGACGCGGGGGCCGGCGACGACCGGTACGGCGACCCGCTGCTGGACCTGGTGCGTACGGCCGTCGCCGACCGCCCGCTGGAGGACGTCGTCCGGCTCGTCAGCCTGCTGGAGAGCTCCCCCGAGCACGCCCGCACCAGGGCCGAGGCGCTGCGCTCGGCGGGCGTCGTCCGGTCCCTGGCGGACGTGGTCCGGCTGGTGGCGCTGCTGGGCCGGCCGCCGAGGCAGCCGGACAGCGCCGACGCGGTGCTGCGCGCCGCCGCCGGGCGCCGCTCCCCGCGGGACGTCGGCCGGCTGCTGCGGATGCTGCACCGGCCGCCCCTGGCACCGCGCTGCGGGCGGATCGCCGTACGGGCCGCGGCCGGCCGGCCCGTCGAGGAGGTGGCCGAACTGCTCGCGCACCTGGCCGCCGAGGGCCCGGAGCGGC
>NZ_VOGW01000040.1:33124-35941 GCF_007896895.1 Streptomyces misionensis | reverse complement strand
GCTGTCCCCGCCCGGCACCCAGGCAGCGGCGGCGCTGGTGTTCCTGTGCGGCGCGGCCCACGCTCCGCGCTACTGGGCCGGTCTCTCCCACGGCCTGCTCGGCGCCACGCTGGTCGCGTCGGCGCTGTGCATGCTGCTGGGCCTCGCCCTGCCCGCGCGGGCGGCGCAGGCCCGGCTCGCCGCGGCGGCGTCCGCCCTCGTGGTCACGACGGTGCTCGGCGCGGGCCAGGTGCTCGGCGGCCGGTTCGGGCTGCCGGACCCGGCCCGGCTGTGGGCGGCGACCCTGGCTCCGCCCTGGCTGGCCGGCGCGGCGGCGGCCGCGGCCGCGCTCGCCGCGCTGGGCGTGGTGCTGGCCGTCCTGCTCGGCACGGGCGACCGCGACCGCGGCGGGAGCTGAGTCAGCTCACCGGCCGCAGCACCAGCCGCCCGTCCAGCCGGACGGCGGCCATCGCGAACGGGTCGACGTCGGCCGCCAGACACAGTTCCACGTCCTCGGGGTGCACCCCGCCCCAGCCGCGCCGCACGCCCTCGGCGAGCCGCGCGGCGGCCCCGGAGCGGCGCGCCCGGGCCGGACAGGGGCCGGGATCGGTGGCGGGGGCACGGACCAGGGCGGCGCTGTACTCGGCGCAGGCCAGGTCCGCCGCCGCCCGCCCGTCGTCCCCGGTGATCACGAACGCCGCCGTCCGCGCCTCGCTTCTCCGCAGCACCTCGGCGGTCGCCCTGGCCACCGGGAAGCTCGCGCACAGCAGCAGCCCGGCGTCCGCCACGGCGAGCGCCCCGGTCGTCCCGGCGGTCGTCCTCTGCACGATCGTCCGGCCGCGCACGTCCGGTTCGCGCAGCCGGGCGGGGGAGTCGGCGAGGTCGAACCCCGGCACCGGCGGCCCGTCCTGGACAGCGAGCCGGCCGGGGTTGCGGGCCTTCAGTTCCAGGGCCTCCTCCTGGGTGGCGGCGAACACGATCCGCTCGGCGCCGCGCCGGAACGCTCCGGCGGCCACGGTGAACGCGCGCATCACATCGACGACAACGGCGACCTGGGGAGCGGCCGGGGCGTCGGACACGCCGGTGAACACGGGCTGCATCGCCCCATGGTGCCCGACCCGGCGCCCGCTCAGGGCAGCCGGGGCGGGTCCGACGAGGCGGGCAGGGCGGAACGCAGGCTGCGCAGGGCGAGCAGGAGCACGCCGATGTCGTCCAGGTAGACGGGGTCCGGCAGCAGGTCGGCGGGGAGCACCAGATAGGCCACCGCGCCCCAGAACACCCACCGCGGCCCCGTCGGCAGCCCGGCCCGCAGCAGCGCGCGCCGGGTGCGCACCAGCCGGACGAGCAGGACGACGGCACCGGCGAGCAGGCCCGCCGCGAGCACGCCGGCGATCAGCAGCAGGGTGGTGGTGGAATCCATCGGGGCTCCTCGCGCGCTCCTGGCGGCTCTTCGTGCGGTACGGGGCCTGCTCGTGCGGTACGGGGCCTACGACGGCCGGTCCGGGGACGGCAGCTCCGCGCCGTCGGCGGTGTCCTCGGCGGCCGCCTTCGCCCTGCCGGGGAACCCCGGCAGCTTCAGCCGCCCGAACGTCTGGGTGAGCTGCTGCAACGCGGCGGGGGTCCGGGCGGCGGGCCGCTGCTGGGGCAGGGCGGGCGCGGGCACCTCGCGGTAGGCCGCCAGCGCCTCCAGGGCCTCCTCGGCGGCCTGCTTGTACAGGTCCCGGGACTTCGTCATGGCCTCCAGCGCCTCGGCGTACATGGCGACCAGCCGCCGCTCCCGGTCCAGCTCCTCCTGGTGGGTCATCAGGGTCCAGTTGTCCCTGAGGTCCGCCAGCGCCTCGGCGGCGTCGTGCGGGGCGGGCCGGGCGAGGGCGACGAAGTGCCGCAGGGCCGCGACGAGTTCGGCGGGCTCGGAGCCGTCCAGGAAGACACTGCGCACCCGGTGCGGTGCGCCGTCGTAGTCCTCGGGGGCCGGGTTCGGGGGCAGAAGGACGGCGCCGCCGCGCGGGACCTCGACGTCGAGGTCCTTGAGCGCCCAGTTGACGCCGCGCAGCTGGTGGGGTGCGGCGCGGTGCTCGACGACCCGGTGCCTGAGGCCCGGCGGCAGCAGCCGGGCCAGCGGCAGCTTGCCCTGTTCGTCGGGGGTCATCGCCTCGTGCACGACCAGATTGACGCACCAGGCCTCGCGGGCGGCCTCGCGCAGCCGGCGGCGCATCTCCTTGTCGTCCGCGGGCAGCGCGTTGACCTGCCGGAAGCGCAGGCCGGCGACCGTGGGGTGGTGGTCCCAGGAGCCGTCGTCGCCGGAGCCGCCCTCGGGCCAGAACAGCGTCGCGGGCGAGGGCCAGCCCTCGTTCCACGGCTGCTCCGCCTCCGCGACCAGCCGCCACTCGTGGCCCTGCGGCCTCACGTGCCGCGGTACGAGGGTGAGCCGGGCGCGCACGGTCACCGTGCCGCCGGCCCGCCAGCGCGCCTCGAAGACCGCGCCGGGCGAGTCCTCGGGCGCGGGCGGTTCGGCGAAGTCGTCGATGTCTCCGCTCTCCTTGTGCCGGCGCAGGGTACGGCGGACGACGTCCTCGGGTTCGGGACCGGTGTGACGGCCGCGGGCCGCCCAGACGGTCTGGGGGATGGCGGCGCGGTCGGTGGCGGAGTTCGACATGGGCCAATCTGCTGGTGGGTGCGGGTGCGCCTCCCAGTATCACCGCTCGGCCCGCCGAAACGTAGACGGCCCCGCGCACCGCGCGCCGCGCGGCCCGGCCCGGCGGCCGGGAACCGGGCGCGTGCCCAGCAGCCGGGGACCTGGTCGCGCGGCACGGACTCCGGGCGGGCGTGGTCGTCGGC
>NZ_VOGW01000040.1:17184-32844 GCF_007896895.1 Streptomyces misionensis | reverse complement strand
GCCGGACGGTGTCGCGCAGCCCGGTGACGGTCTCGGGAGCGGAGGAGGAGCGCCGGGCGTCGTCGAAGCGGGCGTACGCGCCGGCTCCGGTCGGCGGGACCGCCGTCGCCGCCGCGGTGATCACTGTCGCGCGCCTGGTGAACATACGTCTCCCCCCGAGTGGCCATGTTCGGCGGGGAGTTCGACGGACGGCGCGAGGGCGCCGCCCGCGGCCGCGTCCGCCCCGCGCGCAGGCGGGTGCCTCCGGAGCGGAGCGGACGGAGCCGGCGCGGCTCAGGCGCCGCTCTCGCGCAGCATGTCCTCGCGCTCGACGAGCTTCACCCGCTCGCGGCCCTGCGGCTCGCCCAGGGCGCGTTCGGCGGCGTCGAGGCGGTACCAGCCCTCCCAGGTGGTGTAGCGGACGTTGCGCTCGGCGAGGAACGCGTCCACGGCCTCCGGCGCGGGCGAGGAGGGGGTGTGCAGCCGGCCGTTGGCGTGGTCGTCCAGCAGGTTGGCGACCGTCTCGTTGGCGTCGCCCTTGGTGTGGCCGATGAGGCCGACCGGGCCGCGCCGGATCCACCCGGTGACGTAGGTGGACTGGAGGTGCGTGCCGCCTTCCTCGACGACCCGGCCGCCCTCGTCCGGGACGGTGCCCGAGTCGATGTCCCAGGGCAGCTTGGGCAGCTTCTCCGAGAGGTAGCCGACGGCGCGGTAGACGGCGGTGACGTCCCAGTCCTTGAACTCGCCGGTGCCCTTGACGTTGCCGGTGCCGTCGAGGGCGGTGCGCTCGGTGCGCAGGCCGACGACCTTGCCGTCCTCGCCGAGGATCTCCGCGGGCGACTCGAAGAAGTGCAGGAAGAGCTTGTGCGGGCGGTCGCCGACGTCCCGGATCGCCCAGTTCTCGAGCGTCTTGGCGACCATGTCGGCCTGCTTGTTGCCGCGCCGGGTCTCGATGGAGCCCGCGTCGTAGTCGATGTCCTCGGGGTCGACGATGACCTCGATGTTGGGGGAGTGGTCCAGCTCGCGCAGCTCCATCGGGCTGAACTTCGCCTGCGCCGGGCCCCGGCGGCCGAAGACGTGGATCTCCAGGGCCTTGTTGGCCTTCAGCCCGTCGTAGACGTTCGGCGGGATCTCGGTGGGCAGCAGCTCGTCGGCGGTCTTGGCGAGGATGCGGGCGACGTCCAGGGCCACGTTGCCGACGCCGAGCACGGCGACCTTCTCGGCCTCCAGCGGCCAGGTGCGCGGCACGTCCGGGTGGCCGTCGTACCAGGAGACGAAGTCGGCGGCGCCGTAGGAACCGTCGAGGTCGATGCCGGGTATGGACAGCGCGCGGTCGGCCATCGCACCGGTGGAGAAGATCACCGCGTCGTAGAAGGCGCGCAGGTCGTCCAGGCTGATGTCCGTCGGGTAGGCGACGTTGCCGAACAGCCGGACCTGCGGCTTGTCCAGCACCTGGTGCAGGGCGGTGACGATGCCCTTGATCCGCGGGTGGTCGGGCGCGACGCCGTAGCGGATCAGGCCGAACGGGGCGGGCATGCGCTCGAAGAGGTCGATGGAGACGCCGGGGTCGGTGGCCGCCTCGGACTTGAGCAGGGCGTCGGCGGCGTAGATCCCCGCGGGACCGGCTCCGACGATGGCTACCCGCAGGGGGCGCGGCATGATCAGTTTCCCTTCGAGCGTGAAACAGTCGACTCGATCGGGAAGCCTAAGCTAAGGCAGACCTAACCAGGTACGCGGGTCCCGTCTATGACCTCATAAGAGGGTCTTATGGCATCCCCAGGGGTCCCTTATGGGGCTTCGGGCGCCCTGCCCGGCCGCTCCACCGGGGTCGCCTACCCGGCCACCTTCAGCGTTCGCTTGGCCAGCTCGTAGGCCGGGAGCATGGCGTCGTGCTCGGCCGAGTCCAACCCGCCGAGATGGACGACCACCGGACCGCCGGGAGTGTTCACCGCGAAGGCGCACTCCCTCTTGGCCTCGTCCAGCAGCTCGCTGGTGGAGGTGTACTCCACCTCCGCGCCGCGCAGGCCGCCGCCCGTGGTGAACGCCCGGTACCGCTCCTTGCCGACATGGCCCTGCGCCGCGACGAACCCCCGCAGCACGCCGTGCGCGTCGGCGTCGCCCGCCCGGCCGGTCCACACGCGCAGGAAGCCGATGTGGCCGGCCGGCTTGGCGTCGATCTCGCAGGCGGCCGTGACCGGGCCCTGCCGCAGCAGCGCCGCGCCGGGCTCGTCGTCCTGCGCGCCCCGGGCGTCGACCGACTCGGCCGTCCAGTCCTCGGCGATGTCGAAACGGACGGGCAGCGCGCAGGGCGAACCGGCGGCGCCGATCGTCGCGCCGCTCACCACCGCCGGGTCCTTCGTCCCGGTTCCCGCCCCGGCTTTGGCCCCGCCCGGCCGCGGCCCGCTCGTGGCGTCCTGTCCCGCGCAGCCGCCCAGCACCGCGGCGAGCGTCACCGCCGCGACCGCCCGGACCCCCACCTTGACCCGCATGTCCGTCTCCCCTCCGGTTCAGCGCGGTCACTGTAGCCGAGGGTGACGGCAACCCCCGCCCGGATCAGGCGGGATGGGTCAGCGCCTCCTTCTGCAACTGCACCGCCGCCAGCAGACTCAGGCTCGGCTCCGCCTGCCGCAGCGCCTTCGTCGCCGCGACCGAGGAGAGGTCGCCGGTGAAGCCGACGGCCGCCAGCCGGGAGCGGGTCCAGTCGGCGCGCAGCTGTGTCGCGGTGGCTTCGGCGGTGGATTCGACCAGCGCGACGGCCCGTTCCAGCCCCGGCCGTTCCTCGGGCGAGGCCGCCACCAGCGCCTCGCGCAGCGCCGCCGCCACCACGTCCGCGTCCCGGATGACCAGCACGCTGTTGTGTTTCCTGTTCAGTCCCGTGAGTCCTGCCATGCCCGCCATCCTCGCCGCCGGGGACCCGCGGGGCCAAGCGGCTTGAGGAAGACCAGAGCCCGGCCGGGAATCAGTCCGCGGGGCGCCGGCAGTGCAGGAACAGCTGCGGCTCGGGCGTGGCGTCGGGGTGGGCCGGTGCGAACTCGACGCGCTCGCGCGCCAGTACGGTCAGCCCGGCGCGGGCCACCATCTCCTCGAAGGCCTCGGGAGCGAAGCTCGTCACCCGCACCGGCCGGCCCATGAACAGCCCCTGGGCGTCCTCGACGTCGAAGGGCACGGTGGCCAGCGCCACCGGCCCGCCCGGCCGGACCGCCCGCGCCAGCCTGCGCACCACCGCCTCCTGCTCGGACCGGTCCATCTGAAGCAGTGAGAAGTAGGCGCAGGCCGCGTCGAACGTCCCGTCCTCCAGCGGGAGTTCGCGGATGTCGGCCCGGCGGAACTCGGCGCCGGGCACCTGCCGGGCGGCCAGCTCCACCATCACCGGGGACACATCGACGCCGAGCACCCGGTGGCCGGCCCCGGCGAGGGTCTCGGCGGTCGGCCGCCCGGTCCCGCTGCCCACGTCCAGCACCCGGCTGCCCGGCGCCAGCCGCTCCAGCAGCCACCGCAGGGACGCCCGGTGGGTCTCGGAGGAGGCGAACGCCTTCTCGTAGTCGAGTCCCAGCGCGTCGAACACCTCGGCCGCCGGCACCCGGCGCTCCTCCTCGGCCACCACGGCTCCTCCCGTCGCACGGCGTCGATGCCGCGCATCCTCGCACCCCGCGCGGCCGCCCACAACGACCACGGGGCGGCCCGTTTGCGCACCGGGCGCCGGACCCGGCAGGGTGCTGCCGTGCCCACCTTGCTGATCGTCCACCACACCCCGTCGCCCAACTGCCAGGCGCTGTTCGAGGCCGTCGTCTCGGGTGCCACGGCACCGGAGATCGAGGGCGTCCGGGTGGTCCGCCGCGCGGCCCTCGCGGCCACCGCCACCGACGTCCTCGACGCCGACGGCTATCTCCTCGGCACGCCCGCGAACCTCGGCTACCTCTCCGGCGCCCTCAAGCACTTCTTCGACCAGATCTACTACCCCTGCCTGGACGAGACCCGGGGCCGCCCCTTCGGCTCCTACATCCACGGCGGCAGCGACGTCACCGGCGCCGCGCGCGCCCTCGACTCCATCACCACCGGCCTCGGCTGGCGCCGC
This sequence comes from Streptomyces misionensis, assembly GCF_007896895.1. GTDB lineage: Bacteria > Actinomycetota > Actinomycetes > Streptomycetales > Streptomycetaceae > Streptomyces > Streptomyces misionensis_A. The sequence goes on along the minus strand of NZ_VOGW01000040.1, from coordinate 28,790 downwards.
GCGGCCGAACCGGTCACGGTGACGGGAACGCCGGGCAAGGCCGACACCGAGGCGTGCTGGGAGCTGGGCGCCACCCTCGCGGCGGGCCTGGCCGGCTGACCCCGCCGCTCACGCCGCGCGCCGGCCGCCCGCCCACCCGTGCTCGCACAGCGGACCCACTTCCAGGCCCCGCCGGTCACAGGTGTCCAGGATGCGCGGCAGGGCGCCCAGGGTGGCGCGCCAGGAGCCGGGGGCGGAGGTGCAGTCGGAGTCGTGGAGCAGGATGGTGCCGCCGCCGCGCAGGTCCCGCACGACCGTGCGGTGCACGGACGCGGGGGTGGCCCGGGCGGTCCAGTCCTCGCCCCAGCAGGTCCACAGCACCGGCGTCAGACCCAGCCGGCGGGCGGCCAGATGGCCGGCGGACGACATCACGCCGTAGGGCGGCCGGAACAGGACCGGACGCCGGCCGGTGAGATCGCCGACCAGGTCCCGGGCGCGGGCGAGGTCGTCGTGGGTCGCCCGCGGTCCGCGCAGCAGCAGCGGGCGGTGCAGCCAGCCGTGGACGCCGATCTCGTGGCCCTCGGCCGCGATCTCGCGCACCAGCCCGGGGCTGCGCCGGGCCTCGCCGCCGAGCAGGAAGAACGTCGCACGCACCCCGCGCGCGGCCAGCGCGCTCAGGAACAGCGGAGTGGAGCGCGGATCGGGCCCGTCGTCGAAGGTCAGGGCGACATGACCGGCCCGGCCCCGTCCGGCCAGCCGGGGCATGGCGCGATTGCGCAGCGGGCCGAACGTGGTGACCACCGGCGCGGCGTGCACGGCGGCGAGAACGGGCAGCGCGGCCAGGGCGGCGCCGCGCAGGGCGGGTGTGACGGTCATGGGCGGTGGCTCCTGCGGTGCGGGGCGCCCGGGGCGCCGGTGTTCGGGGTGTGGGCCGCGCCCTCGAAGTGCAGCTCGTGGCCGAGGGCCTGGATCAGACGGGGACCGTCGTCGGTGGTGGCGACCGCCGTGCCGATCGCGGTCACCCACAGGGCGCAGGCGACCGAGGTGACGGCGACGAGCCGGCGCGGGCGTCCGCCGCGCCGCCGTTTCGGTGCGGGTACGGGCAGGCCCGCGGTGGTCGTCCGGGCGATGCGCGCGATCTCGGCGGCCGGGCCGCCCCCGGCGTCGGCGAACAGCGCCAGCCCGGCCGCGCGCTGCCGCAGCCCCCGCGCCCCCCGGGCCAACTCGGCCACCACCGGGGCGAGTCGGCCGGGCTCCCGGATCCAGGCGGCGACGCCCGCCTCCTCCAGCGCGGCGGCGTTGGTCTGCCCGTGCCCGGGTATGCAGCGGTAACTCGCCACCGGCAGGCCCGCGGCGAAGGCCTCCAGGGAGGTCAGGCCACCCGCGTTCTGCACCAGTACGTCGGCGGCGTGCATCAGCCCGGGCATGTCGTCCACCCAGCCGAAGGCGTGCTCGACGCCGTCGGCGCGCAGCCGTGCGGCCAGCGCCGTGTTGCGGCCGCACACCACCACCGGCACCGCGACCCCGGACGCCCGCAGCTCCATGGCCACCTGCCGGACCGGGCCCACGCCCCACGAACCGGCGACCAGCAGGGCCAGCGGCGCGTGCGCGGGCAGGCCGAAACGGGCGCGGGCGGCGGCGCGCGCGTCCTCGTCGGCCGGGCGGAAGCGGGGGTCGGTGACCGGCCCGGTCACCCGCACGTCTTGCGCCCCGGCGCCCCGGGCCTGCCCGGCGGGCACGGCGTGGGCCGCGAGATGGACGTCGATGCCCTCGGCCACCCACAGCGGATGCACCGAGAAGTCGGTCAGATAGGTGAGCGCCGGCACGGTCAGCCGGCCCGAACGGCGCAGCCCGCCCAGGACCCGGCTGGCGCCCGGATAGGTGGAGACGACCGCCCGGGTGCCCGCCGGCAGGGCCCGCAGCACCCGCTCCTCGGTGCGGCGCAGCAGTGCCGCCGCGAGTGGGCCGCCGCCCCCCGCGCGTTCGGTGCTGCGGTAGATGCGCTGGTAGGCCCAGGGCGCCGTGAGCAGCATCCGGTGGTAGCCGTCCCGGATGAGCCGGCCGGTGCGGGCGGGCAGCAGGTCCAGCAGGTCGAGCCGGTCCACGGTGAAGCCGTCCGCCATGAGCCGGCGGGCCAGTTCGGCGGCGGCGCCGTCGTGCCCGGCGCCGATGCCGGCGGACAGGAGCGTGACCCGCTCGGCCGGCGCCGCGGGCCCGGCGGGCGGTGCGGTGCGCAGGGTGGCGGCCGCCAGGGCACGCAGATGGGCCGTACTTCCGAGGTGGGGCATGGGTGTGCCTTCCGCGCGGAGCAGCAGGAGGGGGAGTCCGCGCGGGAGCCGGGCGGAGCGACCGAACTCTACAACATGTAGTAGATAACCTCGTACGACATGTAGGAGCAGGCGGGTAGGCTGGTCCGCCGAACCGTCAAGGCCGGGCAAAAGCCCGACGGGGGGCGCGAGGAGGGAAGACAATGCGCGACCGAGCGAGCGACACGGGCGGAGAGTCGCCCGGCCGGAGGGCCCGCGGTGAACTGGAGAGCGGCGTACTGGCCGTGCTCTGGGCCGCCGACCGGCCGCTGACCGCCCGGCAGGTCCTCGACGGGCTCCCCGGCGACCTGGCGTACACCACCGTGCTGACCATCCTGTCCCGCCTGTACGACAAGGGCATGCTGGTCCGGCGGCGCGAGGGCCGCGGCTACGCCTACGCCCCCGCCCGCGACGAGGCCTCCGACACCGCCGCCAGGATGCGCACCCTGCTGGACCGCGGCTCGGACCGGGAGGCGGTGCTCGCCCGCTTCGTCTCCGAACTCTCCGCGGCGGACGAGCAGGTGCTCCAGCGGCTGCTCGGCGGGTCCGACCCGGGCCGCCCCGGCGAGGGGGTGTGAGCGGGTGACCTTCACCGTCTACGTGCCGCTGGTGGTGACCGTCGTCCTCGCGGTGCTCGCCCCCGCCGCCCGCCGGCTGCCGCCCCGCGCCGCCGCCCGCTCCCTGGCCTGCGCCGCGCTGGTGACGGCCACCGGCTGGCTCGGCTCCCTCGCCCTGCTCTCCTTCACCGGTCTCGCGCAGATCCCCGAGGTCGCCGAGCGGGGCCACTGGTCGGTGGCCGCGCTGCGCGCCGAGGACCCGGTCTCCCTGGCCGTCGCCGTACTGGGCGCGCTCGGCCTGATCGCCGCGCTCGGCTCGCTCGCCGTGGCCGCAGTACGGCAGACCCGGCAACTGCTGTGGGCCCGGCGGGAGGCCGCGGCGGTGCCCGGCGACACTGAACTGACCGTCCTCGACGACGAGGTGCCGCAGGCCTTCGCGCTGCCCGGCGCGCCCGGCCGGATCGTGGTCTCCCGCGGCATGCTGCGCTGTCTCGGCGACGACGAACGAGCCGCCCTGCTCGCCCACGAACGGGCCCACCTGCGCGGCCGGCACCACCTCTACCTCGCCCTGTGGCGGCTCACGGCCGCCGTCACCCCGCTGCTGCGCCCGCTCGCCGACGCGGGCGGCTTCGTGCTGGAACGCTGGGCCGACGAGGACGCCGCCGCACACGTGGGCAGCCGCACGGTGGTCGCCCGCGCCGTCGGCCGTGCCGCCCTGGCCTCCGCCGCCGCGCACCGCCGCCCCCAACTCGCCGCGACCGGCGGCGCGGTGCCGCAGCGGGTGCGGGCCCTGCTGGCTCCCCCTCCGGCACCGCGGGCCCTGCCGCTCGTGGCCGGCGCGGTGCTGCTGGCGCTGTGCTGCGCCAGCCTCGCCGAGGCCGCGTCCGACAGCGAGCGCATGGTCGTGTCGGCCCGCATCGCGCAGTGCGCCACCGCCCGCCCGGCCCCGGTCGCCGCCGACCCGGACGGCGCGTCGCACCGGCATCCGCACTGCCGCCCGCACCGGCACACCAGGCCGCTGTAGTACCCCGGTACCACCCCCTCTGCCCCGTTCAGCCCCCGGTACCACGGGTTCGCGGGGTCACGGCGCCTAGCGTGGCGAGTGAGGCGTCAGGCGTGACGGACGCCACAGCCCGCGACAGAGGGAGTGCGAATGATCGACGCGCGACGACTGACCAAGAGGTACGGCGAGAAGACGGCGGTCGACGGACTGGACTTCGTGGTCAGACCCGGCACCGTCACCGGCTTCCTCGGCCCCAACGGCGCCGGGAAGTCCACCACCATGCGCATGATCGTCGGCCTCGACGCCCCGACGAGCGGCTCCGTCACCGTCAACGGCCGCCGCTACGCCGGTCACCGCGCCCCGCTCCAGGAGGTCGGCGCCCTGCTGGAGGCGAAGTCCGTGCACCCCGGCCGCACCGCCTACCAGCACCTGCGCGCGCTCGCGCTGACCCACGGCATCCCGCGCCGCCGGGTCGAGGAGGTCATCGAACTCGCCGGTCTGGGCAGCGTCGCCGGAAAGCGGGCCGGTTCCTTCTCGCTCGGCATGGGCCAGCGGCTCGGCATCGCCGCGGCCCTGCTCGGCGACCCCCGCACGGTGATGCTGGACGAGCCCGTCAACGGCCTCGACCCCGAGGGCGTCCTGTGGATCCGCAACCTGCTGACCTCGCTCGCGGCCGAGGGCCGGACCGTGTTCGTCTCCTCCCACCTGATGAGCGAGGTCGCCCTGGTCGCGGACCACCTGATCGTGGTGGGCCGCGGCCGGCTGCTCGCCGACACGACCGTACGCGACCTGGTGCGCGAGGCGGGCGGCGACACCGTGACGGTCGCCACCGAGGACCCGGCGCGGCTGCGGGAGGTGCTCGCCGGACCCGGCGTGGAGATCACCGGCCGGGTCGGCTCTGAGGAACTCCAGGTCACCGGGGTGAGCGCCCGCCGGATCGGGCTGACCGCGGCCGAGCACGGAATCCCCCTGTTCGAGCTGACCACCAAGGTGGTGTCACTCGAATCCGCCTTCATGGAACTGACCAGGGACGCCGTCGAGTACCACGGCACCACCACCGGCACCGACCGCACCGGGAGCGCCGCATGAGCACCCTCACCGAGACCGGCAACCCCACCGGGAGCGCCGAGGCCGAGCCCGGCCGCCCCGCCTACCGCGTCACCGGACGGCGGGTCCTCGCCTCCGAGTGGGCCAAGCTCTGGTCCCTGCGCTCCACCTGGATCACCCTCGGCCTGGGACTGCTGTTCCTGGTCGCCTTCGGCGTCATCGCCGCGAGCCGCTACACGTCCATGACCGGATCGCCCCGGATGGACCGGGACTTCGCCCGCTCCACGGCCTTGAGCCTGTCCCTGTTCGGCGCCAACTTCGCCCAACTCGCCCTCGGCGTGCTCGGCGTGCTGGTCACGGCGGGGGAGTACTCCACCGGCATGATCCGCTCCACCATGGCCGCGGTGCCGCGCCGGCTGCCCGTGCTGTGGTGCAAGGCGGCGGTGTACGGGCTGGTCGCGCTGGTCGTCGGCACCGCCGGCGCCTGGATCGCCTTCCTGATCGGCAGCCGGATCGTCGCCGACACCCCCGCCGCCCTGACCCTGGGGCACGCGGGCGTCGTCAGGGGCCTGCTGGGCGCCGGACTCTACCTCGGCCTGGTCGGTGTGATCGGCGCCGCCCTGGGCGCCCTGCTGCGCTCGGTGGCCGGCGGCATCTCGGTGCTGGTCGCCGTCTTCATGCTCGTCCCCGGCCTCGCCTCGCTGCTGCCGAGCTCCTGGCAGGACGACCTCACCCCCTACCTGCCGAGCAACGCGGGCCAGGCGATGTACGCCCTCACCCACGACGCCACCACCCTGACGCCCGGCACCGGACTGCTCGTCTTCCTCGGCTGGACCGCGCTCGCGCTCGCCGGCGCCGCGTACCGGTTGCGCCGCGGTGACGTCTGACCTCCCGTACGGCGCGGGACCTGCCATGACCACGGCGGACCTCGGCGCGATGGGGCCGCTTGCCGCCCGGCTCGGCCGGGCCGGCAGGCGGCTGCGGCGCGCCGACCGCGCCCGCCCCTGGGTACTGGACACCGCGCTGGTGGCCGTGGTCTTCCTGCTGTTCTGTCTGCCGGACCTGCTGCACGGCGGCGTCGTGGACGCCGAAGGACCGCGCCGGTTCCGGCTCGCCTTCGCCCGGCTGCCGCTCGCGGCCATGCTCGCCCTCCAGGCGGGCCTGGTGCTGCCGCTGCTGTGGCGCCGGCGCCGCCCCGCCACCGCCTTCGGCGCGATCGCCGCCGTGTTCGTCCTCCAATGGTCCCTGGGCGCGGCCCTGCACGCGGACGTCGCCCTCTTCCTCGCCCTGTACAGCCTGGCCCTGCACGGCCGGCCGCGCCGGCTGCCCGTTGCCTGCGCGGTGATGGCGGCGGCCCTGGCCCTGGTCGCGGCGCGGGCGTCGGTGGTCGTGTCGGTGACGGACGCGCTGTTCTTCCTGCTGAGCACGGCGACCGCGGCCCTCGCGCTCGGCCTGGTGATCCGCATCCGCCGCGCCCAGCTCGCCGCGCTGCGGGACCGGGCGGCGCGGCTGGAGACGGAGCGCGACCAGCGCAGCAGACTGGCCGCCGCCTCCGAACGGGCGCGGATGGCACGGGAGATGCACGACATCGTCGGGCACAACCTGTCCGTCATCATCACCCTCGCCGACGCGGGCGCCCGTGCCTGCGCCGCCGACCCCGCGCGCGGCGAGGAGGCGCTCGGGCTGATCGGCGACACCGGACGCCAGGCGCTCGGCGAACTCCGGCGTGTCCTGGGCGTGTTGCGGGACGCCGACGGCCCCGCGCCCGGCCGGTTTGGCCTCGGCCCGTCCGAACTCAGCCCGCAGCCCGGCCTCGCGGACATCGGTGCGCTGTGCCAGGGCGTGCGCGCCGCCGGCCTCGACGTCGTCTACCGGACCGCCGGGAACACCGAAGCCCTCGACGGGGGCGTGCAGTTGACCGTCTACCGGATCGTGCAGGAAGCCATGACCAACACCTTGAAGCACGCGGGCAGCGGCACCCGGGTGGACCTCGCGATCGACGTCGAGGACACCCGGCTCGGCATCCGCGTCCGCGACACCGGCCGGACCGGCACAGGACGGCGAAACGCGGACGGGCAGGGCCTGTCGGGTATGCGTGAACGGGCCGCGCTCTACGGCGGACACGTCAGCGCGGGCCCCGCCCCGGGCGGCGGCTGGACGGTGGCGGCCACTCTCGACCTCACCGCGCGGGAGGGCACCGCGTGACCACCGTGCTCATCGTGGACGACCAGCCGCTGCAACGGTACGGCTTCCGCATGCTGCTCGGCTCGGTGCCCGGCACCGAGGTGGTCGGCGAGGCCGAGCACGGCGCCGAGGCCGTGCGCAGGGCCGCCGAACTGCGCCCGGACGTCGTGCTGATGGACATCCGCATGCCCGGGATGGACGGCATCGAGGCCACCCGCCGCATCGTCGCAGCCGGACAGCGCTCGCGCGTCCTCGTGCTCACCACCTTCGACCTGGACGAGTACGTGCACGCGGCCCTGCGCGCCGGTGCCAGCGGCTTTCTGCTGAAGGACGCCCGCCCCGACGAACTGCTGGCCGGCATCCGCGCCGTCTCGGCCGGCGACGCGGTGATCGCGCCCGCCCTCACCCGCCGCCTGCTGGACGAGTTCGCCCGCTACGGCGCCGCCCGTGCCGGCGCCGACGACCCCCGCCTCGGCCGCCTGACCGAGCGGGAACGCGAGATCCTGGTCGCCATCGGCAAGGGCTGGTCCAACGGCGAGATCGCCGCCCGCCTCGTCCTGTCCGAGTCCACGGTGAAGACGCACGTCGGCCGGGTCCTGGCCAAGACCGGCGCCCGCGACCGCGTCCAGGCGGTGATCTTCGCCTACGACCTCGGACTGGCCCGGCCGGGTGCCCGCTGACCCCCTCGCCGGGCGCCCTGCACCTCGGCACCCCGCGGCATGCCTGGGCCGGACGGGTGACGGGGCGCGGCGCGGGATCGTACGGGGCGCCCACCCGGCGGCCGTACGCCACCCGGCCGGGAACCGGCGCACCACACCGCACCGCCCGCCCCCGCCGGGAGCCCGGACGAAGGTGCGGCGCCGGTGGCACTGGCCCACGATGGACGCGGGTCGTGTCCCGTTCGACGCGGCCACAGCCGTCGTACGTCGTCGAGCCGAGGGAGCATCGGATGCGAGCGGACGGCACCGCACCCGGACGGCCCGCGCCGGGCGGTCCTGACCCGGGGGAAGTACTGCGCGGCTGCGCGCGGGACGTGCTGGAGGTCGCCGAGGGCATCCGCGCGGTCGCCGAGCGCACCGCCACCACCCTGCACGCCCCCGGTCTGACCGCCGCCGCCCGCAGCCGGCCCCGCACCGGCCTGGCGGCACGCTGGGCGCTGCGACGAGCCCTCACCGGCGGCCGGGGCCTCGGCGCCCCGGCGGCCACGACCCCGGTGGAGGGCCCCCGGCGCGGTGCCGCCCGTGCGCTCGGCGCCGCGGGCCGGGCGCTCGGCGGCGAGAGCCTGGCCGCCCTGGTGGCCCTCACCTCCCTGCGGCTGCGCGTGGCCGCCGTCCTCGCCGACCACCCCGAACTGGCGCAGGCCCCCGGGATGCGGCTGCTGACCCGGGCGCTCGCCGCCGAGCGCGACCGGGACGCCGTACGGGCCCTGCGTACCCTGCTGCACGACCGTACGGCCCAGCGCGCTCTGTCCGGGCTCGCCCCGCTGATATCCCAACTCCTCGCGGTCCGCGATGTGTTGGACGGAGACTCCGAAAGTGGCGCGGCGCCCGGCGCAGAGGGCGGGGCCGAGGCCGTGGACCTCGCCGACCAGCGCAGGCGGACCCTCGCCACCGAGGGGTCCTTCCTGGGCTTCCTGCGCAACATCGAGGTGCTCTCGACCGACGGGCGGATCCTCATACAGAACGTGCGCGGCCCGGACGCCGTCGTCCGCTATGTGCTCCAGGCCCCCGGCACGGCGCCCGGGCGCCCGCGCAGCGACGCCCCGCAGGACCTCGTCGGCGCCTGGCGCGATCTGTGCGGCACCGACTCGCCGTACACCCGCTCGCTCGTGCGGGCCGTGGCCGGCCACGGCATTCCACGCGGCGCCGAACTCGCCCTGATCGGCCACGGCGAGGGCGGTAACGCGGTGCTGAACCTCGCCCAGGACGAGGAGTTCTGCCGCACCTACCGGGTCACCCATGTCATCGCCGTCGGCTCCCCGGCCGGCGACCGCAAACCCGCCGACCCCCGCACCTGGGTGGCCACCGTCACCAACCGGTTCGACCTGGTGGCCGCCCCCGACGGCAGCAGCGCGGACGTGGGGGCCCTCCCGGACCGGGCGGGACCGGCGGTTCCTGCGGCCCCTGCTGGTACCGCCACTCCCACGAACCCTGCGGGCCCGGCGGACCCTGCGGACCGGACGGCCCCGGCGGCCCCCGCGGGCCCGGCGGCTCCCGTGGACCGGACGGACTCGGCCTTCGCGAGTCCGGCAGCTCCCGTGGCCCCCACCGGTGGGACGGCCCCCGGGACTCGGGTGGCCCGCACGGGCTCGGCGGCTCCCGTGGACCGGACGGCCCCGGCGGCCCCTGGGGCTTCCGTGCCTCGGACGGGCTCGGCGACCCCTGCCGACCGGACAGGCCCCGCGGCCTCCGCGCGTCCGGCGGCTCCCGCGGCCTCCGCGCGTCCGGCGGCTCCCGCGGACCGGACGCCCCCGGTGGCCCCCGCGAGCCCCGCGGCTCCGGGGAGTTCCGTGACCCGTACGGGTCCGGCGGGCCCAGCGGACCGCGTCGGCCCGACTGGTTCCGCCGTTCCCGCCGACCACACGGTTCCCCCGGCTCCGCCGTCGCGGGCGGGGCGGTACGACGTCGAGTACGCCGGTCCCGGTCGGGAGTTCCCGCTGTGTCACCGGCTGCGTGAGTACATCGAGCACCTCAGGACCCTGGTGCCCGCGGCGCGGGCGGACATCGACGAGGCGCTGACGCCCTACCGGGGCCCCGTCGTCCGCACCCAGGCGTACCGGCTCAAGGACCACGTCCACCCGCCCGCGGGCCACCCCTTCCTCACCCTGGCCACGGCGCCCGTGCGCACCACGGTCGGGCCCGTCGACGTGCCGGTGCGCTACTACGACTCCGCCGCCGCCCACCTCTGCTTCCCCGTCGACCCGGCAGCCGCCCGGAGCCTGCTGCCGGACGCCGCCTGGCTGACCCCGAGCCGGCTCGGCCACCGGGCCCTCGCGGTGCTCTCGGTGCACGAGCACCGCTGCACCACCATCGGCCCGTACACCGAGATCGCCCTGTCCGTCCTGGTGGACGACCTGTGGCGGCCACGCCCGTACGACGCCGTCACCGATCTGCTGCGCCGCGTGGACCTGCGCCGCACCGGCCGGTACGTCCTCTCCCTCGCCGTCACCACGGAGGCCGCCCGTGTGGTCGCCCAGGAGATCTGGGGCCAGCCGGCGCTGCGGATGCGCGTCGAGGCCGACCTGACGGGCCGGGAGATCCGCGCCCGCTCCCAGGACCTCGGGCTGGTGGTCGAGGGCCGTCTCGGGCCGGGGGTGCGCTGCCCCGACGCCGACCGGGCCCTCTACGGCCGCCGGGCCACCAGCACGGTGCGCACCCTGGTCCGGGCGCACGGCAGGCTCCGGCTGCACCCGGGCGCGGGCGTGCGGGTACGGCTGGGCACCGCGGCGGCCGAACCCCTCGCCGGGCAGCTGCGCCGGCTCGGCATCGACACGGCCCGGCCGCTGTTCGTGCTGGCCTGCCCGCAGTTCATGGCCCACCGTGGCGGCGGTGCCGTCCTCGCCCGTTGAAGCCCCTCATCACACCGGGAGTTTCCATGGTGACCGAGTCCCCCCGGGCGAGCACGGCCGGTGCCGACGAACTCCTCGCCCATGTCGGCCGGTTGCGGGCCGACGCCGACCTCATGGACGGCTACGCCCGCCGCCTGCGCGCCACCGCCGCCACGCTCGCCGCCTGCCCGGCGGCGCCCGGGTGGAGCCGTCCCGCGCTGGCCCGGCAGGCCGCCGCCTGTGCGTCGGCGGCGGACCGACTGCGGTCCGCCGCCGAGGCGTTGCTCACCCATGCGCGCGGCGACGGACCGGTCACGGGCTCCTGGACCGCCGCCCCGTGATCAGCCGGGCTGCTCCTCGGAGCCGGGCTTCGGGCGCGCGCCGGTCCAGGAGGGGTCGACGGCCGGGACGGGAACGGGGACGGGAACGGGGGAGATGTGGTGCACGGAATTCCTCCGGACTGGTGGGGGGATGGTCTGCGACGGACGGTCGGCAGACGTCAGACGGAAGCGAGCTCGGCCCAGACGACGCGGGCGGGCCGGCCGGGCGGGAAGGCGACGCCCCAGCCGCGGCTGACCGCATCGACCAGGAGCAGGCCGCGCCCGTGCTGGTCGTCGGGCCCGGGACGGCATGCCACCGGGAGCGCGACGTCCTCGTCCCCCGCCTCGTCCTCGACCTCGATGCGTATCCGCTCCGCCGTGCCGTCCAGCCGGCAGGTGATCCGGTTGCCGCCCGCGTGCACGAGCGCGTTGGTGACCAGCTCGGAGGTGACCAGCAGGGCGTCGTCCCGGACGCCCTCCGGTATGCCCCAGGCGGCCAGCAGCTCCCGTACCACCCGCCGGGCGGCGCCGACGGCAGTGGGCCGGGCGGCCAGGTCGAACGAGGCCGTGGAGACCGGGTGTTCGGACCCGGCGGCGGACCGGCCGGGCAGCCGCGGGCGGCGCCGGTCCGTGTCCGGCACCGGGACCTCGGCCGCCGCCCGG
>NZ_VOGW01000040.1:0-16912 GCF_007896895.1 Streptomyces misionensis | reverse complement strand
GCGGCAGCCGGGCCGTGGACACGGCCTGGTGCGGATCCTCGGCCACCAGCGGCGGGCGCGCCGCCATCGGCGGGCGAGGACCGGCGTCCTCGACGGAGGACCGGTCCGTGCCGATGTCGTGCAGCGGGCGGTGGAGTGGTCGGGGGACGGAGGGCGGAGCCATTGCCGTGCGCCTTTCGTCCGGCCTCGCGTGGGATGCGTCCGGCCGTGCGTGGTGGGGGGTGTCAGGCTCCCGGCCGTGCGCGCAGCAGACGGCACACCGCCTCGGACGAAGCCGTGCCGCGGCCCGGTCTCCCCCGACGGGCCACACCGCCTGCTCCTCGGTCGGCCGGAGCAGTCGCCCCACTTTCCCATCTGCCAACAACGCCTCGCAACCTGCGAGTTGAAAATTGCACACGGTCCCGTGCATGCTGCCCGCTCCGGGGACGCGTGCGCATGGCACGCCCGGCGCGACGGTGTGTGAGGGTGGACCCTGATGTCTGTTCCAGGGGGTGGGATGACCGCGGAGACCGACTGGGGCGGCGTCCCCTCCGTGCTGCGAATGATCCTCGGCCGGCAGCTGGAGCAGCTGCGGGTGCGGGCCGGACTCGGGTACGCCGAGGCGGGCGCCGCCATCGGGGTCAGCCACTCCACGATCCGCCGCATGGAGGCCGCCAAGGTGGCCCGGCTGCGGCTCGCGGACGCCGAGAAACTGCTCCAGGTCTACGGCGTCACCGACCCGCGGGAGATCGACACCTTCCTGCGGTCCGTGCGCGAGGCCAACAAACGCGGCTGGTGGCACGCCTACCGCGACGTCATGCCCGACTGGTGCGCCGCCCACCTCGGCCTGGAGCAGGCCGCGACCCAGATCCGCGCCTACGAGAGCCAGTGTGTGCACGGGTTGTTACAGACCGAGGACTACGCCCGCGCCCTGCTGCGCGCGAGCCATCCGCACGCGTCCGCCGAGGACACCGAGCGCCGGGTCGCCCTGCGCATGCGCCGGCAGGAACTCCTCGCCGGTGACGCGCCCCCGCGGCTGTGGGTGGTGATGGACGAGACCGTGCTGCGCCGCCCGGTCGGCGGCCCGCAGGCGATGCGCGCGCAGATCGACCACCTCGTCGAGGTCGGCCGGCTGCCCCATGTGACCGTGCAGCTCATGCCGTTCGCCCACGGCCCGCATCCCGCGATGCGCGCGTGCGCGTACCACCTCTTCCGGTTCCGGGCGCGTGAACTGCCCGACATCGTGCACGTGGAAGGTCTGCTCGGCGCCGTCCACGTCGACAAACCCGACGAGGTCGTGGCCTACCGCGAGGCGCTGGACCGCCTGAGCGCGCAGGCCGCGTCCGCCGCGAAGACCGAGACCCTGCTCGGTAGGATCCGCGAGGAACTCGACTCCCCTTGATCACCCAGCAGTTGGCACCACGCAGTGGGAACCACCACCGTCCACATCCCCGATCCGAATGGGAGACACGGCGTTGCCCGACAACGGATGGCCGGCCGACCGCATCGACACCCGACACGCCCACTCGGCGCGCATCTACGACTACATCCTCGGCGGCAAGGACTTCTACCCCGCCGACCGGGAGGCGGGCGACGCCATGGCCCGCGAGTGGCCCGCGTTCCCCGTGCACATGCGGGCCAACCGCGACTTCATGAACCGCGCGGTGCGCTGGCTCGCCGAGGAGGCGGGCATGCGCCAGTTCCTCGACGTCGGCACCGGCATCCCGACCTCGCCCAACCTGCACGAGATCGCGCAGGCCGTGGCCCCCGAGTCCCGCGTCGTCTACGTGGACAACGACCCGATCGTCCTCACCCTCTCCCAGGGCCTGCTCTCCAGCACCCCCGAGGGCCGCACCGCCTACCTGGAGGCCGACTTCCGCGACCCGGCGGCCATCCTGAACGCCCCCGAACTGCGCGAGACCCTCGACCTGGACCGCCCGGTCGCCCTCACGGTCATCGCCATCGTCCACTTCATGCTGGACGCGGACGACGCGGTCGGGGTCGTACGCCGTCTCCTGGAGCCCCTCCCGGCCGGCAGCCACCTGGCGATGTCCATCGGCACCGCCGAGTTCGCCCCCGAGGAGGTGGGCCGCGTCGCCCGCGAGTACGCGGCCCGCGACATGCCGATGCGTCTGCGCACGATGCCGGAGGCCGAGGAGTTCTTCGAGGGCCTGGAGCTGATCGAGCCCGGCATCGTGCAGGTCCACAAGTGGCATCCCGACGGCACGGGCGAACAGGGCATCCGGGACGAGGACATCGCCATGTACGGAGCCGTCGCCCGCAAGCCGTAGCGGACCTCGTACACCCCGCCACGGGTACCGCTACCCTGGCGGGGTGTACGCCACCCGAGTCGCCCGACACGTGCGGGCATCCCCGTGGACCGTCTACCGGGCCCTGACCGACGCGGCGGCGATCGTGGCCTGGCGGGTTCCCGACGGCATGAGCGCGCACGTGCACACCTTCGAGCCCCGTGCGGGCGGCGCCTTCCGGGTCTCGCTCACCTACGAGGGCGGGGGCGCGGGCAAGTCCGGCGGGCACACCGACACCTACCACGGCCACTTCGCACGGCTCGTCCCGGGCGCCCTGGTCGTCGAGGTGCTGGAGTTCGAGACGGACGACCGGGCACTCGTCGGCGTCATGACGCTGACGACGACGCTCACCCCGGATGATGGCGGCACGGTCGTGGAGATCCTGCACGAGGGCGTTCCGGACGCCGTCCCCAGGGCGGACAACGAGCAGGGCACCCGCATGGCCCTCGACCGGCTCGCGCGGCTGGTCGAGGGCCATGCGCCGGCCGACTGAGCACTAGGGATGCTCGACGCCCGCCGTGTCCTGCCGCACGGCGGCCTGCCCATGTCCACCATGGCCGTGGTGGCGGAGCCGGTCGACGGGCGTGCGGTGCAGCGCGATGAGCGCCGCGTCGTCCCCCAGCCGGCCGCCCGCGTGGGCGAGCAGATCGCGCCGGAGGTGGTCCGTCAGTGCCTCGGGACCGTGCTCGGTCCACCGCGCCACCCGCTCCGCCAGCGGATAGAACCGCCTGCCGGCGTCCCGTGCCTCGATCACCCCGTCGGTGTAGAGCAGCAGTGTGTCGCCGGGCTCGAAGGAGAAGACGTCCAGCGCGTGCTCGCCGCTCACCTGCACCCCGAGCGGCGGGGACGGATGCAGGCTGGGCACCGTCACCGCGTGCCCCGGACGCAGCAGCAGCGGCGGCGGATGCCCGCAGCTGGTCATCCGGATCACCGGCTCCCGGTCCGGGACCTCCAGCAGCAGCGCGGTGGCGAACCGCTCGCCCCTCTCCTCCTCCGACTCCATGTCGGTCGTGTACCGGGTGACGCTCTGCTCCAGCGCGCCGACCATGTCGTCCAGCGGCAGGTGCCGGTGGGAACTCTCCCGGAACGCGCTGAGCAGCAGCGCGGCCTCGCCGATCGCGGGCAGCCCCTTGCCGCGCACGTCCCCGATCAGCACCCGTACGCCCCCCTCGCTCCGGGCCACCGCGTACAGGTCGCCGCCGATCTGGGCCTCGTCCTCCGCCGCCAGGTACAGCGAGGAGATCCGCAGCGGGCCGATCCGCTCGGGCAGCGGTCGCATCAGCACCTGCTGCGCGGCCTCCGCGACCGTGCGCACCTGGGCGAGCTGGGCCTGGTGCCGCACGCGCAGGGCGCTGTAGATCACCAGCAGCACCGAGAGCACCGCGAGGGTGACGAAGAGCACGATGTGGATCGAGGTGGCGATGCCGGGCTGGTTGACGGCGACGAGGGCCTGCGCGATCAGGGCCAGCGCCGAGACGGCGGCCGTCGTGCGGGGCCCGGCGAAGGACGCGGTGAGCGCGGGGGCGATCACCAGGGCCGGGCTGAGGGGGATGTGCGGCGTCGCCAGGTCCACCACCGCGAGGACCACGATGAGGGCGATCGGCAGCAGCAGCAGGCCGTGCGTCCGCCGCCAGTGCCGGGGCGCCGCTGTCCCGGGCCGGAATCTCATGCCTACCAGCGTGCTCCCGGGTGGTACGAGCGGCCACTCATGCTCGCAGGTCACCCCGGTCGGGCCCGTTCGCAGGGCAGCCGCTGCGGGCCGTGTCGCCCCGGGACCGCCGGGTACCCGTAGCACCCCCGGTCGGCTGGGCACCGGGGCTGGGACACCGGGAAGGGAGGGTCCATGACGCACCACGGGGAGGAGACCGCGCCCGCGCGCCGGCCGCAGATCCAGGAGGTGACCGAGCTCCGGCTGCCACCGGACGGACCACGGCGAAAGACCCCGCCCGAGGACCGAGGCACCCTGCCGGGGGCGGACGCGCCGGACGTGACGCACGGCCGCGGGTCTCCCCTTGGGACCGACACGCCGGACGGCCGCGGCGCCCCGCCGGGGGCGGACGTGCCGGAGGTGCCGGACGCCAGTGCCTCCTCGCCGGGTGCGGAGGCGCCGGACGACCGCGGGAAGTCACCGGGCGCGGACGTGCCGGACGGCCGCGGCGCCCCGCCGGGGATCAACGCGCCGGAGCGGTCGGACGCCAGTGCCACGTCGCGGGGCGCGGAGGCGTCGGACGGCCGCAGGATGTCGCCGGGGGGTGACGTGCCGGACGGCCGCAGCGCCCCGCCGGAGGCCCACGCTACGGATGCGGCGCAGGACCGCGACGCGTCGCCGGAGGCCCACGCGCCGGATCTGCCGCACGATCGCAGTCAGGCCATTCTGGAGGCCGCCAAGCGGATCGGCGCCCTCCTCAAACGCGCGGGCCATCCCTTCGCGCTGGCCGGCAGCGTCGCGGTCTACGCCCATGGCGGCAGCCGTTACCTCCAGCACGACGCCGACTTCTGCGTGCTGCCCGACGACGCCGACGCGGTGGCCGCGACCCTGCGCGAGGCCGGGCTCGCCGTCCGCACCCCACCGGAGGACTGGCTGCTGAAGACCACCTGCCAGGGGCAGAACGTGGACATCATCTTCTCGCTCGCGCACGAGCCCGTCACCAAGGAGATGCTGGAGCGCGCGCACGTGCTGCCCGTGGACTCGGTGCTCATGCCGGTGCTCTGCCCGACCGACCTCATACGCAGCCTGATCAGCGCCTTCTCCGAGCACTACTGCGACTTCGGGGCCGTGCTGCCGGTGGCCCGCGCGGTGCGCGAGAAGGTCGACTGGGACGTGATCCGCGCCACCTGCGGCGACCAGCCGATGCCGGCCGCCTTCCTCTTCCTCCTCGAACGCCTCGACGTGATCGCACCCCGGGAGCAGCGGACATGACCGACGCAGCCGCACCACCGCCGGAGGGCGGGCTGGACTACCGCGTCGCCCACCTCGCCGAACGCCTGGCCGCCGGCCGGCTCGGCGAACTCGGCGTACGCCTGGAGACCCGGGGCGATGCCGTCCTGCTGACCGGCACCGTCCCGTCCACCGAGTGCCGGGACGAGATACTGCGCCTGGCCCGCGAGGAACTGGCGCACCACCCGGTCCACAGCGACCTGCTCGTCGCCGGCACCTCCTCGCCCGACCACGGAGAGGACCTGACATGATCCGCGTCGCGGCCGTCGGGGACATCCACATGGGCCCCGAGAGCCAGGGCACCCTGCGCCCCTCCTTCGAAACGCTGCCCGACTGCGCCGACGTCCTGCTGCTGGCCGGCGACCTGACCCGGCACGGCACGCCGGAGGAGGCCGCGGTCGTCGCCCGCGAGATCAAGGACCTCGGAGTGCCGGTGGTCGCGGTGCTCGGCAACCACGACCACCACGACGAACGCCCCGAGGAGGTCACGGCGATCCTCCGCGAGGCGGGCGCGCACGTCCTGGAGGGCCAGGCCGCCGTGGTCACCGCCGGGGACGCGCGGATCGGGGTGGCCGGCACCAAGGGCTTCGGCGGTGGCTTCGTGGGCCGCTGCGCGGGCGAGTTCGGCGAACCCCTGATGAAGGAGTTCGTCCGCTACACCCGCCGCTGCGCC
This sequence comes from Streptomyces misionensis, assembly GCF_007896895.1. Taxonomy (GTDB): domain Bacteria; phylum Actinomycetota; class Actinomycetes; order Streptomycetales; family Streptomycetaceae; genus Streptomyces; species Streptomyces misionensis_A. Next base: position 11,013 of record NZ_VOGW01000040.1, on the reverse strand, counting down.
GACGGCCTGCACGGCGCCCTGAAGGACCTGGACCAGTGGGACTGCGACGTGCGGATCGCCCTCACCCACTTCTCGCCGGTGCCGGACACCCTGGCCGGGGAGCCACCGGAGATCTACCCGTTCCTCGGCAGCTACCTCCTCGCGGAGGCCATCGACACCGCGGGCGCCGACCTGGCCGTCCACGGCCACGCCCACGCGGGCACCGAGCACGGCATGACCAGCGGCGGTGTGCGCGTGCGCAATGTCGCCCAGCCGGTGATCGGACAGGCCTTCCACGTGTACAACCTGCCGGGCCGGCCGGACTGAGGCGGGCGTCAGGCCGCCGTGCCCAGGGCCGCCCGTCCGGTGACCTCGCCGTCCGCCGCGGGCAGCGCCGACACCGGCAGCAGTCCGCCACGGCGGCGCAGCAGCAGGCCCGCGCCGACCGACGCGGCGATGAGCAGGCCGCCCGCGACGAGGGCGCCGCGCGCACCGGCGCCCTGCATGAGCAGGCCCAGCAGCGGCGGCCCGCCGAGGCTCCACACCGTGCCGACGCTGCTCCACACGCCGAGCACCCGGCCGCGCAGATGCGCGGGCGGATCGGTCTGGAGCACGGCCGTGCCCGCGGTGTCGGAGACGGACTCCACCACGGCCATCGGCAGCACCAGCACCAGCAGCACCGCGAGCGACGGCGACAGCCCGGCGACCGCCTGGAGCAGTCCGCCCGCCGCCGCGAGCAGCCCCACCGTGCGCACCGACGGGCGGCGCAGCCGGGCACCGAGGACCGCGCCGAGGATGCCGCCGACGGCCAGCACCGTGGAGACGGTGCCGAACGAGCCGGCACCGCCCGCCAGCGGGCCGGTGACGAGGACGGCGAGGGTGAGGCCGTAGTTGCGGCCGAAGACCGAGCTGATCCCGGTGATCCCGGCCAGCGCCATCAGCCGGGGCCGCCGCACGAAGTACGCGAGCCCCTCGCGCACGCTCAGCTCCGCCCTTTCCGGCACCGCCCGGGGCTCGGCCGCCGGCCGCTCGACGGCCCCGCGTACGGGCCGCAGGAACGGCACCACCGCCGCCACGAACAGGAAGGACAGCCCGTTGGCCGCGTACGCGGCGCCCGTGCCGAGGAGGGCCACGGTGACCCCGGCCAGCGCGGTGCCCGCGAGCCGTCCCGCGCTGTGCACCAGGGCGCCGACGCCGATCGCGGACGGCACGTCCTCCACCGGTACGAGGTCGTTGCCGAGCAGCGAGCACGCCGGGCCGTCGACGGTGGCGATGACACCGGTCACGGCGGCCAGCACCAGCAGCGACGTCATGTCGATGCGGTCCAGCGCCACGAGGAGGGCCGTGGTGAAGGCGACCGCCCCCAGCAGGGCCTGGCTGACGGAGACCGTCAGCTTGCGGGGCCAGCGGTCCACGGCGGCGCCGCCCAGCAGGCTGACGAACAGGGCGGGCGCCGCCTGCACGGACATCGACAGACCGGTGGCCGCCGCGGAGCCCGTGATGTGCAGCACGAGCAGGTTCTGCACCGTGAGCTGCATCCAGGTGCCGGCGTTGGAGACGAAGTTCGCGGCCGACCACCAGCGCATGCCGCGATGGCGCAGGGACCGCCACGGAGAACGCGAGGCGGGGGCGGTACGGGAGGCGGGCGTGGCCGAGAGGGGGGAAGAGGGCACGGCGGGGTACTCGACAACCAAGGGGTCGGAAGAGTGACCGACGGTGGCCTCCGGGCCGGCTGCGCTGCACGGCCGGACCACTCGGTCAGGGCGTCGACCATCGTGGCAGACGGCGGGGGACCACCGCCGGGAGCACCGGCGCCGGCAGCGCCGTACGACCCCCAAAACCCCTCTGGCGCACGTCAGTTGACCCCCCGCGTGGGGTTGCTCACAAGCCCGTCCGGTGCCGGTCCGCGGGCATCGGCACGGGCTGCGCGGAGGGACACCGCGTGGTCACCCGAAGGAGGCCCTCATGGCTGACGACCGGCACGGACGGCCGGCCCCGCCGGAACCCCGCGCACGCTCCGGAGCCGCCCGCCGCACGCCCCGTCCTACCCCCAGCGGCACCGAACCGGCCACCGCGCGCAGCGCCCTCGGCCTGCGGCTGACGCTGTCCGTCCTCTTCCTCCCCGTCTTCGCCGCCGCCACCGCGGGCTTCGCCGTCTGGGCCGCCCACCAGCGACCCGGCGACAGTCCCGGCGACGGCCCGCTGACCGTCCTCGCGGTGATCTGCGGGGTCCTCGCCCTGGCCGCGGCGCTCGACCTGGTCCGGGTGACGACCCGCAGGCGGCGCGAGGGCGGCCCGGACCGCTGATCCGGTCCCGGCGGTCCCGGCGGTCCCGGCCGTCCGACGACGAGGGGGTCTACGCCGTCTTGATCGCCCCGCCGTCGATGACGTGGTCCGCGCCGGTCGTCGCGGCGGCGAGCGGCGAGGCGAGGTAGGCGACGAGGGCCGCGACCTCGTCGGGCTCGACGAGCCGGCCGATGAGCATGCCCGTCGACCCCGGCAGTCCCGCCAGCAGCTCGGCGTGGGAGACGCCCAGGGCGGCGGCCAGCTGGGCGCCGTAGCCGTCCGGGCTCTCCCACATGGCGGTGCGCACCGGACCGGGTGAGACGGTGTTCACCCGCACGCCCCGCGGCCCGGTCTCCTCGGCCAGCGCCTTGCCGAAAGCGGTGAGCGCGGCCTTGGCCGCCGTATAGGCGATGGGGCCGCTGTGCGGAACGCGGGCGCCCACCGAGGACACGTTCACGATCGCGCCGCGGGCCGCCAGCAGGGCCGGCAGGGCGGCCCGGGTGACGCGGACGGTGGCGAAGAAGTTCAGGTCCACCACCTGCGCCCACTGCGCGTCGGTCACGTCGAGGAAACCGCCGGTCGCGTCGCCGTCGCCGCCGCCGACGTTGTTCACCAGGACGTCGAGGCCGCCCAGCTCGGCCACGGCCTCGCCGACCAGTCGTTCGGCGGCGTCCGGGTCGGCGAGGTCCGCCGCCACCGGTATCGCGCCGGTCGCCGTCAGCTCGGGCGTGGGCGTGCGCGCGGCGGCGACCACCCGCACCCCTTCGGCGATCAGGGCGCGCACCACGGCCAGCCCGATGCCCCGGCTGGCGCCGGTGACGAGGGCCGTCTTGCCGGTCAACTTCAGGTCCATCTCGTTCTCCGCCCACTAAGTGCATCTTGGATGTGGCAGTGACGCTAGAACATGCAACTCTCATGTCGCAAGTCCTAATTGACTTGCTGCGCCGTCGTATCCTCGTAGGGCCCTCGTCCACCCCGGAAGGACCCGCCCCATGGCGCTGCCCGCCGCCTCGAAACCGCAGCCCGACGACGCGAAGCCGATGCGCGCCGACACCGAGCGGACCGTGCGCGCGATCCTCGAAGCCGCCGAACGGGTGCTGTCCGTCGACCCGGCGGCCACGATGGAGCAGATCGCCGAGGCGGCCGGGGTGGCGCGCACCACCGTGCACCGGCGATTCGCCTCCCGGGACGCGCTGGTCAGGGCACTGGCCGCGTGGGCGACGCGGCGCTTCCACGAGGCCGTCGAGGCCGCCCGGCCGGAGACCGCCCCGCCCGCCGTCGCCCTCTACCAGGTCACCGTGAACGTGCTCCGCGTCAAGATCGCCTGGGGCTTCGCCATGGACGCCCTGCCCGTCGACGCCCCCGAGGTCGCCCGCGTGCACGCCGAGGTGCTCGCCCGGTGCGAGCGGCTGTTCGTCCGGGTGCGCGACGCCGGGCTGCTCCCGCCCGACGCCGACCTGAACTGGGTGCGGCGCGTCTACTACGCCCTCATGCACGAGGCCGCGACCCACGCCCCGGAGACCGACGCCGCCCTGGACGCGCTCGCCACCCGGGTCGTCGACACCCTCCTGTACGGCGTCGGCACCCGGGGCACCGCCTGACCCGGCCGCCCGGCCGCGGGAGGCACCGCGTTTTGCCCGTGATTGGCCGGGAGCCGGTCGCGAATATGCCAAACGCACGCTTCCGAATCCCGGATTCCGGGTGCAGGGTGAGTGCCGTACCGCCCCGCCGTGCCCCGAGGTCCGGAAGCCTCCCCGCACACGGCGGGGCTGGTTTCTGCACGCTCCGCGGCCGCGGGGCACCGCGGCCCGGTGAATTGTGTTGCGGTGCGGCCGACGCGCCCGGTGTGCTGGCCCCATGGACTCGGCGGAAAGCGCCACCGCACCGGCGCACAGGACGGATCGTGCGGTCGCGGGACGGGCGGCCTCCTGGCGCGCACCGGCGGTGCTCGGCGCGCTGATGCTGGCCGCCTTCACCTTCAACACGGCGGAGAACCTGCCGGTCGGGCTGCTGGAGCTGATCTCCGTCGACCTGAACGTCCCGCTGTCCGCGGTGGGGCTCCTGGTCACCGGGTACGGCGTGACGGTCGCGGTCGCCTCCGTGCCGCTCGCCCACGGCACCCGGGGCGTGCCCCGGCGCCATGTGCTCACCGGACTGCTGGCCGCCCTCGTCGCCTCCAGCCTCCTCGCCGCGCCGGCGCACTCCTACGGGCTGCTGCTGCTCGCGCGGCTGCTGACCGCCCTCGCGCAGGCGCTGTTCTGGGCCGTGACGGGACCGGTCGCCGTCGGCCTGTTCGCGCCCCGGCTCCGCGGCCGGGTGGTCGGGGCGCTGTCCGTCGCCGGTTCCCTCGCCCTCGTGCTCGGCGTGCCCGCCGGCACCTGGCTGGGGGGACGGACCGGCTGGCGCGTGCCCATGGGGGTGCCGGCCGTCCTGGGTGCCGTCTCGCTGGTGACGATCGCGGCACTGCTGCCGACCTCGCCGCCGGAGGAGGAGCCCGCCGCCTACGCGAGCGGCCCCGACACCCGCCGGTTCGCGACCGTGCTGGCGGCCGGTGCCCTCTCCGCCACCGGGGCGTTCACCGGATACACGTACATCGTCGGGTTCCTGGGCGGCGTCGCGGGGTTCTCGCCCGGTGCCGTCGACGTCCTGCTGGTGGTGTTCGGCGTCGCGTGCCTGGCCGGGGTGAGCGTCACCGGGGCCGTCCTCGACCGCTTCCCGCGGGCCGCGCTCACCACCGCCGTGACCACGCAGGCGGTGGGCATGCTCGGGCTGTACGCGGCCGGTGCCCGGCCGGTCGCGGCGGTGGTGTTCCTCGCGCTGACGGGCGGCGCCCTCGGCCCGGTGTTCATGACCACCCAGAACGAGATGCTGCGCTGCGCGCCCGGCCGGACGGACATCGCCCTCGCCGCCAACTCCGGTGCCTACAACGCCGGTATCGCCGCGGGCGCCGCGCTCGGGGCACTGGTCCTGCCGCTCCTGGAGGTGCGGGGCACGTTCCTCGTCGGCGGGCTGCTGACCACCGGGGCCTGCGCCGTGCTGCTCCTCGGCCGGCGGTCCCGCCGGCCATGACACCCGACACCCACGCCCCGGTCCACGGGACCGGCGTCCCGGGCGGCGGCGAGAGCACCTGTATCGGATGACGCCGGGAAGGGGGGAAGGGTTGCTTTCGCGCCGTTCCGTCCGTCTGTGGGGCTTCCCACCCGTTAAAGATCTTGACGGTGGCCGTGCGGCTCGCTGAACTGTCTCCCGGCCGTACGACCATGCGGCCGGGGGTACACGGGCATCCGTTCGGTGATGCCTGAAACGGGCTGACCACGGGAAGAGCTTCGTACGGCCGACCGCCGGACACGGGGCGAAGGGGGGCGATGTGCGGATGAGGGGTGCGTCGAAGGTGACGGGCTGTCCCGTCTCATGACCGCTGGGGAGCACCTCGACCGGCTCCGCCCGGCGGCGGCTCGCTTCGCCCGGTTCACGGGGCGCACGCTGCGCGGCGAGTGGCACGCCATCGTCGTCGACCCGGTACGGCAGCTCGCCCGGCGCGGACTGTCCGGGCTGCTGCTGGCGTTCGTCGCCGCGTTCGGCGTCATCTTCTTCCACGACATCGCCCAGCACCCCACCGGCGCGGTGTGGGTCACCCGGCTCGGCGGCGTCAAGGCCGACCTGCCGCTGTGGCTGTCCCTGCTGCGCACTCCCGTGTCGCTGTACGTCCCGGCGCTCGACCTGCCGGTCTGGGCCGGCATCACCCAGCTCTTCCTGGCCTTCGCCCTCGCCGAACTCACCCTCGGCCGCTCCCGCACCCTCGTGATCTCCTACGCCACCACGCTGGCCGGCACCCTCGTGGCCCGCGCGATGATCGCGGCGGGGCCCGACCGGTGGGGTTTCGGCCTTCCGGCGGAGTGCGGTCACATCCTCGACACCGGGCCCTCCGCGGCGGTCGTCGGCCTGTTCACGTACCTCTCGGTCGTGCGGCGCGCCCCCGTGGTGTTCATCCTGACCGGCGGCTCGATGGTGTGGGAGTCGATCGCCGTCCCGAACCTCGCCGGGCGCGAGCATCTGATCGCGGTGGGCTCGGCCGTCGTCCTCGGCCTCCTGCACGGTCGCCGGGAACGGCTGCGGGCGCTCGCGCGCTCCCTGCTCCCCACCCGCGCCCCCCTGCCGGGGCCGGCGCTCCCCGAGCCGACCGGGGGACCGACCCTCCCTACGGCTCCTACGGCTCCTACGGCTCCTACGGCTCCTACGGCTCCTACGGCTCCTACGGCTCCTACGGCTCCTACAACTCCTACGGCCCCTGCAACCCCTGCCCCTACGGTGCCCGTGCGATGACGTCCCTCGAACGCTGACCGGCCCGCGCGCGCCTGTGGCGCCGCACACATCCCCGGTGTGATGGTTTTCGCATACAGGCCCTGACGGGCAGCCCCTAGGGTTGCCGCGGGAAACGCGGGGCAGGGCACGGCTCACACCATGACGTTCTTCGCCGGCAGGCAGCTGAAGGGGATCCAGGATGTTCCGTAAGGTGCTGGTCGCCAACCGTGGAGAGATCGCGATCCGCGCGTTCCGGGCGGGCTACGAACTCGGCGCGCGCACCGTCGCCGTGTTCCCGCACGAGGACCGCAACTCGCTGCACCGGCTCAAGGCCGACGAGGCCTACGAGATCGGGGAGCCGGGGCACCCGGTGCGCGCCTACCTCTCCGTCGAGGAGATCGTGAACGCCGCCCGCCGGGCCGGCGCCGACGCCGTCTACCCCGGCTACGGCTTCCTCTCCGAGAACCCGGAGCTGGCCCGCGCCTGCGAGCAGGCGGGCATCACCTTCGTCGGCCCGGACACGGCCACGCTGGAGCTGACCGGCAACAAGGCCCGCGCGGTCGCCGCAGCCCGCGCGGCCGGCGTGCCGGTGCTCGGCTCCTCCCAGCCCTCCACCGACGTGGACGAGCTGGTGCGCGCCGCCGAGGACATCGGCTTCCCCGTCTTCGTCAAGGCGGTCGCCGGCGGCGGCGGGCGCGGTATGCGCCGGGTCGAGGACCCCGCCCAGTTGCGCGAGTCCATCGAGGCCGCCTCCCGCGAGGCCGCCTCCGCGTTCGGGGACCCCACCGTCTTCCTGGAGAAGGCCGTGGTCGACCCGCGCCACATCGAGGTGCAGATCCTCGCTGACGGCGCGGGCAACGTCATCCACCTCTTCGAGCGCGACTGCTCGGTCCAGCGCCGCCACCAGAAGGTCATCGAGCTGGCGCCCGCCCCCAACCTCGACCCCGCGCTGCGCGAGCGGATCTGCGCCGACGCCGTCCGCTTCGCCCGCGAGATCGGCTACCGCAACGCCGGCACCGTGGAGTTCCTGCTCGACCGGGACGGCAACCACGTCTTCATCGAGATGAACCCGCGCATCCAGGTCGAACACACCGTGACCGAGGAGGTCACCGACGTCGACCTGGTGCAGGCGCAGCTGCGGATCGCCGCCGGGGAGACGCTCGACGACCTCGGCCTCGCCCAGGACACCATCACCCTGCGCGGCGCCGCCCTCCAGTGCCGCATCACCACCGAGGACCCCGCCAACGGCTTCCGCCCGGACACCGGCCGGATCAGCGCCTACCGCTCACCGGGCGGTTCCGGCATCCGGCTGGACGGCGGAACCACCCACGCCGGTACCGAGATCAGCGCCCACTTCGACTCGATGCTGGTCAAACTCACCTGCCGGGGCCGGGACTTCAAGGCCGCCATCGGCCGCGCCCGGCGTGCCGTCGCCGAGTTCCGCATCCGTGGCGTGGCCACCAACATCCCGTTCCTGCAGGCCGTGCTGGACGACCCGGACTTCCAGGCCGGGCGGGTGACCACCTCGTTCATCGAGGAGCGCCCGCATCTGCTCACCGCCCGCTCCTCCGCGGACCGCGGCACCAAGCTGCTCACCTACCTCGCCGATGTCACGGTGAACAAGCCGCACGGCGAACGCCCCGACCTGTTCGACCCGTGGACGAAGCTGCCCGCGACGGCCGCGGGGGAACCGCCCGCCGGATCGCGCCAGCGCCTGGTCGAACTGGGACCCGAGGGCTTCGCCCGGCACCTGCGCGAGTCGCCGACGATCGGCGTCACCGACACCACCTTCCGCGACGCCCACCAGTCGCTGCTCGCCACCCGGGTGCGCACCAAGGACCTGCTGGCCGCCGCCCCGGTCGTCGCCCGCACCCTGCCCGAGCTGCTCTCCCTGGAGTGCTGGGGCGGCGCCACCTACGACGTCGCCCTGCGCTTCCTCGCCGAGGACCCCTGGGAACGGCTGGCCGCGCTGCGGGAGGCCGTGCCCAACATCTGCCTCCAGATGCTCCTGCGCGGCCGCAACACCGTCGGCTACACCCCGTACCCGACGGAGGTCACCGACGCCTTCGTCCAGGAGGCCGCCGCCACCGGCATCGACATCTTCCGCATCTTCGACGCCCTCAACGACGTCGGTCAGATGCGGCCCGCCATCGACGCCGTGCGCGAGACCGGCACCGCGATCGCCGAGGTCGCCCTCTGCTACACCGGCGACCTGGGCGACCCCGCCGAACGCCTCTACACCCTCGACTACTACCTGCGGCTCGCCGAGCAGATCGTCGACGCGGGTGCCCATGTCCTCGCGATCAAGGACATGGCGGGCCTGCTGCGCGCCCCGGCCGCCGCCAAGCTGGTATCCGCGCTGCGCCGCGAGTTCGACCTGCCCGTGCACCTGCACACCCACGACACCGCGGGCGGCCAGCTCGCCACCTATCTCGCCGCGATCCAGGCGGGCGCGGACGCGGTGGACGGCGCCGTCGCCTCCATGGCCGGCACCACCTCGCAGCCCTCGCTGTCGGCGATCGTGGCCGCCACCGACCACTCCGAGCGGCCCACCGGCCTCGACCTCCAGGCGGTCGGCGACCTGGAGCCGTACTGGGAGGGCGTGCGCCGGATCTACGCGCCGTTCGAGGCGGGCCTCGCGTCCCCGACCGGCCGGGTCTACCACCACGAGATCCCCGGCGGCCAGCTGTCCAACCTGCGTACCCAGGCCGTCGCCCTCGGCCTCGGCGACCGCTTCGAGGACATCGAGGCCATGTACGCCGCCGCCGACCGGATCCTGGGCCGCCTGGTCAAGGTCACCCCGTCGTCCAAGGTGGTCGGCGACCTCGCGCTGCACCTGGTGGGCGCCGGCGTCTCCCCGGAGGACTTCGAGCGGACCCCCGACCGGTTCGACATCCCGGACTCGGTGATCGGCTTCCTGCGCGGCGAGCTGGGCACCCCGCCCGGTGGCTGGCCCGAGCCGTTCCGCACCAAGGCGCTCCGGGGCCGGGCGGCCGCCAAGCCGGTGCCGGAGCTGTCCGCCGAGGACCGCGAGGGACTGGCCAAGGAGCGCCGCACCACCCTCAACCGGCTGCTGTTCCCCGCCCCCACCCGGGAGTTCGAGGCGCACCGGCAGTCGTACGGCGACACCAGCGTGCTGGACAGCAAGGCCTTCTTCTACGGGCTGCGCCCGGGCAAGGAGTACGCCGTCGACCTGGAGCCCGGTGTGCGGCTGCTGATCGAGCTGCAGGCGATCGGCGAGGCGGACGAGCGCGGTATGCGCACGGTGATGTCCACGCTCAACGGCCAGCTGCGCCCGATCCAGGTGCGTGACCGGGCGGCGGCCTCCGACGTGCCGGTGACGGAGAAGGCCGACCGGTCGAACCCGGGCCATGTGCCGGCCCCGTTCGCCGGTGTGGTCACCCTCGCCGTGGCGGAGGGCGACGAGGTGGCGGCCGGTGCCACGGTCGCCACCATCGAGGCGATGAAGATGGAGGCCACGATCACCGCCCCGAAGGCCGGCCGGGTGGCCCGGCTGGCCATCAACCGGATCCAGCAGGTGGAGGGCGGCGATCTGCTGGTCGAGATCGGCTGAGTCCGCGCCGGGGCGCCTGGGGCCGCGTGGCCTCAGGCGCGCGGCGAGGTGGGTCCGTCCCAGAGCGGGTACGACATGACCTGCCGGAAGCCCTGGGGGCGCGCGCCGGTGTAGGTCAGGTTCAGCTGGGTGTACCGCTCGAAGGACGGGTGCTTCTTCCACTGCGTGCCGCCGCTGAGCCGGATCTCCACCGGGTAGGGGCGGAAGGTGCCGGCCGCGCAGTACGGCTTGCAGTCGTTCACCCAGTTCGTGCCGGTGCCCCTGGCCCCGCCGGAGCCCCAGGACGTCCAGTGCAGCCCCTTGAGCCGGCTGTTGCCGTCACCGCAGGCCAGGATGAAGTCGGTGGGGCGGACGTTGCGATGGGCGAAGCAGTCCACCAGCACCCGCTCCCCGCCGGGGGCCTGTGCGGTCGCGGTGGTGGCCGGCGTGGTGGCTGGGGAAGGGGTCGGGGGACTGGCCGAGGCCGTCGTCCCGGTCGCGAGCAGGGCGCCCGTCACCAGGGTCACCGCCGTTCCCACCACAGTTCCGCGCATGGCCGCTCCCACCGTTCGTGCCGTGTCCGAGCAGGTGCCATCGACGCTACGGCGGTGCGGCCGTTTGCACCAGTCGCGCAGGTCACGCCGCGTGTCCGCGGGATTCCGGAACGCACGGCGGCCGAGGACGCGTGCGCGTCGGCGAACAGCGCACGCGTCCCCGGCCGGCCGGGGGTTCAGCAGGCGCCCTCGTCCTGCCACGGGCCCCAGGTCGAGGCGCCGGGCGTCTCGTTCTGGGTCCACCACTTGGCCTTCCAGTTGTGCCCGCCGTACGACACCTCGGCTCCGCCCGTGTACGCGGTGGTCGCGTTCCACGCGGTCTTGCAGGAGGTCGGGGTG
>NZ_VOGW01000003.1 GCF_007896895.1 Streptomyces misionensis | reverse complement strand
GGGCGGGTTCGGGCGGCCTCCCGCGGGTCGATCGGCGGGCCGGGCGGCAGGGCGCGGGCGGCGGCCCGGGCGAGGTCCGCGTGGGGGCCGCGCAGCCGGCGGTAGACGGCGGGCGGCTGGTTGTTGAAGCGGGTGCGGGCGGTGCCGAGGCGCTGTCCGTTCAGGGTGATGTCCACGGCCATGGTCAGCGCGGCCAGCCGCTCGCCACGGCGCACCACGTCCGAGCACGTGATCCGCAGATCGAGGTCGGCCGGGGCGGTGGTGGCCACCATCGCCACCGAGTTCAGGTCGAAGCAGAGGTTCTCCCAGGCCTGACGGTGGCCGAACGGGACGCCGTAGGCGACGTGCGACAGCAGCGGCACGGCCTGGCGGACGGACTCGGCGAGCAGCAGCGGGTCGTACAGCCCGCGGACCGGGCGGTAGAAGAGGTGCGCGCTCGGCCAGTGGGCGTGGACGACGTACGAGTCGCGGCCCAGAGCCCGCCACGACGAGAGCAGGACCTCGGCGCTGTTCGCCTTGTGCACGTGCTCCTGGTGCACGGCCATCACGGGACCGTGCGCGACGGCAGCGGACATCTGCTGCGGAAACACCCCGGACATGACTCCCCCAACAAGTTCGGATGTGTGAAGACGTCTTCAGGACGTCTCCATAACATAAAGAGCGTTCTGTTTTTAGAAGTCAAGGGCAGGCAAGGTGTTCTTCAGTATTCAGCAAAGCCACCCGTCGACCATTGGGGGCATTGATGCTCTTTGCCCGAGAACCTGGGGGTTGCCCAAAACACCTATCGGGCCCGTAACATAAGGAGCGTTCTACTTTCAGGGAGGTACAGCCGATGGCCAGCGAGAAGCAGGAGCGTGCAGTGCATACCCGGGAGTCACTCCTGTTGGCGGCGGCCGAGACCTTCGACGAGTACGGCTACTCAGGGGCGAGCATCAACCGGATCCTGAAACGGGCCGGGCTCACCGCGGGGGCGCTCTACTTCCACTTCGACTCCAAGGAGGACCTGGCCCGGGCGGTGATGAACAGCCAGCCCAAGACCATCGTTCCGCTGCTGGACTCCCGCGGCCTCCAGCGCCTCGTGGACATCACTCTCACCTGGTCCCGGCGACTCCAGGAGGACCCGCTGCTGCGGGCCGGTGTCCGGCTCACCAACGAGCAGGTCTCCTTCGGGGTCCAGGACGCCACTCCGTACCGCAGTTGGTCCGGGATCATGGCCGACTGCCTGCGGGACGCGCACGAGCGCGGGGAACTGCAGGCCGGGGTGGACCCCGCCGAGGTGGGCGAGTTCGTCGTCGAGGCGTGTACCGGTATGCAGATGTTCTCGGCCGTGGCCAGCGGCCGCACCGACCTGATCGAGCGCGTCACGAGGATGTGGCGGCTGCTCCTGCCCGGCATCGCGGTCCCGGCGATCGTCGCCCGTATCGAGGTCGGCCCCAACCGGGTCCGCACGTCCGCGGCCTGACCGTTCACGGAGGTTCCATGTCGCTGCCCGCTTCCTTCGCCCGCCTCAGGCTCGCGGCCCTCAATATCGACGGGGTGCTGCTCAACGACACGTTCAGCCCCGTCATCCACCGGTTCATCACCGGCAACGGCGGCCGGTACTCGGCGGACCTCGAGCGCTCCGTCTTCTCCCAGCCCCAGCACATCGCCGGCCGGAACATGGCGGCGGCGCTGCCCGGCGGGCTGACCGGGGAGGAGGCACTGGCCGCGTATTTCGAGGAACGCGACGTCTACCTCGCCGAACACCCGGTCGTTCTGACGCCGGGCGCGATCGCGTTGGTCGAGCGCCTGCGGGCGCTGGGGTTGCGCACGGTCTGCTACGGCGGGCTCGGCGTCGAGCACTTCGAGCGGTTCCTCGGCGAGTGGGCCGAGCTGTTCGACGGGCCCGGGTACGTGTGCACGAACGACTTCCGGCCGGGGCTGCACGAGATCACGACCGAGGTCTTCGGAGTGGCGTACGACCAGGCGGTGTTCGTCGATGACGTGGCACGGGTCGCCGAGTCCGCAAAGGAGTTGGGAGTAGGATTCATCGGCCATCCGACGGACTTCGCGCACAGTCACCAGCCGCAGTTGATGCGGGAGGCGGGGGTGCGGCACGTCGTGGGGACGCTGGATGCGATCGACGAGGAGCTGCTGCGGGTCGTCGATGGGGAGTTGGAGCGGGGCACGTTCTGGACAGAGCCCGAGTCCGCGGCCGCGTCCGCCTAGAGAAGTCGTTCAACGGGGGGATTTTCGCATCGTGAGCACCAGGAGCACTTCACTCGTCCTCGACGGCAAGGTCGCCATGATCACCGGCGCCTCCAGTGGGATCGGGGCCGCTGCCGCTCGGCTGTTCGCTCGGGAAGGCGCCGCCGTCGTGCTGACCGCGCGGCGTGACGAGCGGCTGCGGGCACTCGTCGAGGAGATCGGCGAGGCCGGCGGGCGAGCCCTCGCGGTCGCCGCGGACATCACCTCCGCCTCCGACGTCGAGCGGGTCGTACGCGCCGGCGTCGACCGGTTCGGCCGGCTCGACTGCGCCTTCAACAACGCCGGGTTCGCCACCGCCGGCACCGAGCTGCACGAGACCGCGCAGGACGTCTACGAGCAGACCATGGACGTCAATGTGCGGGGCGTCTGGAACTGCCTGCGCTTCCAGATCCCCGAGATGCTTCGCAACGGCGGCGGCGCCATCGTCAACACCTCCAGCGTCGCGGGGCAGCGCGCGACCGGGGCGTCGGCCGCGTACGTCGCCGCCAAGCACGCGGTCCTCGGGCTCACCAGGGCGGCCGCGGCCGAGTACGGGCAGCGCGGCATCCGGGTCAACGCGCTCGTGGTGGGCAGCACCCGCACCGAGATGATGGACCAGGTCGTCCGGGACGTGCCGCGGCTGGAGCGGCAGTTCGAGGAGGAGACCCTGCAGAAGCGGATGGCCGACCCCACCGAGGTCGCCCAGGCCGCCGTCTGGCTGTGCGGCGACCGCTCCTCCTTCGTCACGGGCGCGGCCATGCCGGTCGACGGGGGGACGACGGCCGCCTGAGCGGCTCGCCCCGGTTCCGCAATCCGTTGCGACTTGGGGTGGTTGGCGGCGACATGTCGTGCTCACGCTGATGTCCTTGCGGCACACCGTCGCCGTTACGAAGGAGTCAGCCGTGTCAGCCGTGTCCCGGACCGTCGCCACCACGCAACTCGTCAAGGCCCGGCCGCCGCGCAGTTCACCGCGGCACAGGAACCAGGCCGCCCTGCTCGTCCTCGGTCTAAGCGCGTTCGTCGTGGGCACCGCCGAATTCGTCGCCGTCGGTGTGCTGGACCGGATCGCGGCCGGGCTGCACATCTCCGTGGGGACCGTGGGCCTCCTGGTGACCGCCTACGCGCTCGGGGTCTGCGTCGGCGGTCCCTCGCTGACCGCGCTGACCATCCGGATGCCGCGCCGTCCGCTGCTGTGCTGCGCGCTGGCGGTGTACGCGGCCGCCAACGGCCTGACCGCGCTCGCTCCGGGGCTCGCCGCGCTGCTCGCCGTCCGGGCCGTCGCAGGGGCCGTGCACGGGCTGTTCGTCGGGGTGGCGTCGGCCGCCGCCGCGTCCCTGGTCGGCCCCGACCGCAAGGGCCGTGCGGTGGCCGTCGTCTTCGGAGGCATCGCCTCCGCCAATCTCCTGGGCGTGCCCCTGGCCACCTACGCGGGCCATGTCCTGCCGTGGCAGTCGGTGTTCGCCGGCATCGCCCTGCTCGCCTGTGTCGCCCTGGCCCTGACCCTCGCGGTGGTCCCGCCGGTGGCGAACAGCGGCCAAGGCGCCCTGCGCGCCCAGAGCCGTTACGTCGTCTCCGCTCCACGCCTTCGGCACCGCCAGCCGCAGCGCGTCCGGGGCCGGCACGACCGCCGCCTCCGCCACCGCCTCGTGCTCCAGCAGCGCGCTCTCCAGCTCGAACGGGCTGATCTTGTAGTCCGACGCCTTGAACACGTCGTCCGCCCGCCCGACGTACGTGATGTACCCGTCGGCGTCACGCGAGCCGATGTCACCGGTGCGGTAGTAACCCCCGGCCAGCGCCTGCGCGGTACGGTCCGGATCTCCGTGATAGCCGGCCATCAGCCCCACCGGCCGCACCGACAGATCCAGCGCGATCTCGCCCTCCGCGGCGCCCGGGGCCCCGGACACCGGGTCCAGCAGCTCCACCCGGTACCCCGGACTCGGGCGGCCCATCGAACCGGTCTTCAAGGGTTGTCCCGGACTGTTGGCGATCTGCACGGCCGTCTCCGTCTGCCCGAACCCGTCCCGGACGGTCACCCCCCACGCCCGCCGCACCTGTTCGATCACCTCGGGATTGAGCGGCTCCCCCGCCGCCACCACCTCGCGCGGCGGCCTGCGCAGCTGCGTCAGGTCGGCCTGGACCAGCATCCGCCACACCGTCGGCGGGGCGCAGAAGGAGGTCACCCCGTGCCGGTCCATCTCCGCCATCAACCGGGCCGCGTCGAACCGGCCGTAGTTGTGGACGAAGACCGTCGCCTCCGCGTTCCACGGTGCGAACAGGTTCGACCAGGCGTGCTTGGCCCAGCCCGGCGAGGAGATGTTCAGATGGACGTCACCGGGCTTCAGGCCGATCCAGTACATGGTCGACAGGTGCCCGATCGGGTACGAGGTGTGGGTGTGCTCCACCAGTTTGGGGCGGGCGGTGGTGCCCGAGGTGAAGTAGAGCAGCAGTGTGGTGTCGGCCGGGGTGGGGCCGTCGGGGACGAAGTCGGCGCAGGCGGCGCGCAGCCGGTCGTACGGCAGCCAGCCCTCGGGCCGGTCCTCTCCCACCGCGATCCTGGTGTGGCCGCCGGGCACCTCGGCGAACCTGGCCGGGTCCCGGGCGATGACGTGCTTCACCTTCCCTCTGCCGACCCGGTCACGCAGGTCCGCCGGGCCGAGCAGCGGGGGCGCCGGGACGAGTACCGCGCGCAGCTTCATCGCGGCCAGCGCCGTCTCCCAGAGCTCCACCTGGTTGCCGAGCATGACGAGGATCCGGTCGCCCGCCCGGACCCCGGTCTCCCGCAGCCCCATGGCGATCCGGCTGGAGCGCTCGGACAACTCGGCGAAGGACAGCTTCGTCCCGCTGCCGTCCTCCTCCACGATCTGCAGTGCGGTGCGGTCATTGCCTTCCGCGATGACGTCGAACCAGTCCAGCGCCCAGTTGAAGTGTTCGGGACGCGGCCACCGGAAGCCCTCGTGGGCGGTGGCGTAGTCCTCGCGGTGGGCCAGCAGGAAGTCCCGGGCTGCCCGGAACTCCTCGGTGGCGACGGTCTCCGGCACAGTGCCTCTTCTCGTACGACGGTGTGGCTCAGCCGACCGGAACCAGTTCGACGACCGGGATGGCACGGCCGGTCCTACCGCGGAACTGGGCGAAGTTGGGGTCCTGGGCGGTCTGCAGGGCCCACAGCTCCTCGTGTTCGGCGGCCGGCACGGGCTCGGGGCGGGCCAGGAAGCGGCGGCCGCCGGGCAGCTCGACCGTGCCGCTGCCTGCGGCGACCAGGTTGCGGTACCAGGCCGGGTGCGTGTCGGACCCGCCGTTGGCGGCGAAGACGATGTGCCGGCCCTCGTGCTCCAGGTGCACCAGCGGGGTGGTGCGGACCGTGCCGCTGCGCCTGCCCCTGGTGGTGAGCAGCAGCAGCGGGACCTCGCCGAAGTCGGCCACCCGGCCGCCGTTCGTACGGAATTCCTCGATGACCTTCCGGTTGAACGGATTGCTGTTCACGGATTCGTCCACCGGCGCGACGGGACGGTGCGCGTCCCAGTTCTCCTCGGGGAGATAGAGGCGGGTGTCCGTGGATTCCTCGTAGGGCATTCCGGCGGGCATGTTGATGAGTTCCATGTGCAGGCCCCACGGAGTGGTGAAATAGACCCAGCGGTCGCCTGCGATCGGGCCCTCGGTGATGGTTTCCGGTTCGTCGAGGACGGTGACGCCGGGAACGTCGCGCAGATAGGCGGCTGCCTTGTCGACGTCGTCGACGTAGATCGCGAAGTGGTGGCCGCCCCAGTCGCTGTTGCGGGGGCGGGCGCGGTCCTGGTCGGGCGAGGAGTACTCGAACAGCTCCAGGTTGGTCACCGGGCCGAGGCGCAGCATCGCGATCTTCGCCGAGGCCGCCGGGTGGACATCGAGCTTGCGGGTCATCCAGTCGCCCTCGCGGTCCTCCACCGGGCCCAGCGTGTAGGCGAGTTCGGCGCCGATGACGTCGACGAAGAAGCTCACCGCCTGGTCCAGGTCGGGCACGGTGTAGGCGATGTGGTGGACGGCCCGGGCTCCGGGAAGTGTGCTCACAGTTCGCTCCGTTCGGGCTCGGTCCGCCTGGGTGACGGACGCGTCGGTGCCGGGTTCTGCCACCCGGGCTCGCCTGGACTCTCGGGCCTGCGGCGGGCGTCGGCAAGGGCGAGTTCCGGAAGTCGGCGGACATGCCGAAGTGGGCGCGACGGGTTGGCGTCCCGGGCGGCGGCCGCTGCTGCTGTTCTCGCTCGGCGGGATGGCGCTCTCGCTGGTCGCCCTGGGTGTGGTGCTCGGTCTGCCGTCGGGGCCGGTGACCAATGTGACGGCACTGGTGTGCATGGTGACCTACGTGGCGGCGTTCGCGGTCGGGCTCGGTCCCGTCTTCTGGATCCTCGCGGCGGAGCTGTTCCCGCCCCAGGCGCGGGCACGCGGTGGCGCGGTGTGCGCGCTGGTGAACTGGGCGACCAACTTCGTGGTCGGACAGATGTTCCTGCCGGCCGCCGATCTGGTCGGGAAGAGCGCGGTGTTCTGGTTCTTCGCCGCGGTGTCGGGCGGGGCCGCCCTCTTCGTCGTCCGCACGGTCCCGGAGACCAAGAACCGGTCCCTCGCGGACGTCCAGCGGGAGCTCGCCGGAGTGCCGGGG
The DNA here is from genome assembly GCF_007896895.1 of Streptomyces misionensis. Classification (GTDB taxonomy): domain Bacteria; phylum Actinomycetota; class Actinomycetes; order Streptomycetales; family Streptomycetaceae; genus Streptomyces; species Streptomyces misionensis_A. The sequence continues at coordinate 28,903 of NZ_VOGW01000003.1, read as the reverse complement.
GCGTAGCCCCGCGGGTACGACGAAGGGGCCCCGACCGGCGGTTCCTTGGGGCGTGGACGTGTCGACCAGGCCGTGAGCAGTCTGTGCAGAACGCTCGGCTGGGGTTTCCCAGCCGAGCGTTCTGCGTGGGCGGCCGTCGAGTTCGGCGGCGACGGCGTCGCGTCGCGCAGCCACGGATTCCGGCCGGTCTTCCCCGGCTCGGGTCGGGTTCCGACTGGTCTTCCCCCGCTCGGGTTCCGGCCGGTCTTCCCCCGCTCGGCTCGGGGCCGGCGGGCGTTCGGCTCGGGTCGGGGCGGCATGCGGCCGGCGGGCGTCGGCCGTTCGGCAGGCTTCCCCGCCTCCGCAGAAGGGCTGGTCGGGCCCCCTTCGCCGGGTCAGCGCGGCGGCGGTTTCGCGCTCAACCCATGGAGCAGCACCTCCCACATCTCCTCGGCCCACCCGGCCGGCACCACACGGCTGCCCTCCACCAGCCAGGTCAGCAGCACCCCGGCAGTGTCCAGCGACACACCCGGCCGGAGCTCGCCGGCGACGGTGGCGCGCTCCAGCAGGGCCCGCAGAGCCCTGGTCCACTCCCGCACCGGCCACGCCTCCGGACCGCCGGGCGGCGAGTCCCGCTCCAGCCGGGCCGCCGCGCGGGCCACCACGTCCCGCTCCAGCAGCCGTACCAGCGCGAAGGTCAGCCCCTCCAGCGCTTCCAGCGGCGCCCGGGTGTCGTCGGCCGCGTCGCGCACCACGTGGGCGACGGCGTCGCGGCCGGCCGCGCGCACCGCGACGGCGAGGTCCCGTTTGGTGGGGAAGTGGAAGGTCAGCGCCCCCATCGAGGCACACGCTCCCTTGCTGACCCTGGACAGCGAGGCACCCTCGTACCCCTGTCTGTCGAACTCCTCCGCGGCAGCTCGAATCAGGGCGTCGTGCGTCTTTGCGGCTCTCTCCTGCATGTGCTCCTCCATATGCCGAGTTCTGACATTTCCCCTGCTGGGAGGTCTAAGGAGGGGCGAACTCGCCAAAGTCGCGCACACTTGGCGCGAAACAAAGCGAACGTTCTCTATGCTTTGGGTGTTCGACTGGATCGCACCGCACCGCACCGAGGGGGATGGAGTGTCAGCGATTCGAGAGGTTCGGGACGGACGGGAGATGCGCGGGCGGAGACGGCCGGCAGACGGCCGCGCCGACTTCACCGCCTTCACCCAGCGGCTGTTCGGCCATCTGCACCGTGTCGACCAGCAGCGATGGGGCCAGGTGTACCTGCAGGGTCTGCTGGCGACCCCGGGCAAGAAGACCCTGCGCCGAATGGCCGAGGCCGTGACGTCGTCACCGACCGCGTCCCAGTCGCTGCAGCAGTTCGTCAACGCGAGCCCCTGGGACTGGGACGTCACCCGCAGCGAGCTGGTCCGCTGGACCGGCGAGCGGCTGACCGTGCGCGCCTGGACCCTCGCACCGACGGTCCTGCCCAAGCGGGGCGCGCACTCGGTCGGGGTCCACCGTCGGTTCGTCCGCGAGCAGGGCCGAATCGTCAACTGCCAGCTCGGCCTGGCCCTGTTCCTGTCCGGCGAGGAGGGACAGGTCCCGGTGGACTGGCGGCTGCACCTGCCCGAGCAGTGGGTGGGTGACGCAGAAGCACGACGCCGGGCGCGGATCCCCGAGGAGACCCGGCAGCAGGCCTTGTGGGCGCAGGCCCTGGACCTCGTCGACGGGCTGGCGGCGCAGCCGGGGCTGGTGCGGGCGCCGGTGGTGGCGGATCTCACCGGCGTGACGGACGTGCGGCCGCTGATCGAGCGGCCGCACGGGCGCGGGCACGGCTTCGTGCTCGCGGTGAGCGGTCAGCTGCCGCTCGCCCCCGCTCCTGAGCCGTACATCGGGCGGGCACAGCATGAGCCGCTGCCGCCGCTCTCCGCCCGCCAGTTGCTGCTGCGCGACGGTATCCGGCATCCCGACGTGGCCGTGACGGTCGGTCCGGACGGACGCCCGCGTCGAATCCAGGTGATCTCGAGCCCGGCCGAGATCCCAGGCCTGCGCCCCGGTCATGGCCGCGTCCCCTCGGTCGGCCGAGTCTTCGCCGAGTGGGACCCCGTCCGCAAGCTGCCGAGGCGCATCTGGCTGACCAACTTGCCGGAGCGCAGGATGGCCGACCTGCTCGCCCTCGCCTCGCTGCACGCCCGCACCCTGACGACCGTGTCCGCTTTGGGCGAGCACGGCGGGCTGCTCGACTTCGAGGGACGCTCGTTCCCCGGCTGGCACCGGCACATGACCCTGGTCTCGGCGGCCCACGCCTACGGCCTGCTCTCCCGCCCGGTCCTGCACCACCGCCCGGAACGGGAGGCCGCCTGAGGCAGTCCGGACCCGCCCGAGACCACCGACCGCGCGCAGTCACCGGGCCCCCTGGCCACCCCCTCGCCGGTTCGTCGGACAGACGACTGCCGTCAACGCCCCCGTGATCCCTGATCACGGGGGCGTTGTCCCAGGCAGCGAAAGAGCCCCTGTCGGATTCGAACCGACGATCTTCGCTTTACAAGTTCGATCTCCCCTCGGCTTGGTCGAGGCTCGCCTCGTGTCCAGCTGCTGCACACGGCTGCTGGTTGTCGCCGTCGTCCGCTGTCGTTGATGTCACTCGTGAATGTCAGAACCCTGCAACCACGTGCAACGATCGGGCACGGCTGAGGCGGCACCTTATGTCACTGTGATGTGACGACTGCGTTCTGTGGATACATCGGAGGCTCTAGGAGCGGGGCGGTAATGTCCCAGGGTGGCAACTCTCGCGCTCTTCGGTACCGACAACCTCACCATCCCCCAGTCTCTGCAGGAAGCGGTGGAACACGGCGAGGTGTTCACTCGTGGTTGGGTGGTCGAGCTGATCTTGGACTTGATCGGCTACACGCCGGATATGGACCTGTGCGAAGTGAGGCTCATAGAGCCAGCCTGCGGGGCCGGCGCATTCCTGGGTGTCATCGCTTCCCGTGTGAGCGCCTCCTGCCGCGCCCACGGGCGTACTCTTGCTGACGCTTCTGGTGCGGTCCGGGCCTTCGACCTGTTGGACCGCAACGTCGAGCTGAGTCGAGCTGTGATCGCGCGGACACTGCAAGGGGAGGGGTGGGCCTCGGGTGAGGCCGAGCAGATTGCGGCGGACTGGGTGCAACAAGGTGACTACCTGCTTCAGCCCCAATCTGAGCACCGTGCCGACTACGTCGTCGGGAATCCTCCGTACATCCGGCTGGAGGACGTCCCCGATGACCGGATGGCTGCCTACCGGAGCGCCTGCCGAAGCATGAGCGGCCGAGCCGACATCTACATCGGTTTCTACGAGACGGCCCTGCGTAGCCTTGCTCCCGGCGGTCGACTCGGTTTCATCTGCGCCGACCGCTGGATGCGTAACCAATACGGCCGCGCCCTGCGCCGCCTCGTGACCCGTCGGTTCAGCATGGACCTCGTCTTGGCTATGCATGACGTGGATGCCTTCGATGAGCAGGTCGCCGCGTATCCCGCCATCACGCTCATCTCCAACCGGTCTCAAGGCCCGGCCGTCGCTGCTGACACCACACGGCTCTTCGACGCTGCACGGGCCCGTGACTTCGCGGACTGGTGCCAGTCCGGGGAGAACGAGCGGATTGAAACAGGTGCTTTCAAGGCCGCGCGCCTGCCTCACTGGTTCCCGGAAGAAGAATCCTGGCCGGCTGCTTCCCCAGCCCGGCTCGCCATGCTGGAGGACCTCACCAAGCGCTTCGGGCTGCTGGAGGATCCACGCACCGGAACGCGGGTGGGCATCGGAGTTGCCACCGGTGCCGACAAAGTGTTCCTAACCCAGGACGCCAACGCAGTCGAGTTTGACCGACTTCTGCCGATGGCGATGGTCCGCGACACGACAAGCGGAACTCTCAACTGGAGCGGCACCTACCTCGTCAATCCATGGAGCGAAGGAGGCGACCTGGTCGACCTCAACGCCTACCCGCGGCTCGCCTCGTACTTCAACAAGCATGGTGACGCACTGCGCAAGAGGTACGTAGCCGTCAAGCAACCTCACCGCTGGTACAAAACGATCGACAAGGTGGACTCACGGCTTACCCGCCAACCGAAGTTGCTCTTCCCAGACATGAAACTGACGATCCATCCGGTCCTCGACCAAGGGCGGCTATACCCCCACCACAACCTGTACTTCCTCGTCTCGGACGCCTGGGACATGCGTGTCCTTGGTGGTCTCCTGCTGTCCAAGATCGCACAGGCGTTCGTGGAGGCCTACGCGGTCAAGATGCGTGGGGGGACTCTGCGCTTCCAAGCTCAGTATCTCCGTAAGATCCGTGTGCCCGACCCGAACGCCATCGACCAGAGCGATAAGGTTGCTCTTGCGGAGGCCTTCGACCGTAGGGACGTGGAGGCAGCCACGGAGGCCGCCCTGCGCGTATACGGACTTACTGAGCTGCCCGAGTAGGAGAAGCCGCCCGTGACGGTCACCCGCAAGGACTTCGAGGACGCCATAGCCGCCTACTGGGGGGTCAAGGAACTGCAGGGCGAACAGTCGGCCATCCGGAACGCCGTTGGGGCCGGCACCGCGGGCAGTGTGCGAGGCGGCAAGCACTTTGACTCGATCGCGACCTTGATAGCTCAGTTCTTCATCCACGCCGGGTACCCGAAAGAGAGCATCCGCGTCAAGACCTCGCAGAGACTCGAACTCCCTGGCTACTACCGGCCACAGAAGCAGTGGGACGTCGTAGTCGTACACGAGGGAGTGCTCGTCGCTGCGTTCGAACTGAAAGCGCTGGGCGGTCCGTCGTACGGCAACAACTACAACAACCGTGTCGAGGAAGCTCTGGGTAGCGCAGTCGACCTGCGCCGTGCGGCTCTGGCGGAGCTGTTCCCCAGGGAGAAGCCGTGGCTCGGGTACTTCTTCATCATGGAGGACAGCGACGGGTCCCGCAGGCCAGTCAAGACCGCCACGGGCGCACTCCCCGTGGACAACATCTGGCACGGAGCCTCGTACCAGGATCGCTTCGGGATCTTCTGTCGAAGGCTCGTCGATGAACAGCTCTACGACGCCGTCTGCTACGTCACGTCCTCAGCCGCAGACCCGTACCCCAAGGAGCCCGTAGACAGTCTCGACTGGCGCCACTTCGCTGCAGCCATAAACGCTCGCCTGACCTACCTAAAGGAGCTCGGCCTGCCGAGGTAGCGGAGGATTGGGTTTGGGTGATGTCCGGCTGGTTGACCGATGGCACTAGTGCCGAACGCGGCATTCACGTGCATTTGAGCGTACAGCCGTTCACCGAAATGGGTCCGCAATTGGCCCCCCGCAACGCTCGCGAGTATTGCGGGGGGCCAATGGGGCAGGAAGAGCGCTGGTCGGATCGTCCACGTGATCCGGGTGCCGGCGTGGGTCACTGACACCGTGCACGGTTCCGCCCGTAACAGGGCTCGTCGGGTCTCGATGCGGCCCTCGTACAGCCACTCCCACGCTTCGTCTGAGGCGTCCGCGTCCAGCGCGGGTGAGATCGTCCGGAGGGCGACCGAGACCCAACGGTCCGCCTGTGGTGCCGAGTAGGCGTCGAACGATGCCAGCAGTGCCGGCCGCTGCTGCTCGGCCAGGTCCTCGGTCCAGCACTCACACCAGAAGCCTCGTTTCAGCACCAGCGTCCTCCCCGCCGAGGGTCCGCATACAGCTCCGCGGTGACCGTGCAGCCCTGGTCGCTGTTGTGGACGACCACCCGGTGGGCGATGAGGCTGACCATGTCCAGGCTCCGGCCGTGTTCCGCGTCGTGGTCCTGGTGCTCGACCTTCGGGGCCGTGCCCGTACCCCCATCGTCCGTGACCGAGACCGCGACAACTTGACCCGAGACCGCAACGGCCAGGTGGAAGATGCCGGAGTCCAAGCCGCTCGCCGTGTGGCGGATCGCGTTGGTGCTCAGCTCGCTCACGATGAGGGCGGCGTCCTACGCCAAAGGTGATCCGCGCAGGATGTCACGGGTCCAGCGGCGCAATCAGGTGCAGCGCGTAGGCGGGGAACTGTACGAGGACACCACCAAGAGCGGCCGGGCACGTCCCGTGCCGCTTCCCCTGATCTGCCTGGCAGCGCTCCGCTGGCACCGGATGCGGCAGACCGAGGCTGCGCGGCTCAAGGGAGCCGAGCTGGCGCCGTCCTACTACGTCTTCACCACCCGCACCGGCCGCCCGATCGACCCGCAGAACATCAACCGGTCATTCTTCCGCATCACCGCCGCCGCCGGCCTTCGGCGCATCCGCCTTCACGACGCCCGGCACGGCTGCGCCACGCTCCTCACCGCGGCCGGTGTCGCGCCCCGCGTCGTGATGGAGATCCTGGGGCACAGCCAGATCAGCATCACCATGGATGTCTACACGCACGCGGCCTCGGACACGCAGCGCGAGGCCATCAGCCACATGGATCGCCTGCTCAGGCGCCGTGTCGACCGGGCGTGACCGCCCCGGTTGATGTCACCCGTGGATGTCGAACGCCCCGGACCGATCATCGGCCGGGGCGTTCGCGCTGTTCAATTCAAGAGCCCCCTGTCGGATTCGAACCGACGACCTTCGCTTTACAAGAGCGGCGCTCTGACCAGCTGAGCTAAGGAGGCCTGGTCCGCGGGTGCGCGGGCCTGCCTGTGCAGTGTACCCACGTCGCCTCGTGGGCCTGTCGAAAATTTCCCCGAAGTTCACAGCCACCCATGTACTGACAGACCGGTGATCGCCGGGTACCGTCTCGGATCAGTTCACTCGCGTGGACCACACCAACCACCTTCCTACAACGGATCGTCCGGCACGTTCCTGCCGGTAGAAGGGGGCCCATTCACCATGGCCACTGTCACGTTCGACCAGGCGACCCGGATCTACCCGGGTTCCACCAAGCCCGCCGTCGACAAGCTCGACATCGCGATCGAGGACGGCGAGTTCCTCGTCCTGGTCGGCCCCTCGGGCTGCGGGAAGTCCACCTCGCTGCGCATGCTCGCGGGTCTGGAGGACGTCAACGCCGGCGCCATCCGCATCGGCGACCGCGACGTCACCCACCTGCCGCCCAAGGACCGGGACATCGCCATGGTGTTCCAGAACTACGCCCTGTACCCGCACATGACGGTCGCCGACAACATGGGCTTCGCGCTCAAGATCGCCGGCGTCAACAAGGCGGAGATCCGGCAGAAGGTCGAGGAGGCCGCGAAGATCCTCGACCTCACCGAGTACCTGGACCGCAAGCCCAAGGCCCTCTCCGGCGGTCAGCGCCAGCGTGTCGCGATGGGCCGCGCGATCGTGCGCGAGCCGCAGGTCTTCCTCATGGACGAGCCGCTGTCCAACCTGGACGCCAAGCTCCGTGTCTCGACCCGCACCCAGATCGCCTCGCTCCAGCGCCGGCTCGGCATCACCACCGTCTACGTCACCCACGACCAGGTCGAGGCCCTGACGATGGGCGACCGCGTGGCGGTCCTCAAGGACGGTCTGCTCCAGCAGGTCGACACCCCGCGCAACATGTACGACAAGCCGGCGAACGTCTTCGTCGCCGGCTTCATCGGCTCCCCGGCCATGAACCTGGTCGAGGTCCCGATCACAGACGGCGGCGTGAAGTTCGGCAACAGCGTGGTGCCCGTCAACCGGGACGCCCTCAAGGCCGCCACCGACAAGGGTGACCGTACGGTGACCGTGGGCGTGCGCCCGGAGCACTTCGACGTGGTCGAGCACAACGGCGGTGTGGCGAGCTCCCTCAGCAAGGACACCGCCGACGCCCCGGCCGGCCTCGCCGTCACGGTGAACGTCGTCGAGGAGCTGGGCGCCGACGGCTACGTCTACGGCAGCGCCGAACTCGACGGGGAGTCGAAGGAGCTGGTCGTGCGGGTGCCCGGCCGCCAGGTGCCGGAGAAGGGCGCCACGCTGCACGTCGTGCCGCGGCCCGGCGAGACCCACGTCTTCTCCACCTCCACGGGCGAGCGGCTGTCCGACTGAGCACCGTCCGACGAGAGGGCCCCGCGGCGCGCCGCGGGGCCCTCTTCGCATGATCGTCCCGGGCACGGCCGTCAACCCCTTACCCCGAAAACCGTCGTTTCTCATCCCCCGTAAGGGTGACCGACCGTCCCCGCGTCGTTACCGGCCGCTACCCTCACACGCGTGAAGCACTCCATCACCACTCAGACGCGACGCAGCCACCGGGGCCCTGCCCGCCGGGTCGGCCGCTCCCTCGCCCTCGTCCTGCCCGTCGTCCTGGTGCTCTCGGGAACCCTCGCGGTCACCCGGGTCAACTGGACGGGAAGCCCCGCCAGCTCGGTGCTCACCGCCTCGGACGTCATCCCGGCGGAGGCCGCCCCCAAGGCGGTCGCCCACGCCCCCGAGGACGTGCTGCGGGACCGCCTGATGAGCGAGCTGCACGAGAAGAACCCCGGTGTGGTCCTCACCCACCTCCAGGAGGCCGTCAACGGCCGCCCGGCGCTCGCCCGGCACTGCTCCGCCATCGCCCGCGCCCTCGGCAAGGCCGCGGTGCGCATCTACGGCGCCTCGCGCGCCCAGTCGTACGCCCGCCCCGTGTGCGACACCTCCTTCGCCACCGGGGTGCTGGCCGCACGCGGCTGAACCCCGGCCGGGGCGCCACGTACAGTGCGGGTCATGACCCATCCGAACGCCGCGTCGCGCCCCACCCAAGCCGTGATCCTGGCCGGCGGCCAGGGCTCCCGGCTGCGTCCGTACACCGACGACCGGCCCAAGCCGATGGTCGAGATCCCCGGCACGGGCACCCCGATCATCGGCCACCAGCTCACCTGGCTCGCCGAGGAGGGTGTGACGGACGTGGTGGTCTCCTGCGGCCACCTCGCCGACGTCCTCCAGGACTGGCTGGACTCGGCCCGGCTGCCGGTCTCCGTGCGCACCGTCGTGGAGACCGAGCCCCTCGGCCGCGGCGGCGGCCTCAGGTTCGCCGCCGCGCACCTTCCCCACCCCGACCGGCCCTGGTACGCCACCAACGGCGACATCTGGACCCGCTTCTCGCTGCGGGACATGGCCGACTTCCACACCGAGCGGGACGCCGTGGCGACGCTGGCGCTGGCCCGGCCCCGCATCCCCTGGGGCGCGGTGAAGACCGACGGCTTCGGCCACATCACCGACTTCATCGAGGCGCCGCCGTCCACGTTCGAGATCAACGCCGGTGTGTACGTGTTCTCCCCGGAGTTCACCACGCTGCTGCCCGAGCGGGGCGACCACGAGCGCACGACGTTCCCGGGCCTGGCCCGGCAGCGCAAGCTCGCCGGTTTCCCGCTGCCGCAGGGGGCGTACTGGCGGGCCATCGACACCGCGAAGGACCTGACGGAGGCGGCCAAGGAGTTGGCGGGGCTGGGCCGGTAGCACCGCGCGCACGCCGTACAGGGCAGGGCCCCCGCACCGGGCAGGTGCGGGGGCCCTCTTCCGTTGCTTCGCGTCAGCCCAACAGGCCGCCGACCAGGCCCGGTTGGCCCGTGGAGCCACCGCCGCTGGAGGTGGCGCCGCCGCCCGGGGAGGTGCCGCCGGAGGTGGCGGTGCCGCCCGTGCTGGTCGGTCCGGCCGTGGTGCTGGGGGCGCCGCCGGTGGGCGCGGACTGGCGGGGCGGGAGCTGACCCGTGGTGCCCTGCGTCTGGCTGGGCGTGGTCGTCGTACCGCCCGCGCTGTGCGTCACGCCCGGTGTGGAGGCCGCGCCGGACGGGCTCGCGCCGGCCGTGGCGCCGCCCGAGGGCGAGGCGGGGACCGAGGGGGTGTGCTTGCGCCGGGCACCGGGCTCGCCCGGGAGCGGGGAGCCGGGGACGTTGTTGCGGGGGGCCTCGCCGGGGCCGGGGACGACCACCCGGCTGGAGTCGCGGACCGCGCCGCCGAGCAGCGAGCCGACCAGCAGGGTGAGGCCGACGGTGAGCGCCGTGATCAGGGCGCCGCGGCGCAGCACGTAGCGGCGCAGCTCCCAGATGTCGGAGCGGGGGCCGAGCCGCCGCCAGGCGCTGCCCGCGAGCCGGCCGTCCACCGAGTAGACGGGGGCACCGGCGATGATCAGCGGGGACCAGGCGGCCAGGTAGATGATGTCGGGGGCGTCGTACGCCGGGACGGTCTTCCAGCTGACGGTGACGATCAGCGCGGCCGACAGCAGCGCGCCGACCACCGCGGCCACCCGCTGCCAGCAGCCGAGGATCGTCAGCACGCCCACCACGACCTGGAGGAACGCGATCACGAGGCCCGAGCCGACCGGGTGGTGCAGGGCGACCTGGCGCAGCGGCTCGGCGACGTCCCACGGGTGCAGGGTGTTGAGCCAGGTGACCATGGAGCCGCGCTTGCCGCCGTCGAAGTAGACGGGGTCGCACAGCTTGCCCATGCCGGCGTAGATGGAGATGAAGCCGAGGAAGATGCGCAGCGGGAGCAGCACCACGCCGAGGTTCATCCGGCGGCCGGGGTAGTAGGCGTGCCTGCCGGGGTCGTCGGCGGCCCGCTTGGCGGCGCGCGGGGCGTCGGGGTCGTACTCCTCGGCGAACGGGTGGGAGCCCGTGTCCTCGCCGTACTCGCCGTACTCGCCGTACTCGTCGTACTCGTCGTAGGACCCGAACCCCGGCTGGGCGTACGGCTGTCGGTCGTAGGAGCCGGTGCGCATATGGGGCAGCAGACGGGTGCCGCCGTCGTCGGGGGCGGTGCGCTGATGGCCGACGACGGGGGTCTCGACGGTCTGGTCGAGGGCGTCGTAGGCGTCGCCGTAGCCGGTGGTGCCGACGCGCGGGATGACCCGGGTGGCGCCGGTGTCGGGCTCGTCGGCGTGACCGACGATGCTGCCCCGCACGGCCTGGAGGAGCCGGTGCGCGCCGGTGTCGTCGGGGGCGGACTTGCCGCTCCACACGAGGGGACGGCGGCGGCCGGCGCCGGCCCTGCCCGCCGTGCCCGCAACGGGCATCCGGGCGGTGTCCTGACCGGCGCTGAGATGACGGGCGATCCGCGGCGACCGGGTGCGCCGGGCCGTCGCGCCCAGCTGCACGCGGAAGCTGGCGTGGTTGACGATGACCTGCGCCGGATCGCTCGGCACCTTCACCATGCTCAGCGCGGGAGCGTCGTCGAATCCCGACGAGCGGTCCCCCGTGGGTGTGCGGGGTGTTCTGGTGTCCACACTCATCTAACCGAGTGACGTGGAGTTAGGACACTGCTTTGACCGGCCGGATGTGTCCGGGCCCCGTCAAAGCAGCGTCGCACGCCATACGGACGCCGGAATTCCCGCGTAAGGGTGAAGTTCCGGACGGGTGTTCAGCCCGTCGGCGCGTCGCCCCCGGCGGCTCTCAGCTCCGTCCGCGGGAGGCCTCGTACAGCACGATGCCCGCGGCCACACCGGCGTTGAGGGACTCGGCGCCGCCCGGCATCGGGATGCGCACCCGGACGTCACAGGTCTCGCCGACCAGCCGGGACAGGCCCTTGCCCTCGCTGCCGACCACGATCACGACCGGGCCCTGGAGGGCGTCCAGGTCGCCGAGTTCGGCCTCGCCGTCCGCGGCCAGACCGACCACCGTCAGACCGGCCTTCTTGTACTGCTCCAGCGCCCGGGTGAGGTTGGTGGCGCGGGCCACCGGGGTGCGGGCGGCGGTGCCGGCGGAGGTCTTCCAGGCGCCCGCCGTCATGCCGGCCGAGCGGCGCTCGGGCACGACCACGCCGTGGCCGCCGAAGGCGGAGACGGAGCGGACGACCGCGCCGAGGTTGCGCGGGTCGGTGACCCCGTCGAGCGCCACGACCAGCGGGTCCGCGCCCTCGTCGGCGGCGGCGTCGAGCAGGTCCTCCGGGTGCGCGTACTCGTACGGCGGGACCTGGAGGACCAGGCCCTGGTGGTTGAGGCCGTTGGTCATCCGGTCCAGCTCGGGGCGCGGGGCCTCCATCAGGTTGATGCCGCCGCGCTCGGCGGCGAGCTGGAGGGCCTCGCGGACGCGCTCGTCGTTGTCGATGAACTGCTGCACGTACAGGGTGTTCGCGGGCACGCCCTCGCGCAGCGCCTCGACCACCGGGTTACGGCCGACGACCAGCTCGGACGTGGACCGGCCGCCGCCCCTGCGCTGCTGCGGGCGGCCGCCCTGCGCGCGCCGGGTCCTGGCCGCGGCGGCGCGCTGCTTGGCGTGGCCCTTGCGCATCTCGGCGGGCGGGGTCGGGCCCTTGCCCTCCAGGCCCCGGCGCCGCTGGCCGCCACTGCCGACCTGCGCGCCCTTCTTGCCGGACATGCGGCGGTTGTTCGCGGCCATGAGTCATCCGTTCCGTGAGCTTCGTTCGTACGTACGTCTTATGCAGTGTGCCGCCCGGGGGGCCGGGCGGCACAATCGATCAAGGCCGGGCGGCCCCGGAGGCTAGCGCGCGCCCAGCGTCCAGCGCGGACCCTGCGGGCTGTCCTCGATGGCGAGGCCGGCCTGGGCGAGCTGGTCGCGGATGGCGTCGGCGGTGGCCCAGTCCTTGCGGGCGCGAGCCGACTCGCGCTGGTCCAGGACGAGCCGGACGAGGCTGTCCACCACGCCGTGCAGGTCCTCGCTCTGCTCGGACTCGCCGGCCCACCGGGGGTCGAGCGGGTCCAGGCCGAGGACGCCGAGCATGGCGCGCACCTCGGCGAGGCGGGCGACCGCGGCGTCCTTGTCGTCGGCGGCGAGCGCGCTGTTGCCCTGGCGGACGGTGGTGTGCACCACGGCGAGGGCCTGGGGGACGCCCAGGTCGTCGTCCATCGCCTCGGCGAAGGCGGGCGGGACCTCGGCGGCGGGCTCCACGGTCTTGCCGGCCAGCTCGGTGACCCGCTGCACGAAGCCCTCGATGCGGGCGAAGGCGGACTCCGCCTCGCGCAGGGCGTCCTCGCTGTACTCGATGGTCGAGCGGTAGTGCGGGGTGCCCAGGTAGTAGCGGAGCACGATGGGGCGCCACTGCTTGACCATCTCGGAGACCAGGACGCTGTTGCCGAGCGACTTGGACATCTTCTCGCCGCTCATGGTGACCCAGGCGTTGTGCACCCAGTAGCGGGCGAACTCGTCGCCGAAGGCCTTGGCCTGCGCGATCTCGTTCTCGTGGTGCGGGAAGATCAGGTCCAGGCCGCCGCCGTGGATGTCGAAGACGGAGCCCAGGTACTTGTGGGCCATCGCCGAGCACTCCAGGTGCCAGCCGGGACGGCCGCGGCCCCACGGGGTCTCCCAGTCGGGCTCGCCGGGCTTGGTGGCCTTCCACATGGCGAAGTCGCGGGGGTCGCGCTTGCCGGTGATGCCCTCCTCGGCGGGCTGGCGCATCTCGTCCAGGTCCTGCTTGGACAGCTCCAGGTAGGAGGGCCAGGAGCGGACGTCGAAGTAGACGCTGCCGTCGGCCTCGTAGGCGTGGCCGCGCTCGATGAGGGTGCGCATCATCTCGACCATCTCGGTCACGTGGCCGGTGGCGCGCGGCTCGTAGGACGGGGGCAGGCAGCCCAGGGCCGTGTAGCCGTCGTTGAAGGCGCGCTCGTTCGCGTAGCCGATGGACCACCACGGGCGGCCCTGCTCGTGGGCCTTGGCGATGATCTTGTCGTCGATGTCGGTGACGTTCCTGACGAACGTCACCTCGTAGCCGCGGTACTCGAACCAGCGGCGCATGATGTCGAAGTTGAGGCCCGAGCGGATGTGCCCGATATGGGGGGCCGCCTGCACGGTGGCGCCACACAGGTAGATCGAGACACAACCCGGCTTGACCGGGGTGAAATCACGGATCTGCCGGGCGCTGGTGTCGTACAGGCGAATAGTCACCACTCCAGGGTAGTGGGCGCGGGCCGGTGCCTCACGCCCCTTCCCCTCTTTACCGCGCCGTGCGCTCGTCGCGGGCGTACCCGCGCGGCGCTCCTCAGAGGCTGCCGACGACCTTGCGCGGGGTGATCCGCACCACCACCCGCTCGGCGTCGTTCACCGAGTCCGGGTTGAACTCGGCGTACTTCTTGCCCGTGTACTTGAGGCTCAGTTCGTCGATGAGGTCCTGCGCGCCGTCGGCGGTCATCTCGGCGGTGCCGCGGATCTCCGCGTACTCGTAGGGCCGTTCGGGGTCCATGACGGTCACGGTGACGCGCGGGTCGCGGTCGAGGTTCTTCTTCTTACGGCGGTCGACCGTGGTGGAGAAGACGATGTCGTCGCCGTCCCGCTTCACCCAGACCGGGGACATCTGCGGGCTGCCGTCGGGCTGGACGGTGCCGACGACGATGAACACCTTGCCGTCGAGCAGGGACTTGAGCCGGTCGGACAGGGCGGCGGGCATGGGTACCTCCGGAAAGCCGTGGACGTGACTCTCCGGGTACCCTCGCACGCGCTCGGCTCACCCGCACCAGGAGGGCGCGGGGTTCAGGCCACCCGCGCGACCAGCGCCGTCGCCACCGCCATCAGCCCCTCGTCGCGCCCCGGGAAGCCGAGGCCGTCCGTCGTGGCGCCGGAGACGGAGACCGGCGCGCCGGCCGCCTCGCTGAGGATCTGCTGCGCCTCGTCCCGCCGCTTGCCGATCTTCGGCCGGGGGCCGATCACCTGGACCGCGACGTTGCCGATGGTGAAGCCCGCCGCGCGGACGATCCGGGCGGCCTCGGTGAGCAGCGTGACGCCGGACGCGCCGGACCACTCGGGACGTCCGGTGCCGAAGTGCTGCCCCAGGTCACCGAGGCCGGCCGCGGAGAACAGGGCGTTGCAGGCGGCGTGCGCGACCACGTCCGCGTCGGAGTGTCCGGCGAGTCCCGGCCCCTCGCCCTCCCACTTCAGGCCCGCGCACCACAGCTCGCGGCCCTCCTCGAAGGCGTGGATGTCGGTGCCGATGCCGACCTGGGGAAGCACCACCGGGGTGGTCTCAGAAGCCATCGTTCAGCCTCCTGCGGGCCAGGACCGCCTCGGCGAGGACCAGGTCGAGCGGGCGGGTCACCTTGAACGCCTCCTCGTGGCCGGGCACGGTCACCACGGGCAGGCCCAGCTTCTCCACCATGCCGGCGTCGTCGGTCACGTCGTCGGTCACGGTCTCGTGGGCGCGCAGCAGCGTCGCGCGGTCGAACCCCTGGGGCGTCTGGACGGCGCGCAGCCGGGCCCGCTCGGGCGTGGCGACGACCGGCTCGGGCGCCCCGGGCTCGGCGGCCGGTTCGACCTCCTTGACGGTGTCGGCCGGCGGCAGGGCGGGCACCACGGCGGGGGCGCCGTCGCGCACGGCCTCGATGACCGCGTCGACCGTGTCGACCGGGACCAGGGGGCGGGCCGCGTCGTGGACGAGGACGACGCCGTACTCGGGCGGCAGGGCGGCGAGCCCGAGCCGCACCGACTCCTGGCGGCTCTCCCCGCCCGGCACCACCAGGAAGTCCGTGCTGCTTCCGGGCAGCTCGTGCGCGTCGAGCAGGGACTTGACCTCGGCGGCGCCGTCCGGCGGGGCCACGACGATCACCAGGGAGACATGACGGGAGGCGGCCAGCGCACGGACCGCGTGGATGAGCATGGGCGTGCCGTTCAGCGCGCGCAGCGCCTTGGGGGCGCCCGGCCCGAGTCGTACGCCCCGGCCGGCGGCGGGAATCACCGCGGCGACGGGCGCGCCGGCGGGCGCGAGGGGCGGCTGTGCGGGCGAGGGACGCGATTCGTCAGACATCGGTTCCTGTCAGGTTTGTGTGCTCGACCTAGGTGGGTATGGCCTGGAGGAGTGCCGGGCGCGACGCCCTGACCGGACCCTTTCCGTGACCCTGGTCGAGCCATCCACCCGGGCCCGGCACACCGAGTATCGGGGGGCCTGCTTCCTTTTCCGGGGCTTCCCGTGTACGGCACGTACGGCGCCGCGGGGACGAACATGCCGCAGCGCCCGGCGACAGGTTCAGTGTCATCGGGCACCGCGGCATTTTCACTGTGCTGCGTGCTGAGAGTGTGCGGGGCGGATCAGCCGGTCAGCCGACCGGCCGTCGCCACCCACGGCGCGGGCACGTCAGGAGGCGAGCACCTCGTCGAGCAGGGCCTCGGCCTTGTCCTCGTTCGTGTTCTCCGCGAGGGCGAGCTCGCTCACCAGAATCTGGCGGGCCTTGGCGAGCATGCGCTTCTCACCGGCGGACAGTCCGCGCTCGCGCTCCCGACGCCACAGGTCACGCACGACTTCCGCGACCTTGATGACATCGCCGGAGGCGAGCTTCTCCAGGTTTGCCTTGTAACGACGGGACCAGTTCGTGGGCTCCTCGGCGTACGGCGCGCGCAGTACCTCGAAGACCCGGTCGAGTCCGTCCTGACCGACCACATCACGCACGCCGACGAACTCCGCATTGTCCGCTGGCACACGTACCGTCAGGTCACCCTGGGCGACCTTCAGCACCAAGTAGGTCTTGTCCACGCCTTTGATCTGGCGAGTTTCGATAGCCTCGATCAGCGCGGCCCCGTGATGGGGATAGACCACGGTGTCGCCAACCTTGAACGTCATGTGACAGGTACCCCTTCCGTGGCTATCCAGGGTAACACGGATACGGCGTCTTCTGAATGGCGTTTTCGCAGGTCAGGGCATATCTCGGGGCTTGACAACTGCAACCGGAACGTGCTGCGCGGGGCCCCGGAAGGCGGGAATTCGCAGGTGGGAGGGGCTGTCCGGACAGGGCGAAACGCGTACGTTACACGCCTCACGCGCCCGCCCCAAGTGGACGAACGTCCCGTTTTGTCCGGTTCCAAGCGTACGACTTCCGCTACTCCGTTCGGTGGCCGAGGAGCGATGCGTGCCGTTTCCGAAATTGATCGAGGGCCGCCGGACGGGTGATGCCGTGATCAATATCAGGGTTGATCACGCATTCCTTCACGGAGATTTCGCGCGCGGTTATACGAATGGCGTACCCGACCTCGGCAAAGTGGCTGAAGAGCCCCTTGTGACAGGAGTGACACGTGTGCCGACGGCGGCGCCGGGTACCCCCACCTGGCGGGATGCCGGACGCCGGGGGGAGGGTCGGGTGCGGCCGCGCGGGAACGGCTCGGTAACCTGGGGCCGCCGGACAGACACTTAGGGCGGCTTTACAAGGAAGCCGCCCCTGCGTTCAAGGAGTTGCCGCCGCCGTGAGCAGCAGCCTTCGACGCGGCGCCCTCGCCGCCTCTGCCATTGCCTTCTCGATCGCCTCACTCGCCGCCTGCGGCGCCGGCAACGACTCGCAGACCCTGCAGATCAAGCCGGACAACGCGGCGACGACCGTCGGCGACATCAAGATCCAGAACGCCATGGTCATCACCCAGCCCGACCCGAAGGCAACGGGCCCGGCCGTGGTCTCCGCGCGGCTGTTCAACCAGGGCGCCACCGACCAGACCCTCCAGTCGGTCACCCTCCCGGGCACCAGCGACACCGTGAAGCTCACCCCGGCCAAGGGCCAGAGCCTGACCGTGCCGGCCCACGGCTCCCTGATGCTCGGCGGCCCGGGCAACGCCTCCGCCGAGATCCCCGGCGGCCGCGGCAGCGTCCAGGACGGCAACGCCCAGCCGATCACCTTCACCTTCAGCAAGGCCGGCGCGGTGAGCCTGCGCGCCTTCGTGGTCCCGGCCACCAGCTACTTCGACAAGTGGGGCCCGAGCCAGATCCCCTCGCCCGCGGCCACCGGCTCCCCGGCCGCCGGCGCCACCGCCTCCGGCAGCGCCAAGCCCGGCGCCCACGGCTCGGCGAACCCGTCGGCCACCGCGAGCGGCAGCGCGACGACCGGCACCGCCACGACCGGCACGGGCACCGGCGTCTCCCCGAGCGACTCCTCGTCCCAGTCGGCCGCGGGCCACTGAGCGGTCGTACGGCCAAGCCGAAGGGCGGCTCCCCGGTCCGGGGAGCCGCCCTTCGGCGTACCGCAGGCCGCCGTACGGCTTACGGCTCACGGCTTACGGCTTACGGCTTACGGCTTACGGCTTACGGCTTACGGCTTACGGCTTACGGCTCGAACTTGTAGCCGAGGCCGCGCACCGTCACCAGGTAGCGCGGCGCGCCCGGGTCCGGCTCGATCTTGGCGCGCAGCCGCTTGACGTGCACGTCCAGGGTCTTGGTGTCGCCCACGTAGTCGGCCCCCCAGACCCGGTCGATGAGCTGCATCCGGGTCAGCACCCGGCCGGCGTTGCGCAGCAGCATCTCCAGCAGGTCGAACTCCTTGAGCGGCAGGTCGACCTTGGAGCCGCCGACGGTCACCACGTGCCGGTCGACGTCCATGCGGACCGGACCGGCCTCCAGCGCGGCCGGGGTGACCTCCTCCGGCTCCCCGCGCCGGCGCAGCACCGCGCGGATGCGGGCGACCAGCTCACGGGAGGAGAAGGGCTTGGTGACGTAGTCGTCCGCTCCTATCTCGAGACCGACGACCTTGTCGATCTCGCTGTCCTTCGCGGTCACCATGATCACGGGGACGTTGGAGCGGCCGCGCAGCTGGCGGCAGACCTCGGTGCCGGGCAGCCCCGGCAGCATCAGGTCGAGCAGGACGAGGTCGGCGCCGTTGCGCTCGAACTCGTCGAGGCCGTCGGGGCCGGTCGCCGCGACGGCGACCTCGAAGCCCTCCTTGCGGAGCATGTACGACAGGGCGTCGGAGAAGGACTCCTCGTCCTCGACGACGAGCACTCGGGTCACGGAAGGACCTCCGGGGCGGGAAGCGGTTCGTACGGGGATGACTCGGTGGAATCGCCGGCCTCGTCCTCGAGGCCGGGCTCGTGGTGCTGCGCGCGGTCGCGGGCCGCGCCCGCCTCCGGCAGTCTGAGGGTGAAGGTGGAGCCCTGGCCCTCGGCGCTCCAGACCGTGACCTCCCCGCCGTGCGAGGCGACCACGTGCTTGACGATGGCGAGGCCCAGGCCCGTGCCGCCGGTCGCCCGGGAGCGGGCCGGGTCGACCCGGTAGAAGCGCTCGAAGATGCGCTCCTTGTCCTTGTCCGAGATGCCGATGCCCTGGTCGGTCACGGCCAGCTCGATCATGTCACCGCCGGGCGCGCTCACCCGGCGGGCGGCGATGCCGACGCGGGTGCGGGCCGGGGAGTAGTTCACGGCGTTCTCGACCAGGTTGCCGAGGGCGGCGGCCAGCTGGCCCCGGTTGCCCCAGACATGCAGGTCCGCGGTGCCTCCGGCGGCCATGGTGATCTGCTTGGTGCCCGCCTGGTGGCGGCAGCGGTCGACGGCCTCGGCGACCAGCTCGTCCACCTGGACGGACTCGGCGTCCTCCAGGGGGTCGTCGTTCTGCACCCGGGACAGGTCGATCAGCTCCTGCACCAGGTTGGTCAGCCGGGTCGCCTCGATCTGCATGCGGCCCGCGAAGCGCTGCACGGCCTCGGGGTCGTCGGAGGCGTCCATGACGGCCTCGGACAGCAGGGACAGGGCGCCGACCGGGGTCTTGAGCTCATGGCTCACATTGGCCACGAAGTCGCGTCGTACGGCCTCGATCCTGCGGGCCTCGGTCAGGTCCTCGACCAGCAGCAGGACCAGGCGGGAGCCGAGCGGCGCCACGCGCGCGGAGACGGCGAGGGCCTCGCCGCGTCCGCTGCCGCGCCGGGGCAGATCCAGTTCGACCTGGCGTATCTCGCCGTCTCTTCGCGTGTCCCGGGCCATCTGGAGCATCGGCTCGATGGACAGCTTGCCGCCGCGCACCAGCCCGAGGGCGTAGGCGGCGGAGCTGGCCTTGACGACGGCGTCGGCCTCGTCGAGAACGACGGCGGAGGAGCGCAGCACCGAGAGAACGGTGTCCACGCCGGGCGGGAGTACGGGATCTGTGTGCAAGGAAGTCCTGGTCGGTCGCTTCTGGTCGCGTTCGCTCCAGCGGAACGCCAGCATGGCGATGACGCCGGTGAGCACTCCGGCGATCGCTGCCGCTGCGGCGACCGCCGCGTTCACGTCCATGCGTCCAGGTTAGGCATGGGGCGGGAGGTGCCCACAGCCGTGAGCGTGCGACCTCGAACACTCGTCGCCCAGAGTTCACCTGGGAGCCAGTACCGGTTCATTCGGGAAGCCGGAAACGGACGCGTACGGGGCGGAACGTGGGAGCGTGGGGTTCGTGCCGCCGGTTTTGCCGCCGGGCCCCCGGACAACGACCCCGAACCCCCGAAGCACACGTACGAGAGGGAACCCTGATGCGGGACGCGTACCACGAGGAACTGGACTCGATCGGCGACGGTCTGGTGGAGATGGCCCGGCTGGTCGGCTCGGCCATCGGGCGCGCCACGACCGCCATGCTGGACGCCGACCTGAAGCTCGCCGAGAACGTGATCGAGGCGGACCAGAAGGTCGACGAGCTCCAGCACGACCTGGAGGCCCGGGCGATAGCGCTGCTGGCCCGCCAGCAGCCGGTGGCCACCGATCTGCGGATCGTCGTCACCTCGCTGCGCATGTCGGCCGACCTGGAGCGCTCCGGCGACCTCGCCCAGCACGTGGCGAAGCTGGCCCGGCTGCGCTTTCCCGAGCGGGCCGTCCCGCAGGACCTGCACGCGACCATCCTGGAGATGGGCCAGCTCGCGCAGCGTCTGATGGCCAAGGCCGCGGAGGTCATCGTGACCAAGGACGTCGACCTCGCGCTCCAGCTGGAGCAGGACGACGACGAGATGGACCTGCTGCACCGCACCCTCTTCCAGCACCTCATCGACGACCGCTGGAAGCACGGCATCGAGACGGCCGTCGACGTCACCCTCCTCGGCCGCTACTACGAGCGCTACGCCGACCACGCCGTCGCCGTCGCCAAGCGCGTCGTCTACCTGGTCACCGGCGAGCACGCGGACGAGCTCCAGGCGGACATCCAGCCGGTGACGGGGGTCGAAGGGGCCTAGCCCGGCGGGGCAGTCCGGCGGCACCGGCCGGGGGGCGCCTCCGTGCGCCGTTGATGCGCCCGGGGGCGCGGGCATGAAATGGGCGAGGGCTTCAGCCCCCGCTACCTGGCCCCGGCGTCTAGGAGGGACCCATGGCCGACTCCCCCAGCACCACCCCCGACCCCACGCAGGAGCGCGAGACCGAACAGGTCGCGCAGATCAGAAGCCTGCCGCTGGTCGCCGCGTGCGGCTGCGGTTCCGGCTGCGGCTGCGGCTGCCAGTCGGGCGGCCCCTGCCAGTGCGGCTGACGACGGCATCGCCGTAGGACGGTCCGTAGGGCGGCATCGCCGTAGGACGGCCTAAGGCGGCATCGCCGTAGGACGGCCTGTAAGGCGGCATCGCCGTAGGACGGTCTGCAGGGCGGCGTCGCCGTAGGACGGTTCCGGGACGGCATCGTCGTGGAGCGGTCCCGCGGTGGCATCGTCGTGGAACGGCCGTCGAGCGGGCCGGTGCGGACGGGCTCCGCACCGGCCCCCGTCCCGCTCATACCAAAACCCCTGCACAATTGTCACAGCCATGCCATACGCTGCCTCCAGCAGCCGCGCCCCGCGCGTCACCGCATCACGGCGGTCACGTCCGGGTGCTGCGCGGCGCACTCATCTCCCCGGTCACGCACCGGGTTTCCTTGTGGGGGTAGCAGCACTGTGCGTATGCGCAGCATCTCGACCGCGACGGCGCTCGCGGTCCTCTTCGGCTCGGCTGCGCTGAGCCTCGGTGCCGTCGGCACCGCGTCGGCCGCTCCGACCGCCCATGTCACCTCGCCCGGCGGCCTCGCGGTGGACGGACCCGCGCAGCGGGTGTTCGTCGGCGACAGCACGAGCGGCACCGTCACGGCCACCGCCTACTCCGGTGCCGTCCTCGGTTCGGTCGCCGGAGTCACCGGCGTCAGCGATCTCGCGGTCTCGGACGACGGGTCGACCGTCTACGCGGCCGCGCCGCAGATCCACGAGATCTGGGCCATCGACGCGAACACGCTCGCCGTCAAGGCCCGCTACACCGTCGCCACCAACACCGGCCCGCGCCACGTCGCGTTCAGCGGCGGCAAGGTCTGGTTCTCCTACGGCGACCAGTGGAACGGCGACCTCGGTTCCGTCGACCCGTCGGTGGACCCGGCGAGCGGCACCGACCCGGTGTCGCTGGCGCAGTTCCCGACCGAGGGCACCTCGGTCGGCATCTGGGGCCAGGCCCTGCTGGACACCGACCCGTCCCAGCCGGGCATCCTCGGCGTCGCCGAGACCGGGCTGTCCACGGACTCGATGGCCGTGCTCGACGTCTCCAGCGGCAAGGCCGCCCTGGTCGCCTGGCACAACGGCGACTACTCGCTGAACAGCGGCATCGGGGACATCGACCTGGTGCCCGGCGGCAAGCAGGTGCTGGTCAACGGCCGGGACCGGGACGCCTACGCGGACGGCACGTTCAAGGCCGCCGGCTCCTACCCGAGCGGCCAGTTCGCCGACGTCGCCTCCAACGGACTCGTCGCCCAGGTCAACGGCGGCAGGATCGTGACGTACCAGCCCAATGCCACCCTGCCGCTGCACACCTACGACGAGGGCACCTCACAGACGGCCGGCCTCGCCTGGGCGCCGGACAATTCCCGGCTCTTCGCGCTGGTCGGCTCGGACGCCCAGAACGTCGGCTACACCCTCAAGGTGCTCACCGGCCCGGCGCTGAACAACCCGGCCCTGACGGTCAACGCCCCGGCCAGCGCCACCCGCGGCAAGGCGCTCACCGTCACCGGCAAGCTGACCGCGACGGTCCCGCTGCCGGCCGGCGTGAAGCTCCAGGTCACCCGGGTCGACCTGGACTCCCCGAGCGGCAAGGCGCTGTCCGCCGTCACGGTGCGGACGGACGGCACGTACTCCTTCTCCGACACCCCGCCCGCCGGCGGCACGGTCACCTACAAGGTGACGTACGCGGGCGACGCCGCGCACTCCGCGGTCACCGCGTCCGACAAGGTCGACGTCTCCCGCGCCACCACCGCGCTGAGCCTGAACAACAACGGCAAGGTGTACTCCTACGGCGCCGACGTGAAGTTCACGGCGCACCTCGGGGCGACCTACAAGAACCGCACGGTCGAGATCTGGGCCAACCCCTACGGCGGCGACAAGCCCAACAAGCTGCTCAAGTCCGGGAAGGTCGACTCCCACGGGAACATCTCCGCGACGGTCGACATGACCCGCGACACGGACGTCACCGCGGTCTTCAAGGGCGACTCCCACTTCAAGCCGCGGACGGTCAGGTCCACGGGCTACGCCAAGGTGAAGACGTCCACCGTGGTGACGAAGAACTACAAGACAGCCAAGATCGGCTCGACGACGTACTACTGGTTCCACAAGAACACCGACCCGCTGCTCACCACGACCATGACGTACTACCCGGGCCGCAAGCAGCGCATGGACCTCCAGGTCTACTACGGCGGCAAGTGGTACACCGCCGACGGCAGCCCGGAGTACTTCAAGCTCGCCTCCAACGGCAAGTCGGCCGTGAGCCTGGGCGCCCCCGGCACCTCCGGCATCAAGGCCCGCATGCGCTCGTCGTACATCAACAACTCCTCGGGCGACAACGTCAACACGACGACGTACGGCTCGTGGAAGTACCTGTACTTCTCCAACTGACGCACCACCTCCGAACGGCCGTCGCCCGGGTTCATCTCGGGCGACGGCCGTTCGCCGTGCGGCCGGCGGCTCCCCGGCACGGCGCGTGTCACGCGTGGCGCAGTCCCGTCCCCGCCCATGCCGCCGCCCGTGAGGTCGGGTGCCAGCAGGGGCGCCCAGAAGACCGCGATCGCGAGCGCGAGCGAGGCGAGGCCGGCGGCGCGGGCGACGAGACGGCCCCGCGGCAGGCGCTTCTCCGCGGTCACGACGGCGGCCAGTCCCACCATGGCCCACGGATTCATCACCCCGAACGCCATGAACAGCAGCATCAAGGACCAGCAGCAGCCCAGGCAGAAGCCGCCGTGGTGCGCTCCGGCGCGCAGGTGGCGCGAGGGGCCGCGGTACGACGCGTAGCGCAGCAGCAGGCCGATCGGCGAACGGCACTTGGTGAGGCAGAGATCCTTCAGGGGGCTGAGCTGGTAGGCGCCGTTGGCGGCGAAGACGGCGGCGGCCGCCGCGGTTCCGGCCGCGGGACGCGTGGTCGCGAGGTGCGTCGCGCCGCTGGCCAGGGCGTATGCCGACAGCCCGGCGGCGGACCAGACCAGCACGTAGCCGGCGGTGAAGGCGATCACGCGCGGCGTCCGGTGCACGGGGGCCGTCCGCGCGTACAACGCGGCGACGGGCGCCGTGGCCGGCAGCATCATCGCGGCCATCATGACGGTCCACATGCCCAGGAACGCGGGCAGTTCCCAGGCCATGGCCCCGGACCCCATGTCCCCCCGGCGCAGCACCACCCATGCCCAGGCCACGGCCGCCGTGAGCAGCACCGCCCCCGGGTGGCCCGCACCGTGGCGGACGGTGATCGCCGTCCGGGTCACGCCGACCACGAGAAGGGCGCCGAGTGCGCGTTGCGGCCGGTGAAGTCCCACGAGCGGCCGTGTACGTCCTTGCCGAGGGCCCGCGTCGACCGGGCGATCGTCAGCGTGCTGCTCGCCGGGTGGAACATGCCGGTCAGCCCCATCACGGGACCGTCCGCACCGAACTGGGGAGCGACCTGGTCCTCGACCTCGATGTCGATGGCGTCCGCCACCCGCACCGCGTGGCGGCGACCGTCGTCGTGGAAGTCGATGGACGCGCGTTCGACGCCGGGCACCTCGCCGATGAGCGGGACGAGCGCCACCATCGGCCCGCCCACCTGGCCGGAGAAGACCTTGCCCAGCGCGTCCGCCTGGCCGTCGTCGGCCGAAGCGTCGATGTACAGCACGACCTGCCAGCCGCCGTCGGCCATCACGCGGGGCGCGTCGGCGAAGACGACGACGCTGCGGTCCGCCACGTCCACACCACCGACCTCACCCCGCGCGACGTGGAACGCGAGGGTCACCTGGCAGCGCTCGTTGTCGGCGGGCGCGGTCAGGCCCGATGTGGTGCACGGGCACACGGTCTCGCAGTTGCAGCTCTCGAGGTACGTACCGGTGATATTCCAAGCCATCTCCGTACTCCCGCCTGGTTCACGCGCCCGGCCGACGGAGCGGAAGGTCTGTGATGTGCGCGCCGGCCCTGTGCGGCGCCTCGACCTCATGGACTCATGGAACCCGGGAACCCACGCGTAAATCGGAGGGCGGACGCGTGCCCCGCGCCCACTCGGCCACAAGATCGCCGCCAGGAGGACTCCCTGGCCCGAACGGCCGCCCGAACAACTCCAGGCTAGCTGTACTGACCCGTGAGGTTGGGGACGCGGCTGGCGGGTGGTTGCCCTTTCAGTGCGGTGTGTCCGCGGTGGTGATTGTATGTGTGCAGCCACTGCGGGAACGCTTCGCGGCGCTCGGTTTCTGACCGGTAGGGGCGGGCGTAGGCCCACTCGTCCAGCAGGGTGCGGTTGAAGCGTTCGACCTTGCCGTTCGTCTGGGGTCGGTAGGGCCGGGTTCGCTTGTGGACGATCCCGGCTGCTGCCAGGGCATCGCGCCAGTCGTGTGAGCGGTAGCAGGAGCCGTTGTCGGTCAGCACCCGTTCGACGGTGATCCCGGCATGGGTGAAGAAGGCGTGGGCCCGCTGCCAGAAGCCGGTGGCGGTCTCCTTCTTCTCGTCCGCATGGATCTCGCTGTAGGCCAGGCGGGAGTGGTCGTCGACGGCGGTGTGCAGGTAGCTGTAGCCGAGGTTGGGACGGCCGCCGGCGGTGCGGGGCCGGGCGGGGTCGCGGTGCGCGGAGCTGTTGCGGCCGCCCTGGGCCCTGCCGTGGACCTTGTGCCCGCCGCCGTCGGGGATGTTGCCCAGCTTCTTGATGTCCACATGCACCAGTTCGCCGGGCCGCTCGCGTTCGTAGCGGCGCACGACGTGGCCCGTGGCCCGGTCGAGATGGGTCAGGCGGGCCAGGCCGTAGCGGGTCAGGACACGGTGCACGGTCGAAGGCACCAGGTGCAGAAAGTGCGCGATGCGGGCCGGCCCCCACCTGCGCGCCAGGCGGACCTTGATGACCCGTCGCTCGGTGCGGGTCGGAGTGCGGCCAGGGCTGTGGTAGGGCCGGCTCGAGCGGTCGGCCATGCCCGCCTCGCCGAGCCGGCGGTAACGGTCGGCCCACCGCTGGGCCGTGGTGGGCGAGACCTGGAAGCGTTCGCCGGCCCGCCGAAGCGGCCAGCCGTCCTCGACCACGCATCGCGCCAGACGCAGGCGGCCGGTCTCGGTCAGGGGTGCATTACGGTGGACCACGAGGGCCTTTCTGGTTGGTGTAGACGTCGCAATCCACACCAAACCCGGAAGGCCCTCACCCGTTCAAGATCTCTCAGCCGAGACCTGGCTCACCTGTCCACAACCTCCCCGGACAGAACAACTAGCCCTCCGCCGCCACGATCTCCCGGCACCGCGACACATCCGCCGTCATCTGCTCCAGCAGCGCCTCGAGCGAGTCGAACTTCGCCTGGCCGCGGACGTAGGCGAGGAAGTCGACGGCGACGTGCAGGCCGTACAGGTCGAGGCCGACGCGGTCGATGGCGTAGGCCTCCACCGTGCGCTCGGTGCCGTCGAACTGCGGGTTGGTGCCCACCGAGATCGCGGCCGGCATGATCTCGCCCTGGGCGTGCAGATAGCCCGCGTACACGCCGTCGGCGGGGACGGCGGTGTGCGGCAGGGTCTCCACGTTGGCGGTGGGGAAGCCCATCTCACGGCCGCGCTGGGCGCCGCGCACGACGACACCCTCCACCCGGTGCGGGCGGCCCAGGATCTCCCGGGCGCCCGCGACGTCGCCCTCGGCGACCAGGCGCCGGGTGAGGGTCGAGGAGAACGGCTGTCCGCCGCCCGCCGTACCGGACACGTACAGGTCGACGACCTCGACCTCGAAGTCGTAGACCTTGCCCTGCTCGGTGAGGAAGTCGACGTTGCCCGCCGCCTTGTGGCCGAAGCGGAAGTTCGGGCCCTCCACGACCGCCTTGGCGTGCAACTTGTCCACCAGGACCTTCACCACGAAGTCGGCGGGCGACAGCTTGGAGAACTCGGTGGTGAAGGGGAGGATCAGGACCGCGTCGACGCCCAGCCCGGCCATCAGCTCGCAGCGGCGGTGGTGCGGGGCGAGCAGCGGCGGGTGGCTGCCGGGGCGCACGACCTCGCTGGGGTGCGGGTCGAAGGTGACGACGACGGCCGGTACGCCCAGTTCCCGGGCCCGGTCGACGGCGTGCTTGATGATCAGCTGGTGGCCGCGGTGGACACCGTCGTAGGAACCGATGGTGACGACGCTGCGCCCCCAGTCCTCGGGGATGTCCTCCAAGCCACGCCAGCGCTGCACTGTGACCGCTCCTCGACCCGTGTCCGTGTCCACCTTGACTCTTGTGCAGGTCTAAGGGTGCCATGCCGGATGCCGGGGGCCCGCATCGGTAGGGGCGCTGTGACCTGGCGCACGTCGCCGGGACGGCATGGGAGCGGTCTCAGGCCGGTACGCGCGCGCCCGCCAGGATCTCCAGGGTGCGGCGGGTGCTGGGACCCACGACGGCGTCCCAGTCGTCCGGGGCCTCGGCGAGCCGGCGGGCCATCCGGGCGGCGAAGCCGGGGACGTGCCGGCCCAGGTCGACCAGGGCGCGGTCGAAGCGGGTGGCGCCCTCCGGGGTGCGGCCGAGGAGCAGTCCGGTGCGGTGCACCAGGTCGCGTTCCGCCTCGTGGTCCCCGCCCGCCGCCGCGTGCAGCACGGCGTCCAGGACGGAGGGTTCCCGCTCGCGGTCGAGCAGGATTTCCAGGAGTTCCCGGCGCGGTGCGCCGGGAGCGGTGAGGACGGTGGCGAGCGCGGCCCGCAGTGGCTCGGGGCCGTCCTCGAGCAGGCCGGTGACGAGCGGGAACAGTGCCGGGTGGGCGGCGGTCCCGGCCAGCCGGCGGTCGATGGCGGCGGCGACGCGGCCGGCGGTCTCCGGGTGTGGCCGCACCGCCTCCCGCAGCAGGGTGGCCGCGCGGCGGGCGAGGGCCGGGGTGGTGACGTCGGCGAGCAGGCGCCGCAGGCACCGGGCCGCCTCCCGGTGCGGGCCGCGCAGCCGGGTCCGGAAGGCCTTGAGGACCGGTTCCGGATGGCTGGTCAGGGCGGGCAGCAGGGCGGTCGGCCCGATGAGCGGGTCGCCGTCGGCGAAGTGGCGCAGCGCCTCGGCCAGGTGCCGCTCGCGGGTGACGGGATCGGTGGCCAGGAGGGCGTGGGCGGCGCCGTGCAGGGCGGGGTCGGCCCGGCGGGCGAGCAGGGTGCGGGCGGCGCGGGAGAGCAGTTCGCGGTCGGCGGCCGTGCGCGCGTGCGGGGCGGCGCGCAGCGCGGTGCCGACCACGCCGAGGACGGCCCCGGTACGGGCGTCCAGCACCGGTCCCCCGGCCGCCCCGCCGCCGGGCCGCAGCGCGTCCCGGCCCGCCGTGCCGATGGCCAGCTCCAGCGCGGTCACGAGGTGGCGGCCGTACGACACCTCGGTGGCGGCCAGCACCCGGGCCTCCCGCCAGCAGCCGGCCGCGATCCGCACGTAGGTCCCGGCCTCGGCCTCCTCCCGCGCGGCCAGCGGCAGCGGGGGCGCGCCCAGGCCCTCGGTGCGCACCAGGGCCAGATCGCGCTCGGGCAGCTCGGTCACGGCGTCGGCGTGGGCCACGTGGGTGCGGTCCCCGGCCCGCAGCACCAGCCGGTCGAGACCGGCCACGGCTTCGTGGCTGGTGAGCAGGGTGCCGTGGTGATCGGCGAGGAAACCGAGGCCGCGCGGGCGGCCGGCGAGGTCGTGGATGCGGACCAGCGGGTCGGCCCCGGTGGCGTGGACGGCCGGGAGGGGGGCGTGCGTCCGGACGACGGTGTCCCGGGCCGCGCCCGTCCCGACCGGCACGGGTGCCTGCCCGTCCCGGGCCGTCCGCGCCGGGTCACCCGGTCCCGTCCCGCTCGCCCTGTCACCCGTGCCGTGCGGCATCCTGCCGTGGGTGCTGTCGGATCGCGGGATTCGTGTCGTCATGGTCGTGCCTCCCCGCCCGTGCCCCGTGCCTGTGCCGACGGTAGGCACGCGATGATCGTCGAGGCGGGGCGGACGCGGAACGCGCCCCCTTCCGCTCCCCCGGTTCACTCCGAGCGCCCGGCCGCACGGGTGAATACGCGGGGGCGGGTGGAGAACCC
>NZ_VOGW01000039.1:5569-11159 GCF_007896895.1 Streptomyces misionensis | reverse complement strand
GTCGTACGACGTCCGCGAAGTCCTCCAGATCGGCGAGGTCGACGAACTCGCCGGGCGCGTGGGCGCGGTTGGCCGCGAGCGAGCCGGGGCCCAGCACGGCGGTGAAGGCGCCGTCCAGCCCCGCGGCCCAGACGGCGTCACAGGTGAAACCGGGGTCGTCGGCCGGAGGCCGGGCGCCCGCCCGGGCCAGCAGGGCCTCGGCCCACGGGTCGTGGTTGTCCAGGGCGGGCAGCCCCCGCTTGTCCCAGCCGAGCCGGGTGATACGGGCCGCGTCCCGTGCGGTGCGGGCGAACTCCCGGGTGGAGCCGAAGAGTTCGCCGAAGCGGCGCAGGCCGTCGGCGAGCTGCCCGTCCACCGCGGTCTCCAGGGCCGCGCCGTCGCGGGTGCGCCGGTACGACAGGTTCAGCAGCAGCGTGCCGGTGCCGTGGACGCGGTTGTGGATGCGGCCGGTGTGCAGCCCGGCGACGCAGACCCGGGTGCCGGGCACGGCACCGTCCAGCCGGGCGGCGAGGTGCTGGGCGAGGAAGCCGAGCAGCACGGTGGCGTTGTGCCCGGCGTCCGGGCGGTCGTCCACCGCGTCCTCGCCCGCGACGGTGATCCGCGCGGTCATGGCGGCCGTGGCCCGGGGCAGCGCGCGCAGGCCGGTCGGCTCGCAGAACACGTTGAGCCGCCCGTGGTGCCCGGCCTCCAGCAGCGGGCGGGTGCCGTAGGTGCCCAGGGCCCCGCCCTCCTCCCCGGCGACGGCCTGGAGCAGCACGGTGACGTCCCGCCCGACGGCGGGGTGGGAGGCGGCGGCCTCCAGTCCGGCGAGCAGCGCGACGGCGGGCCCCTTGGCGTCGACCGCGCCCCGCCCGGTGAACCGCGCGCCGTCGAAGACCGGCGGGGTGTGCCCGGCGACGGTGTCCAGGTGCACGTTGAACAGCACCGTGTCCGCACGGGGGCGTTCGGGCCCCAGCCGCAGCAGCAGACTGGGCTGACCGGCGAGGAACCGGGGATCGCGGGCGGCGGCGCGGACCGTGGCCGGCACGTCCGGGCGGTCCAGGCAGGAGGCGCGCGGTGCGGCGAGGCGGACCGTGCGCAACCCGGCCCGCGCGGCGGCCGCCGCATAGCGCTCCAGGGCGTCCGGCAGCCGGGACGGCGGATCCTCCGGTCCGGCCTCCAGCGGATTGACGCTCGGCAGGCGCAGCAGGTCCAGCAGCAGTTCGCGGTGCCGGCCGGTGAACAGAGCGCTCACGCCGGGCCGTCCGGCGAGGCGTGGTCCAGCAGCGCGGCCAGCGCCTGTCCGGCCCGTACGAACAGATCGGCGGCGTCCGCGCCGGCCCGGTTCAGTCCCTCGTGGGGGCGCACGCAGAGGTGCGGTTCGAGGGAGAGCGCTCCGGTGTAACCGTGGTCCGCCAGGATGCGCAGGCACCGCGCCACCCCGGCCTCGCCCTCGCCGGGCAGGGTGTAGGCGGTGGAGCCGTCCGGCAGGCGCACGGCGTCCTTGATGTGGACGTGGGCGACATGGGGGGCGAGGTCGCGGAGCATCGCGGGGGCGTCGTAGCCGTACGGGACGCCGTTGCCGGTGTCGAACAGCAGACGCAGCGCCGGGCTGTCGACGGCGCGCAGCAGCCGCAGCGCCCGGTCGGCCCGGTCCCCGGCCCAGCCCGCGCAGTTCTCGTGCACGAGCACCAGCCCCGCCCGCTCGGCGCGGTCCGCGAGGACGGCGGTGCGGGCCAGCACGCGGTCCGCCCAATCGCCTTCCGCGAGGCCGTCGTTCGGGTACGACATGATCCGCACCAGTCGGCAGCCGAGAGCGGCGCACCGCTCGGCGAGCACATCGAGTTCGGCGAGGTCCCGGCCGATGTCGCCGGTGATCGGGCGCGACCAGTTGCCGATCCGGGACGCCACGGCGGTCACGGTGACGCCCGCGTCCGCCAGGCGCCGGGTGAGCGCGCCGAAGGCGGTGGGGGAGAGGTCGGCCAGCGCGGTGCCGTCGATGTTGCGCAGTTCGACGGTCGTCCAGCCCAGGCGGCGCAGGGCGGCCAGCTGACCGTCGGCGCCGGGCGCGGCCTCGTCCCCGATGCCGGTCAGCGGCCCGAACGGGCCGTGGCCCGCGGTGTTTTGTCCGGGCATGTCAGCGGCTCCCCGCGGGGGCCTGCGGTACGGCGGCGCAGTGCTCGCGGGCCGCGCACAGCAGCCGGGTGGCCGCACAGGCGAGCGGGAAGTTCGCGGCTCCCGCCGTCCCGGAGGCGAAGTTCCGGTAGGCGCACTCGAGGAAGTCGGTCAGGGCGTCGTCGCGGAAGACGTGGTGGCCGGCCTCGCCCTCGCCGTCCGGTGCGCACGCCGTACCGTGGCCGAACGGGGACACGACGAGCTGGGCGTGGTCGTCGTCCTCGCTCAGCGGGAAGTGCGCGGTGGCCGTGCCGCCCTCGAACTCGCAGACGACGCTGCGCTGTCTGACCGGTGCGCCGAGGTCGGAACGGAGCAGGGTGCTCACCCCCGAGCGGTGTGCCAACTCCACGTGGGCGCCGCCGAGTCGGGGCAGCGCCCGGTCCGCGAGGCGCAGGTCCCAGCAGCGCGCGGCGCGGAGTTCGGCGGGGCCGGCCAGATCGAGCGCGAGCCCCAGGGAGTGGGGGATCTCCACGTCCAGGGCGGTGGGGTGCCCGTCCGTGGTCAGCGACCGCAGGAAGCGGGGCTTGTGCTGGTCCACGGTGATCCGGCGGAGCGGGCCGAGCCGTCCGCCGCGGATCAGGCGGCGCAGCCGGCCGGCGAGCCGGGAGCTGGTCCAGTGCGCCACGACCGCCAGGTCGAGGCCCTCCTGCTCGCGCAGCCGCACCAGGGCGTCGAGTTCCGCCGCGGAGGCGGCGAGGGGTTTCTCCACGACGAGCCGGCGCACGCCGTGTCCGGCCAGGCGCGCGACCACCTCGTGGCGCAGCCGGGGCGGGGTGCACACATGAGCCACCGTCGCGGCCGGATCCACCTGGTCCAGCGCCTGGTCCAGCGTGCTGACGACGGTGACCTCGCCGGGCGCGCCCGGCACCCGCAGCGCGCCGGCGCGCGGGTCGCAGCCGACCGCGGGCAGGGCGACGAGCGGACCACCCGCGTCCGCGGTGCGCCGGGCCAGCCGGATAAGCGTCCTCAGGTGCAGTCCGGAGCCGGAGCGGCCGAGCCCGACCACGAGGGGCTGCAGCACAGGGCCTCCTGGGAGAAAAGAGGAAGGAGAACATCGGGCGTGGAACACGCGGTTCGCGTCGCGTCGCGCACAACTCCGTTGCGCCGCAAGACTATTGCGGCCGGGCCGGGAAAGGGTCAAGTGATCCGGAACCCCGTTACCCACAAAGTGTGAAGATGATCCTTTCCTTTCTCCGCCGACGGGAAGTACGACTAGCGTTGCCGGTCAATCCACAGAAACGATGAGGCGGGTGAGAATTGCCTTCCAGTGGACAGCTCCGGGCGCGGGCCGGGCACGCGTCGCCGACCACTTCGGGAACGGCCGAACCGATTCCCTTCTTCTCTCAGGTCGCCACTTTCGAACAATTGTGGCCGACCATCGAAAACGCGTTGGAGGACGTTTTCCGCAGTGGCAAATTCAGCCACGGACAACAGGTCGGACAGCTCGAGACGGCGCTCACGCACTACACCGGCGCCCGGCATGTGATCGGCGTCAACAGCGGCACCGACGCGCTCGTGCTCCTGCTGCGCGCCTGCGGACTGCGCCCCGGCGACGGAGTCCTGGTGCCGGCGTACTCCTTCTTCGCCACCGCCTCCGCCGTCGTACTCGCGGGCGGGCACCCGGAGTTCGTCGACATCGACCCGCGCACCCACGCGATGGACCCCGCAGCGCTCGACGCCGCCGTCACCCCGCGCAGCCGGTTCGTGATGCCGGTGCACCTCTTCCACACCATGGCCGACATGGCGGCCATCGGCGCCGTCGCCCGGCGGCACGGCCTGACGGTCGTCGAGGACAGCGCCGAGGCGATCGGCATGCGCCGGCACGGCGTCCACGCGGGCCTGCACGGCGCGGGCGGCGTCCTGTCCTTCTTCCCCTCCAAGACGCTCGGCGCGCTCGGCGACGCCGGGGCCGTGCTCACCGACGACCCGCAGGTGGCGGACACCGTCGCGGCCCTGCGCCACCACGGCAGGACCGGCCGTACGCTCAACGACTTCCCGGCCATCTCCACCGAGAGCGCGCTGCCGGGCGTGAACAGCAAGATGGACGACATCCAGGCGGCCGTCCTGCTCGCCAAGCTGACCGTCCTGGAGGAGCAGATCGCGCGCCGCGCCGAACTCGCCGCCGCCTACACCGCCCGGCTGCGGGACGTGCCCGGGATCGTCCGGCTGCCGCGGACCACCGCCGAGCGACCGGACGACCGGGACGTGCACTACGTCTACCTGATCGAGACGGAGCACCGGGACGCCCTCGTCGCCCACCTCGACGGACAGGGCATCGGCACCGAGGTCTACTACCCCCTGCCGCTGCCCCACCAGCCCGCCTTCGCCCACCTGGGCCACCGGCCCGGCGCCTTCCCGCACGCGGAGGCGGCGGCCCGGCGCGCCGTGGCCCTGCCCTTCCACCCCGATCTCGACCCCGGCGACCTGGACCGCGTCTGCGACACCATCGGCTCCTTCCTCGCCACGACGAGGACCACCGCATGACCGCAGCGCCCCCCACCGCCGTCCCCTTCTTCCCGCCCGACCTCTTCGAAGCCGACCGGACCGCGCTGATCGCCCTGGTCCGTGAGGTGGGCCTCGACCCGGAGCAACGTTTCATCCTGGGCGCGCGCACCGCCGCCTTCGAAGAGCTGATGCGCGCGGACCTCGGCGCCGCCGACGTGGTCGCCTGCTCCAGCGGCACCTCCGCGCTCTTCCTGGTGCTGCGGGCCATGGACATCGGCCCCGGCGACGAGGTGATCGTGCCCGCCTTCGGCTGCGCGCCCCTGGCCTCCGCGGTCGTCGACGCCGGAGCCACCCCCGTCTTCGCCGACATCCGGCCCGACACCATGACCATGGACCCCGACGCGGCCGAACGGCTCGTCACCGGGCGCACCAAGGCCGTGATGCCCGCCCACATGTTCTCCGTGATGGCCGACATGCCCCGCTTCACCGAACTGGCCCGGCGGCACGGACTGCGCCTCCCGGAGGACTCGGCGGTCGCCCAGGGCGGCGTGCTGCGCGGCGTCCGAGCCGGACTGTGGGGTGAGGCGGGCGTCTACTCCTTCGTCCAGGTCAAGACGTGCGGCATGCCCGGCGAGGGCGGTGTGGTCGTCACCCGCGACCCGGCGCTCGGCGAGCGGGTGCGGACGCTGCGCAACCACGGCCAGCACGCCGGACGCCGGTTCGTCCACCACACCATCGGCGTCAACAGCCGCTTCGACGAGATCCAGGCGGCCTTCCAGACCCACCGCTACGCCGGATTCCCGGCCCGCCTTGCCCGGCGGGCCGAGATCGCCGCCTACTACACCGAGCGCTTCACCCCGCTCGCCGACCGCGGGGTGACCCCGCCGCCCCCCGACCCGGACGGCCGCTGCTTCTACGTCTACACCGTCCTCGCCGACGCCCGCGAAGCGCTCGCCGCCCACCTGGCCGCACACGGGGTGGCCAGCCACGT
>NZ_VOGW01000039.1:0-5289 GCF_007896895.1 Streptomyces misionensis | reverse complement strand
GTCTGTGTGTGCATGGTTCCTCCAGGTGGCCTCGGCCGGTCCCGGCCCTCCGGGCGGGCCCCGTGCCGCCGGGGCCACGCCGCCCGACCATCGTGTCCGGGAGCGTCGTCGGCGGTCCAGCCAGGGGGAATGCGCGTTCACGCCAACGCGTGGGTACGCCACGGTCCGAGGCGCTCGCCGGGGCCGGCCCCCGCGGCGGCCGGCCCCGGCGGCTCACAGGGCCCGGCCCAGCCGCCGTCCCCCGCCGGCGAAGCCCCGGGCCGTGAAGAAGGCCAGCGCGGGGTCGCCGTCCCGCAGCAGGGTGACCCGCTGGCTCCGCGCTCCGACGAGGCGCATGCGGTCGCCGAGGGCGCCCAGGAGGGCGCTGCCGATGCCCCGGCGGCGCCGGTCGGGCGCGGTGCACAGGGTGTAGATCTCGCCCGCGCCGGCGCCGGGGACACCGCCGGCCGCGGCGCCGACGATCCTGCCGTCCGGCTCCGCGACGACCAGCCAGCCCAGCCAGCCGGGGGCGCCGCCCGGTATCCCTATCTCGGCGGCGATACGCGGCAGCGAACAGTTCGTGCCCACCATGCGTGCCACGTCGTCCGGTGCCAGCACACCCGTACAGCTGTGCCGGATCACCGTCGCGAGCAGGTGCGAGATCGGGGCCGCGTCCATGGCGACGGCGGGCCGTACGTCCACGCTCATCAGGGCAGAACCTCCCGTAGGCCGTCCTTGGTTCCCCCGCTGCGAACAGTAACCACCCTATTCCGCAAGGCAGTTGAGAACATTCCGGGGCGGGTCGTTCACATGCCGGGCCCCGGCACCGAACAGCACAGCCCCGCCAGCGCGGGCAGGCCGACCGCCAGGGTCAGGACGAGCAGCGCGACCCCCTGCACCGTGGGCCGCTCGGTCGGCGGTTCGAGGATGCGCCGCATGCGCAGCACGGCCGACGACCCGCCCGCCGCCAAGGCCGCGTGCGGTGTCTGCCCGGCCGCGACCGCGTACAGCGCGACGGCGAGCGCCCGGCGCGAACAGCGGCGCAACGCCCGGTCGTCGGCGGCCATCTCGAGCAGCAGCGGCACCTCGTCGCGCACGAACCGGGCGAGCGGCAGCCGCCCGGAGAGGGCCCCCACGGCCGAGGCGGCGGCCGTGAGCAGATGGTGGCGCCCGGCGATGTGCGCGCGCTCGTGCTCCAGCGCCGCCGCGAGCTGTTCCTCGGTCAGGGCGCGTACGGCGCCCTCGCTGACGACCACCTGGGACGCCCGCCCGGGCAGGCAGTAGACGGCGGGCGTCGTGTGCGGCAGCACGGTGACCCGCAGCTCCGTGCACCAGGTCCCCACCATCCGCACCAGTTCGGCGTGGCGCAGGCGGCGGCGCCGGAACTGGACCAGCTCCCGCGCGAAGGCCAGGGCGAGGGCGAGCGGCGGGCAGACGGCCGCGGCGAAGCCCGCCCAGGCACGGACGCTGAACCTGCCCATTTCGTCCAGCATGACGGCGGCGCAGCGCGCGCCTCCGGTGAGGAAGCAGCCCTCGGCCGTCGCGGACAGCCGGTGGCTCTCCGCGACGGGGAAGAACAGTTGCAGCACGGCGAGGGAGAGGGAGGCGGTGAGGGCGAGCACCAGCAGTCCCCACAGCCCGAGCGTCAGCCGCGGGGTCCGGTGCGCCCAGGAGCTGCGGACGAGGAACCGCGGCAGCACCACCCCGACCGCGGCCGCCAGCATCAGCGGCGGCAGGACGTGGTGCAACGGCAGCAGGAACTCCCCCAGGCGGTACAGGAGTCCGCTCACGACGGTCTCTCCGGTGGCGCCTCACCGGCGGGCCGGTGCCCGGCGGCACGAAGGGCGGCCTCCAGTACGGAGACGTCCTCCGGCGACATGTGCTCCACGAAGCGCTGGAGCGCGGCCTGCCGGTCCTCGGTGCTGCCGAGCGCCTCCTGCATCAGGCTCGCGGTGTACTCCTCGCGGCTGCGCCGGGCCTCGTACAGCCATGCGCGGCCCGTCTTCTCGCGCCGCAGCATGCCCTTGCGGTGCAGTATGTCCGCGACCGTCATCACCGTCGTGTAGGCGACCGGCCTGGTCCTGTTGATGTCGTCGACGACCTCCCGGACCGTGGCGGGCCGCCCCCAGGTCCAGAGACGGTCCATGATTTCGGCTTCCAGACCACCGAGCCGTCGCACCTGTTCCCCTCCGCCGCCCGTCACCGAGGCGCTCCACATCGTAGGACAAGCCCCACCGGTGCAGTATCACCGATGCCGCCGACATACCCGGTAGGGGTATGGTCGAACCATGGTGACCTTCAGCAGGAACATCGTCGTCGGCCAGGTGAAGGGCGGGTGCGCCAGGCTCTGCGGAGCGAGCCTGGGCGAAGCCGAAGTGGTGCTGCTGCGCCAGGTGTTCGGCCTGTGCGTCAGTCTCGGGCTGCGGCTGCGCACCGAGTGCGCGGCACCGAAGGGGAGGTGACACGCGAAGCGGCCCCTGGCGGATCGCTCCGCCCGGGGCCGCTTCGTTCCGGAGGCCGGCCATCAGGCCCGGACGAGCCGGGCGATGGCCGAGGACGCCTCGCTGACCTTGGTCCTGGCCTGTTCACCGCCCTCCACGATGGCCTCCGTGACGCACGAGTTGAGGTGTTCGTCCAGCAGTGCCAGCGCACAGGACTGCAACGCGGCGTTGGTGGCGGCGACCTGGGTGAGGACGTCGATGCAGTAGGCGCCCTCCTCGACCATCCGCTGCAGGCCACGGACCTGGCCCTCGATGCGGCGCAGTCGTCTCACGATGTCGTCCTGGTGGGCCACGGCGGCCTCCTTGTCCTGGTCGGCGGCTCAGCGGTCCGCCGGCTGGAAGCCGCGCAGCCGCAGGCTGTTGCCGACCACGAAGACCGAGGAGAAGGCCATGGCCGCGCCGGCGATCATCGGGTTGAGCAGGCCACTGGCCGCGAGCGGCAGGGCCGCCACGTTGTAGGCGAAGGCCCAGAAGAGGTTGGACCGGATGGTGCCCAGCGTCTTGCGGGACAGCCGGATCGCGTCCGCCGCGACCCTGAGGTCTCCCCGGACGAGCGTGAGGTCGCCGGCCTCGATGGCCGCGTCCGTTCCGGTGCCCATCGCCAGGCCCAGGTCGGCCTGGGCGAGCGCGGCGGCGTCGTTGACGCCGTCGCCGACCATGGCGACCGAACGGCCCTCGCCCTGGAGGCGCTTGACGACGTCCACCTTGTCCTGCGGGAGGACCTCGGCGAAGACGTGCTCGGGCGCGATCCCCACCTCCGCGGCGACCGCCTCGGCGACCGCGCGGTTGTCGCCGGTCAGCAGGATGGGCGTCAGGCCCAGCGCGCGCAGCCGGCGGATGGCCTCCGGGCTGGTCTCCTTGATGGCGTCGGCGACCTCCAGCACCGCGCGGGCCTCGCCGTCCCAGGCCACCGCGATGGCCGTGCGGCCGGCCGCCTCGGCCTGTTCCTTGGCCTGCGCGAGCTTGTCGGACAGCTCGATCGCCCACTCGGCGAGCAGCTTCTGGCGGCCGACCAGGACCGCGTGCCCTTCCACGATGCCCTGGACGCCGAGGCCGGCGATGTTGGCGAAGTCCTCGGGGGCGGGCAGGGTGCCCACCCGAGCCGCGGCACCCGCGGCGACGGCCTGGGCGATGGGGTGCTCGGAGGCGTGCTCCAGGGCGCCGGCCAGCCGCAGCACCTCGGCCTCGTCGGTGGTGTCGGCGGTGTGCACGGCGAGCAGGGTCATCCGGCCGGTGGTGACGGTGCCGGTCTTGTCCAGGACGATGGTGTCGACCTTGCGGGTGGTCTCCAGGACCTCGGGGCCCTTGATCAGGATGCCGAGCTGGGCGCCGCGTCCGGTGCCGACCATCAGCGCGGTCGGCGTGGCGAGGCCCAGCGCGCAGGGGCAGGCGATGATCAGCACCGCGACCGCGGCGGTGAACGCCTCGGTGATGCCCGCGCCGTTGCCGAGCCAGAAGCCGAGGGTGCCGATGGCCAGGGCGATGACCACGGGGACGAACACCGCCGAGATCTTGTCGGCGAGGCGCTGGGCCGCGGCCTTGCCGTTCTGCGCGTCCTCGACGAGCTTGGCCATGCGGGCCAGTTGGGTGTCGGCGCCGACCCGGGTGGCCTCGACGACGAGCCGGCCGCCCGCGTTCAGGGTGGCGCCGGTGACGCCGTCGCCCACGCCGACCTCGACCGGCACGGACTCGCCGGTGAGCATGGAGGCGTCCACGGCGGAGGAACCCTCGACCACGGTGCCGTCGGTGGCGATCTTCTCGCCGGGCCGGACCAGGAAGCGGTCCCCGACCTTCAACTCGGCCACCGGAACGAGGTGTTCGCGACCGTCGCGCAGGACGGTGACTTCCTTGGCGCCCAGTTCCAGCAGGGCCTTCAGGGCGGCGCCGGCCTTGCGCTTGGAGCGGGCCTCGAAGTAGCGCCCGGCCAGGATGAAGGCGGTGACTCCGGCGGCGGCCTCCAGGTAGATGTTCCCGGCGCCGTCGCTGCGCGCGATGGTCAGCTCGAAGGGGTGCCGCATCCCGGGCATGCCGGCCGTGCCGAAGAACAGGGCCCACAGGGACCACAGGAAGGCCGCGGCGGTGCCGACGGAGATCAGGGTGTCCATGGTGGCCGCGCCGTGCCGGGCGTTGGTCCAGGCGGCCTTGTGGAACGGCCAGGCGGAGTAGGTGACCACCGGCGCCGCGAGGGTGAGCGACAGCCACTGCCAGTTGTCGAACTGGAGGGCCGGGATCATGGCCATCGCGATGACGGGCACCGCGAGCACCACGGCCGCGGTCAACCGCTCGCGCAGCGGCCGCAGTTCGTCGGCCTCGGGGACGGCGCCGCCGCCGTCCCCGGATTCGGTGCGCGGCGGCTCGGGCTCGCGCGCGGTGTAGCCGGTGGCCTCGACGGTGGCGATGAGGTCGGCGACCGCGATGTCCGGGCCGAAGGTGACCTTGGCCTTCTCGGTGGCGTAGTTGACGGTGGCCTCGACACCGTCCATGCGGTTGAGCTTCTTCTCGATCCGGGCGGCGCACGAGGCGCAGGTCATGCCGCCGATGGCGAGTTCGACCTCGGCCGCGCCGGGCGTGGTGGTGGTCATGTCTCTGCTCCTCGGAGCTGGTGGTGGTACGAAGTCGGGGCGGGGCACCGCGGGCGGACGGTCCCGCCCCGACTTCGTACCACCACCAGCTCCGAGGAGCAGAGACATGACCACCACCACGCCCGGCGCGGCCGAGGTCGAACTCGCCATCGGCGGCATGACCTGCGCCTCGTGCGCCGCCCGGATCGAGAAGAAGCTCAACCGCATGGACGGTGTCGAGGCCACCG
>NZ_VOGW01000038.1 GCF_007896895.1 Streptomyces misionensis | reverse complement strand
GGGGGGGGGGGGCGGGGGGGGGCGGGGGGGGGGGGGGGTGGGGGTGGGGGGGGGGGGGGGCGCGGGGGGGGCGGTGGGGGCGGTCGCGGTGCTCGCCGGGGGGACGGCCGGGGCGGGTCAGGCGGCGGCCCGGCCCGCGAAGTCGTAGCCGGCCTCGTCGACGGCCTCGGCGATCAGCGCGTCCAGCGCCTCGTCGGCCGCGGCGGCGGGGGTCACGGTCACCAGGCCGGTGCCGATCTCGACCTCCACGGCGGCGACCTCGTCCAGCGCGCCGACCGCCTTGGCGACGACTCCCTGGCAGTGGGCGCTGCCGACTCCCTCGACCTTGTAGACGACCTTGGCCGGGGCGTCGGTGTGGCAGCTGCCGTCAGGGGTGCAGCAGTTCGACACGGGAACCTCCTGAATGACTCACTGATACCCCCTCGGGGTATCCCGAACGGCTCCATGTATACCCCCCACCCGTATGGGACGCAAGCCTGGAACCGGTTTGACTTTATACCCCCTGGGGGTATGGTGTGGCCACGGTCGCCCGCAGACGAAGCGACCGAGAGGGACGAGGAGTTGGCCATGAACACCGCACTGCGGATCACCGTCTTCGCCGCCGCGCTCGCCGCGACGTTCGGCACGGCGTACGGCGTCGGCAACACCGTGGGCACCATCACCCCGCAACCGAAGGGCGGCCATGCCATGCAGCACCGGTCAGACGGCCACCACGACGACATGGCGTCCATGCCCGGCATGCCGGGCATGGATCACGACATGGCGCCGGGCGGCCTGGAGATCTCCAAGGACGGCTATACGCTCGCCCTGAGGACGTCGCAGGTCCCGGCGGGCAAGCGGACGAACCTGAGCTTCGCCGTCGTGCGGGACGGCACGGGCCGCAACGTGACCGCGTACGAGCGCGAGCACGGCAAGGAACTCCATCTGATCGTCGCCGCACGCGATCTGACCGTCTACCGCCATCTGCATCCGACGCGGGCCGTCGACGGCACGTGGTCCACGTCCGTGGAGCTGCCGAAGGCGGGCGGCTACCGCGTCATCGCCGACTTCCGGCCCAAGGGCGGCGAGCCCCTGGTCCTGGGCGCCGACCTCGCCGTCTCCGGGCCCTTCACGCCGGCGGCGCTCCCCGGACACAGCTCGACCGCGAAGGTGGACGGCTACGAGGTGAGCCTCGCCGGCACCCCCGTCCCTGGCAAGGCCACCCCGCTGACCCTCACCGTCTCCAAGGACGGCCATCCGGTGCGCGACCTCGAGCCCTACCTCGGCGCCTACGGCCACCTCGTCGCCCTGCGCTCCGGCGACCTCGCCTACCTCCACGTCCACCCCACGGGCGAGCCCGGCGACGGCACGACCGCCCCGGGCCCCAAGGTCTCCTTCGAGGCCACGGCCCCCAGCGCGGGCGCCTACCGTCTGTTCTTCGACTTCCAGCACGAGGGCAAGGTCCACACGGCGGCGTTCACGGTCCACGCGACGGGAGGGGCGCACGAGCACTGAGGCCCGTCACCGCCCGCACGACGTGATCGGCGACGAACGGATGGGCGGACGGCCGGACGATGTTCCCGGAGGACGAACGGATGGGCGGACGGCCGGACGATGTTTCCGGAGACGGTACCGCGCACCGACCGCCTGTCCTCCGCCCGTTCACCACCACCGGCGCACCGGACGCTCACACGGCGCCCGTCCACTCCTCGCGGAGCATCCCGAAGAGCACGCGGTCGTAGCGCTCGCCCTCCAGCAGCACGGCCGACCGGCGACGGCCTTCCTCCCGGAAGCCCAGCCTGGTGAAGGCGCGCACGGCACGTTCGTTGCCGCTCCAGGTGTCCAGCTCCAGCCGGCTCAGGCCGTACGCACCGAACAGGTGGTCCACGAGCAGCCGCAACGCGTCACTGCCGTGGCCGCGGCCCCAGAACTCCCGCTCGCCGACGGTGACTCCCAGCGTGGCCACTCCGGCGTAGGGGTCGAGGTCCCGGTAGTCGGCCATGCCGATCACCGTCCCGCCGGCCAGGTCCTCGACCGTGAACACGGCCGACTCCCGCGGGCTCAGTCGCAGCATGGTCTCGAAGCCGAGTGCGACCGCCTCCGCCGTGACCGGACCGAAGCACGGGTCGCCCGCCGCCGCCCAACGCACCACCTCCGGGTCATTGCGCCATCGGACATGGTGCTCGGCGTCCTCGGGACGCAGCGCGCGAAGTCTTACCAGCTTTCCTTCGAACATCGGACGACCCTAACCGGCCGGGGCGGGCGATCGGTCCGCGGGTGCGGCGAGGGGCCGGCCCACCCGGCACGGGGGCGAGGGCACGGCGGGACCGGCCCCACGGCCCGTCCCGAGCTGCCGTCCCACCGCTCCGGTCGTACATTCCCACTCATGGAGGAGATGCCGCGGCGCATCGATCCCGCCACGGACCGCACCGCCGCCGCGCACCTGCTGGGCTGTCTGCCGGACGAGGTC
The DNA here is from genome assembly GCF_007896895.1 of Streptomyces misionensis. Classification (GTDB taxonomy): domain Bacteria; phylum Actinomycetota; class Actinomycetes; order Streptomycetales; family Streptomycetaceae; genus Streptomyces; species Streptomyces misionensis_A. The sequence goes on along the minus strand of NZ_VOGW01000038.1, from coordinate 21,152 downwards.
GGCTACTGCCCTCGCTGCCACGGCCTCACCCACCGCTACGGCCGCCGTGCCCGGCCCATCTGTCCGGCGTGCCGGGCGGCCCGGGCGGGACCGGCGGACTCCTCGCCCGGCGCTTCGGGGCGCTCGTCGTGAGCCGCCCGCGTCACGCCCCGGCCGCCCGCGAGTACCGCCACGTCAGCAGCGCCCCGGTGGCCCCGTACGCCAGGAGCAGGACGCCCCTCCCGGCGTCCTGGTGCCGCGCGTCGGACTGCACCCACCGCTGCTCCTCGTAGGTCCGGGTGGCCACCGCGTGCGACCCGTCCAGCACCGAGCAGTGGCTGTCGCCGGGCCGCATCGGCCCCGGCCGCTCCTCCCCGTCCGCGCCCACGTTCTCGCCGGGGCACACGACCTCCGACGAAGCCGTCAGGGAACCCACGAGGTCCGCCGCCCCCCACACCGACGGTATGAGAAAGAGGCCCAGAAGGCCGACTCCGCGCTTCACGGAACTCACCGATCCCCCACTCGCACACGTGTCCGTCCTGGCACCGACCTTAGCGCCCGGTGCCGGCCGGACCGCCCCCGCCGGTCGCTACGTCCGGTCCGCGAACGCGTCGACACCGGTCAGCTCGGCCGACAGCGCCCACAGCCGGGCCGCCTGCTCGGGGTCGATCGCCCACTCCTTGACCCCTTCGCGGTCGCCGTCGGCCGGCGCGGGCTCGGCGACGTCGCAGTCCTCCAGGTAGAGGCCGCCGAGTCCCTCGAGTCGGGGGGAGGTCGCCGCCCACACCTGGGTGGCCGCGCCCTGCTGCGGGGTCTTGAAGGCCTCGGGGTGGAGCACGGTGCCGTTCTCGTCGATCCAGCCGCGCTCCATCTGCTCCTCCTTGCTCAGGTGCCGCTGGAGCGGGGTGAGGATGCCGCCGGGGTGCAGGGCGAAGGCCCGGACGCCCGCGTCCCGGCCGAGCTTGTCGAGGTGGACGGCGAACAGCACATTGGCGGTCTTGGCCTGTCCGTACGCCTCCCACTTGTCGTATCCGGTGCGCCAGTTGACGTCGTCCCAGCGGATGCCGCCGGCGTGGTGGCCGCGGGAGGACACCGAGACGACCCGGGCGCCGCCCGGCGCGATCGCGGGCCACAGCCGGTTGACGAGGGCGAAGTGCCCGAGGTGGTTGGTGGCGAACTGCGCCTCCCAGCCGGGCCCAACCCGGGTCTCGGGGCACGCCATGATCCCGGCGCTGTCGATGACCATGTCCAGCGTCCGCCCGGAGCCGAGGAAGCGCTCGGCGAAGGCGCGGACGCTCTCCAGGTCCCCGAGGTCCATCTCGTCCACCTCTACGCCGGGCAGCCCGGCCAGCGCCTGCTCGGCGGTGTCCGGGCGGCGCGCCGGGACGACCACCCGGGCGCCGGCCCGGACGAGCGAGCGCGTGGTCTCCAGGCCGATGCCCGAATAACCGCCGGTGACGAGGGCGAGCCTGCCGGTCAGATCGATGCCCCGCAGAACCTCGTCCGCCGTGCTGCGGGCACCGAAACCGGATCCGATCTTGTGCTGTGCGGTAGTCATGTCCGGAACGCTACGAATTGGAGTGCCCTCGAAGTCAAGCGGCGCACGGGGCCACGCGCGAGCGGCGGACCCCGACGCCCGGGACGAGGAAGGACCCCACGGGACGTCCGCCGCCCCGAGACCATGTGCGTCCTCCTGCGCAAGGCCCGGTGAGGCACCACCCCACCACCGGCCGACGCCCGACACCGCCGGAAGACGACCGTATCCGCGCCGCGCGCCAGGGTCTTTCGTTCGGATCAGGCCGGATCAGGGCCCCGCGAGCCCGGCCTGATCCGGACGAGAGGCCCTAGGCGACCGTGAGCACGATCTTGCCCTGGATGTGTCCCCGGGCGGCCCGTTCGTGCGCCGCCCGGGCGTCCGCGAGCGGGAACGTGCTGTCGATCGCGACGCGGACCGTGCCCGCGTCGAGCAGGCGTCCCAGTTCGGCGAGTTGCGCGCCGTTCGACCGCACCTGGGTGCCCGTGACCGTGACACCCAGCCTCGTGGTCTCCTCCTCGTCGAACTCGCCGAAGAACACGGGGAAGTGCGAGCCGCCGCGCTTGAGGGTGCGCAGGAAGCGCCTGCTGTCGGGACCGCCCACGGTGTCGAGGACGAGGTCGATGTCGCGTACGAGTTCCTCGGGGCGGCTCCTGGTGTAGTCGATGAACTCGTCGGCGCCGAGCCCGGTCAGGAACGCTTCATGCGCACCCGACGCCACCGCGACGACCCGTGCGCCCTTCCACTTGGCCAGCTGGAGCGCCAGGTGGCCCACCCCTCCTGCGGCGCCGTTGACGAGCACCGTCACATCGGGGCCGAGCGGCACCGGGCGGTGCCTCGCCGCCTGGAAGGGCGACGGGTGATCGTGCCCGACCTCGATCAGGAACTGCCACGCGGTGAGTCCGGCCATCGGCACCCCTGCGGCGTGGACGTGATCGACGCCGGCCGGCTTGAGCGCGAGATCCGACGCGGGCGCCGTCACGTACTCGGCGTACGTGCTGCCGCCGGAGCCGGGGAAGCGCAGGAGGCCGAAGACCTCGTCGCCGACCGAGAGGCCGTCGACGTCGGCGGCGACCGCCTCGACGACGCCCGACAGGTCCGTTCCCGGGATCACGGGCAGCTCGAACGCCGGCCTCGTCCGCGGGGGCAGGTTGGACATGCCGTCACGCAGGTACCAGTCGGGAGGGTTGACGCCGACCGCGTGCACGCGCACGAGCACTTCGCCCGGCCCCGGCTCGGGCATCGGCACCTCGTCGTACCGCAGGACCTCCGGACCGCCGTGCTCATGGAGCCGGATCGCCCTCATCGTGTGGGTCGGCATCGTTCTCTCCCCTGCTCGCACCGCGGGATAGACTCATTCGGATCAGTGGTCCATATATCCGAACCACTGATCCGAATATATGGACCACTGATCCGTTTGGTCAAGGGAGACAGATGCGGGCCGACGCCAGGAAGAACCGTGACCACCTGCTCACCGTCGCGGGCGCCGTCATCGCCGAGCAGGGCGTCGACGCGTCGCTGCGCGACATCGCGCGCCGGGCCGGGGTGGGGCTCGCGACCCTGCTCCGTCACTTCCCGACCCGCGAGGCACTGCTCGAAGCCCTGCTCCGCACGAGCTTCGACGAGCTGACGGCGAAGGCGGACGCCCTCGAGACGTCGGACCTGCCCGGCGACGCGCTGGTGTCGTGGCTGCGGGACTTCGTCGCCCGCGCCCGGGACATCCGGGGCGTGGTCACGTCGATGATGGCCGCCATCGAGGACGAGCAGTCCGCACTGCACGCTTCGTGCGTCACCATGCGCGCGGCCGGCACGCGACTGCTGGCCCGCGCCCAGGCCGGAGGCCTGGCGCGCACCGACATCGACGGCGCCGATCTCTTCGCGCTGGCCGGATCGCTCGCGTGGCTCGGCGACCAGCCCTCCTCCGCGCCGCGCGCCGATCACCTCTTCGACGTCGTGGTGAGCGCGATCCTGACGGGCGCGGCGGGCGGTGACACCGCGGGCGCGGCAGTGGAGCAGGCAAGCCGGCCGTGATCCGTCGGGCGCGGCTCTCGCGCTCCGACGCGGCCTCACCTGGTGAGGACGGCCCGCGCGATCTCATCGGGGGCGGCGCCCGCCTCCGCGAGCGTCTCCCCGTCGGCGGACCAGATGCCCGACCGGCCGGAGGTGCGGTCGAAGCCGCCACCGGTCGGGCCGGCGAAGGCCGCCGTGGCGACCCAGACACCGTGGTCGGCGGCGACCCGGCGGGCGCACTCGCCGTGGACCTCGGCCTCGTGCTCGGCGTGGACGACCCCGGCCACATACCCGTCGATCCCCGACGCGGCCGTCCTCGCGGCGTGTTCGGGGACACCCGTGTCGCGGCAGACGGCGAGTCCCAGCCGCCACCCGTCCACTTCGATCACGGCGATCTCCCCGGGCACGAAGCGGTCGGCCTCGGTGCCGTGCAGGTGGACCTTCCCGTAGGCCACGCGCGCGCCGCCGCCGTCCACCGCCAGGACGCCGATGCGCGGCCCCGGCACGGGCGCGCCGACCAGCGCGAGCGTTCCGGTCGCGGCGCAGGCGGCGACGATCGGGGCCAGCCGTTCGTCGTCCGGGGAGAGGGGCTCCGCGTCCAGCTCGTACCCGGTCAGCGACATCTCGGGGAAGACCACCACCTGCGCGTCCGCCGCCCGCACGGCCTGCGCGTGCGCCATGGCGTTGGCCGTCACGTCGTAGGCCGTGCACCTCGGCTGCGCCACCGCGACGCTCAACTGCTGCTCCACCCCGGACCCCCCTCGTCGATCGCGCCGTCATCGTACCGAGCGGCCGCACGGCGAGCCGCCGGTCACCGCCCGAGGCCGCCGGTGGACGCCCTCAGGGGTTCCGCGGCGGGACCAGGGCCCAGTCCGCGGCGTGGCCGGGCGGCAGGGCCAGATCGCGGCGGACGGCCGCGTAGTAGCCCTCGCGGGCGGCGCGTTGGCGTTCGAGCATGCCGGACCAGGCTTCCGGGTCGTGCGTCCGGGCGCGCAGGAACGCCTCCATCTCCATCACCACGACGACCCACCGGCGGCCCTTCTCCACCACGTCCCGGGTGCCGAGCATCAGCAGTGCCTCCCCGGCCGGGTCCCGGGCGTCGGTGGCGGCGGCCACGTCGGGGGCCGCTTCCTCGGGGGACAGGGGGTGCGGGTGCGGGTCGTTGCCGAGATGTGCCGCGATCCGGTAGGCGAGGGTGACACTCTTCTTCAGCGCCCTGGCGTACTCGGAGTAGGCCGTCAGCCGCCGCTCGTCCCAACGGGCCGCCTGCTCACGGCGGAAGCGGGCCCGGTCACCGCGTGCACTCGCCCAGTACGACCCGAGGGCACCGATCACCACGCCGATCAGAGCGGGAAGTTGCTGTATGAACGCCGACATGGCCACACGGTATCGCCGTCGTCGCACCGGCAGTCGAGGCCTCTAAGGTGTCGGCATGCCGACAGCCGTACACGCCCTCGCCCATTGCCCGTTGACCGCCGACGCCGTCGCGGAGCTGGTCGCGCTGCCGTTCGGGCCGCTCGTCGACGAGGACGACGCGATCGACGAGGAGATGCGGCGGCGCGGCTGGGACTGGGAGCCGGAGCTGGTGTGCGACTCCTTCCGCACCGGGCACGGACACGTGCTGTGCAGCGAGGACTTCAGTCCGTTCGGGAACCGGCAGGACCGCGCGTTCCTCGTCTTCGGCGAGGTGTATCCCGTCGATCCGCAGGACGCGGCGATGGCCAACGCGACCTGGCTGGAGGGGTACATGGACGGCTGGGAGCAGGCGCCCGGCTGGAGCGCCCGGCGGCCCGCCACCGCCCAGGACTGCGAGGCCGTGCTCGCGCGGGCGGCGGGAGCCGTGACCGAGATACTCGGCAGGGACCCCGAACGCACCCTGGTGTCCGACCACACCGTGGGCTTCGGCCTCGCCCTGACCCACCGCGTCTGGCGCACCCCGACCCACGCCCTGATCCTCGGCCCCTCACCCGACGAGGGCCCCTACGGCTACCTCGTCCATCTCCAGCTGTCCCAGACCCCCTTGTCCGGCGCCCCCGGCCTGCCGCCCGCCGGCGAGGAGCACGAGGAGACCCTGGCGGCCTGGATCACCGCGCACACCACCTGGTGAACCGGTGTCCGCGGCGGCCTGGCACCGAGCCGGTACGGCACTCCGCTACCGCGCGCCGCGCAGCGTGAGGACGTACCGCGCGGTGAGGGACACGGCCCGGTCCTCGTCGGCCGACAGGGCCGCGAGGGCGTGGGACGCCGTGGTGCCCGGGATGTCCGCGAGGGCTTGGGTCAGCCGGCGACGGGCGGGCGGGCCGGGGTCGCCGTGGGAGAGGCGGTGCACGAGGCCGGCGGCGATCCGCTCGGCCGCTGCCGGGTCGCTCGCCAGTGCGCTCAACGCGTCGGCCGCGTCGGTGTCGTTGCGGCCCTCGACGACCATGTCGATGAGCGTCGGGACCGCCTCGGCCACGCCGCGCGTCCCCAGCGCCAGGGCGGCGTGAGCGCGCACCACGCCGTCGGGGCTCGTGAGGGCGTCCCGCAGCAGTGCGGTCGCCGGGTCGTCCGGGATCTCGGCGAGGGCACGGACGGCGCGTTCGCGCACCTCGGCCGAGGGCGCGGCGAGGCCCTCGGCGAGCAGGGCCGGCGCGTCTCCGCCCGCGTGTGCCAGAGCCCAGCGCAGGGCTCCGGCGACGCTCGGGTCCGGCTCGTCCAGTGCGGCCTCGACCAGTGCCTCCACCGGCACGGGAACCTCCTCCGCCGCGGACAGGGCCGCCCGTTGCCGTGCCCCCGCGCTGTCCGACCTCAGGTCCTTGAGCAGCGCGACGGTCTGGAGGACGTCCTCCCAGTCGGCGGGTTCCGCGGCGCCGATCCGGCGCAGCCGGGTGAGCAGTTCCTTCTCCGCCGCGATGCGCTCACGCGTGCGGCGGGCGAGGTCCTCGACGAGTTCCGCGGGCGCGAAGCCGGGGTCGTCGAGCGCGCGCCCGACATCGCTCAGCGACAGCCCCAGCGACCGCAGGCTCTCGATGTGGAAGACGCGCCGGATGTTCTCGTTCGAGTACTCCCGGTAGCCCGAGCCGGTACGGCCGGTCGGCCGCACCAGGCCGAGCGACTCGTAGTGCCTGAGCATGCGGGCGCTGACCCCGGACCGTCGCGCGACCTCGCCGATCAGCACGCCTACCGTCCCTCCCGCCCGGCCCCGCCGAGGGCCACGACGCGCTTCGCCTCCTCGATCGCGAACCCGAATCCGGTCTCCGGGTCGCGCCACAGCCGCTGCGTGGCGAGCGCGTGGACGCGCACCCGAGGGTCGGGATCCGTCGTCGCGGCGTCCAGCACCGGCAGCATCGCCTCCCCGAGCGCGATCAGCGCGCGGCTGAGGCTCAGCCGGATCTCGCGTTCGCCGCGCCCGAGCTGTCCCGCCAACATTACGGCCAGCTCGTGCTCCGCTCCTTCGGGTACGAGGACGACCGCCGCCCGCCACGCGCTGCGGGCCACCTCGTCGTCGGCGTCGGACAGCAGCTCCGGGGTGATGGCCGGCCAGGCCCGCCGGTCCCCGATCTTGGACAGCGTGTGCAGCGCCTGGCTGCGCGCCTGCGGATTGCCGGAGCGGACCTCGCCGAGCAGGGCCGGGACCGTCGTCGCGGCCGCGTGCCGGGTGAGGGCCCACGTCAGCATCTCGCGCACCGGGAACTCGGGTTCGCTCGCGCAGCGCTCGACGAGCTTGCCGACGAACCCCGGGTGCGGGGTCGTACCGGCCGCCAGCGCGGCCCGCAGCCGGACCGAGGAGTCGTCGTGCTCCAGTCTTTGCAGAACCTTGGCCTCGTGCGGCAGGGTCATGGGGACCACCTCCTTCGCCGCAGTGAAGTCCTTGTCACGGTGTCAAGGTCAAGCGGCGCCGGGCCCGGAGGGCGGAGACCGGGAAGAGGGGCAGCGCAAAGGGCCCGCGATCCGGGTGGATCGCGGGCCCTGCGGAGACCGCCGCGGCCGGTGGGCGCCGGGCGAGTGCTGCGACCGGAAAGGTTCACCGGCCCGCGACGCCCGGCAAACCCTCCCGGCCACGGCACTAGCCGGCCGTCTCCTCGTCGGACAGCTCGACGTCGAAGTCCGTCGTGCCGCCGGCGTCCAGGCGCACGGAGGTGGCGACCGGGGCGTAACCGCTGGCGATGACGGTGTACTCGCCGCGGTCCAGGTCGCTGAACCCGTAGGCGCCGTCGGCGCCGGTGGTCGCGGTGCCGATCACGTTGCCCGCCGAGTCCAGCAGGGTCACCTTGGCGTCGCCGAGCGGGTTGCCGGTGGCGGAGCTGATGACGCCGTGCAGCCGGGAGCCGGGTTCGAGGCCGATCTCGCAGGGCTCGCCGGCCCCCGGGGTGACCTCGACCGGTACGGCCGCCGGACGGTAGCCCGGCGCGTTCACGGCGAGCGTGTAGCTGCCGGGGACCAGGTCGGCGAGCGAGAAGGCGCCGTCGGTGCCGGTGGTGCCGGAGGTGACGACCTCACCGCGCAGGTCGGTCGCGACCAGCAGGGCACCCGGCAGCGGGTGCCCGTCGGCCGCGTCCCGGACGGACCCGGTGAGGGCGGCGGTGCTGCCGCCGAGCACGAGGTCGCAGACGACCGGCTCCTCTCCGACCAGCACGGTGACGGCCTGCGGCTGACGGGCGCCCGCGGCGCCGATCAGCACGTACGTGCCGGAGCCGGAGACGGCCACCGTGTAGCTGCCGTCCTGCGCGCTGACGGCGCGGTCGAGCTGCCGGCCCCGGACGTCGATCAGCGTGATCGCCGCCTGCGGCACCGGGGCGCCCGAGGCGTCCAGCACCCGGCCGCGCACGCCCTGCCGGGCGGTGCCGGGGGCGACGGCCTGCGCGGCAGGCGCCTCGACGGCCGCGGGGGCGTCCGCCACCGGGGCGGGCGCGGCGGCGGGCACCGGCGCCTGGGCGCCGTCCGTGCGACCGCCGTCCGCCTGCGTGCCGTTCGCCTCGGCGGCGCGGGCCTCCAGGCCCGACACCTTGCGCAGCGGCACCTCCTTGGTCCACACCGCGACCAGGAAGCCGAGGACCATGATGGCCGCGGCGCACAGGAACACCAGGTGCATCGAGTCGGTGAAGCCCTCCTTGAAGGGCTGGGCCAGACGCGGGTCGAGCTGCTGGATGAAGGAGGAGTCGTCCAGCACGCCCGAGCCGCTGCCGCCGCTCGCGCCGGGGTTCTCGACCATCTTCAGCACGGGCGCGTTCGCGGGGTCGGCGCGCACGGCCGGGTCGTGCAGCGCCGCCTGGAACGCGGGGGTCCGGGCCGCGGCGGCGAACGCCGAGGCGATCTTGTCGCCGACGGTGCTGAACAGCACGGACAGGAAGATCGCCGTACCGGCGGTGCCGCCCATCTGCCGGAAGAAGGTGGCCGAGGCGGTGGCCACGCCCATGTCCTTGGGCTCGACGGAGTTCTGCACGGCCAGGGTCAGGATCTGCATGCAGCCGCTGAGGCCCAGGCCGAACAGCGCCATGTAGGCCATGGTCTCCGGCAGCGGGCTGTCCCACTGGACCCGGTAGTGGAAGAGCAGCATGGCCGCGATGAGCAGCACGGTGCCGACGATCGGGAAGATCTTGTACTTGCCGGTCTTGGAGATGATGCGGCCGACCACGATGGTGCCGGCGATCATGCCGACCATCAGCGGCAGCATCAGCAGACCGGACTTGGTGGGGCTGACGCCCTTCACGATCTGGAGGTACAGCGGGACCATCATCATCCCGCCGAACATGCCCATGCCGATGAGCACGGACAGCAGGCTCATCTTGCTGAACACGGAGCTGCGGAACAGGCGCATCGGGATCAGCGCCTCGTCGCCCATGGCCCGCTCCACGAAGACCCATGCCAGCAGGCCGACGACGCCGACCGCGTAGCAGACGTACGCCTTGGTGGAGGTCCAGCCCCAGGTCTGGCCCTGCTCGGCCACGAGCAGCAGCGGCACCACGCCGACGGCGATGGTCACCGCGCCCCACCAGTCGATGCGGTGCTCGCGCCGGGTGTGCGGGAGGTTGAGCACCTTGGCGACGACGAACAGGGCGATGATGCCGACCGGAACGTTGACGAGGAAGACCCAGCGCCAGCCGGAGATGGCCAGGATGCTGCTGCGGCCGGCCAGGAAGCCGCCGATGAGGGGGCCGAGGACGCTGGAGGAGCCGAACATGGCGAGCATGTAGCCCTGGTACCGGGCGCGCTCGCGGGGCGGCACGATGTCACCGATGATCGCCAGTGCCAGCGACATCAGACCGCCGGCGCCGATGCCCTGGAAGGCCCGGAAGGCCGACAGCGCGTTCATCGAGGTGGCGAACGAACAGGCCGCCGAGCCGACGATGAAGATGGTGATGGCCGCGAGGAAGAAGGGCTTGCGGCCGTAGAGGTCGGACAGCTTGCCGTACAGCGGCGTGCTGATGGTCGACGTGATCAGGTACGCGGTGGTGACCCACGCCTGCGCGCTGAGTCCGTGCAGATCGTCGGCGATGGTCCGGATCGAGGTGCTGACGATGGTCTGGTCGAGGGCCGCGAGGAACATGCCCAGCATCAGGCCGCTCAGGATCGTCATGATCTGACGGTGCGTCAGCCGGCCGGACGGCGGTGGCGACGCGGATATCGCTGGGGTTCCCCCGCGGGCCGGGGACGCGGACATGGTCATGCGTGCAGATCTCCTTGCCTCGCCTCGCCCACCGGGTGCGGCCCGGCTCCGAGGCTCGTGTACGTGCTGTCCACAAGGTCGTCGTTGAGGCGCTTCAGCAGCCGGGTGAGCTGGTGGCGGTCCTCGGCCGGCCACGGTTCCAGCAGCCGGGTCAGCTCCGCCTCCCGCCGGCGCACGGCGCTCTGGTACGCGGCGTGACCGGCCTCGGTCGCGCTGAGCAGTGAGCCCCGGCGGTCCTCCGGGTCCGGGTGGCGTTCCACCAGCCCCCGGTCCACGAGCGAGCGCACCTGTCTGCTGACCGTCGACAGGTCGAGGAAGACATCCGCCGCCAGGTCGGTCGCGCGGCGCCGGCCGCAGGTCACCAGCCGGGCGAGCAGGACGCGGTCGGCGGCGCCGCACTCCAGGCCGGCGCGCTGGGTCCAGGCGGTGAAGAACCGCGTGAGGCGCACCATCTCGGCGCCCAGGCCGGACGCCGCGGCCTCGGCGGCCGCCGTCCCCGTGCCCGGTGCCCCCGTGTTCAACGCTTCGGTGCTCCCCGTCTCGATGTGTGCCGTCGCGGCCGTCGCCGTCCGGGCCGTGGTCGACGCACCGTCCTTGGGTACGGCGCTGTCCTGGCCCCTGCGACTTCCGGTGCCGATCATCACTCGCATTCCGTTGCTTGCGGCTACCAAGTGAGTGTAGAGCCTGCCGGAGGCCGTTCGTACGCCGATGTCCGGTCACACTTCGGCACGGGAGGTCCTGGGCGGCGAGGGCGCAGGCTACCCGGCCCGCCTGTGTGCCCCGACCGCTCGGCGCGTGACCCCTCCCCGCCCCGGCCGGCCGGCGGGTGTGCCCGCGCGAGCGGCCCCGGTGGCGGCGCCCCGGCCGGGCACCGACGGCCCCCGGCACGGTGCGGCGGGCGTCCCGGCGGGTCCGGGACGGGGCGCCGCACCGGGTCGGACTTCCGTCGCCCCTCGTTCCCGGAACGTTCAACTCACCTCCCTGCCAGGGTTCTTCGCTCCCCGCCTACGGTCCTTGCGTTCTCGAAGGAGGGGTTCATGGACGCAAGTCTCGCAGTGCGGGCGCGCGGGATCGCGAAGTACTTCGGTGACGTGGTCGCGCTCGACGGCGTCGATCTGGACGTGACCCAGGGCCGGATCCACGGTCTGGTCGGCCCCAACGGGGCCGGCAAGACGACGCTGCTCGGCCTGCTCCTGGGGCTGGCCGTCGCCGACGCGGGCGACCTGGAGATCCTCGGGGTGCCCATCGGCCGCACGCTCGCCGCCGTGGACGGCGTGGCCGGTTTCGTGGACGGGCCCGGCCTGTACCCCACGCTCACCGCCCGGCAGAACCTGGCCGCGCTGGCCGCCCTGCGCGGCGGCGGACCGGCGGCCGGGATCGAGGGGGCGCTCGCCGAGGTCGGCCTCGCCGAGGTCGCCGACGACCGGGTGCGCGGGTTCTCCCTCGGGATGCGCCAGCGGCTGGGACTCGCCGCCGCCCTGCTCACCCGGCCCCGGCTGCTCGTCCTCGACGAGCCCGCCAACGGGCTGGACCCGGCGGGCAAGCGGGACGTGCACGGCGTCCTGGACCGGCTCGCGGCGGCCGGCACCGCCGTCGTCCTCTCCAGCCACCGGATGGACGACGTCGAGGCGCTGTGCTCCGAGGTCACCATCCTCGCCACCGGACGGGTGGTGTTCTGCGGCCCCCTGGCCAAGCTGGCCGCCGAGAGCCGGGAACTGGAGTACCGGCTGGTCACCTCCGACCCCGCGGCGGCGCGGCGGCTGGCCGCCGGGACGGACGGCGTGCGGCTGGTGGAGGGCGGCGCGGCACGGTACGGCGACGCGGTGGTCGTCGTCCGCGCGGCGGTGCCCGCGCTCGACGAACTCGTGGCGGGCGTCGTGCGGTCGGGCATCGCGGTGCGTGAACTGGCGCCCCTGGTCTCGCCGCTGGAGTCCGCCTTCCTCGCCCTCACCGAATCCCCGGAGGCCGGCCGATGACCGCGGACCTCACCGTGGCGCGCCCCGCGCCCGCCCGGCCGGTCTCCGTGCCGCGCGGCTACCGCTTCGAGCTGCTCAAGCTGGTGTCCCAGTGGCGCATCCGGCTGCTGGTCCTCGCCTGCTGGATCGCGCCGGGGCTGTTCGTCGCCGGGGTGAGCCTGCAGAGCACGCTGCCCTCGGACACCCTGTTCGGGCGCTGGATGCATGCCACCGGGTGGGCCGGACCGCTGGTCGTGCTCGGTTTCGCGGGCACCTGGGCGCTGCCGCTGCTGACCTCGGTGGTGGCCGGCGACGTGTTCGCCGCCGAGGACCGGCTCGGCACCTGGCGCCATCTGCTCGTGGTCGTACGGTCGGCCCGGCGGATCTTCGTGGCGAAGACGCTGGCGAGTCTCACCGTCATCCTGCTGCTCGTGGCCGGCCTTGCCGCGTCGAGCACGGTCGGCGGTCTGCTGGCGGTCGGCGACCATCCGCTGGTGGGTCTCGACGGCCGTCTGCTCGCGCCGTCGGACGCCGCCGTGAAGGTGCTGCTGGCCTGGGTCGCCGTCCTCGCGCCGACCCTGGCCCTGGCCGGGATCGGGCTGCTCGGTTCCGTGACGCTCGGGCGGTCCCCGACGGGGCTGCTGCTGCCCGCGGTCGTGGCGCTGGCGATGCAGCTCGCCCAGATGCTGCCGCTGCCCGTCGTCGTCCGCCTCGCGCTGCCCGGTTACGCCTTCATCGCCTGGAACGGGCTGTTCTCCGGCCCGGGGCAGACGGGCCCGCTGCTCATCGGGGTCGCGGTGAGCCTCGTGTGGGCGCTCACCGCGACCGCGCTTGCCTACGCGCTTTTCCTGCGGCGGGACTTCACCAGTCCGGGCTACGACGGATCGGGCCGCCGCGCGGTCACCGCGGGGCTGCTGCCGCTGGCGGGCCTGCTCGCGGTGTCGGCCGCCGTGCTCGCCCCGGCGACCGGGGCCTCGGGCTCCGGCATCGAGCAGGACAAGGTGCAGCGCTCGCTGGCCACCGCCTTCGCCCACCTGTACCGGATGCAGACCGATCAGCTTCACCGACCGCACGTCACCGAGGCTCAGTTGAGGGCCACGGCGGCGTGCGACAAGGGCAGCGACAAGGTCGCGGCCCGAGGGCCGGGCAACGACTGGCGTTGCGTCGTCTCCTGGCACCTCCCCGGCGTCGAGGCCACCGGTACGGCCGTCTACCAGCTCGACGTCACATCGGACGGGCGGTTCGTCGCCGACGGCGACGGCCCGAAGGAAGTGAACGGCTACTTCCTGGTGCACACCCCGACCGGGGACGCACCGAACCCGCTGTGGCAGTTCGACGGCGACGTCGAACTGCTTCCCACCTCGAAGGGATAACCCATGCAGGTAACACGCCGCCGCAGGCGTGTGCAGAAGGAGCGTTCCGGCTTTCTGGCCGGACGCTTCGGCCGCCGCATACCGCTGGTGACGGCGGGCACCTCCGCCCTCGCGCTCGTCGCGGCCGGTGCCGCCTTCGCCCAGACCCACCAGTTCGGCACCCAGCAGGTCGGCCAGAGCACCCGCAACGGCCAGGTCATCTCCAGCGACCAGTACCTCGCGCCGTACGGCGACCGGCTGGTCGTCGACAACGGCAAGATCATGTCGTCCACCGTCAGCCCGGACGGCACCCACCTCGCGGCCTCCGTCACCGACGGCGGCAGCGCGCTGGCCGTCGTGGACCTGAAGAACTGGAAGGTTCAGCAGGTCGTCGGCAACGCAGCGTCGTCCAGCCCCCGCATCAAGGGCAACGACGTGGGCCAGGAGGGTCCCACCTACTCCCCCGACGGCAAGCAGCTGTGGCTGGGCCAGACCGACGGCTACACCCGCTTCACCGTGAACGCCGACGGCACCGTGAGCGACCCCACGTACATCGGCATCCCGGCGGACGGCACCAAGCACGCGCTGGTGGCCGCGGCGGTGTTCTCCGCCGACGGCTCCACCGTGTACTCGGCGGTCAACGGCCAGAACCGGGTGGTCGCGATCGACGCGGCGACCGGGGCCGTCGAGCGGAGCTGGGCCGTGGGCAACGCCCCGCGCGGCCTGGTGCGGACCGGCGACAAGCTCTACGTCAGCAACGAGGGCGGGCGCCCGGCCAAGGCCGGCGACACCACCATCAACTCGTACGGCACCCAGGTGCCGGCCGACCCGAAGACCGGCGCCACCACCACCGGCACGGTCAGCGTCATCGACCTGGCGCACCCCGCCGCGGCGGTCCGCAGCATCGACGTGGGCCTGCACCCCACCGCCCTGTACGCCAAGAAGGACGCGGTGTTCGTCACCAACACGGCGACCAACGACGTGTCGGTGATCAGCACCGCCAACGACAAGGTCGTCCAGACGATCTCCACGCAGCCGTGGCCGGAAGCGTCGGTCGGCTACGAGCCCGACGCGGTGACCCTCACCGACGACGGGCACCTCCTGGTGACGCTGGGCCGGGCCAACGCGGTCGCCGTCTACCGGTACACCCGTCCGCAGGAGCCGGTGAGTTACGTCGGTCTGCTGCCGACGGACTACTTCCCCGCGGAGATCACGACCGTGGGCAAGCAGGTGGTGGTCTCCAACACCCGCGGCATCGACGCCCGTCGCCCCACCACCAGCGCCGGGCACGCCACCCACGACACCACGTCGAGCGTGCAGCGGTTCACCCTGCCCGACGACAGCGTCATCCGCGCCCGGACGGCCAAGGTCTTCCAGCAGAACGGCTGGACCAACGGCTCGGTCAAGCTGGCCAAGGACAAGGGCAAGGCCAAGCCGGTGCCGGTCCCGGCGCGCCTGGGCGACCCCTCGACGATCAAGCACGTCTTCCTGATCGTCAAGGAGAACCGCACCTACGACCAGGTGCTCGGTGACGTGCCGAGGGGCAACGGCGACGCGTCGCTGGCCGAGTTCGGCGAGAACGTCACGCCCAACCAGCACGCGCTGGCCGAGCAGTTCGGGCTCTACGACAACACGTACGACATCGGCACCAACTCCGCCGAGGGCCACAACTGGCTGATGCAGGCGGACGACCCGGAGTACACCGAGTCCTCCGCCGGTGAGTACAAGCGCAGTTACGACACCGAGGACGACGCCCTCGGCCACCAGCGGACCGGGTTCCTGTGGTCCGGTGCGCAGGCGGCCGGCAAGTCGGTGCGGGACTTCGGCGAGTTCCAGCAGTTCCTGACCAAGCCGTCCGGCGCGAGCTGGCAGAACCTCTACTGCGACGCCAGGAACATGGACGCCACCGGGCAGGACACCGCCTACCCGCTGAACTCCTCCTCGCCGATCCCGTCGCTCAACGACGTGTCGGTGCACGGCTTCCCGAAGTTCGACACCAGCGTCCCGGACCAGTACCGGTACCAGATCTGGAAGCAGGACTTCGAGAAGAACGGTCCGGCGAACCTGAACATGTTCTGGCTCTCCAGCGACCACACCGGCGGTCCGGCGAGCCCGGCCGCACAGGTCGCCGACAACGACCTGGCCACCGGCAAGATCGTGGACGAGATCTCGCACAGCGCGTACTGGAAGGACTCGGCGATCTTCGTCGTCGAGGACGACTCCCAGGCGGGCCTCGACCACGTCGACGGTCACCGTGCCCCGGTCCAGATCATCAGCCCCTGGGCGCAGCACGGCACGGTCGACAGCCACTACTACTCGCAGATCACGATGATCCGCACCATCGAGCAGATCCTCGGGGTCCACCCGATGAACCAGAAGGACAGCGCGGCCACCCCGATGACCGGGGCGTTCACCAAGCACCCGGACTACACGCCGTTCACGGCGCTGCCCAACCGGACCTCGCTGACCGACGGGGTGAAGACCGCGCCGTCGTGCGGCGTGGACACCCCGGCGCCGCAGGACCCGAAGGCGGCCGCGGTGCCCGCGACGAAGGTGCCCGCCTCCGCGCGGACGCTCGCGTCGCAGTGGAGCACCTGGAGTTCCAAGCAGCGGCTGACCGGCCCGAACGCGGTGCCCGACTACGCCAACCCGGCCCAGATGAACCACTACACGTGGTACCAGACCCACAACTGGGCCAAGCCCTACCCGGGCGAGAAGAAGCTCTACGCGCCGAACGACGTACCGGGCGCGTTCATCCCGTCGTCGGAGAACGACGGCTGACGCGACCTGACGGCTGCGGGGCCCCTGGCCGGCGTGACGGCCGGCCGGGGGCCCTTTTCCGTTTCCCGGGCCGCTTCCCGGTGCAGGTTTCCCCCATGTCCGATCCTTCCGCACCCCGGTGGCCGTCCGGCTACCACGGCCGCTCGGCCACCGCCGCCGACACCGCCGCGGTACACCGCCTGGTCGGCGCGTACGAACGCGCACTGCACGGCCGGGTCACGACCGGCGCCGAGCGCGTCGCCGCCGATCTCGACCTGTCCGGGCGCGAGCCGTCCTGCGACGCGGTCCTGGTCCACGACCGGGCCGGAAACCCCGCCGCCTGGGGCTGGGTGCGGGGGCGCCGGGCCACCGTCCACGTGCACCCCGACCACCGGGGGCGGGGACTCGGCGGCTGCCTCCTCGCCTGGACCGAGGCGCGGGCGCGGCACCTGGGCGGCGACCGGCTCGCCCAGACGGTCTCCGACGAGGACGCCGCGGCGACCGCCCTGCTGCGCTCGGGCGGGTACGCCCGGCTGGTCACCGAGTGGCTGCTGGAGATCGCCCTGCCCGCCGCGCCGGCGGTGCCCGAGCCGCCGGCGGGCATCACGGTGCGGGCCTTTCGCCCGGGCGACGAGGAGGCCGCGTACCGGCTCACCGAGGACGCGTTCGACGAGTGGCAGCAGCGGCGCAAGACCTACCCGGAGTGGGCCCGGCACACCGTCGGCCGGTCCACGTTCACGCCCGCGGCGTCGCCGCTCGCCTTCGCGGACGGCGAGCTGGTCGGCGCGCTCCTGTCACTGGACGCCCCGGACGGCGGCGAAGGGTACGTCGAGCGCCTCGCGGTGCACCGCGACCACCGGGGCCGGGGCATCGCCCGGCTGCTGCTGCACGAGGCCTTCCGCGCGTTCCACCACCGGGGCAGACGCGCCTGCACCCTGTGGACCCACTCGGACACCGGGGCGCTGCCGCTGTACCAGCACCTCGGCATGACGGTCCGGCGCAGCTCCACGGTGTACGGCAGGGCGCTGGTCGCCGGGTGACCGGCCCGGGGGTTGCCCCCCGGCGCTTGCTGGTGCGGGCCCCCGTACCGGTCCGCCTGGCTGCCGGAGTGATCGCGGCGCGGCCGCTGTCTACCGTGCTGTTCATGGCAATTCCTTTACTCACTGCGGTACTTCGCAGACGCACCGCCCTCGCGGCCGGGGTCGTGGCCACCGTGCTGGCCGCGGCCCCGGTGGCGGCCGCGCAGCCGCGGCCGGACGCGTCCGACTCGTGCGGCACGCACGAGGCCGTGCACAGCTCGGTGCGGCACCTGGTGGCACAGGACCGGATCGCCGGGGCCTCGGTCCTCGTCACCGAGCCCGCGGGGCAACCGGGCTGCGCGCGCTGGTCGGTGACGGACGGGGTGGCCGACCTCGGCACCGGCCGCCCGATGAACAGCACCGACCGGCTGCGCGTCGGCAGCGTCACCAAGACCTTCACCGCCACCGTCGTCCTCCAGCTGGCGGCCGAGCACCGGCTGTCCCTGGACGCACCGGTCGAGCGCTATCTTCCGGGTCTGATCCGGGGGCACGGCCACGACGGCCGGCGGATCACCGTCCGCGGGCTGCTCCAGCACACCAGCGGTCTGCCCGACTACCTCGAGGCGCCCGAGTGGGAGAACCCGGAGGCGCTGCGGTACCGCCACTTCGAGCCGCGCGAACTCATCGCCCGAGCGCTCCGGTTGCCACCCCCGGAGCAGAGCTGGCACTACGCGACCACCAACTACCTGGTCGCCGGGCTGATCATCCGGAAGGTCACCGGTCACTCGCCCGAGACGGAGACGATCCGCCGTGTCATCGCGCCGCTCGGGCTGCGCGACACCTACTGGCCCGGTGACGCCCCCCGTATCCAAGGGCCGCATTCGGACAGCTACTTCACCGGGGCCGACGGCCGCCGGGTCGACGGCACCGACTGGAACATGACCTTCGGGGGTGTCGGCGGCGCCCTGGTGTCCACCCAGGCCGACCTGACCCGGTTCGCCACCGCGCTGCTGGGCGGCCGGCTGCTGCCCCCGGCGCAACTGGCCGAGATGCGGCACTCGTTGCCCGCCGACCCGGACCGGCTCTGGCCCGGCGCCCGCTACGGCCTCGGCCTGATCTCCACGCCGTTGTCCTGCGGCGGCGTCTGGTGGGGCCACGCGGGAACGGTGCCGGGCGGTCACCGGGCCCTGGTCGCCGCCGGGCCCGGCGGGCGCACCGTGGCCGTGGCCCTCAACCAGGTCCCGGACACGCTCCCGGCCGAACGGGACTTCCTCGACGTGGTCGACAAGGCCCTGTGCGACAACACCTCCTCCGAAAGGACACCCGCATGACGAGCCCAGTCGCCGGCGGCGGCGAGCGCCGCGCGCGTGCCGGCCGTCTCCGCCACCTGGTGGCGCGGACCGGTCCGGTGGCCGCGCTCAGCCTGGCGGGCGCGCTCACCCTGGGCGCCGTCCCGGCCGCCACCACCGCCTCCGCCGCCTCCGGTGTCTCCCAGGCTTCCGGGACCGGGGGAGCCGATCCGCTCGCCCGCTTCCACCACCAGCGTCTCGACTGGAAGACCTGTGTGCTCGGCCCCGACGACAGCACCGGCAAGGAGCTGGAAGCGGCGGGCGCCCGGTGCGCCGACGTCACCGTGCCGTTGGACTACACCCGCCCCGACGGCCGTACGATCAAGGTCGCCGTCTCCCGGATCCGGGCCACCGACACCGCGCACCGCGTCGGCGCGCTGCTCCTCAACAGCGGCGGCCCCGGCGGGCCGACGATCGGTGATCCCCCGTGGGTGCGCCAGGCTATGAAGGAGGTCGGCGGACGGTACGACGTCGTCGGCGTCGACCCCCGCTTCGTGGGCCGCAGCACGGTGCTGGACTGCCGGTGGCCCACCGGCACCATGATCCGCGGCGCGGGCACCGGCCGCGCCGGCTTCGACCGTTCCGTGGCCCTCTCCGCGGACCTCGCCCGGCGCTGCCGCGACCAAGCGGGCGACCTGGTGCCGTACGCGAGCACCCGGAACACCGCTCGCGACATGGATCTGATCCGGGCCGCGCTGGGCGAGCGCAGGATCTCGTACCTGGGCTACTCGTACGGCAGTTACCTCGGCGAGGTGTACGCCACGATGTTCCCGGGCCGCACCGACCGGGTGGTCCTGGACGGCGTGATCGACCCCGC
This sequence comes from Streptomyces misionensis, assembly GCF_007896895.1. Lineage (GTDB taxonomy): Bacteria > Actinomycetota > Actinomycetes > Streptomycetales > Streptomycetaceae > Streptomyces > Streptomyces misionensis_A. The sequence goes on along the minus strand of NZ_VOGW01000038.1, from coordinate 1,731 downwards.
CCGCTACGGCCCGAGGCTCCTGCGGGGCACGGACGACGCGCAGTGGCACGCCCTGCGCGACTGGGCGGACTGGGCCGCCGCGCACGACGCGGCCTACGGCCTGGGGCGCACCCAGGACGCGGTGCTCGCGGCGGTGGAGCGGGCCCGGTCGGCCGCCGCCCGCACGCCGCTGCGGCTGGGCGAGTACCGGGTGGACGACCACGTCCTGCCCGTCGTCGTCTTCAACGGGCTCTCCCAGGACAACCCCGAGGCCTTCGGCGACCTCGCCCTGGCCGTGCGCGACCTGCGCGACGCCGCCGAGGGCCGGACCGTCTCCCCCGCCCCCTGGCTGGCCGGCACGCTGCGGTTCATGCTGACCGGGCACGACTCCGCCTACGGCAGCGCGCAGACGGCGATCCTGTGCGCCGACGGGTCCGCGCCCCGCGATCCCGAGACGTACTGGCGGGACCTGCGCCGGGCCGGAACGCGGGACCGGCTGATGGTGCCCGTCACCGACAACATCAACCCGTGCGCGTTCTGGGAGGCCCCGCGCGAGCGGCCGACGACCATACGCGCCGATCTGCCGGCCCTGCTGGTGAACGCCACCGGCGACCCGCGCACCGTCTACCCCGGCGCCGAGGCGGTCCACCGCAACTGGCCCAGCTCCCGTCTGGTGACCCTGCGCGACGCGGACCAGCACGCGGTGTTCGGCGTCTTCGGCAGCTCGTGCGTGGACGACGCGGTGAACGCCTACCTGGCGAGCGGGCGGCTCCCGGGCAACGACCTGACCTGCCCCCGGACCTGACACCGCTCCCCGAGAGGCCCCGCCCGCGCCGCGTGCCGCACGGCGCGGGCGGGGTCCGCGTCGGTCCGGTGTCAGGGTCCCGTCAGCAGCCGCTGCCATCCTCTTCCTTGTGAACGGCACGGGGCACCGGCCCCGGACCGGCACGAGGAGAGGTGCCCGGAGTGGTTGATCGGGGACCAGCGAGCACGGCTCACGGTCGGGCCCCACGGGGCCCACGCAGGTTCGAATCCTGCCCTCTCCGCACAGCGGTTCGCCCGCGCCGCCGGGGCCTCGACCGACTGGGTGCCTTCCGGCGCGCCGGGCGGCCCGGCTGCCGAGGCGGCTCCTAGCCTCGCAGCATGCCCCGGCTTCCCGCCCATGTACGCGCCTGTCTGTTCGACCTCGACGGGGTGCTCACCCAGACCGCCACGGTGCACGCGGCGGCCTGGAAGGAGATGTTCGACGCGTATCTCCGCGACCGCGCGGCGCGCGAGGGGACACCGTTCGTGCCGTTCGACGCGACGCGTGACTACGACGCGTACGTGGACGGCCGCCCCAGGGAGGACGGGGTGCGCACGTTCCTCGCCGCACGCGGGGTGCACCTGCCCGAGGGCACGCCGGACGACCCGCCGGACGCCGAGACCGTGCACGGACTGGGCACCCGCAAGAACGAGCTGGTGCTGCGCCGCATCCGGGAGGACGGCGTGCGGCCGTACGAGGGCTCGGTCCGTTTCCTGCACGCGGTGCGCGAGGCCGGTCTGCGGTGCGCGGTGGTCTCGTCCAGCGCGAACGCCCGGGACGTGCTGATCGCGGCCGGCATCGGAGACCTGTTCGACGAGCGGGTCGACGGGGTGGTGGCCCACCAGCGGGAGCTGCGGGGCAAGCCCGCGCCGGACACCTATCTGGAGGCGGCCCGCGCGCTGGCGGTCGAGCCCGCCGCCGCGGCCGTGTTCGAGGACGCGCTGGCC
>NZ_VOGW01000037.1 GCF_007896895.1 Streptomyces misionensis | reverse complement strand
GGGTGGGCCAGGCGGACGAACTGCGGGCACACGGCGCGGATGTGGTGGTGCGTGACCTGGCGGAACTCCTGGAGTCGCGATGATCACCCATCCCAGTTACACGGTCGAGCCGTGGTCCCTGCGCGAGACCGGGCTGAACCTGGACGTGCTCGCCCAGAGCGAGTCGGTGTTCGCGCTGTCCAACGGGCACATCGGCTGGCGCGGCAATCTGGACGAGGGTGAGCCCCACGGGTTGCCCGGCGCCTATCTCAACGGCGTCCACGAGAAGCACCCGCTGCCGTACGCGGAGGCCGGCTACGGCTATCCCGAGTCCGGCCAGACGATGATCAACGTCACGGACGGCAAGGTCGTCCGGTTGCTGGTGGACGACCACCCGTGCGATCTGCGTTACGGCCGGCTGCTGTCCCACGAGCGGGTGCTGGACTTCCGCAGCGGCGTCCTCAGCCGCACCGCCCGCTGGACCTCGCCCGGCGGGCGCACGGTGCGCATCACCTCGCGGCGGCTGGTGTCCTTCACCCAGCGCGCGGTGGCCGCGGTGGTCTACCAGGTGGAGCCCGAGGACGGACCGGCCTCGGTGGCCATCCAGTCCGAGCTGGTCGCCAACGAGCAACTGCCGCGTGCCGGGGGCGATCCGCGGGTCGCCGCCGCGATCGAGTCACCCCTGACGGCGGAGGAGCGCTACGCCGAGGACACCCGGCTGCGCCTCGTGCATCGCACCGAGCGCAGCGCGCTGCGGGTGGGCGCCGCGGCCGACCACATCGTGGAGGGGCCGGAGGGCACGCGGTGGTCGGCGCAGTGCGAGGCCGATGTCAGCCGGCTGACGGTGACCGCGGACCTGACGCCGGGACAGCCGCTGCGGCTGGTCAAGTTCGTGGCCTACGGCTGGTCCGCGGAGCGCTCGCTGCCGAGCATGCACGATCAGGTGGACGGCGCGGTGGCGGTCGCCGTCAGCACCGGCTGGGACGGTCTCGTCGCCGCGCAGCGGGAGTACCTGGACCGGTTCTGGGCCGGTGCGGACGTCGTGGTGGAGGGGGACGCGCAGATCCAGCAGGCGGTGCGGTTCGCCCTGTTCCACGTGCTCCAGGCGGCGGCCCGCGGCGAGAACCGGGCGATTCCCGCCAAAGGCCTGACCGGTACCGGGTACGACGGGCACTCGTTCTGGGACACCGAGTCGTACGTGATGCCGGTCCTGACGTTCACCGCGCCCGAGGCCGTGGCCTCCGCGCTGCGCTGGCGGCACAGCACCCTGCCGGCGGCCCGGGAACGCGCGCGCCAACTCGGCTTCGCCGGCGCGATGTTCCCCTGGCGGACCATCGAGGGCGCCGAGTGCTCCGCCTACTGGCCGGCCGGTACCGCCGCCTTCCACATCAACGCGGACATCGCGCTGGCCGTGGTCCGCTACATCGCGGCGACCGGGGACGGGGACTTCGAACGGGGCGTGGGCCTCGACCTGTTGGTGGACACCGCCCGGCTGTGGCGCTCCCTCGGTCACCACGACCCGGAGGGTGTCTTCCACATCGACGGGGTCACCGGTCCCGACGAGTACAGCGCCATCGCCCGGGACAACCTGTACACCAACCTGATGGCCCGGCAGAATCTGCTGGCCGCCGCGGACGCGGCCACCCGTCATCCGGACCGGGCCGACGAACTCGGCGTGGACGACGAGGAGGCCGCGGGCTGGCGGGACGCCGCGGCCCGCATGGCGCTCCCGTACAACGAGGAACTGGGCGTGCACGAGCAGTCGGCCGGGTTCACGCACTTCCAGCGCTGGGACTTCGAGGCGACCCCGCCGGAGAACTACCCGCTCCTGCTCAACTACCCGTATTTCGACCTGTACCGCAAGCAGGTGGTGAAGCAGGCCGACGTGGTGCTCGCGATGCTGGAGTGCCCGTACGCGTTCACCGAGGAGGACAAGGCCCGCAACTTCGCCTACTACGAGGCGCTGACGGTGCGCGACTCGTCCCTGTCGGCGGCTTGCCAGGCGGTGCTCGCCGCCGAGACCGGGCATCTCCGGCTGGCCTACGCCTATCTGGGCGAGGCCGCGCTGATGGATCTGGACGACCTGGAGCACAACACCCGCGACGGACTGCACATCGCCTCCCTCGCCGGGACGTGGATCGCCCTCGTCGGCGGCTTCGGGGGCCTGCGCTGGCACCTCGGCCACCACGAGCGGCCCGACGTCCTCGGCTTCGCGCCCCGCCTGCCCGAGACGCTGTCCCGGCTGGTGTTCACCGTGCAACTGCGCGGCCGCCGGCTGAAGGTGGACATCGGTCCGGCACAGGTCCGCTACCGGCTGGTCGACGGCGAACCGCTGACCGTGCTCCACCACGGGGAGCCGGTGACCGTGACCGCCGGCGCGCCGCTGGACCGCCCGATCCCGCCCGCGCCCGCGCGTCCGGAGCCGCAGCAGCCCCGGGGCCGGCGCCCGGAGCATCCGGGCGAGGCCGAGGAGCCCCAGGAGCCTTAGGGCCCGCTCCGGCTCGGCTGGAGAGTGCCGTCGGCCCGAGTCGGCCTGATCCGGAAGAAAGACCCTCGCCGTTCACCCGGACGGGTACTTCCCGTCGACGAGTCGGGGCGCGTACGCATGACCGTCCGCCGGCCGGTGAAACATCCGACATGGGGATGAGCATGGACGAACCGCCGCCGTGCGGCCCGTTACCGGGGTCGTTGCGCTTTCCGGCCGCGTCCGAGGTGGTGTTCACGGCGGACTTCGCGTCCACCGCCCAGTGGGTCGCGGGCCGTTCCCGTCCCTCTCCCGCGGACGGCCCGGAGCATCCGGACGACGACAGGCTGGACCGTCCGGTGGACGATCCCCGCTACTGCCGCTCGGGGGTCTTCCGGGCCACCCGCCGGCCGGACGGCCGCTGGCACTCGGGGCTGCTGACCACCGAGGGCAGCCAGGAGGGGTTCACCGTGCGGCCCGGCGATGTGCTGGACGCGCGGGTGCGGCTGCCCCGGCGGACCGGCGCCTGCCCGGCCATCCGGGCCGTGGGGGACGACGGGCGGGGGGTCGACGTGTTCGAGTACCACGCGGACAACCCCGACGAGCTGGAGTTCACCAACCGGGTGGGCAGCGCGAGTTGCCATCTGCACGACGACGCCGTCCGTCCCGGCGCCTGGGTGGACCTGCGCACCGAGTTCGGTCCCCGCTGTGTGATCTGGTCGCTGAACGGCGCCTCGGTCTTCGCCGACCACCGGGGTGTGGGCCATGCCTGGCGGGCCCATCTCGTCGTCGGCCTGGCGGTGAGCGCGGGGCGCTACCACCCGCCCCCGGAGCCGGGGACGACCGAGATGTCGTTCGAGGTGGGCAGCCTGGCCGTGCGCCGGCCGGCCGGCGGCGGGCGCACGGCCGGCGCACGGCCCGTATGAGGAAGGTGGTCCATCCTCGCCCGTAGCGGGTCTGCCGGCGGTGTTCGCGCACCCGGACGAGGGGTCGCTGTCCGCGGGCGGGGTGCCGGCCCGGCACGCGGCGGCGGCGCCCGTACCGGGGTGGTCACCGCGACGTGGACCGAGGGCACCACTCGCGCCGGGGAACCGGCCGAGGCGCCGCGCGTCCTCGGCGCGGGCGAGCAACGGCTGCTCGGTCACGCGGACGCGCGGGTTTCGTGGTCGGCGCCCGGCCGCGCCCGGATCCGCGACGCGCCGCTGGACGAGGCGGTAGGGCGGCTGGTGGCGCACATCCGCGCCTTCCGGCCGGGCGTCGTGGTCACCCACGACGCCTACGGCGGACCGCCGGGTCACCCGGACCATGTGCGCACCCACCGGGTGACCGTGCTCGCCGCCCACGCGTAGCCCTACCCGGGCCCCGGGGCCTCCCGGCGTCCGGGCGCGCCCTCTGTCCGGCCACGCATCCGCACTCGGTGGTCCCGGCGCCGCGGGAGGTCGTCGGCGCGCGCAGGACGCGGCCCACAGCGTGCCGGCGAGCAGGTCACGGCGACGGTCGGCGTCGGCCCTTGGCCGGAGCGGAAGACCGCCGCCGTGCCGGCGCACCGCTCCGAGGTGGCGCGCGGGGCCCTGCCGGGACTGATCGCCGCGCCGACGCCCCGGGAGCACGGACGGTCGCTGGGCACCGCGTGGTTCTCCGCCACGACCTGAGGACCACCGCGCCGCCGGGCACGGAGCCGACCTTCTGACCGTCGAGAGGCGGCGGCCCGCCCGATTGGCCATGCTGGGCTGAGAGTGACCCTTTCGCGTGACAAGGAGCACGGCATGCCGACGGACACGGTCGGACGATTCATGGCGGCCCTGGACGCCGATCAGCGCGAGGCCGTCGGCGCCAAACCGCGCGCCGAACAGGAACAGCTGGCGGCGGCCTGGGAACGGGAGCTGGAGGCGGACGACGAGCTGGACACGCTGGACGAGCTGTCCCCGCCGGCCGCGGAGGCCGAGGCGGCCCGCCGCGTGCTGCACCGCGAGGCCGGGTGACGGCGCGGGCGCCCGACGGGAGCCGCTTTCGGAGGTGACTCGCGGACCCTGCCGACGGGGCCGGTGGCATCAGGGACTACTGTCACCTGTCGTCCGTTGTGTCCCCGTCCGCAGCAGGAGGCGGCTTTTCCATGTCAGGTCATGCGACGGCCGCCCTGTCGGCCGGGAGCCTGCCGGAGCTGACGTTCGGACGGGCGCTCGGGTCGTGGCAGCCGGATGTGCCCGCGCTGATCCTGATCGTCCTGCTGGGCGGCCTGTACGGCTGGGGTGTGCTGCGGGTGCGCCGGTCCGGCCGGACCTGGTCGCCGGGCCGCGCCGCCGCGTTCGCGCTGCTGGGTCTCGGCGGTCTGGCCGTGGCCACGATGTCGAGCCTCGCGGTCTACGACCACGAGCTGTTCTGGCCGGCCGCGGTGCAGAACGTGCTGCTGGACCTCGTCACCCCGCTGGGCCTGGCCCTGGGCGATCCGCTGCGGCTGGCCATCGAGGCGCTGCCCGGCGAGGGCGCGGAGCGGGTGCAGCGGGTGATGTCCGGCCGGGTCGTGCGGCTGCTCACCTTCCCCCTGGTCAGTACGGCCCTGGTGCTGGCGACCGAGCTGACGGTCTACTTCACGCCGTACTTCGCCACGGCCCTGCGCGTGGGCTGGCTGCACGAGCTGATGTACCTGCACCTGCTGGTGGCCGGCTGTCTCTTCGTCGTGCCGGTGCTCACCCGCGAGGAGGCGCTGCCCGCATGGTGCAGCCACCCGGTGCGGGCGGCGCTGGTCTTCCTGGACGGCGTCATCGACGCGGTGCCCGGCCTCGTGGTGATGACGCACGGCACGCTGATCGCGGGCGCCTGGTATCTGCACCACGCGCCGTCGTGGTCGCCGGACGTCGCGCACGACCAGCAGATCGGCGGCGGTGCCATGCTGAGCATCGCCGAACTGGTGGCGCTGCCCTTCCTGCTGGCGATCCTGGTGCAGTGGGCGCGCGCCGAGCGGGTGCAGGCCGCGGCCCTCGACCGGCGGCTGGACCGGGACCTGACGCCCGCGGCACCCCGTGCGACCGGGTCCGGCGCGGCCGGGTCCGACGACGAGGCCGTACGGGTGCGTCCGTGGTGGGAGACGGAGCAGAACGAGGTGGCCGCCCGGATCCGCCGCCAGCGCGGCGAGGACTGACCGGGGCGGCTCAGGGCCGGGCGCCCCGGGCCAGGATGACGGCGTAGCGGCACTCGGCACCGGTGGTGTTGGCGAAGACGCGCTCGGCGGGGTCGCCGAGTTCGATGGTGTCCCCCGGCCCGAGTTCATGGCACTCGTCGCCGTCGTGGAAGGTCAGCCGGCCGTCGAGGACCCAGACGACCTGGCGTACGAAGGCGAAGGCCGCGGCCGGGTACGGCACCCGGGCCCCGGCGGGCAGCCGGATCTCGGCGACCTCGGCGGGAAAGTCCGGGCCGGTGATCTGACGGCGCCGGTAGCCGGTGGCGGGGTCGCGCCACTCGGCCGTGCCGGTACGGCGGGAGGCACCCGCTGCCCCGTCCGGCCCCGGCGCCGCGTCCCCGTCCTCCGCGAGGGCGAGCAGGGAGGCGATGCTCAGCTGGAAGGCGGCGGACAGCTTGCCGAGCACCACGGCGGTGGGGCTGCTCTCGCCGCGTTCGATCCGGTTGATCATCGCGCGGGACACCCCGGAGGCCTCGGCCAGCTGCGCCAGGGTCCAGCCGCGCCGCTCCCGCTCGGTGTGGATGCGGCTCGCGATCCGCCCCACCAGGGGATCTACTATGTTGGACATGCTTCCAATATATGAGAGGAACCGTGCCGTGACCGTGCGCCGGGCGCACGCCGGTGATGCGGAGGCGGTGCGCGCGATCCGCAACCATGCGATCGAGCACTCGACGGCCCTGTGGACCGAGACCCCGCAGTCGGCCGCCGAGGGCGCGGCCTGGCTGGCCGCGCACCTGGAGCGCGGCTCGGCGTTCGTGGCGGAGACCGACGGCGAGGTGGCGGGGTTCGCCGTCTTCGCGCCGTGGCGGGCCCTGGACGGCTACCGGCACACGGTGGAGGACTCCGTCTACGTCCGCGCGGGCCGGCACGGCCTCGGCATCGGCTCCGCGCTGCTGGCGGCCCTGATCGCGGCGGCGCGCGAGGCCGGCCACCACCTCGTGATCGCGGGTATCGAGGCGGGCAACGGGGCGTCGATCCGGCTCCATGAGCGCTTCGGTTTCGAACACGCCGGAACGGTGCGCGAGGCCGGGATCAAGTTCGGCCGCCGGCTCGATCTGACACTCATGCGGCTGCCGCTGGACTGAGCCGCCCCTCCTGTGTCCGGGCGCCCGCCGGGATGCGCGGCGGGATGGGCGGTCGTTTACTGAAGCCGTTCGGTGGAGCCGTCGAGCGTGGCCGCCGTCGGCGTTGCCGGACGCGCGCCGCCGAAGGCGCCGCCAGGTGGTGGAGGTGGAGCGGGCGTGAGCGGCACGGTCGGGCAGTCCTCCGCGTCCGCGGCGGCCGACGACCCCGGACGGACCCTGCTGACCCGCGGCTACCTCCGGCTGCTGGCGCTGTCGCTGGGCCTCGGTGTGCCCATCGCGCTCGCCAGTTTCTTCTTCGTCGGCCTCCAGCACTGGCTCCAGCACCTGGTGTGGCGGGAACTGCCGCACACGCTCGGGCTCGGACGGCCCCCGTGGTGGTGGCCGCTGCCCGCGCTGACGCTCGCCGGGCTGGTCCTCGCCCCGATCGTCACCCGGCTGCCCGGGGCCGGCGGTCATGTCCCGGTGCACGGCCTCGGCGGCGATCCCGTCGGCCCGCGCGCCCTGCCGGGTGTGGTGGCGGCGGCCGTACTGACCCTTCCGCTGGGGGTGACCCTCGGCCCGGAGGCACCGCTGATGGCGCTCGGGTCCGCGCTCGCTCTGCTCGGGCTGCGCACCCTGGGCCGGCACCCGGCGAGTGCCCCGATGGCGACGGTCGTGGCCACCGCCGGGTCCACCGCGGCGATCTCCACCATCCTGGGCGGCCCGCTGGTGGCGGCCGTCATGGTCGTGGAGGCCGCCGGACTGGCTGGGCCCCGGCTCACCGTGCTGCTGCTGCCCTGCCTGACCGCCGGCGGGGCCGGCGCGCTGGTGTTCACCGGCTTCGGCCACTGGACCGGGCTGTCGATCGGCGCTCTCGCCCTGCCGAAGGTGCCGCCGGACAGCACACCGGACGCGGGCGACTTCCTGTGGGGGCTGCCGGCGGCCGCGCTGATCGCCGTGGTCGTCTCGGTGGCGCACCGGCTCGGGGAGCGGACCCACCGGTGGACCTCCGCGCACGCCACGGCGGTGCGCACCCTGGCGTGCGCGACGGCCGTCGGGGTCTGCCTGGCGGCGTACGCGCTGCTGACCGGCCGCTCGTCCGAGGAGGCGGCGCTGTCCGGGCAGGCGACGCTCGCCCGGCTGGCCGAGGACCCGCACGGTCCCCCGGTGCTCGCGCTGGTCGCGCTGATCGTCTGCAAGGCGCTCGCCTGGGGCATCAGCCTGGGCAGCCTGCGCGGCGGACCGATCTTCCCGGCCGTGCTGATCGGGGTGGCGATCGGGGTGGCCTGCTCGGGCCTGCCGGGGCTCGGGGCCGCCCCGGGGATCGCCCTGGGCATCTCGGCGGCGGCCACGGTCGCCACCGGCCTGCCCCTGACCGGCTCGGTCCTGGCGGTGCTGCTGCTCGGCCGCGACGCCTCCACCCAGATGCCGCTCATCGTCCTCGCGGCCGTCACCGCCCTCCTCGTCAGCCGCCTGCGGCTCCACCGCCGGCCGAAGCGCGACCCGGCCGGCGCGTAGGAACGCCCCGGCGCGGGGAGGCGGGCCGGGGCTCGCCGACGACACTACGCCCGGACCGTTCACCGGCGGCGTCCCCTGACGCGGCGCTGACGGGTGACGGCCGCTTCTTGACGCGCTGTTGAGACCCACCCGGGCGGACCGGGCGGCACGGGAGTCAGGACGGACGGCCGCCGGGCTGCCAGGCGTGGACCTCGATGCCGGCGTAGCGGTCCTCGGTCAGCAGGGCGCGGGCGGCGGCCGGGTCCGGGGCGCGCAGCAGCGCCGCCGTGCCCAGCCAGGCGGTCGCGTCGTCGGAGAGCAGCGGACCGTAGGCGATCAGGTCGGCACCGCGCCCGGCCGGTACCGCGAGATCCGCGGCCTCGCCCTCGCCGAGGCCGAGGACCAGGTAGCGGTCGCCGCCGGTGCGGTCGCCGGGGAACTCCCACATGGTGCGCCCGAGCAGATTGCGCCAGCGGCGCAGCAGCACGTCCCGGTAGACGCCCGCCTGGTAGCCGGGCTCGTCGAAGGCGAACGCGCGTGCCGCGGCCGGATCGGGCAGGTCCAGGACGTGCACGCTGCCGGTGGGCGTCGCGCCGTCCGCCGCGAGGGTCGGGCCGCGGGCGATCATCTCCTGCTCGAACAGGTCCATGTACGACCAGTGCTCCTCCAGCAGTCGATGGCGGAGCGGCAGGGAGCCGGGACGGTCGCGGTGGTGGCAGAAGAACTCCATGGGCCCACCCTCTCGCGCCGTCTGCCGCCACAGCATTCCCTTTTCCGGGGCGCCGGGTGTCCGGCTCCCCCGGGTGGGGCAGGACACCCCGCGGGCGTTCCACGTGCGGCACGGGGAGGAACCGTGCAGTGTGGGACAGCCGGCCGTCCGCCCGCGCGTCCGGCGGCCGGGAGACACGAGGAGAGCCGATGTCCGATGCCGTAGCGCCGGCGCAGCCGGTACTGGAGCCCGCGGCCGCCGAGTTCGCGGCGGCGACCGCCAAGCCGCCGTTCCTCTTCGACCTGCCGCCGGCCGAGGGCCGCAAGGCAGTCGACGACGTGCAGTCCGGTGACGTCGAGAAGCCGGCGGTCGACGAGGAGTGGATCACCGTCTCGGGCGGTCCGACGGGCAGTGTGCGGGCGCGGATCGTCAGGCCCCCCGGGGCCTCCGGGACACTTCCGGTCGTCCTGTACCTGCACGGCGCGGGCTGGGTCTTCGGCAACGCGCACACCCACGACCGCCTGGTGCGGGAACTCGCGGTGGGCGCCGGGGCCGCGGTGGTCTTCCCCGAGTACGACCTCTCCCCCGAGGCGCGCTATCCGGTCGCCATCGAGCAGAACTACACCGTGGCCCGCTGGGTGGTGGAGCAGGGCGCGACCAAGGACCTGGACGGTTCGCGGCTGGCCGTCGCCGGGGACTCCGTCGGCGGCAACATGACCGCGGCGCTCACCCTGATGGCCAAGGAGCGCGGCGGCCCGGAGCTGGTGCAGCAGGTGCTGTTCTACCCGGTCACCGACGCGAGCTTCGACACGCCGTCGTACCACCAGTTCGCCACCGGCTACTTCCTGCGCCGGGACGGCATGCAGTGGTTCTGGGACCAGTACACGACCGACGCGTCCGACCGCGCCCGCATCACCGCCTCACCGCTGCGCGCCACGACCGAGCAGCTCAGCGGGCTGCCGCCGGCCCTGGTGATCACCGGCGAGGCGGATGTGCTGCGCGACGAGGGCGAGGCCTACGCGGGCAAGCTGCGGGCGGCGGGCGTCCCCGTCACCGCCGTACGCTTCCAGGGCATCATCCACGACTTCGTGATGCTCGACGCGCTGCGCGGCACCCACGCCGCGCGGACCGCCGTCGACCTGGCCTGCCGCACCCTGCACAAGGCGCTGCACACCGGCTGAGGCCGGGCGGCGCCGCCCGTGCCCGGTCAACCGGCCCGAGTCTGTGCCGTCGGGACGGTTGCCCGGGGCGCGCTGCCCGGATTTCATGGGGCCCATGTCCCACGGCTCATCACCCATGAACGATCCGGTGCTCTTCTTCGCCACGCGGCAGGCGTGGGAGGAGTGGCTGGAGGAGAACCACGCGGACGTCGGGGGAGTGTGGCTGAAGATCGCCCGGAAGGGCGCCGCGCCGCCGGTCCCCGACGCGGTCGACTACCCCGGCGCGTTGGAGTCCGCGCTCTGCTTCGGCTGGATCGACGGGCAGAAGAAGAAGTTGGACGAACGGCACTGGCTCCAGCGGTTCACCCCGCGGCGGCCCGCCGGCCGGTGGTCGCGGCTGAACCGGGAGAAGGCCACACGGCTCATCGAGGAGGGCCGGATGCGGCCCGCCGGGCTGCGGGAGGTGGAGCGGGCCCGGGCCGACGGCCGCTGGGAGGCGGCCTACGCCGGCCCGCGCACGGCCACGGTGCCGGACGACCTGCGCACCGCCCTGGACGCCGTTCCCCGCGCGGCCGCCTTCTTCGCGACCCTGGACAGCCGCAACCGCTACGCCGTCCTCCACCGCGTCGAGGAGGCGAAGCGGCCCGAGACGCGGGCGGCCCGCATCGCCACGTTCGTCGCCCTGCTCGCCGAGGAACGAAAGCTCCACCCTTGAGGGCCTTTGCGGTCCCTGCCCGGCGGATCGGCGCCGCCGCCCGGGGCGTTCACGCGGCCGCGGCGGCGTCCGACGGGTGGGCCGGACGCCGCCGCTCACGTTCAGGCCGGTGAGGTGACCGGCCTGCCGAGGTGCCGGGCGAGGAACCGGACCGCGCTGTCGGCCTCGAACCTGGGCATGTCGAAGTGCTTGCCCGCGTTGGCGTGCAGCGTCTTCTCCGTCGAGGCGAAGGCGTCGAACAGCGCGAGGGCGGCCTCGCGCGGGATGCGCTCGTCGTCCCACTGCATGGCGAACTCGATCGGGACGGTGATCCGCTTCGCCGTCTCGAACAGGGCGTCGGGCCAGTTCATGCCGAAGGCCGCGGCCGTGATCCGGGGTTCGGCCGCCACCAGCGGCACCCCGATCGCGGTGCCCAGGCCGATGCCGAAGTAGCCCACCGGCCCGTCGGCGCCGATCTCCGGAAGTTCCTGAAGGGCGTCCAGGGTCGCCTGCCACTCGGGCACGGCCAGCTCGGCCAGGCGGGCGTTGTAGGGAACGACGATCGGGCCTTCCGGGGCGCCCGCCGCCTGCGCCCTGCGCAGCTCGGCGACGTCCCGCTCGTCCTGCGCGGAGCGCGGCCGGTCGCCGTGACCGGGCGCGTCGATGACCGCGACGTGGAAGCCGCGACCGGTGACGAGAAGCCGGGCCCGGCCCGCCATCGCCGGATGCTTCTTGTGGTGGCCGCCGCCGTGGCCCATCAGGACCAGGGGGGCGGGCTCGGTGCCGGAGGCGGGCGACCACAGAACCCCGGGGACGCCGCCCACGGTGAAGTCGCGCTCGACCATGCCGTCCGACGACGACTCGGCGGTGAATCGCTGAGAATGCATGAGGTGTTGCCTTTCGGGAGTGCCTTGGTGTCGAGGCGCTCCCGGCGACACCTACGTCAATCGCCGGCCGTGACGGGAAGGGAGAGCACCCACGTCGATACAGCGTTCATGGGTCTCACCTCCTCGGGCGGTGTCACGGTCCATCGCAAGCTACCGGTCCGATCATCGTGCCGTCCAATCGTTTTCGCCGGGCGGCCTTGCCGTGTGAAGCGCATGCCGGTCGCCCCTCGCGCCGCTGAGCGTGGGGCGACGCGTCTTCAGCACGGCGTGGCGGAGCCCGGCCCCACCGCCCGCGCCGGGACCGGGAGCGCCCGTGCGCCCGCCTCGGGCTCTCGAAGCGGGCCGCGTCCCGGACGCGCCATCGCCTCATGTCCGGATGATCCGCCGCCGACCGCTTACGATGCGGAAGCGAACCCTCATCGAACCGCATCGATCCGGCATCGATCCGTATCGATCTCTTTCGAGTCTTGTCGACGGGAGCGGGTATGACCGGTGGTCCCGAGCCGATCAGTGCCGAGGCGCGGCGCGCGCTGGAGCAGGAGTTGGCCGATCTGCTGGACGAGCGCCGGATGGTCGCCGCGACGCTGAAGGACAATCCGGAGGTGGGCGACCAGGCCGACCAGGCGGACGAGTTGCAGCGGGTGAACCAGCTGGACCGGCTCGACCGCCGGATCACGGACATCACCGAGCGGCTGCGCCAGGCGGAGCTGGCCGGGCCCGCGCGGACCGATGTGGTCGGGGTCGGCAGCACGGTCACCGTGCGCTTCGCGGACGGCTCGGTGGAGACCTTGCAGATCGGCGAGGGGGCCGAGGCGCTGGACCAGAACCTGGTCACCGCGGACAGCCCGCTCGGCCGCGCCCTGCTCGGCCGCCGTGCGGGCGAAAGCGTCCGGTACGACACCCCGGACGGGCCCGCGAGCGCGGCCGTGGAGTCGATCGGGGAGCCGCCCGCGTAGGATGACGCGCCGTCAGGCGGGCTTGCGCACCGAGCAGTGCAGGGTGTCCTTGTCCACGTCCGCGACGATCGTGTCCCCGGGATCGGCCTCGCCGCCGAGCAGCAGCGTGGCGATGCGGTTGTCGAGTTCCGCCTGGATGGTGCGGCGCAGCGGGCGGGCGCCGAACTCCGGCTGGTGGCCGTGGGCGATCAGCAGCTTCTTGGCGGCCTCCGTGACCTCCAGTCGCATGCCCTGGGCGTGCACCCGGCGCTTGCTCTGGTCCAGCAGATGGTCCACGATCCGCGACAGATCGTCCTCGGTGAGGCCGTGGAAGATGATGATGTCGTCGATGCGGTTGAGGAACTCGGGCAGGAAGCGGCCCCGCAGGTCCTCCATCAACTCGTCCTTCAGCTCGGACACATCGCCCTGGTGGTCGAGGATGCGGTGCGCGCCGATGTTGGACGTCATGATGACCACGCAGTGCCGGAAGTCCACCGTGCGGCCCTGCGCGTCGGTGAGGCGGCCGTCGTCCAGGATCTGGAGCAGGGTGTTGAAGACATCGGGGTGCGCCTTCTCCACCTCGTCGAACAGCACGACGCTGTACGGCCGGCGGCGCACCTTCTCGGTCAGCTGGCCCGCCTCCTCGTAGCCGACGTACCCGGGCGGAGCGCCGACGAGCCGGGCGACGGTGTGCTTCTCCTGGAACTCGCTCATGTCGAAGCGGACCATGCGGTCCTCGTCGCCGAACAGCAACGCGGCGAGCGTCTTGGCGAGTTCGGTCTTTCCGACACCGGTGGGGCCGAGGAACAGGAAGGAGCCGACGGGGCGATCGGGGTCGCCCATGCCCGCGCGGTTGCGGCGCACGGCCTGGGAGACGGCGGTGACCGCCTCGTCCTGGCCGACGATCCTGGCGTGCATCTCCTCTTCCAGCCTCAGGAGTTTCTCCTTCTCGCTGGCGGTGAGCTGGGCGACGGGGATGCCGGTGCGCCGGGAGACGACGTCCGCGATGTCGGAGGCGGTGACGGAGACGACGCCCTCCCGGCGCTCCTCGATGCCGGCGAGTTCGGCCTCCGCCTCGGACAGCTCCCGCTTCAGCTCCGAGGCCCGCTCGAAGTCCTCGGCGGACACGGCCTGTTCGAGCTCCCGGCGGAGCTTGGCGATACGGTCCTCGCGGCTGACGACCTCGGTGGAGCGGCCCGCGCCGCGCAGCCGTACCCGGGCGCCCGCCTGGTCCATGACGTCGATGGCCTTGTCGGGCAGGAAGCGGTCGGTGATGTAGCGGTCCGACATCTCGGCGGCGGCCACCAGCGCGCCGTCGTCGAAGCGGACCTGGTGGTGCGCCTCGTAGGCGTCCCGCAGTCCTTCGAGGATCTGCACCGTCTCCTCGACCGTCGGCTCGGGCACCATCACCGGCTGGAACCGGCGCTCCAGGGCGGCGTCCTTCTCGACGTACTTGCGGTACTCGTCGATGGTGGTGGCGCCGACGACGTGCAGCTCACCGCGTGCCAGCGCCGGTTTGAGCATGTTGCCCGCGTCCATGGAGCCCTCGCCCGTCGCGCCGGCGCCGACGACCGTGTGCAGTTCGTCGATGAAGAGGATGATGCTACCGCCGGCCGTCTGGACGTCCTCGATGACCTTCTTCAGCCGCTCCTCGAACTGTCCGCGGTACTGCGCGCCCGCCACCATGCCCGACAGGTCGAGCGCGACGACCCGCTTGTTCTTCAGGGTGTCGGGGACCTCGCCGGCCACGATCCGCTGGGCGAGGCCCTCCACGATCGCGGTCTTGCCGACGCCGGGCTCGCCGATCAGCACGGGGTTGTTCTTGGAGCGCCGGGACAGGATCTCGACGGTCTGCTCGATCTCCTCGGCCCGTCCCACCACCGGGTCCAGCTTGCCCGCCTTGGCCTCCTCGGTCAGATCGCGGCCGTACTCGTCCAGCGTGGTGGCCGGCTGTTTGCGTTCGGGGGGCGTGCTCTCGGAGCGGGCGGCCTGTTCGGCGAGGCCCGCCAGTTTCCCGGTGTCCATGCCCTCGGCCCGCAGCAGCCGGGCCGCGCCGGTGTCGCTGTCGCCGAGCAGCGCGGCGAGGATGTGCTCGGGGCCGATGTACGACACCCCGGCCGCCTGGGACTGGGCGTAGGCGGCGCCGAGGGTGCGCTTGGCCGCGGGGGTGAGGCCGGGCTGCGCGGAGGGCTGGCCGGATTCGCGGGGCAGCACCTTGGCGATCTCGGTGGCGAGGGTGTCGGGGTCCACGTCCACCTGGAGCAGCAGCCGCCGCGAGGGTTCCACCTTCGTGGCCGCCCACAGCAGGTGCTCGGTGTCGAGGTCGGACGTGCCGTCCTCGGCCGCCCGCTGCGCGGCCAGGTTGAGGAGTTGCTGCGACGACTCGGTCAGCAACCGCCCGATCGGCACCCGCTGCACCGCGGGCGGCGAGGACGCCGGCGACATCCCGAAGAAGCGGTTCAGCAATTCGCTGAAGGGGTCCTGGGAACCGAAGGGGGCGCCGAACGACATCGACATGAGAACTCCTGGAGCGCAAGGGGGTCAGTATTCACTGAACCCCGGCGCCGAGTGGCCCGCAAGCGGAGGCCGCTCGGGGGGATCGTCGAGAAAGGCGATGGTCGGCACGTGGAAGAGACAACCCGTGACCGGGACGGAGAAATCGAGGATCCGGTCGTGCCGCGCCTCCTCGCGGCCGAGGAACATGTTGCGCAGCATCGACTCCGTGACCTCGGGCGTACGGGCGTATCCGATGAAGTAGGTGCCGAACTCGCCCTGCGCGATATTGCCGAAGGGCATGTTCTCGCGCACGATCTTGCGTTCGTTGCCGTGCTCGTCGGTGACGGTGTTGAGCGCGACGTGCGAGTCGGCGGGTTTCACCCCGTCGGGCAGTTCGATGTTGGCCAGTTTGGTGCGCCCGATGACCTTTTCCTGTTCCTCCGCGGGCAAAGCGTCCCACGCCTTCATGTTGTGCAGGTATTTCTGCACGATCACATAGCTGCCGCCGCGGAATTCCGCGTCCTCGTCGCCGATGAACACCGCGTCGTCGGCGATCTCGCCCTCGGGGTTCTCGCTGCCGTCCACGAAGCCGAGCAGATCGCGTTCGTCGAAGAACTTGAAGCCGTGCACCTCGTCCACCACGGTGACCGCGCCGGCGAGCCGCCGCGCGAACAGGTGGGCCAGTTCGAAGCAGAGGTCCATACGGCGGGAGCGGACGTGGAAGAGGAGGTCCCCGGAGGTGCCCGGAGCGTGGTGGCGAGGGCCTCGCAGCTCACGGAAGGGGTGCAGGTCCCGGGGGCGCGGCCCGCTGAACAGCCGGTCCCAGGCGGCGGACCCGATGCCGACGACGCAGCTCAGCTCCTCGGGCGGGGCGCGGAAGGCGACCGAACGGCGCAGGGCGGACACGTCCTGCAGCAGGTCCCGGACCGTGTCCTCGCCGCCCGGCTCGATGGTGACGACGAGGAACAGGGCGGCTCGGGCCGGCGGGACGACGACGGGCTGCGACTCGGGCACGGGTGCCCACCTCCTCGCGCGGGGCGGAGCCGGACCGTTCCAGCATGCCGCCACCCCGCCGACTCGGCAGGTCGGACGGCCGGTCGCGGCACTGGGGTCTTCCGCTCGGATCAGGCCGGATCAGGGAGCGGGGCCTGGTGCGTGCAGACGCAAGGCGGAGGAGGGAGCCGATGCCGAGCATCGGCGACGACAACGCGGCAGACGCGCGTGCCGGGCCCCGCGAGCCCGGCCTGATCCGGACGAGAGGCCCTGACGTGGAGGGATGCACCACCGGGTGACCGAGGCCGACACCGCGCGGGCGCTGGGCAGCGGTGAGGTGCCCGTGCTCGCCACGCCCCGGCTGATCGCCTGGCTGGAGGCGGCGACCGTGCGGGCCGCCGCGCCGTACACCGGACCGGGCGAGACCACTGTGGGCACCGCCGTTCGGGTGCGGCACCTGCGCGCCACCGGCGTGGGCGGCCGGGTCGAGGTGAGCGCGCGGCCGCCGCCCGGCGGGCCGGGGCGGCGGCTCACCTTCGCCGTGCGGGCCGTCGACGCGGCGGGCCGACTGGTCGCGGAGGGCGAGATCGAGCGGGCGGTCGTGGACCGGCGGCGGTTCCTCGAAAGGTACCTCTGACCGGGGTCACACGGGAGTGTGGCCCTCGAGGTAGGCGCGTACGGCCGGGGCCAGGTCGGCGCGGGCGGTCTGCTCGATCGGCGCCCAGTGGATCTGTCCGGACGCGAGCCGGGCGCCCTCCGACGGTTCCTCGCTGAGGAGTTGGCAGACCACGGCCCCGGTGCCGTCCAGCGGCGCGGAGCCGTCGACCAGGTAGCCGGTGAGTTCGTAGACGACGCGTGCGGCGGTGGCCTCCGCGGTCTCGGCCGGCTGTCCGGTGCCCGACGGCAGTTCCCCGCCGTCCGCCTGCCCCACCAGCAGCAGCCGCCCGTCGTAGACGACGACGGCCTGTACGACGTTTCCCATGCGCTCGCGCCCCCTGTTCTCCCGCCCATCCGCGGTGCCCCGCCCGGTCGTTGCTCGCCTACCCGCGCCGAAGGGGCGGCACACGGGTCAGGCCGGATCGGCCGGCCGGTACAGCACGGGCAGGTCGCCGGGCCGCACCCGGACCGTCACCGGCAAGGTGGCCTCCACCTCGCCGTCCGCGCCGTAGGGGACGGGACGGCCGGCCTCGATCCGCAGTTCCCTGGCGCGCAGCACGCGCACTTCGGGGCGGCGTATGTGGGCGCCGGTGCGCAGTTCGTTCATCAGGGTGAAGAACAGCCGGCGGGGTGCCTCCCGGATCATCACGACGTGCAGCAGGCCGTCGTCCACCCGGGCGCCGGGGGCGATCTGCCGGCCGGAGCCGTAGTAGGGGGAGTTGGCGGCGACGACCGTGTAGCCGCGGTGGCGGTGTTCCGCGCCGTCGACGGTGACGCGGTAGTCGGCGGGCCGCCAGGTGGTGACGGCGCGCAGCCCGCCCGCATAGTAGGAGGCGGAGCCGCGCAGCAGCCGGGCGTGGTTGGCGTGCCGGTTGGCCAGCGCGTCGACCCCGGCGTAGACGCTGCCGAGGACGACGGTGCGCCGGTGGACGGCGGACTCCACCTCGATGGTGTCGACCGGGCGCGGCTTCGCGTGCAGCAGGAGGTCGGCGAGCGCGGCGGGATCGGCCGGCAGGCCGAGGGCGCGGGCGAAGTCGTTTCCGCGTCCGGCCGGCACGATCCCGAAGACGGTTCCGGTGCCGCTCAGCGCGCCGCCGATGCCGCCGGTGATGCCGTCGCCGCCGACGGCGAGCACGATCCGGCCCCGCTCGCCGGCCCGGCGGGCGATGTCCTGGGCGTGGGCCAGGCTGTTGCTGTACTCGGTGTCGAGGGCCGCCCCGGCCTCCCTCAGCAGGCGGGCCACCTGGAGCAGCGTGGCCGCCGCGGTGGAACCGCCCGCGGTCGGGTTGACGACGGCGGTGAACTGGCGCATCGGTGTGCCTCCGGGGCAGGCGGTCGGGTCGGGTCAGTCGGTGGGCAGCAGGACGCCGGGGTTGAGCAGCCCGTCGGGGTCCAGGCGGCGTTTGACGGCGCGCAGTGCCTCGACGGCCAGTTCTCCGGCCTCCCTGACATACCAGTCGCGGTGGTCGGTGCCCACCCCGTGGTGGTGGGAGATGGTGCCGCCGGCGGCGAGCACGGCCTCGTTGGCCGCGTGCTTGGCGGGCGTCCAGTGGGCCACCGGGTCCTCGCCCTGGGCGCTGACGACGGTGAAGTAGAGCGAGGCGCCGTTCTCGTAGACGTGGGAGATGTGGCACATCACGAGCGGCGGGGTGCCGGCCCGGGTGAGGGTGTCGGTGAGCGCGCCGCGCACGGCGCCGTACAACTCCGGGACGCGGGACCAGAAGGCGGCGGTCTCCAGGGTCTCGGCGAAGGCGCCGACGTCGAGGAGGGCGTCGCGCAGATACGGCGCGGAGAAGCGGCCCTGGGCCCAGCGCTCGCCGGGCTCCGCGCCGAGCGGGGTGCCGCCGCAGGCGGTGAGGACGGCGGCGGCCTGCTCACGGCGGTACGCGGTCTCCTCCGGTGTGCCCTCGTAACCGGCGATGGCCAGGCACCCGGCGTCGCTCTGTCCGAGGCCGGCACCGATCTTGTCGGGCGAGGCGAGGCCGATGAGGGTCTCGGTCTCGTCGGACAGCCGCAGCACGGTGGGCCGCGGTCCGTCCTGGGCGAGCCTGCGCAGCGCGGCGGCGCCCTCCTCGAAGGAGGCGAACCGCCATCCCTCGTAGATCCTGGCCTCGGGCAGCGGGCGGACGCGCACGGTCACGGAGGTGATGACGCCGAAGGCGCCCTCGGAGCCGAGGAACAGCTGGCGCAGGTCGGGACCGGCGGCCGAGCGCGGGGCGCGGCCGGTCTCCACCGTGCCCTCGGGGGTGGCGAGGGTGAGGCCGAGGACCATCTCGTCGAAGCGGCCGTAGCCGGCGGAGGCCTGGCCGCTGGAGCGGGCCGCGGCGAAGCCGCCGATGCTCGCCCACTCGAAGGACTGCGGGAAGTGGCCGAGAGTGAAGCCCTGTTCGGCCAGCAGGGCCTCGGCCTCGGGGGCGCGCAGGCCCGGCTGGAGGACGGCGGTGCGCGAGACGCTGTCCAGGTCGAGCAGGCGGTTCATGCGGCGCAGGTCGAGGGCGACGAACGCGCCGCGCTCGGGGGCGAGTCCGCCGACCACGGAGGTGCCGCCGCCGAAGGGGACGGCGGCCAGGCCGTGCGCGGCGCAGACGCGCAGCACGGCGAGGACCTCGTCGTGGGTGGCGGGCAGCGCCACGGCCTGGGGGACGTCGCAGGTGTCGCCGGCGCGGATGCGCAGCAGGTCGGGGGTGGACTTGCCGCGGGTGTGCCGGATGCGGCTCTCGGAGTCGGTACGGACGTGGGCGGCGCCGCCGACGGCCTCGGCGAGCGCCGCGAGGGCGGCCGGACCAGCCGTGGGGGCGGGCAGCTCGATGTCCTCCAGGGCGAGCGCGGGGGTGCTGCGCGGCGTGACGCCGAGCAGGTCGCGCAGCAGCCCGGTCACCGAGTCGGGCAGCGGTGCCGCCTTGGCCGGGTCGCCCCAGCCGTTCCACAGCATGTCCATTGAACGGTCGTCCTCACAAGGTCGGTGTGCTCGGTTCGGGCGGCGGCCGGCGGGCCGTGCGCCGGGCGGCCGTCGCGGTCCGCCGGTTCCGCCCGGCCTCGGGGCGTTACACTGTTACACATGACGCCTATTCGTCACAACGGTGCCGACGGCGCCGACGGCACGGACAGCGATCCGGTGCTCGACGCGGTACGTGACTGCGTGCTGGCCGTCGGGGTCCGCCGCACCACGCTCGCCGACGTCGCCCGCCGCGCCGGTGTCTCCCGGATGACCCTCTACCGGCGCTGGCCCGATCTGCGGACGCTGGTGGGCGATCTGATGACCCGTGAGTGGATCGCGGTCGCCACCCGGGCGATCCCCGAGGCCGCACCCGGCGTCGACACGCGCACCCGGCTGGTGCGGGGGCTGGTGGCGGGCGTCGAGGCGTTCCGGGCGCACCCCCTCTTCCACAAGATCGTCGACGTCGATCCGGAGCTGCTGCTCCCCTATGTGCTCGACCGGCGCGGGGCGAGCCAGGAGGCGCTGCTCGCCCTGCTGGCCGAGGGCCTGCGCGAGGGCCACGCGGACGGTTCCGTGCGCCCCGGGCACGTCGAACGGCAGGCGCGCGCACTGCTGTTGACCGTGCAGTCCTTCACCCTGTCCCTGCGCACGATGACCGACGAGGACGACCCGGAGCTGGACTCCGCCGCGTTCCTCGGCGAGCTGCGCACCCTCCTGGAGAGGATCCTGACGCCATGAGCGACACCGAGGCGATACCCGGCTCGTCCCTCAGCGCGGCCCGGCGCACCCGCGAACTGGCCGAGGCCGGGGACGGCCGGGTGGCCGACGTCCTGGTCGTCGGTCTCGGCGCCACCGGGGCGGGCGCCGCCCTGGACGCGGCGGCCCGCGGGCTGGACGTCGTCGCGGTGGACGCCCACGACCTGGCCTTCGGCACCTCGCGCTGGAGCTCCAAGCTCATCCACGGCGGGCTGCGCTATCTGGCGTCCGCGCAGTTCGACGTGGCGCACGAGAGCGCGGTGGAGCGGGGGGTGCTGATGACCCGCACCGCCCCGCACCTGGTGGCCGCGCAGCCGTTCGTGCTGCCGCTGACGCCGATGGTGTCGGCGGCTCAGGCGTCCATCGCCTGGGCCGGGCTGCGGGCCGGGGACATGCTGCGGCTGGCCGCGCGCACCCCGCGCCGGGTGCTGCCCGCCCCGCGCCGGCTGTCGGCGACGGAGGCGCGGCACCTCGCGCCCTCGGTGCGGGCTTCCGGGCTGCGCGGCGGGCTGCTGTCCTGGGACGGGCGGGTCACCGACGACGCCCGGCTGGTGACCGCGCTGGCCCGCACGGCCGCCGCGCACGGCGCACGGGTCCTGACCCGGGTCCGGGTGCTGGAGCTGACCGGCACGGGCGCCCGCGTCCGGGACGAACTCACCGGCGAGGAGGGGGAGATCAGGGCCCGCGCCGTGATCAACGCGGCCGGGGTGTGGGCGGGCGGCCTGGTCGAGGGCATCCGCATCCGGCCCTCGCGCGGCACCCATCTGGTACTGCGCTCGCAACGGCTCGGCGAGCTGCCCGCCGGGCTGCACGTCCCGATCCCCGGCGAGACCAACCGCTTCGTCCTGGTGCTGCCCCAGGGGGACGGCCGGGTCTACGTCGGACTCACCGACGAACCCGTCGAGGGCGGCATCCCCGATGTGCCCGAGGTGCCCGAGACGGACATCGGCTTCCTGCTGGACGTGCTCGGCTCCGCGCTGGACACGCCCGTCGCCCGGGACGAGGTCGTCGGCGCCTTCGCCGGGCTGCGGCCCCTGCTGGACACCTCGACCGGCGGCGCGCCGGCCCGCACCTCCGACGTCTCGCGCCGGCACGCCGTGCTGACCTCGCCGGACGGGGTGACCACGGTGGTCGGCGGCAAGCTCACCACCTACCGCCGGATGGCGCAGGACGCCGTGGACGCCGCGGCCGGGGCCCGGGGGCTCGCTGTGCCCCCCTCCCGCACCGCCGCGCTGCCCCTGGTCGGCGCCGCCGCACCCGAACGGCTGCGCGCCCTCCCCCTGCCGCGCCGGCTGGTCCGCCGCCACGGCACCGAGGCCGCCGCCGTCCACGCCCTCGCCGCCGAGGACCCCGCCCTGGCCGGCCCGGTGCTGCCCGGCCACCCGGTCACCCGCGCCGAACTCCTGTGGGCGGTCCGCCACGAGGGGGCGCTGGACGAGTCCGACCTGCTGGACCGGCGCACCCGCATCGGGCTGGTGGACGAGGACCGCGAGGCGGCTCTCGAGGTCGCGCGGGAGGTGCTGGCCCAGGCGGCTCACAGCAGCCGCCGGATGTCCCCCCGCACCCGGTAGAACCCGCCCGCCGCCGGGTGCAGGGCGTCCACCACGTAGCGCGCGCCGACCTGGCGTATCGCGCGCGGGAACTGGACGTTCCAGGAGGAGTCGTAGCCGTCGGAGACCACGTGCACCCGCAGCCGGCCGGACTCCTGGACGCACTCCACGACGACCGAGCCGGTGGGGGCCTGGGCCACGGTGGCCACCGCCTGCACGGCCGTGGCCGGGGCGTAGGTCGGCAGGGCGGCGGCGAGCTTGACGTCCCGCACCACCGGCACGCTGCCCTGCTGGGCCGCGCCGATGGCGGCCTCGCTCGCGTCCACGCACACCAGGGAACCGTCCGTGGTCACCAGGTACAGCCGCCCGTCGTGGTACTGCATCGACAGGGCCGAGCCGCTTCCGGTGCCCAGCTTCCACAGCCGGGTGCCGTCCCGGTCGAAGCAGTACACGGACGAGGAGGAGTCCCCGGCGAACACGAACCGGCCGCCCGGGGAGGTGGCGCACGAGTACACCGCGCTGTCGCAGGCGTACGTCGCCTCGATAGCGCCGGTCGCCTTGGACAGCCGCTGGACCACCCGGTGGCCGGTGCCCGCGTACACCGCGTCGTCCTCCTGCCAGCCGAACAGCACCCCGCCGCGGGTGCGGGTGTGCCACAACTCGCCGCCGCCGTCGGGGCGGTAGGCGGTGACGCCCTGCTGGTGGCCGTGGTAGACGGCGCGGTCGTCGGCGCGCACCATCCAGGCGTGCTCGCCCTGGCTGCGGCGGGCCCACTGGTGTTCGTCCTCGTGGTCGATGACGGTGAGCCGGCCCGCGCGGTCCGAGACGTTCAGCACGCCCTCGTGGATGTCCAGCCAGAAGATGTCGACGTCGGCGGTGATGTCGTAGGCGGCGAAGGGGAGTTTGGAGGACAGGTCGTAGACCTTGCCGTCGTCGCAGCCCGCGTAGATCCAGAAGTCGTCGGCGACCAGGCACTTCACGCCGTCCGGCAGTCCGAAGCGGGCCAGCACGGCGCCCTCGTGGTCCAGGGTGTAGACGTCGCCCGCCTGGTTGCCCACCCAGCAGTGCTCGTCGTCCACATGGATGCCGAAGGCGGCCGAACCGGTCCGGAACCGCCACAGCACCGGGGCCACGGCCCGCGCGGTGGAGGGCGCCGAGCTGACCTGGCGCCGGGTCACCGCGCGCGGGGCCCGGCCGCCCGGTACCGCCGGGGCGTACCCCTTGCGAACCTTCTCCCCCACCTTCTTCGCGGCGGCGGCCCGCGCCTTCTCCGCGGTCGGGAACGAGCTGGTCTGGATCTGGCCGGCGGCGCCGATCCGGCCGTAGCGCACCGTCACCATCAGGCCGTCGACGGTCACCTCGTAGAACTTGTGGGCGCCCCCGCCCTCCTGGGACAGCTCCAGATACGTCGTCTCCCCGGTGGACACCGCGGACATGGCACACCCCTCCCCGCAACGGACCCGCTGCCGTCCCGGCGGGCCCTCACTGATCACACCGTAGGCGGGGGCACTGACAATCGACCGGGCGGCGAGGGCGCCCCGCGGCTCAGCCGCCCATCAGCTCCGTGAACCGGCGGGTGTCGATGTTGCCGCCCGAGGCGATGACGCCGACGCGCGGCGGCAGGTCCTCGACGCGGCCGGACAACAGGGCGGCCAGGGGGGTGGCGCCGCTGGGTTCGAGGACGATCTTCAGGCGTTCGAAGGCGAAGCGCATGGCGTCGAGGATCTCCTCGTCGCCGACCAGGGCGATGGCGTCGACCAGGCGCCGGTTGACGGTGAACGTCAGCTCGCCGGGGACGGCCACGGCCTGGCCGTCGGCGACGGTGCGGGGCACGGGGACCGTCACGCGGGCGCCGGCCTCCAGCGACCGCTTGGTGTCGTCGCTGCCCTCCGGCTCCACCCCGATCACCCGGATGTCCGGGTGCAGCGCCTTGGCGGCCACGGCACTGCCGGCGATCAGCCCACCGCCGCCGACGGGCACCAGGAGCGCGTCCAACGGGCCGGTCTCCTCCAGGAGTTCGAGGGCGGCGGTGCCCTGGCCGGCGATCACGTGCGGGTGGTCGTAGGGCGGGATCAGGGTCAGCCCCCGGTCGTCGGCGAGCGCCTGGCCGAGTGCGACGCGGTCCTGGGTGTAGCGGTCGTAGGTGACGATCTCGGCGCCGTACCCGGCCGTGGCCTCCATCTTGGAGCGGGGGGCGTCCTCGGGCATCAGGATGACGGCGCTCGTGCCCAGTTCGCGGGCGGCGAGGGCGGTGGCCTGGGCGTGGTTCCCGGAGGAGTACGCGGCGACGCCCTTGGCCAGCTCCCCGGGCGCGAGCGAGGCGATGGCGTTGTACGCGCCGCGGATCTTGAAGGCGCCGATGCGCTGGAGGTTCTCGCACTTGACGAACACCTCGGCGCCCACCCGCTCGTCGAGGGTGCGCGAGGTGAGGACGGGGGTGCGGTGGGCGAAGCCCGCGAGGCGTGCGGCGGCCTCACGGACGTCGGCGAGGGTGACGGGCAGATCGGCGGCAGGCATGGTGAAGTCCTCTTTCCGTACCGGGCGTTCGGCGGTTCGTGCTGCGGTGTGCGGGGTTTCCGGAGCCAGGTCTCAGCCGGAACCGGTGGGCGGTTTGGCGTAGTTGTAGACGGTCGCCCGGGACACGCCGAGGAGGTCGGCGATGGTCCGGGCGGCGTCCCGGGACTCGAAGCAGCCGTCCCGGTACAGCTGCCGGACCAGCGCCTTCTTGTCCGCGCGGCTCAGCGACCGAGGCGGGCACCCGCGTTCGGCGGCCAACTCCTCGATGATGCGGCGCAGTTCGCGGGCGCGGCGGTCGCGCAGCGTCTCCGGGGGGCGGTCCCCGTGCCCGGTGTCGGTCGCCACCAGGTTGGCCAGGGTGAGCGCCACGGGCGAGAGGACGGAGACGTCGAGGTTCAGGCAGAGCGCCGCGACGTACCGGCCCTCGGCGTTCTTGATGCCGATGGACGTGCTCTTCGCCGGGCGCCCGTCGGGGAACCGGTTGGGGTAGTTCTGGACGACGCCGGGGTAGCCGGGGTCGGCGATCCGGGCCAGGCCCAGCTCCGTGGCCGGATCACCGACCTGGCGGCCGGAGAGGTTGTTCTCGATGGCCCGGATCGAGTGGTCGGGGTCCCGCAGGTCGTGCAGGACCACCTCGCACAGGCCCGGGAACATCCGGCCCAGGGCGACGGCGATCTTCTCGGCCTCCCGGACGAGATGTTCGTCCGCCGCCCCACCGTCCACCGGCCCTCCCCCTTGGCCTCAAAATCTATTTCTGGACAATGAGGCTAAGCACTGGAACGGCCGCTGTCCAGGGCCGTCTTCGCGTTGGCTCCGTCGCTGCGCATTCCCCTGTCGTTGATCTCGCGTGCTGAGCACGGAGAGTGATCCTCGAGGGAGCCGCGGCCGTCGTTCGTGATGACCGGCGGTCGGCTCCGTCCCAAGCCGATGGCGTTCAAGCGCACGCGCTCAGCTGGTGGGTGAGGACGCCACGAGAGAGCCGCCGGTACGCCTCTTGCATTCGGGGCAACCGGTGCCCACGCCGCGTTGTACGAGACGAGGGACCGTGGGTTGGAACTGCCCAATCTCCGGTAGCCGGCCTGTGCAGCGGTCACGGTGAGTGGTCGCCGAAATGGGAGAGGATCCGAGTAGCGTCGTCGAGGAAGCCGGGCGGCCGGCTTCGGCGGCGGTAAGTGCCCGGGATCGCCCGACTCGACGTCGAGGCGGGCCGAGGTTGGGTGGAGGCGAGAGGGCCGGTGCAGGGAACGCCCTCGGGTCGGGCCAGTCGCGTTTCGGGGCGAGCACAGCTCATGCGAGTTCGGCTGCGCGAGAAGTGCTGATCGACGCGTCGTCGTGGCCGGGCCGGTTGGGACGTCGATCCGGAACATGGTGCCGCACCCGACGTGTCCTCGCAGCTGACCGAAGCCGTAGGAATCCTGCGCGCGACGGGCGCCGCCCGTGTTCCGTACCGCCATACCGGGGACGGCGCGGAACACGGGTTCGCCACTGTCCGACGGGCTGCGAGAGACCGACAACGACCGCCGCAGACCGTAACGAGTGTCGACTTCGGTCCCGGGGCCTCAGCGGTCCTTGGCGAGGGCCACCAGTTCGGCGAACAGGCCGCCGGCGTGGACGAGTTCGTCGTAGTGCCCCTCCTCGACGACGCGCCCGTGCCGCATCACGACGATCCGGTCGGCGAGCCGGGTGTTCTCCAGCTGGTGGGTGACCACGATGGTCATGCGCCGGGCGGCGATGCGTTTGATCTCCAGGAAGATGCGGTGCTCACCGCGCGGGTCCATCTGCGAGGTGGGTTCGTCCAGGATGAGCAGGGGCGTACGGCGGTACAGGGCGCGGGCGCAGGCGAGCCGCTGCCACTGGCCGCCGGACAGTTCGACGCCGCCGTAGACCTCCCGCGCGAGCAGGGTGTCGAGCCCGCGCGGCAGCCCCTCGACCGCCTCGCGCATGCCGACGGCCTCCACCGCCTCCCACACCAGGGCGTCGTCGTGGCCGCGCGGCTGGCCGAGGGTGACGTTCTCCCGGGCGCGCAGCGGCCAGCAGGCGAAGTCCTGCGGCACGAGCGCGGTGCGGGACCAGACGGAGTCGGGCCGGGCCACGGCCAGGTCGGTGCCGTCCCACAGGACCCGGCCCTCGTCCGGCAGCAGGATGCCGGTGATGAGCCGGGTCAGGGTGGACTTGCCGGAGCCGTTCTCGCCGACGATCGCGAGGATCTCGCCGCGGCGCAGGGTGAGGGAGACACCGTTCACTGCGGGTTCCTCCTTGCCGGGGTAGCGGTGGACGACCTCGTCGAGACGGATCTCCTCCACCTCCTCGGGGATCGTCGACTCGCCGCGTTTCGGGGCGCGTTCGGCCGCCAGATCGAGGAAGGAGCGCATGTCGGCGAGGTAGAGGGAGGTGTGGAACATCGCGGCCCCGTTCTGCACGAACTGGGTCAGCGCGCCGAGCGTGGCCTGGACGGCGACGACGGCGGTGGCGGCGACCGGCAGGGCCACCCGCCCGGTCATCGCGAGCCAGGCGAGGGCGGCCCAGGTGAGCATCAGGAACGCGCCGCCGAGCGCGGAGGTGGCGAGGACGATGCGGAGCATCCGGGGCGCGGCGCGCAGGATGCGCCGGTCGATCCGCTCGGACAGCGCGCGGTACCAGTGGACGAGGTAGTCGGTCATGCCGTTGGCGCGGACCTCGTCGCCGTGCCGGGAGTAGGCGGCCCACCAGCGCATCATGCCGCGCACATTGCGGTCGGCCAGGTTGAGGTAGTGCGTCTCGTAGTCGACGCGGGCCGAGAGCACGGCGCCGAGCCCCGCGGGCAGCACCGCCAGCAGCAGCAGCGGGAGCATCAGCCAGTGCAGTGCGGTGACGACGCCGCCGGCGGCGACCATCCGGACGAGGGCGGCCATGAACCGCTGGGCGTCCTTGACCATCGTCGTGGTGCGGGTGACGCCGACCTCCGCGGCCTCCTGCCGGTCGGCGAACCCGTCCTCGGCCTGGGCGGAGGCCTCCACCCGGCAGACGGCGGAGACGAGCGCCACGTCGGCCTCGGTGACCAGTCGCGGGGTGATCCGGCCGTCGGCGTAGGAGGCCAGGGCGGAGCTGATCCGGCCGGTGGCCGCCGCCGCGGTGACCACGACGAGGGCGGGCAGCGCTCCGTGCAGGCGTTCGGACACCGTTCCCGCGCCGAGGACGTGGGTCATGGCCCGCGCGGTGGCGGTCAGCACGACGGCGGCGGCGACGCCGGTGACCACCTGGCACAGGAGCAGCAGGACGACGCCGGCCCGGTCCACCGCCCAGGCCATGCGCGCGGTCCGGCCGAGCACCGAGGGCAGTCGGCCGCACATGGCGCGGAAACTGGCCTCTTCCAGCGGGTTCTTGCCGAAGACCCCTTCGTAGCCGATGGTGGCCGGCGGGGGCGGTGTCGGGGAGCTTTGTGTCGAGGTGTCGGTCACGGTCACCTGCGTCCCTCCTCAGGGTCGGCACCGCACCCGGGTGGTCCGGCGGTGCCAGGCTCAACGAGGAGGCGGCCGATTCGAACGCGCTCGATTCCGGACGAAGAGCCGGCCCCTGTTCCCGGGGGCTCGAACGCGCGGTCGCAGCGGCACAAGGCCGCCCGCGCGGCCGGAGGTGGCCGAAACGCCGGTGCTCGATACAGGTGTGACCGGTGGGGTTCGCGGGGGCGTCAGAGCGCCAGTTGCGGGTAGAGCGCGGCCAGATCGCCGGAGAGGCCCGCCTTGACGCTGCGGGAGACGTCGTCCGCCAGCACCTCGTGGGCGCCGGTCTCGATGCCGTCGAGGGCGAGCGCGGCGACGTCCCGGGCGTCGGACTTGGGCGCGTCGACGCCCGAGGTCATGTCCGTGTCGATGTAGCCGACGTGCAGCCCGGTGACCGCGATGCCCCGCGGCCGCAGCTCCAGGCGCAGGGAGTTGCTCTGGGACCACAGGGCCGCCTTGGTGGCGCTGTAGGAGCCGGCGATGCCGAGCCAGGAGAGCACCGAGTGGACGTTGAGGAGGTGGCCGCCGCCGTTGCGCTCGATGGTCGGCACCAGGGCGCGGGTGACCAGCAGCGGTCCGTAGAAGTTGGTCTCGAACTCCCGGCGCACGGCGTCCAGCGGGGCGTCCAGGAGGGAGTTCGCGCCGACCGAGATGCCGGCGTTGTTGATCAGCACGGTGACGTCCGGCGTCCGTTCGGCCACGGCCGCCACCGACGCGGGATCGGTGACCTCCAGGGCGAGGGGCACGGCATCCGGGTGCGTCACCGCGCGGGGGTCGCGGGCCGTGGCGTACACCTTGGCTGCCCCGCGCGCGTACAGCTCCTCCACCAGCGCCCTGCCGAGGCCCCGGCTGCCGCCGGTGACGAGCACGACGGAGTCCTTGATCGCGGTCATGATGCATCTCCCCATTCGGAAACCGATCGGTTTTCACCACCGTAAACCGATCGGTTTCCGCACCGCAAGAGCGTCCGCTCACCGAGTTCGGAATTCCAACCATGCAGGCTGAGAGTGTCTGCGGGAG
>NZ_VOGW01000036.1 GCF_007896895.1 Streptomyces misionensis | reverse complement strand
CGGCGCCGAGGGGTCGGCGGTGCGGCGGGGGCCGGTCTGGGGCGCTGCGGGGCACGAGGACGTGCCGCGGCGGTCGAAGATCTCGTTCAGACCTTCCGCCGCCGCCCGCGCGGGGGCCATCGGAGACGGACCGACCGGGTGACGCGGGTGCCGTCACCGGCCCGGGCCGTCGTCCCCGCCCGTCCCCGGCTCGGTCAGCGAGCGGTGCGCGGCCGCCTTGGCGCTGTCCGGCAGCACCTTGTTGGCCAGGCCCTGGGCCTTCGTCTTCAGGGAGCCGGTGACCGCCTTGGCGCGGCCGTGCACGATCGCCTCGTAGGCCTGCCGGGCGACGTCGTCCGGGTCGTCCTTCTCCATGGTCCCGAGCTTGGTGTCGCCGAGGTCCGCCCGGCGGAAGAAGTCGGTGTCGGTCGGGCCCGGCAGGAACGCGGTGACGGCGACGTCCGTGTCCTTCACCTCGTCGCCGAGCGCCTCGGCGAAGGACTGCACGAAGGACTTCGAGGCGTTGTACACCGGCTGGAAGGGGCCCGGCGTGGTCGCCGCGAGGGAGGACGTGAAGGCGAGCCGGCCCGTGCCGCGGCGGACCATCTCGCGCAGCAGCGGCTTGGCGAGCCGCACGGTCGAGACCACGTTCAGCTCGATCACGGCGAGATCGTCGGCGAGATCCGTGTCCGCGAAGGCCCCGCCCCGGCCGATCCCGGCGTTGAGCACGGCGACGTCGACGTCCAGGCCGGTCGTCGCGGAGACCAGCCGGTCGACGCCCGCCGCGTCCGTGAGATCGGCCGGTACGGCGCGTACCTCCGCCCCGGTCTCCCGCAACCGCTGCGCGGCGTGTTCCAGGCGGCCGTCCTCGGCGTTGATCAGCAGATCGTAGCCGTGCTCGGCGAACTGCCCGGCCAGTGCGTATCCGATTCCGCTGGAGGCCCCGGTGACCAGGGCGAGCGGCCGTTCCTCGGTCATACGTTCCGGGGTATCCGCCGACGCGGGGGCCGAACCCCGCGCCGGCGGTTCACCGAACAGC
>NZ_VOGW01000035.1:71109-103462 GCF_007896895.1 Streptomyces misionensis | reverse complement strand
ACCCCGCATGGTGGGGCCCCCGCGATGGTGCGACATTGGGGGGAGACTGTCCGACGAGGGTCATCCTGGAGGGCCGATGGGACGTGACGTCCCGGCGCTCGTGTTCACCCGCGAGGACCGCCGACGGTACCGGATCAAGATGCAGGAGTGCCTGGACGCGTTCGCGAAGATGCTGCGGGAGGAACGGTTCGAGTCCGAGCGCCCGCAGGTCGGTCTGGAGATCGAACTGAATCTGGTGGACGGGGACGCCGAGCCGGCCATGCGCAACAGCGCCGTGCTGGACGCGATCTCCGACCCCGCCTGGGCCACCGAGTTGGGCCGGTTCAACCTGGAGATCAACGTGCCGCCGCGGCGGCTGACGGCGGGCGGTCCGGACGCCTGGGAATCGGAGATCCGCGCCGCTCTGGACCACGCCGACGAGCGGGCCCGTTCCGTCGGCGCCCGGCTGATCATGGTCGGCATCCTGCCCACCCTGGAACAGAAGGACATCGGCGAGGAGACCCTGTCGGAGAACCCCCGCTACCGGCTGCTCAACGACCAGGTGTTCGCGGCCCGCGGCGAGGATCTGCGCATCGAGGTGGACGGCGTCGACCGGCTGCGTACCTACGCGGACAGCATCACTCCGGAGGCCGCCTGCACCAGCACCCAGTTCCACCTCCAGGTCTCCCCCGAGGAGTTCGCCGGGTACTGGAACGCCGCGCAGGCCATCGCCGGCATCCAGGTCGCGCTCGCGGCGAACGCGCCCTTCCTGTTCGGCAAGGAGCTGTGGCACGAGACCCGCATCCCGCTGTTCGAGCAGGCCACGGACACCCGCCCGCAGGAGATCAAGGTGCAGGGCGTACGGCCCCGGGTGTGGTTCGGGGAGCGGTGGATCAACAGCGTCTTCGATCTGTTCGAGGAGAACCTGCGCTACTTCCCGGCCCTGCTCCCCCTGTGCGACGAGCAGGACCCGGCGGAGACGCTGGACCGCGGCGACGTCCCCGAACTCGGCGAACTCACCCTGCACAACGGCACGATCTACCGCTGGAACCGCCCCGTGTACGCCGTCTCCCACGACCGTCCGCACATCCGTGTGGAGAACCGGGTGCTGCCCGCCGGGCCGACCGTCGCCGACACCCTCGCCAACGGCGCCTTCTACTACGGGCTCACCCGGGCGCTGGTGGAGGAGGACCGTCCGGTGTGGTCGCGGATGTCCTTCCAGGCCGCCGAGGACAATCTGCACACCGCCGCCCGGCACGGCATCGACGCGCTGCTGTACTGGCCGGGGGTGGGCGAGGTGACCGTGTCCGAGCTGGTGCTGCGCCGGCTGCTGCCGCTCGCCCACCGCGGCCTCGAACTCTCCGGGATGGACGAGGCGTGGCGGGAGCCGCTGCTCGGGATCATCGAGCAGCGCTGCGTGGCGGGCCGCAACGGGGCCGTGTGGCAGAAGGAGGTGTTCCACCGCATCGTGGACACCACGCACGCCGGCCGGCACGAGGCGCTGCGCCGGATGACCCAGCTGTACATCGACTACATGCACCTCAACGCCCCGGTGCACACCTGGCCCGTCGACTGAGCACCGGCGTCCCGGCCGTTCACGCCAGGACGAGCACCAGCGGAACCCCCCGGCACGGCACCAGCCGCAGCTCGCCGTGCGCCCCGGTCCGCGCGCCGCCGAGGAGCAGTTCCCCGAAGTCGGGTCCCCTGGTGAGGGAGCCGGCCAGGTGCGCGGGGTCCGCGGAGGCGGCCACCCGGCCGCGGGCGTTCACCAGATGGGCGGGGCGCGCGAGGTGCCGCAGCAGCGGGAGCACGGCCGCCTCGAAGTGCCGCAGGTACACGTCCGCGGCGGCCACCCCGGCGAACTCGCCCCGGACGTGCACCGGTTCGGACAGCGTGAGGCTGTACTCGTCGGAGCAGAGATAGTCCACGTACGGTCCGGCCACGGCCCGCCGCCCGGTGTCGCGGGGCAGCGCGAACCAGTCCCAGTGGGTGTAGTCGGAGTACGCCGAGCGGCCGGGGTCGAGGTCCGGCAACAGGGGCCGTATGCCGCCGTCGGCACCGCGCTGCCACCACTCCAGCCAGGCGGGCACATCGGCGAGCAGTCCGGGCGCGGCGACGAAACCGGCACCGGAGACCAGCTCCCCGTCGGCGAGGCGCCGGTGCAGGGCCGGGCGGAGGGCGGCGAGGTCGGCTCCGGCCGGCCGGCGGCCCTCCTCGGTCACCCGGCTGAGCACGGCGGCCGTGTCGGCGCGGGTGGCGGCGACCGCCTCGAAGACGGTCTCCAGGACGCCGCCCACCCGCTCGGCCACCCACAGCGCCGTATCCGTGCCGGGCGCGGCGAGCCCGGGGCTGACGCCCATGTGTCCTCCAGCGGACGGTGACCGGACGCGGCGCGGTCAGAGAGTGAGGCGTACGGCGACGAGCCGCGCCGTCGACTCCCTGACGCACCGCTCGGCCAGCGGACCGGCCGTTTCGTGGGCCCCATCCTGCACGGAGCGCAGCAGTGCGCGCTGCCGGTCCGCAACTTCTTCACGATATGCGGGGTCGGCCAGGACCAGGCAGAGCAGTGCGCCCACCTCGCCCTGGAGCGCGACCTGTTCACGGGTGAGGCGCGCGGACTGGGCGGCGGCGGCGAGTTCGACGTGGAAGCGGCCGTACAGGCGGCTGCGGGCGGGGACGTCCGCCGCCTGGCCCAACGCGTCGGCGGTGCGCCTGAGTTGGTGCAGGTCCTCGGGTTCGGTGCGCTGGGCGGCGAGCCGGGCGGCGGCGCCGGACAGGGCGGCCCAGTGGTCGCCGAGGTCGCGCAGTTCCTCGGTGCTCCAGCCGCGCAGCCGGGACCGGAGCCGGTCCTCGGCGGGCACGTCGGGCAGCGCGACGAAGCTGCCCCCGCCGCGGCCCCGGCGGGTGATGACCAGGCCCTGCTGGCGCAGTGCCATGAGCGCCTCCCGCAGGGTGACGGTGGAGACGCCGAGCCGGCCCGCGAGTTCGGTCTCGCCCGGCAGTTGTTCGCCGTCGGCGAGGAGGCCCAGTTCTATCGCGTCGCCGAGCCGGCGGACGACCGTGTCCACACGGGCCCGGTTGTCCACCGGGCTGAAGACGGCGCCGCGGGCACCGCCGTCCCTCTGGTCCTGCCCCACGGTCATCACCTCGTGCGTTGACTCAAGCTTTACCCCAACGGGCTCTTGAGTTGAGAACTATGACTTCATATGTTTGCCGTCAACGTACAGGGCGCCAGAAAGGTTCCCCCATGGAGGGAATTGCGATCCGGCTACAGGACCTGCGCAAGTCGTTCGGCGGGACGACCGCCGTGGCGGGGGTCGATCTGGAGATCAGGGACGGCGAGTTCTTCTCGATGCTCGGACCGTCCGGCTCCGGGAAGACCACGGTGCTGCGGCTCGTCGCCGGGTTCGAGACGCCCGACGGGGGCCGGATCGAGCTGGCCGGCCAGGAGGTCACCGGGCTCGCCCCGTTCGAACGGGACGTGCACACCGTCTTCCAGGACTACGCGCTCTTCCCGCACATGACGGTCGAGCAGAACGTGGCCTACGCGCTGAAGATCCGCAAGGTGCCGAAGGCCCGGCGCCTGGCCCGGGCCCGCGAGGCGCTCGCCGAGGTACGCCTCGAGGGCTACGGCGGGCGGCGGCCCGCCCAGCTGTCCGGCGGGCAGCGGCAGCGCGTCGCGCTCGCCCGCGCCCTCGTCGGCCGGCCCCGCGTCCTGCTGCTCGACGAGCCGCTCGGCGCCCTCGACCTGAAGCTGCGCGAACAGATGCAGACCGAACTCAAGGCGATACAGCGGGAGGTGGGCATCACCTTCGTGTTCGTCACCCACGACCA
The DNA here is from genome assembly GCF_007896895.1 of Streptomyces misionensis. Taxonomy (GTDB): domain Bacteria; phylum Actinomycetota; class Actinomycetes; order Streptomycetales; family Streptomycetaceae; genus Streptomyces; species Streptomyces misionensis_A. Next base: position 99,649 of record NZ_VOGW01000035.1, on the reverse strand, counting down.
GGAGGAGGCGCTGACCATGAGCGACCGGATCGCGGTGTTCGAGCAGGGCCGCATCGCCCAGGTCGGCACGCCCGCGGAGATCTACGAACGTCCGGCCACGCCCTTCGTCGCCTCGTTCGTCGGCACCTCCAACCTGCTGGACGGCGAGGTGGCCCACCGGGTCGCCGGCGCCCCCGGCACCTACAACATCCGCCCGGAGAAGATCCGTGTCCTGAAGGAGTCCGCGGAGGCGGACGAGCCGGAGCACGCCACCGTCACCGGTACCGTCGCGGACGCCGTCTACCTCGGCGACACCACCCGCTTCCTGGTCGACCTCGACGGCGGCGGCCGGCTCACCGCGGTGCAGCAGAACCTGGAGACCTCCGCCGAGGACGTCGCCGCCTACCGGGGCAGCCGGGTCCGCCTCCAGTGGCACCGCCGCCACGCCGTCCGACTGCCCTCCTGACCCCCCACCTCTTGGAGAAACGCCGTGCGCCTCACCCGAACCCTGCGCGCCGCCGCCTGCGCCGGCGCCGCGCTGCTGCTCGCCGCCGCCTGCGACTCCTCCGGCTCCGCCTCCTCCAGCGGCCTGAACCCGCCCGATCTGAAGGCCCCGACGAAGCTCGGCAGGACCGAGGGGCAGGTCGATCTGATCGCCTGGGCCGGCTATGTCGAGGACGGCTCCAACGACCCGAGGGTGAACTGGGTCGGCGACTTCGAGAAGCAGACGGGCTGCCAGGTCCGCTCCAAGGTCGCCGCCAGCTCGGACGAGATGGTCAAGCTGATGAAGACCGGCGAGTACGACGCCGTCTCCGCCTCCGGCGACGCCTCCCTGCGCCTGATCGCCTCGGGTGACGCGGCCCCCGTCAACACCGATCTGGTGCCCAACTACAAGGACGTCTTCAGCGGGCTGAAGAACGGCGCGTGGAACTCCGTCGACGGGAAGATGTACGGCATCCCGCACGGCCGGGGCGCCAACCTGCTGATGTACAACACCCAGAAGGTCAGGCCCGCGCCCACCTCCTGGTCGGCGGTCTTCGACCGGGCCTCGGCGTACAAGGGGCATGTCACGGCGTACGACTCGCCGATCTACATCGCCGACGCGGCCCTGTACCTCAAGGCCACCAGGCCGGAGCTGAAGATCAAGGACCCCTACGCGCTGGACCAGAAGCAGTTCGACGCCGCCGTGGCGCTGCTGAAGCGGCAGAACGCCGACATCGGGGAGTACTGGGGCGACTACCTCAAGGAGGTGTCGGCCTTCAAGAGCGGTGACTCGGTCGTCGGCACCACCTGGCAGGTGATCGCCAACCTCGCCGCCTCCGAGGGCGCCAAGGTCAAGGCGCTGGTGCCGAAGGAGGGTTCGACCGGATGGTCCGACACCTGGATGGTCTCCAGCAAGGCCAAGCACCCCAACTGCGCCTACAAATGGCTGAACTGGATCGTCTCCCCCAAGGTCAACGCGGAGGTCGCCGAGTACTTCGGGGAGGCCCCCGCCAACTCCAAGGCGTGCGCGCAGACCAAGGACCGCGGCTTCTGCTCGGTCTACCACGCGGCCGACGAGAACTACTGGAAGCGGATCGCCTTCTGGAACACGCCCATCGAGCAGTGCCTGGACGGCCGTACCGACGTGAAGTGCGTGCCGTACGCGAAGTGGGTGCAGGCCTGGACCGAGATCAAGGGCTGAGCCGTGGCGAGCGAAGCGACGAGCGCCGCCCGGCCGGGCACCGTCCGCCGGCTCGCCGGGGCGCTGCACCGCCGGCCCCGGCTGCGGCTCACCCTGCTGCTCACCGCGCCGCTGCTGTGGCTGGCCGTGCTCTATCTCGGCTCGCTGGCGGTGCTGTTCGCCTCCGCCTTCTGGACCACCGACTCCTTCACCTCCCAGGTGGTGAAGGTCTGGTCGACGGACAACTTCCACCAGCTGGTGACGGTGCCGGTGTTCCGCGAGGTGATCGTGCGCAGCGTGGGCGTGGCGCTCGCGGTGACCGTGCTGTGCGCGCTGATCGCCTTCCCGGTCGCCTTCTACACCGCGCGGGTGGCCCCGCCGCGCCGGCGTCCGCTGCTGGTGGTGGCCATCCTCACCCCGCTGTGGGCGAGCTACCTGGTCAAGGTGTACGCCTGGCGGCTCATACTGTCGCACGGCGGGCTCGCCGACTGGCTGCTCGCGCCGTTCGGGCTCAGCGGCCCCGGGTTCGGGCTGCCGGCCACGGTGCTCACCCTGACGTACCTGTGGCTGCCGTACATGATCCTGCCGATCCACACCGCGCTCGAACAGCTGCCGGCGCAGCTGCTCGACGCGTCGGCGGACCTCGGGGCCCGCGCGGGGCGCACCTTCCGCTCGGTGGTGCTGCCGATGGTGCTGCCGTCGGTCGCCGCGGGTTCGGTGTTCACCTTCTCGCTGAGCCTCGGCGACTACATCACCGTGCAGATCGTCGGCGGCAAGACGCAGCTGATCGGCAATCTCGTGTACTCCAACATCGAGTTGAACCTGCCGATGGCCGCCGCGCTCGGCACGGTCCCGGTGGTGGTGATCGTCGTCTATCTGCTGGCGATCCGCCGTACGGGCGCCCTGAACAGTCTGTGACCGGTCCCCCGGAGAGGATGAGCGACGTGCATCTTGGCCGCAGTGCCCGCATCGCCCTGCGCATCGGCGCCGGGATCGGATTCGCGGTGATCTACGTCCCGTTGCTGCTGGTCCTCGTCAACTCCCTGAACCCGGACCGCAGCGCGAGCTGGCCGCCGCCGGGGCTGACCGGGCGCTGGTGGTCGGCGGCCGTGCACGACGCCGGCGCCCGGCACGCCCTGTGGGTGTCGGTGAAGGCGGGGCTCGGGGCCACGGCGATCGCGCTCGTCCTCGGCACGCTGATCGCGTTCGCCGTGGCCCGGCACCGCTTCTTCGGGCGCGGCACGGTGTCGTTCATAGTGGTGCTGCCGATCGCACTGCCCGGCATCGTCACGGGCATCGCCCTCAACTCGGCCTTCGGCACGGTGCTCCGGCCGCTCGGTGTGGGACTCGGGCTGTTCACGGTGATCGTCGGGCATGCCACGTTCTGCATCGTCGTGGTGTTCAACAACGTGGTGGCGCGGCTGCGGCGCACGACCACGTCGTACGAGGAGGCGGCGATGGACCTCGGCGCCCACACGTTCCGCGCCTTCGTGGACGTCACCTTCCCGCTGGTGCGCTCGGCGCTGCTGGCGGGCGCGCTGCTCTCCTTCGCGCTCTCCTTCGACGAGGTGGTGGTCACCACCTTCACCGCGGGACCCGGCGTCGAGACGCTGCCCATCTGGATCTTCGGCAACATGACGCGCCCTCAGCAGGCGCCGGTGGTCAATGTGGTGGCCGCGGTCCTGGTGCTGGTGTCGGTGGTGCCGATCTATCTCGCCCAGCGGCTGTCGGCGGACACGGCGACCTCCAGCCGGGTGTGAGCCGGGCCCGGACACGCGCGGACGGCGGCCGGTCCGGGCGTGCCGGGCGGGTCGGTGGAACCCTGCGGCCATGACCAACCCTCCCAGCGTGAACAGCTATGTCGACCGGGTCACCGCGGGGCCCGGCGGGGCGATGACCGACGAGGTCGGCGTGCTCACCGGTGAGCTCACCGTGGCGACGGTCCTGCGGTCGGACGGCCGCAGCGCGCGCGTCGCCGTCCAGCGCTTCGGCGGCGACACCTGGTACACCCTGACCGGCAGTCCGGCCCCGGTGCCCGCCGGACAGCTCGCCGCCTACCACCGGGACCTGCTGGGCCGTATCCGCCGAGGCGGCGGCACCCGCGCGACCTGACGGTCCATCAATCCAGGGCTCTCCTGGCTCCGTTGACTGTTTCACGACAAGGCAAAAAGGATGCTCCCGCACCTTGACCGGGGTTTGGTCCAGACCAATCATGGCCTAGACCAATAGCCCCGGCCGGGCTCCACCGTGCGACACCCCCGCTCGATCGACTGTCGTTCGCTATCCGGGAGTACCCGATGACACGTCCGAGATCCGTACGCGCCCTGCTCACCGGCGTGGCCACCCTGGCCGCGTCGGCGGGGCTCGCCCTGGGGATCGGGGGCACCGCGCAAGCGGCGACCCCGCTGCCCGCGCACGTCTTCGCGCCCTACTTCGAGGCCTACAACGGCGACAGCCCCGCCGCCCTCGCCCAGTCCTCCGGCGCCAAGTACCTGACCATGGCCTTTCTCCAGACCGAGAAGAAGGGCTCCTGCACGCCGTACTGGAACGGTGACACCGGCACCCCCGTCGCCTCCTCGGTCTTCGGCTCCGACTTCACCACCATCCGCTCGCGCGGCGGCGACGTGATCCCCTCGCTCGGCGGGTACGCGGCCGACAACGGCGGCACGGAGATCGCGGACAGCTGCACCAACGTCGACTCCATCGCCGCCGCCTACGAGAAGATCATCACCACCTACGACGTCTCCCGCCTGGACATGGACATCGAGGACAACTCGCTGACCAACCAGGCCGGCATCGACCGCCGCAACCAGGCGATCAAGAAGGTGCAGGACTGGGCCGCCGCCAACGGGCGCTCGGTGCAGTTCTCCTACACCCTGCCGACCACGACGAGCGGCCTGGCCGACAGCGGGCTCGCCGTGCTGCGCAGCGCCAAGAGCGCGGGCGCCAAGGTGGACGTCGTCAACATCATGACGTTCGACTATTACGACGGCGCCACCCACCACATGGCCACCGACACCCAGACGGCCGCGACCGGACTGCACGACCAGCTGGCCTCGCTCTACCCGAACCTGTCGGACAGCCAGCTGTGGAACACGATCGGCGTCACCGAGATGCCCGGCATCGACGACTACGGGCCGGCCGAGACGTTCACCACGGCCGACGCCACGGCGGTGTACAACTGGGCGGTGTCCAAGGGCCTGAACACCCTCTCCTTCTGGGCCCTCCAGCGCGACAACGGCGGCTGCCCCGGCACCGGCGGCTCCGACACCTGCTCCGGGATCAGCCAGGACACCTGGTACTTCTCGCACACCTTCGCGCCGTTCTCGGGCGGTACGACCACCCCGCCGGCCAACGACTTCTCGGTCTCCGTCTCCCCCGCCACCGCCTCGGTCGACCCCGGCGGCTCCACGACGGCGTCCGTGAAGACCTCGGTGACCTCGGGCAGCGCGCAGTCCGTGGACCTGGCGGTCAGTGGCGCGCCGAGCGGGGTGACGGCGACCCTCAGCCCGACCTCGGTCACCGCAGGCGCCGCCTCCACGCTCACCGTGAAGACGGCCGCCTCCACCGCGCCGGGCAGCTACCAGCTGACCGTCACCGGCACGGCGGGATCGGCCAAGCACAGCTCCACCTTCACCCTGACCGTCAACGGAACCGGCGGCGGCACGCCCACGGCCCTGGCCAACGGTGACTTCGAGAGCGGTTCGCTGACGCCCTGGACCTGCGACAGCGGCGCCTCGGTGGTCTCCTCCCCGGTGCACGGCGGCAGCCACGCCCTGAAGACCGACGCGACCTCCTCGTCGACCGGCCAGTGCGCCCAGACCCTCACCCTCAAGCCGAACACGTCGTACACCCTGCAGGGCTGGGTGCAGGGCTCGTACGCCTACCTCGGTGTGAGCGGTGGCGCGACGGCCAGCACCTGGACCTCCTCCTCGTCCTGGCAGAAGCTGACGGTGCCGTTCACCACCGGCTCCTCCGGCACGGTCACCGTGTACGTGCACGGCTGGTACGGCCAGGGCACGGTCTACGCCGACGACCTCGCCGTCTCCTGACCCCTGCGGCGGCCGAGCCTGCCCGGTGTGACCGCACCGGGTGGGCTCGGCCCTCGTACGACCGGCTCATGAGGCGACCGCCCGGCTCGCTTCCGTAGGCTGAAGGGGCCCGAGGCCCCTTCGGTGCAGGCGGGAGACAGGGTCGTGATCGAACTGGCCGCGGCGTTCGCCGTGGCGGGCGCGGCGAGCAACGCCGTGGGCACCGCGTTCCAGCGCAAGGCCGCCTCCGCGAGCAGCCGCGGCGGAATCCGGCTGCTCGCGGAGCTGGTGCGCCGGCCCGTGTGGGTGCTGGGCATGGCCGGCGTGGTCGGCGCGGCCCTGTTCCAGAGCCTGGCCCTGGTCAACGGCCCGCTGGCACTGGTCCAGCCGCTGTTCATCCTCGAACTGCCCTTCGCGCTGCTGATCGCCGCTCCGCTGATGCACCGGCGGCTGCCGCACTGGGGCTGGTGGGGTGTGGCGGGCTGTGTGCTGGGGCTGGCGATGCTGCTGGTCGCGGCCGCGCCGCACGGAGCGCTCGAACAGGCCCCGCTCAGCCGGTGGATCCCGGCGCTGTGCCTGTGCGTCGGCGCGATGGCGGCCTGCGTGCTGCTGGCCACCCCCGGACGCCCGGCGACCCGGCGCGCCGCGCTGCTGGCGGCCGCCTCCGCCACCGGCAACGCGCTGACCGCCGCGCTGCTGAAGTCGGCCTCGGGCACCTTCGCCGACCAGGGCTTCCTGGCGTTCCTTCGCTCCTGGCAGACCTACGGCTTCGCGCTCGCCGGGGTGGCCGCGGTGCTGCTGCTGGAGAACGCGCTCCAGGCGGGCCCGCTGGTCGCGGCCCAGCCCGCGCTGACCATCGGCGACGCGATGGTGAGCCTCGTGCTGGGCATCGCCCTGCTCCAGGAGCAGGTGCGCACGGGCTGGTGGCTGGTGCCGGAGGCGTGCGGGGCGCTGCTGATCGTGGCGGGCGTGCTGGTGCTGAGCCGGGCCGTGCAGCACATCACGGTCGTCCCGGACACCACGGCGCGGGGGGAGGAGGCCGCCGGGTGAACGGCGGCGGGACGCGCCGGGTCAGCTCGGGCGCACCAGCCGTACGTCGTCCACACCGAGCAGGCCGAGCAGGGGGACCTTGGCGACCCGCTGGGCGGGATCGACCACCAGCCCTGCGCCCCGGACCAGGTCGAGGAGGAGTTCGGCGAGCGGCATGACCATGTGCCGGCCCCAGCAGCGCTCCGAGGAGTGGCCGAAGGGCAGATAGCCGGGGGTGTCCTCGGGGTCGAGGTGGTCCCAGCGTTCGGGGCGGAAGGCGTCGGGGTCGTCCCACAGGGCCGGGTCGCGGTGGGAGAGCAGGGGCAGCAGCAGGACGTCGTCCTCGGTGCCTATCCTGCCGTCGATCGCCGGGTACTCGGGCGAGGCGTTGCGCAGCAGGTTCCAGGAGGGCGGCAGCAGGCGCAGCGACTCCAGGATGATGTTGCGGTTCGGGGTGCCCTCGTCGAAGGGCGAGCCCAGCCAGAGCGCGTTGGCCACCAAGGTGGAGACGGTGAAGCAGACCGGGGCGGCCGCCCTGCGGTACATGCCCATCGCGTAGCGGCGTTCCTGGTAGCCCTCGGCCCGCGCGGTGCGCTCGGCGAGTTTGGTGAGCCGGTCGCCGGGGCGGGGCCAGCCGGGCAGGGCGGCGCCGACCGCGATCACCGACCAGGTGAGCTTGGGGGTGAGTTCGAGGGTGCGGCTCATCAGCATGCGCAGCCGCCGGGGGTCCCGGCCGAGGATGAGGTCGCGCAGGAAGAGGTGGCCGGTCAGCGGCCAGGAGCCGGTGAGGTCGACGTTCTCGGGCACCGGTCCGGCCAGGGCCTCGCGCACGTCGTCGCCGATGGTGCGGGTGATCCGGGAGGCCTCGGCGCGGGTGATGGACCGGCCCTGGAGCGGCTTGAAGGTGGGGCGTTCGGTCTCGGTGGCCCGGCGCGCGGCGAGGATGCGGTCGGCGACCTCGGGTCCGGCGACGCCGATGGTGTCGGGTTCCAGCCGGAAGAGGTCCTGGCCCAGGTGGTCGCGGATGAGCGCGGCGAGCCGCGGGTGGAGCACGGTGGTGCGCGTGAGCGCTGCGGAGGACGGCGACGGCGGCATGGCTGGCGCTCCGATGCGACGGCGGGGGCGAGGGGGGTTCGCGCGGCGGCGGAACAGCGTTGCCCGGCCGGCTCGCACGAAGCACGGCCGGACAACGATGTCAAGCACGGTACGTGGCTGCGATGCGCCGTCAGTACCAGATGTACCAGGCGCTCGCCTTGAGGCTCTTGCCGGCCGCGACCTTGTTGCGGATGGAGAAGAGAAGCTTCATCTCTGCACCTCCTTTCGGGATGGGCGGGTGACGCGCGTCCTCCCGGGGCGGGCCCATGAAGATCACGTGTCGGCGACTCCCGGAAACTTCCCTCACCCATCCACCGAATAATCCCGGCCGAACGCAACGAACGCTCCAGGTAACCACTTTCGGTCATTCTTCTGTCATCGGTGCTCCGACTTGACTGGATATCGCAACAAGCGGATACCGAGCCGGTCGTCACCCCTTCCACACTGATGGCAGGCCGCGCCGATCGTTCGGATGCCGGACGGCGCGGTGACGAGAGCGGACGCCCGGCGGTACGCCGCCGGGCGACTCCACGCTCAACAGAATGGCTGGATGTGTACATGCTGAACGGGCACCTCCCGGCACCCCGTCACCTCTTGACGCCCTTTTACGCACCACGCCGCGTTAAATGCCCCGTTTCATAGGCTTATCTTCCTTATCGTGCGAGGTGTCGTGCACGACGATCAGGGAGGCGATGGCGTGACGGCACAGGGAATCAGCCGCCGGAGCGTGGCGCGCCTGGGCCTCGGTGCCGGTCTCGGCGCCGCCGTCGGCGCGCTGACCGGGTGCAGCCGGGACGGATGGGGGTTCGGCTCCTCGGGACCCGGCGGACAGCGGCAGGCGCCGCGGCTGATCGGTGACGGCTCGACGGCGTACACCGGGCGGCAGCCGAACCAGCCGGACGCGCCCACCCCGCTCGAACCGGGCGAGACACCACCGCAGTTCGTGGTGTTCTCCTGGGACGGCGCGGGCGAACTCGGCACCGGGCTCTTCCCGCGCTTCCTGGAACTGGCCCGCGCCCACGACGCCCGGATGACCTTCTTCCTGTCCGGTCTGTACCTGCTGCCGGAGGACAAGAAGCGGCTGTACCGGCCGCCGAACAACCCGGTCGGCGCCTCGGACATCGGCTACCTCACCGACGCGCACATCCGGCAGACCCTGAAGTGCGTCCGCGAGGCCTGGCTCGACGGGCACGAGATCGGCACGCACTTCAACGGGCACTTCTGCGAGGGCTCCGGGTCGGTGGCCGACTGGACCCCGGCGCAGTGGCACTCGGAGATCGAGCAGGCCCGGTCGTTCGTCACGTCCTGGCGGACCAACACCGGCTGGCACGACGAGCCGCCGCTGCCCTTCGACTACGACAAGGAACTCGTGGGCGGCCGCACCCCCTGCCTGCTCGGCCAGGAGAACCTGCTGCCCGCCGCCCGGCGGCTGGGCTGGCGTTACGACGCCTCGTCGCCGGGCGGGGTGCAGCGCTGGCCGCGCAAACGGGAGGGGCTGTGGGATCTGCCGCTGCAGAGCATCCCGTTCCCCGGGCGCAGCTTCGAAGTGCTGTCCATGGACTGGAACATGCTGGCCAACCAGTCGCAGAACTCGACGCGCGCGCCGTCGTACAACTACCCCTACTGGCGCGCCCAGACGTCCCAGGCGTACATGGCCGGCTTCGACCGGGCGTACGAGACGAACCGGGCACCGCTGTTCATCGGCAACCACTTCGAGCAGTGGAACGGCGGCATCTACATGGACGCGGTCGAGGAGGCGCTGCGGCAGATCGCCGGGCGGCCGGAGGTACGGCTGGTCTCCTTCCGGCAGTTCACCGACTGGCTCGACGCCCAGGACCCGGCGATCCTCACGCTGCTGCGCACCCTGGAGGTCGGCGAGAAGCCGGCGGGCGGCTGGAGTTCGTTCCTGCGCCCGGCCAAGCGGGGCTGAGCCGGCGTCACCTCGCCGGGGGGCGGGCGTACACCTCGATCTCGATCTTCATCCGCGGATCGGCGAGGCCGCACTCCATCATGGTGGCGGCCGGGCGGACCTCGCCGAAGCAGGCCCGCAGCACCGGCCAGCAGGGCTCGAAGTCCGCGCGGTCGGGCAGCAGATAGCGCACCCGCACCACGTCGGCGAAGCCGCACTCCGCCTCGGCCAGCGCCGCCCCGATGTTGCGCAGGCACTGCTCGGCCTGTGCCACCACGTCGTCCGGAATGGTCATGGTGGTGTAGTCGAACCCGGTGGTCCCGGACACGTGCACCCAGTCGCCGTCGACCACGGCCCGGGCGTAACCGATCTGCTCCTCGAAGGCCGAACCACCGAGGATCGCGCGTCGCTCCGTCATGACCGGAACGCTAGGCGGCCGGGCGCCGCCGCGTCCAACCGCGCTCAGCCGGGCGCGGTCATGTGCTGGGTGCCGACGACCGCCAGCAGCCGCAGGGCCTGCTCGGAGGACGAGCCGGGAACGGCGGTGTAGATGACGACCTGCTGGTCGCGGTCGGTCAGTTCGAGCGCGTCGCAGGCGACGGTGACCGGTCCGACCAGCGGGTGCCGGAAGGTCTTGCTCAGCGTCGGCTCGGCGTCCACCTCGTGAGAGGCCCACAGCCGGGCGAACTCCTCGCTGCCGGCGCCCAGTTCACGAATCAGACCGCTCACCTCGGGGTCGTCCGGGTAGCGGGCGGCGGCACCGCGCAGACGGCGCACCGCGTGACGGCGGAACTCCGCGGCGTCGGACACCCCGTACAGGCTCGGGCCCTCGTCGTGCGGGCTCGGGCCCTCGTCGTGCGGGCCGAGGAAGGCGCGGCGGGCCAGATTGCGGTCGCGGCGCGGCAGGGCCGAGAAGTCCTCCATGAGGGCGGCGGCCAGGTCGTTCCAGGCGAGCACCTCCAGGGTGGCCGAGGTGACGAAGGCGGCGGAGCCCGGCAGCCGGTGCACCAGGTCGAGGATGCTCTGGCGCACCTCGCGCGGGGGGCCGGGCGCGAGGCTCGGCGGGGCGCCCGCCAGCTCGTGCAGATGGCCGCGTTCGGCGTCCGTCAGCCGCAGGGCCCGGGCCAGCCCGGACAGTACCTCGCGGGAGGGGCGCGGGCCGCGGGCCTGTTCGAGGCGGGTGTAGTACTCGGCCGAGATGAACGCCAGCGCGGCCACCTCCTCGCGGCGCAGCCCCGGTGTGCGTCGGCGCGGTCCGACGGGCAGGCCGACGTCGGCCGGTCCGATCCGCTCGCGCCTGCTGCGCAGGAAGGCGCCCAGTTCCACTCTGTCCACCCCACCAGTGTGCCGGTGCCGCGGACGGTCGATCCAGGTACACCTGGTACCTGGATCGGCCCCGCCGGCAGGCGCAGGCTGGATGCCATGAACAATCCACAGGAAACCGCCGCATATCAGACGGCTCCGGCCGGACTGCTGGCCGGGAAGGTCGCCTTCGTCACCGGGGCCGGGCGGGGCATCGGGGCCGCGGCGGCGCGGCTGTTCGCCCGCGAGGGCGCCCGGGTGCTGCTCGCGGCCCGGACGGAGGACCAGCTCAAGGCGGTCAGCGAGGAGATCCGGGCGGCGGGCGGCACCGCGGACCACGTGGTGTGCGACCTGGCGGACGGGGAGAGCGTGCGCGCCGCCGTGGACCGCGTCGTGGACCGGTACGGCCGTCTCGACGTCGCCTTCAACAACGGTGCGACGATCCAGCACCCCGGCCCCCTGGACGGCATCCCGGAGGACGACTTCGACCAGATCTACGCGGTCAACCTGAAGGGTGTCTGGCTGGCCATGGCCGCCGAGGTCGCGGCCATCCGGGCCACCGCCAAGGCGGGCGCCATCGTCAACAACTCCTCGGTGGGCAGCCTTCGCGCCAACGCCGAACTGCCCGTGTACGGCGCGATGAAGCGGGCGGTCAACAGCCTGACCGCGTCGGCCGCCGCGACCTACGGCCCGGAGGGCATCCGCGTGAACGCGATCGCCCCGGGCTTCACGCTGACGGAGATGACCCGGGCCTGGGAGGCGGACTCGCCGGGGATCCGGGAGCGGATCACGGCGAGCAGCCCGCTGCGCCGGGCGGCCGCCCCGGAGGAGGTGGCCGAGGCGGCGGCGTGGCTGCTGAGCGACCGGTCCTCCTTCGTCACCGGCACGGTGCTGCGGGTCGACGGCGGCGCCCTGGCCTGAACGGCGTCCGGGCCGGGGCCGCCGTCTTCCGCGTCAGCGGAGGCCGAGGACGCTCATGGTGCGCTCGGCCATGCGCTGCTCACCGAGCGCGTTGGGGTGGACGGGCACGACGTTCGTCCCGAACAGCAGCGGCTCGATCCACCGGGTGCCCGCGGCCTGGCACGCGTCGTGCCCGTCGGACGCCTGGGAGAAGTCCACGAAGGTGGCCCCGGTCTCCGTGGCGGCGCGCTGGACGACGGAGTTGAGGTGGGCCTGGAGCGCGCGCAGGTACGGCACGTCACCGGAGGCGATCGGGAGCTTGAGGAAGCAGGACGGGTCGGCGGTGGCGGGCACGATCCACGGGTATCCCAGCACCGCCACCCGGGCCCCGGGCGCCTTGGCCTTGACGGCCAGCAGCGCGCTCTTCAGCGCCGGGTAGGTGTTGGCGTCGATGGCGTCGTCGAAGGAACTGCCGTACTTGTCCTTGCAGGGGCTGCCCTGGCCGGCGCCGAGCACCCCCGCGGTGCCGCAGTCCACGATGGCGTTGAGGAAGGTGCTGTTGTCGTTGCCGCCGATGGTCAGGGTCACCAGGTCGGTGTCCGCGTTCACCGCGTCCACCTGCGGCGCGACACCCGGGTACTGGGACTGGGTGAAGTCCTTGGTCTGGGCGCCGCCACAGGTGACGTCCGTCAGCCGGGCGCCCGTGGCGGCGGCGATGACATGGGGGTAGTTCACGGTGGAGCGCATGCAGAGCAGATTGCTCGCGTCGACGGGCAGCACGCCCGAGCCGGCGCTGTAACTGTCCCCGAGGGCCGCGTAGTCGAGGGTGGTCGAGGCCTGGGCGGGGGCGGCGGTGAGGCCGAGGGCCAGGGCGCCGGCGAGCGCGGACGCCGCGGCGACGACACGGCGCAGGGCAGGTCTGATCATGGGGCGTGCTCCCTCTTCTCAGGTGCCGCCCGGGTGGGGACCCGGCGCGGCGGACAGGGCGGAACCCGGAGCGGGCGGGTGCGCGAGGACGCGGCGGCTCACAGCGGTGGGGGTGGGGTCGGCCGTCGTTGCGTGGGCGAACAGGGGGTTACCGCTAGGTAATGTGGAGTCAGCCGAGCGGCGAGTCAACCTTATTGACAGGAATTCTTGAAACGCCCACGAGACACGGCCGTCAACTCACTCGTTCGGCAAGGGATGTCGACACCACCGCCTCGGTGGTGGACTGCCGCGGCGTCCGGCGGTGGAATCGGATCATGACAGACAAGTCGTACACCGACGCTCCGGGGAGCGCCGCCGGTCCCGCCGTCTCGGTGGTCGGTCCGGACGAGGGCGAGACGATCGTGCTGGGCACCATCCGGCTGCGCATCCTGGAGGACGGCAGCACCACCGGGCACCGGCTCGGGCTCGCCGAGACCACCCTCGCGCCGCACTGCGAGGGGCCGCCGCAGCACCGGCACGCCCAGCACGACGAGGGCTTCTACGTCGTCTCCGGCACCGTGCGGTTCACGGTCGGCGACCGGACGCACGACGCGGGCGCGGGCACGATGGTGATGGTCCCGCCCGGCGCCCCGCACACCTTCGCCAACCCGACCGCGGAACCGGCCGTGATGGTCAGCACGTTCACCCCCGATCTGTACGTGCAGTACTTCCGGGACCTGCGGGACATGATCGCCGCCGGCCAGGAGCCGACCCCCGAGGCCGACGCCCGGGTGATGCGCCGCTATGCCACCGAGCCCGTCACCGGGGCGGCGGAGGAGGCGGGCGACCGATAGGGGTTGCCCGCGGCGCCGGGGGATGGCAAGATCCCCTCAGCTCGAACAGCGGTACCCCACACATCACTTCTCCACGAAGGACTGAGGTCCATGGTCACGGCGTCCCGCAGCGGCCGCCGTCGGCACTGAGCCCTGCCCGGGCGGCAGCGCGCTCCCGTGTCGTTCGCCTCTTCTCACGGCGGCCCGACAACGCGGTGTCCACACCGCCGCCTCGCTCACCGAGGCGTTCACCCGTCTGTCCGGCCATCCGGACCCCGCGGCCTTGATCCGCCGCCGAGGGTTCCGGGCCGCCTTCATCGTGAGGTCCTTCCCACCGTGCACACCGATGTCCAGAGCTTTGCCGTCGCCCACCTGCTGCGCCGCCCCGCGGCCCACCGGGTCGGCCCCTTCGTCGTCGGGTTCGACCCGGCCACGACCAGCCCGTACGTCAACTACGCCACCCCCGTCCCCGGTGCCGAGCCGTCCGCCCGGGACGTGACCGAGCTGATCGCCGCGTTCCGTGCCCGCGGACTCAAGCCCCGCCTCGAATTCGCGCCCGAGGCCGCCCCGGGCGTGGAGTCCGCGCTCCGCCGCGCGGGTTTCGGCACCGAGGCGGAGCACGAGTACCTGGTCTGCACCCCCGCGACGCTCTCCGTCCCGCGCTCCTCGCCCGAGCCGGCGCCGGGTCCGGGGCCGCGGCTCCCGGTGCGGGTGGAGGCACCGGTCACCGAGGCGGACTACGTCGCGATCGACACCGCGCTGGCGGCGGCCTTCGGCGGCGAATGGGCGCCGTCCCCGGAGGGAGCGGCCCGGCTGCGGCGCACCGCCGAGGGCGGCGGAGCCGTCCGCTTCGTCCGCGCCGAGAACGGCGACTGCGCGGGCGGCGCCCTGTGTTCGGCGCCCGCCGAGGGCACCGCGGAGCTGGCGGGCGTCGGAACCCTGCCCGCGTACCGCGGCCGGGGCATCGCCGCGGCGGTCACCGCCGGCCTCGCCGAGGCGCAGTTCGCCCGCGGCGCCCGGTCGGTGTGGCTGGAGTACTCGGGCGAGGGCTCGCGCCGCGTGTACGAACGCGTGGGCTTCCGGCCCGGCGGACGCCGCCTGTATCTGACGCTCGAAGGGTGACGGGTCGCCCGCCGCCCTCCCCCGGCAAGGAGTGCCCCCTGACGAACCGGCGGATCTCGTCGGCGAAGGCGGCGGGGTCGTCCAGGGGGACGAGGGTGCGGGCGCCGGGGATCTCCGCGTAGCGGCTGTCCGGGAGCAGCCCGGCCAGGCGGCGGCCGGTGGCCGGCGGCATCATGCGGTCCTCGGCGCCCCAGGCGAGGACCAGGCGAGTGAAGGAGAAAGGCCGTGCGACGGTAGCGGTCCTTGCGGGTGGAGCGGAGGAACGTACCGGCGGACGGACGGGCGACGCCGTGCGCGGAGAGGCCGGCGCGCGGGCGCACGGGCCGCCGGTGTCCGCCGATCGGGAGCACCGGCACGAGCACCGGAAGTCCGCGCGCGGTGCCCGGGTCACCTCGGTCCGGACCGACTCGTCGAGACAAAGGACGAAGGACCGGCCGACTCGGCGCGACCACGCCGAGGGCGGCGTCCCCGGCCCCGCCGTCCGTGAGACGGCCGCCTCGGTCATCGCCCTCCGGAGGGCTCCTTCATGCTCGCCCGCACCGCCGCGGCACCGCACCGGTCCGGTCGCCGAGCAGGGCGGTCGCGGCGATCGCACGGGCAGTGCTCTCCGGGGAGTGAGCGGCGGGGCCTGAGACGGTGGCGCCCGCCTCCCGCGTCCGCGGCGGGGCCGCCGTCCGTGCGGCAACCAGGCGCGCGGGACGGCCCGTTGCCGGTGGCGGCAGAGTTATTGACGCTGCATACCGGCGATGATTCACTCCGTGGCTGAGAGCGCTCTCTCGCGGTTGGGGACCAGCCGCGGTCCGTTTGCCCACCACGTTCAGGGAGAGCCGTGTCCGTGATTCCCTCTCGCCGTGCCGTGCTCCGCGGGGCCGCGGCGGCTGTCGCCGCCGTGCCGCTGGCCGGCACGGCCGCAGGATCCGCCTTCGCCTCGTCCGCCGCCCCCGCCACCGGCCCGGACGGCCCCGGCGCCGCCGGCCACGGGACGGCCGGTCTGGGCCCGAACGTCCTGGCCTTCGACCCGTCGATGGGCGACGCGGCGATCCAGGCGCGGATCGACGCCGTGTTCGCCGTCCAGCAGTCCAACCAGTTCGGCACCGAGCGGTACGCCCTCGCGTTCAAGCCGGGCACGTACCACGTCGAGGTCAACGTCGGCTTCTACACCCATGTCCTGGGGCTCGGCGACAGCCCCGAGGACGTCGTGATCCACGGTCATGTCACCGTGGACGCCCAGTGGTTCGACGGCAACGGCACCCAGGACTTCTGGCGGGCCGCCGAGAACCTGACCATCGTGCCGCCCGACGGCCTGGACCGCTGGGCCGTCGCCCAGGCCGGACCGATGCGCCGCGTGCACGTCAAGGGCGACATGATCCTGATGCCGAGTCCGCCCGGCAACGGGTGGTCCAGCGGCGGTTTCCTGGCCGACAGCGTGGTGGACGGCCGGATCGACTCGGGCTCCCAGCAGCAGTGGCTGTCGCGCAACGACACCATCGGCGGCTGGACCGGCGCCAACTGGAACATGGTCTTCGTCGGCGTCCAGGGCGCACCCGCCACGTCCTTCCCGACCCCGCCCTACACCACCGTGGACCGCACCCCGGTGATCCGCGAGAAGCCGTTCCTGACCGTGGACCGGCACGGGGCATACCACGTCTTCGTGCCCGCGCTGCGCCGCGACAGCACCGGCACCTCCTGGGCCGGCGGGCCGGCCGCCGGCCACAGCATCCCGCTGACCGGGTTCCACGTCGCGCGGCCGGGCGAGTCCGCCGCGAGCATCAACGCGGCGCTCGCCGGCGGCAAGCACCTCCTGCTCACCCCGGGCGTCTACCCGCTGTCCGCGCCGCTGCGGGTGTCCCGGCCCGGCACCGTCGTCCTCGGCCTCGGTCTGGCCACCCTGCAGGCCGTCCGGGGCAACTCCCTGATCGAGGTCGGCGACGTCGGTGACGTCTCCGTGGCCGGCGTGATCCTGGAGGCCGCCTCCGCCCACTCCCCCGTGCTGCTGCGCGTCGGCGACGGGCGCACCCGCAAGAACCACGCGAACCGGCCCACCGCGCTCTTCGACGTCTTCCCGCGCATCGGCGGCGCCGTCCCCGGCGGCACCGAGGTCAGCATCCGGATCGACAGCAACGACGTGCTCGTGGACCACGTGTGGGCCTGGCGCGCCGACCACGGCCTCGACGGCACGGTCGGCTGGTCGGTCAACCCCGCGGGCGTCGGCTTCCTCGTCAACGGCGACCGGGTCACCACCTACGGCCTGTTCGTCGAGCACCACCAGAACTACGAGGTGCTCTGGAACGGCGACCAGGGCCGCACCTACTTCTTCCAGAACGAGCACCCCTACGACGTCCCGGCGCAGTCGGCCTGGAGGCACGGCACCACCAAGGGCTTCGCCGCCTACAAGGTCGGCGACCACGTCACCGAGCACCACGCGTGGGGCCTGGGCAGCTACGCCTTCTTCAATCTGAACGCCGACATCTACACCGACCGCGCCTACGAGGTCCCCGACACCCCGGGCGTCGTCCTCACCTCGCTGATGACCGTCTGCCTCAACGGCGCGGGCGGCGGCGGCATCCTGCACTGCGTCAACGACACGGGCGATCCCGTCGAGAACGGTTTCGGCACCTACGACATGAAGGCGTACTCGAACGGCGTCGGCGTGGTCTGACCCGTCCGGCAGGCGGTGCGACCGGGCGGCTGCCTCCGGGGGCCGCCCGGTCGCACGGCTGCCGGGTCACAGCTGCCGTCGTATCCCCGCCTCCCGCTCCGCCTGCTCCAGCTGGTGGCCGAGGTCGCCCTGGAGGGAGGTGCGGGCCCTGCCGCGGCGGCCGAGGGGCAGGACGGTGCGCTGGGTGGTGTCCTCCAGGAGCAGCGCGAAGCCGCCGTACAGGGCGAAAGCGGCGAGGAGGACGCCGAGCCAGCCGGCCGCGGTCTCCACGCCGGGCCCGGCGCCGGCCTGGAGGACGCCGGTCAGCGCGAAGCGGCTCGCGCCGATCAGCAGGAGTACCCCGAACAGCGGCTTGCCGGGGAGCGAGGCGAGGAAGAGCAGCAGCATCAGCGGGACCACGCTGAGTTCGAACACCGCGAGGCTCGCACTGCGCTGACCCGGCGGCCCGAGCAGGGTGACCAGCGAGGTGCCCGCCCAGGTGGCGCCCAGCACGCACAGGGCGCAGGCCGCGCCGCCGTCACGGGCGAGGAAGGCGAAGACGCCGGCGAGCAGCTCCAGCGGCACCACGAAGACCAGGGTCAGCAGCATGAGCGCCGGTGTCTGGGCGAGCGGCGCCCAGTGCAGCTGCTGCGCGGACAGCAGGATGCTGCCGGTGCCGAAGGCGAAGAAGCCCAGCGGCAGGCTGCTGGCGAGCGGCCTGAGCATGATCCGTGTCAGGGCCTCGGGCCGGGGCGGCCCGCCTGCCTCGTCGTATGTTCCCGCTGCTGGTGGCGGCATCCGGATCACCCCGTCCCTCGGGCCTCGTGCCGGGCGTGTACGCACGGAGTACCCGCTCCGGGCCGGGGCGCCTC
This sequence comes from Streptomyces misionensis, assembly GCF_007896895.1. Taxonomy (GTDB): domain Bacteria; phylum Actinomycetota; class Actinomycetes; order Streptomycetales; family Streptomycetaceae; genus Streptomyces; species Streptomyces misionensis_A. Next base: position 81,370 of record NZ_VOGW01000035.1, on the reverse strand, counting down.
CCCTCCGCACCGGGGACCGCGCCGGGGTTCTGTCGCGGGGCCGACCCGGAATTGTCCTTGATCGGTAACAGCGGGATCCCCCGCCTCCTGACGGCCGTCCTGCCAGATGCACAGGGAATCGGACACGGCGAGAAAGCTGGGGGCGGACATGGCGCGGCACGCGGGGCGGGGTTGGTACGGCCGGGTGATCGGAGCGGCGGTCGGGGTCACGGCGGTGACGGCCGCCGCCTCGGTGTGGACCGCGCAGGCGGGCCAGACCACGAGCGCCCCGGCGCACCGCACCGCGCCGAAGACGGTGGCGGTCTCCCCCGTCATCGCCCACTCCTCCGACGCGGGCGCGCACGCCGTCAACATCACCATCGACGACGGCCCCGACCCGACCTGGACCCCGCAGGTGCTCCAGGTGCTGCGGGAGAACGGCGTGAAGGCGACGTTCTGCATGGTCGGCCCGCAGGCGCAGGCGCACCCGGAGATGGTCAAGCAGGTCGTGGCGGCCGGGCACCGGCTGTGCGACCACACGGTCTCGCACGACACCGGGATGGACCACAAGTCCGAGGCGTACCAGTCGCAGCAGATCCTGGACGCCGAGAAGCAGATCACCGAGGCGTCCGGGGGCGTGCGGCCGATGTACTACCGGGCGCCGGGCGGGGCGTTCACGCCGTACAGCCGGACGCTCGCGGCCTCGCACGGGATGCGGCCGCTGGGCTGGAACGCCGACTCCAAGGACTTCGAGCGGCCGGGGACCGACGCCATCGTCAGCACCGTCAAGAGCGAGCTGGCCAACGGTCCCACCCTGCTCTTCCACGACGCGGGCGGCGACCGCTCCCAGACCGTGGCCGCGCTGCGGGTCCTGCTGCCCTGGCTGAAGCAGCAGGGGTACGCCTTCGGTTTCCCGGTGCGCTGAACGGGACTTCACCGGGCGGGGCGACCGGCCGGTGAACCCAGGGCGAATTCTCGGCCACCGAACGCTCCGGACGCGCGTTCGGTTCCCTCCGGGTGTCTACGATGAGGCCGTCCCGCGGTCGGCCGACGCCGCCGCGCGGACCGCTGCGTACGTCGTCCGGAAAGGCTCAGCATGCCGTTGCCCCGCCTCGGCACGCGGTCGGATCGTCTCCGGACGGCACCGGCCGTGTTCCTCGTCCTCGCCGTGGTCGTCGCCGTGGCGGCCCTCTTCCACGGGGACGCCGAGCCCGTCAAGGCCACCGGTTCCGGGCACGTCGTCGTGGAGGTCTCCGAGAGCCGCTGCGGCCGGGGCTGGACCCGGCCCGAGCCCGGGGTGCGGACCTTCGACCTGCACAACACCTCCGACGGCGCCGCCGAGGTGTATCTGGAGGACCCGGGCACCAAGGTGGTGTACGGCGAGGTGGAGGGCATCGGCCCCGGCACCACACGGCAGTTGACCGTCCGGGTGGGCGAGGGCGCGTACGCCTTCATGTGCGTGCCCGACGACGCCGACGCGGTCACCGGGCCCACCGTCCACGTCACCGGCGGGCGGCGCGGCCCGGGCGCTGCGCCCGTCACCCAGCACGATCTGATCCCGCCCGCGCTCGACTACCAGAAGTGGGTGGGCGGCGGGCTGTCCGAGGCCGTACGGCTGGCCACGGGGCTCCGGGACGCGATCGACCGCGGGGACCTCGCCGCCGCCCGCTCCGCCTGGCTGCCGGCGCACCTCCAGTACGAGCGGCTCGGAGCGGCGTACGACGCCTTCGGCGACGCGGACGCGAAGATCAACGGCACCGACGCCGGGCTGCCCCGGGGCGTGCGCGACCCGGGCTTCACCGGGTTCCACCGCATCGAGTACGGGCTGTGGCACGGCGAGTCGGCGAGCGGGCTGCGGGCCCCGGCGGCCGCGCTGGTCAAGGCCCTCTCCGGGCTGCGGGACAGCTGGGCGCAGGCCCGGATGGACCCGGCCCAGCTGGGGCTGCGCTCGCACGAGATCCTGGAGAACACCGTGCAGTTCGAGCTGACCGGCCGCACCGACTACGGCAGCGGCAGCAATCTCGCCACCGCCCGCGCCAACCTCGACGGCACCCGCGAGGTGCTGTCCCGGCTGCGCCCGCTGCTCACCGGCCGGTACGCCGATCTGCCCGCCCTGGAGCAGGAGTTGACGCGCGCCGGGCACATCCTGGACGGGTTCCGGCACGACGGCGCGTGGACCCCGTTGGACCGACTGACCCGCGCCCAGCGGGAGCAGACCGACTCCGCGCTCGGCGGCCTCGTGGAGCGGCTGGCGTCGGTGGCGACCCTGTGCGACCCCCGGAGGACCGTGTGAGCACCGACCGATCCCATGGCCTCGCCCGGCGCGGCTTTCTGCGCGGCGCCGCCCTCGCGGGCGCGGGCCTCGCCACCGGTGCCGCGGCCCCCGACGCCGCCGGGTCCGGGGCGGCGGACGCCGTCGCCCCCTTCCACGGCCCGCACCAGGCCTCGGCGATCGCCGCCCCGCGCCGCACCTGTGTGTTCGCCGCACTGGACGTGACGGCCGACAGCCGCGCCGAACTCACCGAGCTGCTGCGCACGTTGACCGAGCGGGCCCGGCTGCTCACCACCGGCGGCACCCCGTCCCCGCAGGGCATCACCGGACCGCCCGCCGACTCGGGCATCCTGGGCGACCGGTTGCCCGGAGGGGAGCTGGCGGTGACGGTCGGCGTCGGCGCCTCGCTGTTCGACGGCCGGTTCGGGCTCTTGGCGCGCAGGCCCGGGCGGCTGACCGCGATGCCCGCCTTCCCCGACGACGACCTCGATCCCGCGTGGTGCCACGGAGATCTCAGCCTCCAACTGCACGCCGACGACCCGGACACCGCCCTGCACGCGCTGCGCGACATCACCCGGCACACCCGGGGCGCCGCGCAGGTCCGCTGGCGCCTCGACGGCTTCTCCAGCCCGCCGCGGCCGGCCGGCACCCCGCGCAATCTGCTGGGGTTCAAGGACGGCACCGCCAATCCGGACCCGGACAGCGCCCGGGAGATGGACCAGTTGATCTGGGTGGGCCGCGGCCAGGGCGAACCGGAGTGGGCCGTCGGCGGCAGCTACCAGGTCGTCCGGCTGATCCGGATGCTCGTGGAGTTCTGGGACCGGGTGTCGCTGGCCGAGCAGGAACGGATGATCGGCCGCTCCCGCTCCTCGGGAGCGCCGCTGGACGGCGACCGTGAACACGACACACCGCGGTACGCGGACGACCCCAAGGGCGACGTCATCCCCCTGGACGCGCACATCCGGCTGGCCAACCCGCGCACCCCCGAAACGGCCCGCCAGCGCCTGCTGCGCCGCGCCTACAACTACGACCGGGGCATGGACACCAACGGCAACCTCGACATGGGCCTGCTGTTCTGCTGCTACCAGCAGGATCCTGTCCGGCAGTTCGAGACCGTGCAGCACCGGCTGGCCGGGGAACCGCTGACCGACTACATCACGCCGTTCGGCGGCGGATACTTCTTCGCGCTGCCCGGGGTCCGCGATGCCCAGGACTGGTACGGACGCGCCCTGTTGGAGTGAACCTGTCCGGACAACCCGGCGGCCCGTCGGGTCAACACACCGTCAAGAATTCCTCCAGGTTCCCTGACTCGGTGTTCACCCGCGCGCCATCATGGCTCCGCCAACGCGCCCCGCTGGGCGCGCAACATGCCTGCTCGTACACCGCACAGACGTTCTGTCCAAAGGGGTAGACCACCATGGCCAGCAGAGGAAGACGAGCCGCGATGCGCAGCCTGGGCGCGCTCGCGGGAGTCGCGGCGCTCACCGCACTGGGCAGCACCGCGCCGGGCTGGGCGGCGACGCCCGCCCACGCGCACGGCAAGCCCTCGTCGACCGCGACGCCGATCAAGCACGTCGTCGTGCTCTTCGACGAGAACATCTCCTTCGACCACTACTTCGCCACGTACCCGAAGGCCGCCAACACCGACGGCACGAAGTTCACCGCGTCGAAGAACACCCCGAAGGACATCGACACCCTCGCGCACGCCGGGCTGCTGAAGGACAACCCGAACCAGTACGCGCCGAAGCGGCTGTCCCCGTCCCAGGCGATGACCTGCGACCAGAACCACTCCTACGGCCCCGAGCAGTACGCCTACAACGGCGGCAAGGCCGACCAGTTCGTGCAGAACACCGAGGTCGACAAGTGCAGCGGCGGGCTGTTCGGCGAGCCGGGCCTGGCGATGGACTACTACGACGGCAACACCGTCACCGCGCTGTGGAACTACGCCCAGCAGTACTCGCTGAGCGACCGCGCCTACAGCTCCAACTACGGCCCGTCCACGCCCGGCGCGCTCAACCTGGTCTCCGGCAACACGCACGGCGTCGTGTCCATCGACCCGGCCACCGGCAAGCAGACCGCGAAGCCGGACTCGTACACGGTCCAGTCGCCGGACGCGAACGGCGTCGGCACCGTCGTCAACGACCCGGACCCGGCCTGGGACGACTGCTCCGGCAAGGACCACACCAGCTCCAACGCGCTGGCGTCGATGCAGGGCAGGAACATCGGTGACCTGCTCAACTCCAAGAAGGTGAGCTGGGGCTGGTTCCAGGGCGGTTTCCGCCCCTCGACCGCGTGGAACGGCCAGTCCGGTTCGTACGCCAAGTGCGACACCACGCACACCAACGTGGGCGGCACGGCCGTGGTGGACTACAGCCCGCACCACAACCCGTTCTCGTACTACAGGTCGACGGCCAACCCGCACCACCTGCCGCCGAAGTCCGTCTCGGAGATCGGCCACGGCGGTCAGGCCAACCACAACTACGACCTGACCGACTTCTCCGCCGCGCTCAAGGCGGGCAAGCTGCCGTCCGTCAGCTTCCTGAAGGCCGGCGAGTACCAGGACGGCCACGCCGGTTACTCGGACCCGATCGACGAGCAGCACTTCCTGGTCAACGAGATCAACGCGATCCAGAGCTCGCCACAGTGGAAGTCCACCGCGATCGTGGTCGCCTACGACGACTCCGACGGCTGGTACGACCACGCCTACGTCGCCCCGCGCAACGGCTCGCAGGACACCTCGGTCGGCTCCAACGGCAAGGCCATCGACAGCCCCGCCTGCCGGCAGGGCCCGAAGGCGGCCGGTGGCTACGCGGACCGCTGCGGGCCCGGCACCCGTCAGCCGCTGCTGGTCATCTCGCCCTACAGCAAGGTCAACAAGGTCGACCACACGCTGACCGACCAGGCGTCCATCACCCGCTTCATCGAGGACAACTGGCACACCGGCCGCATCGGTGACGCCTCCTTCGACGCCAAGGCGGGTTCGCTGAAGGGGATGTTCGACTTCCGGCACCCGAACGACAAGCAGGTGCTGCTGAACACCGACGGCTCGGTGAAGTCGGTCGGCCCGATCAAGCACGTCGCCCCGGTGTCCACCCGGATCACCCCGGGCCCGGCCATGCAGAACACGGCCGCCACCACGGACGCGTCCTTCCCGGCCCTGCCGGTCGGCCTGGGCGCCGGTGCCCTGCTGGCCGCCGGTGCCACGGGCACGTACTTCACGCTGCGCCGCCGTCAGCAGGCCTGACGACGACCCCTGAGGGTGCCCCCGGCCACCGGCCGGGGGCACCCTCGTGTCCGGGGAAAAACGGTGGTCGAAGCCGTGCCGGTGGTGCTGGGATGGCGCGATGCGCGACGAGATCACCATGACCGTGGACCGGGGCCGCTTCCCGGACGCGGTGACGCCGTGGGGTCGGGAGTCCTGGCGGACGTCGGCCCTCGGCTGGATCGGGGAACAGCTGGACGCCCACGGGCTGCGGGCGAGCGACGGGCTCCAGGTGCGGCTGCGACCGTGGTCGGTGCTGGTGCGGGTGCCCGTCGAGGGGCGGGAGGCGGTCTGGTTCAAGGCGAACCCGCGCTCCAGCGCCTTCGAGGGCCCGCTGACCGCCGCGCTGGCCCGCTGGGTGCCCGGACACGTGCTCACACCCCTGGCGGTGGACGGGCCGCGCGGCTGGTCGCTGCTGCCGGACGGCGGCGAGCCGTTCCGGCAGGTGCTCGCGCGGGAGGCGGTCGGACCCGGCGCCTGGGAGGACCTGCTGCGCCGGTACGCGACCCTGCAACGCGCCCTGACCCCGCGCGCCCGCGACCTCGAACGGCTGGGAGTGCCCACGGCCCGCACCCGCGACCTGCCCGCCGTGTTCGACCGGCTGCTCGCGTCGAACACCGCCCTCGGCCCGGACGCCCGCGCCCGGCTCGCCGCCGTACGGCCCCGGCTGGTGGACTGGTGCGCCGAACTCGCCGCCCTCGGCGTCGAGGACACCCTCGACCACGCGGATCTGCACGACGGACAGCTGTTCCGCCCGGAGCCCGGCCGGTTCACGTTCTTCGACTGGGGGGACGCGGCCGTCTCCCACCCGTTCTGCAGCCTGCGGGTCACCGCCGAACGGGCCCGTGACCACTACGGGACCGGGGTGCTGACCCGGCTGCGCGACGCCTACCTGGAGCCCTGGACCGGCACCGGGCGCACGCCGGCCGAACTGCGGCGGGCCGCGAGCCTCGCCTGGCGGCTCAGCTCCCTGGGCCGCGCCGCCGCCTGGGGCCGTATGTTCCCCGCCCCGGACCACCGCGCACCCGGCGCCCAGGAGAGCGTCGAGTGCCTGCAGGAACTGCTCAACGAACCGGCGATATAGGCGGGTTGGCGGCCCTTCGCCCGAAGTGGCCGGGGCGGCGCGGGCGGCGGACACTGGCGGTATGAGCCGCGACCGCGCGTCCGCCGCTCCCCCGCCGGGCCGCCGCGCCGTGCTGGGGGCGCTCGCCGGTGCCGCGCTCGGCGCGGCGGGCTGCTCCGGCCGCACGCCCCGCACCACCCCCTCCCCCACGCCGGTCCTGCCGCACACCACGCCCTGGCGGCCCTTTCCGGGGGAGGTCGAACCGGCGGCGAAGGCGCGCGCCGTGGAACTGGTGGAGGCGATCGGGGCATGGCCGGAGGGCCACGGCGGAGCGGCCGCCGCCCGCTCCCGGGTCGAGGCGCGCGGCCTGCCCGCCGCGCTGGTCGGGCAGGCCGGGCCGCTGCTGCCCCCGGCCGACCGGGCCGTCCTCCAGGTCGTGTTCGCGCAGTACGGCGGCATCCTGCCCCGGTCCGCCAGCGTGCTGGTGGTGTGCCGGCAGTGGCTGCGGCGCGGCAACGGGGTCACCCCGGGCGGTACGACCGTGGACGTGCGGCTTTCCCGGGGAGCGCACGGCTGGACCGTGGACGCCCTGCGTCCGGCGCATCCGGGCCCGGCCGCCCGCGACCTGCCCGCGCCGACCCGCGCGGCGCTGTCCGACCACCGGATCGCGCTGCCGCCCGCCGCCGTCGCCGATCTGCGCGCTGGCCGGGTGCACACCAGCGTGACCGGGGCGATGCGGGACCTGGCCCGCACCCACCGGATCGAGGTGAGCGTCGTGCGCTCCGGGCATCCGCTGGACGTGTTCGGCACCAGCCGGCCCAGCGACCATCCGCGGGGGCGGGCCTTCGACGTGTGGCGGATCGACGGGCACGCGGTGGCGGACCCGGCGACCCCGCGCGCCCTGATCGAGCGGTTCATGCGGGACGGGGCGGCCGCGGGGTCGTACAACGTCGGCGGGCCGGTGCTGCCGTCCGGTGGCGCGCCCGGCCCGTTCTTCAGCGACGCCACCCACCACGACCACGTCCACCTGGGCTTTCGCGCCTGACCCCGGCCGTCCGGGTTGCGGCCGGGCGAGGGACGCCCCGACGCTGGAGCGGTGACGCGCGACGTGACGGCGGTGGACGGCCCCGGGCTCGGCCGGCGGGGTTTCCTCGCCCTGTGCGCCGGTGCGGGCCTGGGAGCGGCCGCCGCCTGCACGGCGCCGCCGGCACGTCCGGGGAACGGCGCCCACCGACCCGAGTCGGAGCGGGACGCGCCGGGCACCGCCGGCTGGCGGCTCGGCGCCACCGGCCCGCCGGACGCGGTGGCCGGCTATCCGGACCGGGTGAGCGTGATTCCGGGCGAGAGTTTCGGGCTGTGCGTGTCCACCACGGCGGCGTCCTTCCGGGTCTCCGCGTTCCGCGTCGGCTGGTACGGCGGCCGTCGGGCCCGCCGGATCTGGACCTCGGGCCGGGTGACCGGCCGTGCCCGGCCGGCCCCGCGGGTGCTGGCCGCGACCCGCACCGTGCGCGCCGACTGGCCGGTCAGCCTGCCCGTGGACACGACCGGCTGGCCCGAGGGCGCCTATCTGCTGCGGCTGGAGGCGGACACCGGGCACCAGCGGTACGTCCCGTTCGTCGTCCGCTCCACCGACGGCGCGGGCCGCACCGTCCTGCTGCACGCCCCGGCCACCTGGCAGGCGTACAACCGGTGGGGCGGCGCGAGCCTGTACGCCGGCGCGAACGGCGCGTACACCACCCGCTCCCTCGCGGTCAGCTTCGACCGGCCCTACGACGGTGTGGGCGCGGAGAAGTTCCTGACCTACGAGCGGGCGCTGGTGGTGCTCGCCGAGCGCCTCGGCATCCCCCTCGCCTACAGCACCGGCACCGACGTCCACCGGGACCCGGCGGTGCTGCGGGGCGCGCACGCCGTGGTCTGCCTGGGGCACGACGAGTACTGGACGCCCGAGCAGCGGGCCCGGGTGACCGCCGCGCGGGACGCCGGGACGAACCTCGCCTTCCTCGGCGCGAACACCTGCTTCCGCCGGGTCCGCCTGGAGGACGGCCCGGACGCGGCGGACCGCACGGTGGTCTGCTACAAGACCTCCTACCGGGCCGACCCCTGCTACCCCTCCGCCCCGGCACTGGTCACCACCGACTACCGGCTGCCGCCCGGCGCCGACCCCGAGTCCTCCCTGACCGGCGTGCTGTACGAGGGCTACCCGGTGGACGCGCCGTACGTCGTGCGGGCGGCCGACCACTGGGCGTACGAGGGCACGGGCGCCCGCGCCGGGGACGCCTTCGCGCATCTGGTGGGGGTGGAGTACGACCGGGTCACGCCCGGCGCTCCCACGCCCGGCCCGCTGGAGATCACCGCGCACTCCCCGCTGGTGTGGGAGGGCAGGCCGAGCCACAGCGACTCGGCCTACTACACCGCCCCGAGCGGAGCCGGGGTCTTCGCGACCGGCACCATGCGCTGGGTGGAGGCCCTGGTGGCCGGCACCGGCGAACTGGGCCGCGACCACGGGATGGACGGCCGTACCCGCGCGTTCGTCACCCGCACCACGGAGAACGTGCTGCGGATGTTCGCGCGGGGCCCGGCCGGCCGGCACGCGCCGCCGCCGCGTGCCGACACCCGTGCGGTGTACGGGGGTTGAGCGCCGGGGTCAGGCGCTCTCCGCCCGCAACCGGTCGCGACGGGCCTTGTTGTACAGGCGCCACAGATGCTTGGCCACCGCGCACGGCGCGGCGTCGGCACGGCACTGACGGCAGCCGCGGAGGTGCTGTTCGTACTCGGTACGGGCGTCTTCTAAGGCATCGCTGACAGCAGACATGGACATCTCCGGAGAGTTTCGCACCCAACGGCGCGCCGACTTGACTGGCCGATACAGCCAGTTCCAAAGGTGATCATGTTACTTGCGGTACAGGGAAATTCGGGGGTTCAGGACCGGCCGGATTCACACAGCGCCCGGGCGTGGTCCATGAAGGCGGCCAGGCCCACCTCGAAGGCGCGGTCGGCCCGGTGGTCGCCCACGGCGGCGAGGGCGGCGGCGAGATGGGGCGTCGAGGCGCTGTCCGCCGGCTCCCACATGGTCTCGGGGGCGGCGAGGTCGAGGGCCGAGCCCAGCACCAGGTTCTCCAGCGCGGTGATCAGCGCCATGATCCCGGCGAGCTCGAACCCGGCCTCCAGCAGCCGGGTCACCGCCCGCTCGTACTGGTCCAGGACCCGGGGGGCGCGCACCGGGGAGGTCATGAGCAGCGGGATCGCCCGGGGGTGCGCGGCGAAGGCGGCGCGATAGGAGCGGGCCCAGGCCTCGACGGCCGCGTCCCAGGGCGCGAGGTCCAGGGTGGCCGTCTCGATCGCGGAGGCGACGCGTTCACGCAGCAGCTCCACGATGCCGTCGCGGCCGTCCACATGGTGATAGACGGACCCGGTCTGCACGCCGAGTCGCCTCGCTATCCGGGGGACGCTGAAGTCTCCGGTCTCGTCGATGAGTTGGAGCGCGGTGGTGGTGATGCGCTCACGGTCGAGGAGCGGAGTGCGCGGCCGTCCCATGGTCAGTCTTCTCCCTGAGGTCTTCCCGGTTGCCCAAGCGCAGGCTACATTGCGGAAACCGAAAGCCTTTAGGTTTACGGCCCCGGGCGCCACCATCCCCTCCGTGCGCCCGTGCGGCCGTACGCCCGGGAGCGTCCACGCGGGTCCACCC
>NZ_VOGW01000035.1:69300-70849 GCF_007896895.1 Streptomyces misionensis | reverse complement strand
GGGCTCCCCCGTATGTCCGCCACCACCTCCGAACCGCCGAAGGAGAAGGCCCCGGCCTCCGCGTCCGGCCTTCGCACCGGTTCCCTCGGCACCGCCGACATCGCCTTCTTCGTCGTCTCCGCCGCCGCGCCGCTGACCGTCATGGCGGGTGTCGCCCCGCTCGCGATCCTGCTCGGCGGCATCGGCGCCCCGGTCGGCTATCTCCTCGCCGGGCTCACCCTCGCCGTCTTCGCGATCGGCTTCACCACCATGAGCCGCCATGTCACCAGCGGCGGCGCCTTCTACGCCTTCATCACCCGGGGTCTCGGCCGCCCGGTCGGCATCGGGGCCGCGCTGCTCGCGCTGATCGGCTACAACGGCATGGAGATCGGCGTCTACGGCCTGCTGGCCTCCGCCAGCCGGGACACCCTGCACGCGCTGTTCGGCGCCGACGTCCCCTGGCTCCCCGTCTCGCTGGCCGGGCTGCTGCTGATCGGCTACGGCGGCTTCCGCTCGATCGACTTCGGCGCCAAGCTGCTCGGCGTCCTGCTCGTCGCCGAGACCGGGATACTCGTCCTGCTGGCCGGCGGCGTGCTGCTGAAGGGCGGCGCGCACGGGCTGTCGCTGTCCTCCTTCGCCCCGGCCCATGTCCTCGTGCCCGGCACCGCCGCCGTGCTGGCCTTCGCCTTCGCCGCGTTCACCGGTTTCGAGTCGACCGTCATCTACCGCCGCGAGGCCCGCGACCCGGGGCGCACCGTGCCCCGCGCCACCTATCTGGCCGTCGGATTCCTCGGCCTGTTCTACGCGTTCGTCGTGTGGATCGCCGTCCAGGCGTTCGGCGACGACCAGGTGGTGGCGGCCGCCGGGAAGGACCCGGCCGGGCTGTTCTTCACCGCGATCACCAGGTATGTCGGCGGCTGGGCCGCGGACCTGATGCACGTCTTCATCGTCACCAGCGTCATCGCCTCCCTGCTCGCCTTCCACAACGCCATCAACCGCTACGCCCTCGCGCTGGCGGAGGAGGGCGTGCTGCCGCGCAGGCTCGGCCGGACCCACCCGCGCCACCGTTCCCCCTACGTGGCCGGCCTCGCCCAGACCGTGCTCGGCGCGGTGGTCGTCCTCGCCTTCCGGGCCGCGCACGCCGACCCCTACCAGCAGCTGCTGCTGTGGGTGAACACCCCGGGGATGATCGGCCTGATGCTGCTCCAACTGCTCGCCGCGATCGCCGTGCCCTGCTACTTCCGGCGGGTGCGGCACACCGAGGGCACGCTGCGCACGGTGGTGGCGCCGGTCCTCGCCACGGTGCTGCTCGCCACGGCGATCGTCCTGGTCGTCGGCCACATCGACCTGTTCACCGGCGCCTCGCGGGCGGTGAACACCCTGCTCGTCCTCGCGGCACCGGCCGTCTTCCTCCTCGGCCTGCCGCTGGCGTGGTGGCTGCGCCGCAGGCGCCCGGAGGTCTACGCGTCCTTCGCCGCCGAACCGGCCGAGCCCGCCGAGCCCTCCCCCCAGCCCGCCTGAACCGCCCAGTTCTCCGTTCGACGATCCTCATCCGCGAAGGAGTTGCCGA
>NZ_VOGW01000035.1:27075-69026 GCF_007896895.1 Streptomyces misionensis | reverse complement strand
ACGCGACGGGGTGATCTCCGCGGTCGGGGAGGCGGCCGACACACGCGACTGGCGCGGCCCCGGCACCGAGGTCGTCGACCTGCGCGGAGCGCATCTGGTGCCCGGCCTGGTCGACTCCCACAGCCACCCGGTGTGGGGGCTGGAGATGGCGACCGGTACGGATCTGTCGGGCGTGCGCGACCTGGCCGGGCTGCGCGCGGCCCTCGCCGGGGCCGAGCGCGTCGGGGGCTGGGTGCTCGGGCACGGCCTAGACCACAACGCTTTCGAGGGCCGCCCGATCCACCACGACCTGGTGGCCGGCGTCCTCGGCGACACCCCCGCCGTGCTGCGCCTCTACGACGGCCACTCCGCCCTCGCCAACGCCGCCGCGCTGGCCGCCGCCGGGGTGTCCGGGCCGCGCTCCTTCGCGCAGCGCGCGGAGGTGGTCTGCGACGCCTCCGGGAGGCCCACCGGACACCTGGTCGAGCACGCCGCGATGGACCTGGTGACGGCCGTCGCGCCCAGCCCCACGCCCGCCGAACGCCGGGCGCGGTTGCTGGAGTTGCTGTCCGCCATGGCCGCCACCGGGCTGACCGGCGCCCATGTGATGGACGGCGGGGACCTGGAGCTGGTGACGGCGGTGGCGGAGGAGACGGTCCTGCCGGTGCGGCTGCGGTTCGCGCCCTGGTGCATGCCGGGCGCGGACGCCGAGGCGCTGGACGAGCTGATCGCGCTGCAGGGCCGGAGCGGGCGGCACTGGCAGGTCGGCGGGGTGAAGTTCTTCATGGACGGCACCGTGGAGGGCGGCACCGCCTGGCTGGACCACCCCGACTGCCACGGCCGGGGCACGGACGCGTTCTGGCCCGACCCGCACGCCTACGCGAAGGCCGTGCGCACCCTGCACGCGGCCGGGGTCCGCGCCGCCACCCACGCCATCGGGGACGCCGCCGTACGGCACGTCCTGGACACCGTCGCCTCGCTCGGGCCGGGCGGCCGGGGGGCGCACCGGATCGAGCACATCGAGACGGCCCCCGACGAACTCCTTCCGCGTTTCGCCGAGTTGGGCGTGGCGGCGTCCATGCAGCCCCCGCACACCGGCTACACCCGCGAGGACGGTTCCGACGAGTGGTCACGCCGGCTCGGCGGTGCGCGGGCGGCGCGGGCCTGGCGGTTGCGGGATCTGCGGGAGGCGGGCGCCACGGTCGCGCTCGGCTCGGACTGGCCCATCGCGCACTACGACGTCCGCGCCGTGCTCGCGACCGCCCAGCGCCCCAGGGGCGCCGCCGCGCACCGCACCGGCCTGACGCCGCTCCAGGCCCTGGAGGGCTGCACCACACACGCGGCCGCGGCGGCGGGCGAGTCCGCCGTCGCCGGCCGCGTCGCCCCCGGCCACCGCGCCGACCTCACCGCCCTCGGCGTGGACCCGGCGCACGCGAGCGCCGACGAACTCGCCGACGCACCGGTGGTGTTGACGGTGACGGGCGGCCACGTGACGCACCGGGGCGCCGTCTGACGTCAGCGCCGTGTCAGCGCCCTACGGCACTGTTCTTCCTGTGACCGGCACGGAACACCGGAACCGGTCACGGGGAGAGGTGCCCGGAGTGGCTTATCGGGGACCACGAGCACGCCTCACGGTCGGGCCCCACGGGGCCCGCGCAGGTTCGAATCCTGCCCTCTCCGCGCGACGGCCTCGTCGCGACGGCCTCTTCCAAGGATCTCGGTCACTCGAAGAGGGCGACGAGCCCGTTCACCCAGATGGCCAGGAACGCGAGCAGGGCCACCAGACACCCGGCCCCCGCCGCCGAACCGGCGAAGGAGCGCCCGCGGCCGTCCTGTTCCCCGCCGGACGGCACCGCGTCCCAGTCGACGGGGCGCCCCACGGCCCGGGAGCAGGAGACTCGTACCGCCGCCAGTCGCTCTCTCGCGAAGTCCGTCCTGGCGAGCGACTCCGGCCCCCGCCAGGCGAGCGCCCGCATGCGGTCGGCAGCTGTCCGGTACCTCGCCTCGAAGGCCGCTGTCTCCGCCGCCTCCCGGTCCGGTTCGAGGTACATCCAGCGGCCCGCCTCCGCGGGCTCGCCGTACAGGCGGTACACCTCGGCCAGCCGCCGGCGAGGCGCCGGGTCGTCGGGGTAGGACGACACCAGCCCGCGCAGACGCTGACGCGCGACGGGGACGCGGCCGGCGGCCAGATCCGCGTCGACTCGGGCGAGGGTGTCCCTCAACGGCATGAACACATGATCGGACGACGGGGCCCGGGCCGTCGAACCGGTTTCGCCGCCACGGCGGTCGCGGGGTGCCCCAGTGAAGGGACGCCCGCGCCGGGGGGCCATGATGATGCTCATGGACCGACCGAGCCAGATCATCGAATGCGAGGGCTTCGTCCTGCGGCGCTGGCGGGGGTAGCGGGATTTCGCCCAGGCGTTCACGCTCATCGAGGAGTCCCGGGACCACCTGAGCCCCTGGATGCCGTGGGTCGAGGGGCACGACGAGCAGAGCACCCGGGACTTCCTGGCGAGGTCCGAGGCGAAGTGGGCGAGCGGCGAGGTCTTCACCTACGCCGTCGTGCCGGACGGCACGCCCGTCGGCATGTGCCAGACGTACCGCTGGGACGGGTCGGCGGGATGGCGGCTGGGGTACTGGCTGCACCCTGCCGCCGCCGGCCGGGGCATCGCCACCCGGGCGACGGCGGCCCTGGTCGCGGAGATGTTCGCGCTGCCGCACGTGGCGTACCTGGAGATCACCCACGATCTGGCCAACACCGCCAGCAGCGCCGTACCGCGCCGGCTGGGGTTCACCGAGGTCCGGCGCGAACCGGCACCGCCGCCCGCGGCTCCGTCCGGCGTCGGCGTCGACGTGGTCTGGCGCCTGGACCGCCCCGCACCGTCCGCTCCTTGAACCGCCCTCCCCTCAACTCGGCCTCACTCGTGCCTCACTCGTGCGGTACGACCGCGACCGGGCACTCCGCGTGCTGGACGACCGCGTGGGCGACACGGCCGAGGCGTTCCCCGAACCGGCTGCCGGTGATGCGGCGGCCCACCACGACGAGTCCCGCCTCGGCCGTGGCGCGCACGAGTTCGTCACCGGGCCGGCCTTCGACGACGGTCGTCGCGACGGACAGGTCCGGGTACTTCTCGCGCCACGGCCGCAGCAGCGCGATGACGGCGTGCTCGGCGGCGGCCGCCCCCTCGGACGCGCTCTCACCGGAGACCGGCTCGTAGACGTGGCACACGCGCAGTTCGGTGGCGCGCCGCCGGGCGGCCTCGAAGGCGAACCCGACCGGCTCGTCGCAGGAGTTGCGGACGTCCAGGCCGAGCACGACGGCGCGGTACGGGATGGTCGGGATCTCGTCGGGCGCGAGTCCGGGGGCGGCCGGCAGGTGCTCGTCGGCGGCGCTGCGGCCGGCCCGCACCAGCACCACCGGGCAGGGCGAGCGGCCCGTGACGCGCAGGGAGACCGAGCCGACGAGGACCCCGGCCGCACGGCTGAGCCCGAGCGAGCCCAGCACGAGCGTGTCGGCCTCCTCGGCCGCCGACAGCAGCGCGGGGACCGGCGAGTCGCCGATCAGCCGGCCGGTCACGGGCAGCGTGGGATGCGCCGCCCGCACGCTGCCCACCGCCTCCCGCAGCACGCGCTCGGCCCAGCCCTGTTCGGTGCTGTCCCGGGTCGCGATCGGCGCCGGGCGCACGTTCGGCAGCCAGGCGTGCACCACGACCAGTTCCGCGCCCCGGCGCACCGCCTCCTGCGCGGCCCAGTGGGCGGCGGCGACGCTCTGCGGGGAGCCGTCGACTCCCGCCGCGATGTGACCAGCCATGATGCGTCCTCCGGATCCGGGCCGAGACTTGCCGCCGCCGTACGCCGGGCGTCGTTCCGTAGCTCAAGCGTGCCCCCTGGAGCGGCCTCCCGCCCGTGGGCCGCTCGGGCCCTCCTCCGGCCGCGTGGGGGCGATGCCAGGGCGGGCCGGCACCCTCCGTACGCAGATGGCACCCGCCGTGCCGCACGCGGCGGTGGCGGCAGCGGGGGCGGCGGTGGTCGCCGGAACCGTACGGCTGGTGAGGCCGGGACCAAAGGTCCCCTTGACGGGGGCGCCCGGCCCTCGGATCGGCGCGGCCGAGGCGGCAGGGTGGGGGGACCGGCTCGGACGGGCGGGGAGGCGCGCGGCCGGGGCGTCGCGCGGGCCGAGGGGAGGGGCGGGGCCGCCGCTCAGGGCTCGCGCACCGGAGAAAGAGCGCACCGGAGAAGGAGGAAGGCCCGTGATCCACAGCACGATCGGCGAGGTGATGACCGACGATGTCGTCACCGTGTCGGAGACGACGCCGTCCACGGACGTGGCCCGGTTGCTGGACCGGCACGGCATCAGCGGGCTGCCGGTGATCGACCGCGACGACAAGGTGCTCGGCGTGGTCTCGGCCTCCGACCTGGTCCGCGCACGCGCCGCCCGGTGGCCGGACGTGACCGGCGAGCCGCCCGCACGCGAGGTGATGTCGACGCCCGCCGTCACCGTCCACCCCGAGCAGCGGGTGCCGGACGCGGCCCGGCTGATGGAGCGGCGCGGCGTGGAGCGCCTGCCCGTGGTGGACGAGGAGGACCGGCTGATCGGCATCGTCACCCGCCGGGACCTGCTGCGGGTCTTTCTGCGCGGCGACGACGAGATCCGCCGCCAGGTCCGCGAGGAGATCGTGGCGGGCGAGCTGGGGCTGCCGCCCGACGCGGTCGGTGTCTCCGTGCGCGACGGTGTGGTGACCCTGGCGGGCGGCGCGGAACTGCGCGGCGCCATCGCCCGGGCCGGCTTCGCGGCGTGGCGACTGGACGGCGTCGTCGGGGTCGTCAACCTCGTGCCGCCCGTACCCCCGCAGGAGGTGGCACGGCCCGGGTGACGTGCCGGGCGCCCGGGCGCCGCCGGACGACCACCGGTGCGCGCCCGGTCCGACCCGTCGGACACCCGTCATGCAGAACCCCGGACCGGACCGGCGCCCTCAGCCCACCTCGATACGGCGTCCCGTGAACGCCGTCGGCTCGATCCGCACCCACAGGTCGCGCTCCCCGCCCGCCCAGGGTTCGCTGTACGCCCGCTCGGCGAGGCGCGCCGCCTCCGCCTCGTCGGTCACCGGCTGGGCGGTGCCGCGCACCAGGACGCTCCAGCCCTGGCTCAGCGCGTCGTCCACCCGGTCCACCTCGAAGGCCACCTCGCGGCCGAACCCCTCGCTGATCACGGAGCCCTCACGGGTGCGGAACACGATCGCGTCGTCCACGACGGTGTAGTTCACCGGCAGGACGACGGGCGCGCCCTCGGTGCTGACGGAGAACCGGCCGACCCCGTGCGTCGACAGCAGTTCCCTGCACTCCTGTTCGCCCAACTCGCCGAGGCGCGGGTTGCGGGAGGCCCGTCCGAGGCCGGAGGGCAGCCCGGCGTATCCGCCGCCGAGTTCCTGGGGGCTGGTGCGCAGCGCCCCGGCCAGCCGCAGCAGGGTGCCGGAGTCGGGCGCGGCGGTGCTGTGCCGCTCCAGATGGGCGACGTAGGCCTCGGCCATGCCCGCGCGGGCGGCCACCTCCTCCCGGGTGAGCCCGAGTTCCGCGCGGCGCCTCCGCAGGCGCCGTCCGAGGTCGCCCCGCGCGGGGCCGTCCTCCGGGTCCGGCGCGCCGTGCCGCGGTGTGGGGCGTTCTGCCATGCTCGCTCACTCCTCGCCCTCGGGCCGCCGGGGGCCCTGGCTCGTACCACGTGTACCACCGGTGCGCGGCGCCCACCACCGCGCTACGCCGTGCACCGGCGGCCGGCGCACCGCCGTCGTGCTCGGCCTCCCCCCACTGGAGGCCGAGCACGACGCCGTACGGGACAGACCCTAGGGGCGGGCGGCTCCCGGGCGCCCTGGGCCGAACGGCCCCCGTGGGTGGGCGGACGGCCGCCCGTGTAGCCTGCTGGGCATGTCGAGTCCCGAGTCGGTCGAGGTGGGGGCTTTCGGTCACGCCGTCAGCCCCTGAACCACCGGCTTCACCACCGTCCGGCCGTGCCCGCGAGTGCCACGGCCGGACGAAGTGCGCCCTCGGGTGCTGACCGCGGTGACGAGATGACCCTCTCGTGCTTCTCCTCACCCCGGAGCCTTCCTCGATGCCTCTCGCGCTCTATCTGCTCGCCCTGGCCGTCTTCGCCATGGGCACCTCGGAGTTCATGCTCGCCGGCCTCGTGCCGGACATCGCCTCGGACCTCGGCGTCACCCTCGGCACCGCGGGCCTGCTCACCTCGGCGTTCGCGCTGGGGATGACCATCGGCGCCCCGCTGATGGCCGCGCTCTCCCGCCGCCGGCCCGGACGCTCCAGCCTGCTCTGCTTCCTCCTGCTCTTCGCGGCGGCCCACGCGGTGGGCGCCACCGTCTCCGGTTTCCCGGTGCTCTGCGCGACCCGGGTGGTGGCGGCGCTCGCGAACGCCGGGTTCCTCGCCGTGGCGCTCACGACGGCCGCCACGCTGGTGCCGCCCGACCGCAAGGGCCGGGCGCTCGCCGTGCTGCTGTCGGGCACGACGGCGGCCACCGTCGCCGGTGTCCCGGCGGGGGCGCTGCTCGGTACGCTGCTCGGCTGGCGTGCCACGTTCTGGGCCGTGGCCGCCCTGTGTCTGCCCGCGGCCCTCGGCATCCTCAGGGGAGTCCCCGCGCCCGCGAGCACGCGGGGCGCGAGCGGTGGGCTGCGGGGGGAGCTGGCGCAGCTGCGCCGTCCGCGGCTGCTGCTGGTCATGCTGCTCGGCGCGCTGGTGAACGCGGCGACCTTCGCGAGCTTCACCTTCCTCGCCCCCGTGGTGACCGGCGTCGCCGGGCTGGGCGAGCTGTGGGTCTCCGTCGCCCTGGTGCTGTTCGGCGCCGGTTCCTTCTTCGGGGTGAGCGCCGCCGGGCGCCTGGCCGACCGGCGTCCCGGCCTCGTGCTCGCGGCCGGCGGCCCGCTGCTGCTCGTCGGCTGGCCGGCCCTGGCGCTGTTGGCCCACCGGCCGGTCGCGCTGCTCGCCCTGGTGTTCACGCAGGGCGCGCTGTCGTTCGCGCTGGGCGGCACCCTGATCACCCGGGTCCTCTACGAGGCCGCGCAGGCCCCCACCATGGCCGGCTCCTACGCGACCGCCGCGCTCAACGTGGGTGCCGCCACCGGTCCCCTCGTCGCCGCGGCCGCCCTCACCGGCGGGCTGGGCGACACCGGGCCGCTGTGGGCGAGCGGAGCGCTGATCGCCGTGGCCCTCGCCGTCGCGATTCCGGTCCGCGCCGTACGGGCGGCCGGCTGAGGTCAGCCGTGTGTCAGGGCGCGGTCAGCGCCCTCTGGCACCGTTCTTCCTGTGACCGGCACGGAACACCGGAACCGGTCACGGGGAGAGGTGCCCGGAGTGGCTTATCGGGGACCACGAGCACGCCTCACGGTCGGGCCCCACGGGGCCCACGCAGGTTCGAATCCTGCCCTCTCCGCTGCGCCGAACGGCTGACTAGAGTGGACGGCGGCATCGCGTGCCGGTCACCGACCGGGTGAGGCATGGAGGTGCCAGGACATGCCCTGGAGGCATTCCTTGCCGGTCGAGTTGAACCACACCATCGTCCATTCCCGCGACAACCGGGAGTCCGCCCGCTTCTTCACGGAGATAGTGGGCCTGGACATCACCTCGGAGTGGGGCCCGTTCATCGCCGTCGCCCTGGACAACGGCGTCACGCTGGACTTCGCCACCGTTCCCGAGGACACCATCACCCCGCAGCACTACGCGTTCCTGGTCTCCGAGGAGGAGTTCGACGCCGCGTACGCCCGGATCACCGAACGCGGCACAGAGCACTATGCCGACCCGCACAAGAAGCACCCCGGCACCATCAACCGCAATGACGGCGGCAAGGGTGTGTACTTCATGGACCCGGTGGGGCACACCATGGAACTGCTCACCGTTCCCTACGGCGGGTGGCCCACCGCGTAGGCCCCTCTCCCCGCGGCCGGCCGGACCGGCCGCGGGGTCTTCGGGGGCCGATTCGGTTCCCGCGGGGGCTCCGGGCGAGGATGGACCCCATGGTGTCGACGTGTGGGTCGATGGGACGGGCCTTCGGGGCGGGGCCGCTGGGCGCGGGTCGCCGGGCCGGTGAAGGGACGGTCCGGTGAGCAAGCCGCGGTACCAGCTGAAGGCCGAGTTCTTCAAGACGCTCGGCCATCCGGCCCGCATCCGCGTCCTGGAACTGCTCGGCGAACGCGAGCACGCGGTCGCCGAGATGCTGCCCGAGGTGGGCATCGAGCCCGCCCATCTCTCCCAGCAGCTGGCGGTGCTGCGCCGCGCCAACCTGGTCAAGACACGCAAGGAAGGCTCGAACGTCCACTACTCGCTGACCAGTCCGCACGTGGCCGAGCTGCTGCGGGTGGCCCGCACCACCCTCTCCGGGGTCCTCGCGGAACAGGCCGAGCTGCTCGCCGATCTCCAGGCGGCCCAGGGCGAGCGGCACCCACGCGCCTGAGCGGGGCCGAAGGTCACTCGCCGGGCGCCACGGTGCGCGCGACGATACGGGCCGCCTCCCTGATGAGCGCCTCGTCGACCGGCGCGTCCTTCTCGTTCCCGGTCGACAGCACGGCCAGGACGACGGGGGTGTGCCGGGTGGTCCAGGCGACGCCGATGTCGTGGGCGCTCGCGTAGAAGCCGGTGCCGGTCTTGTCCGCGAGGGTCCAGCCCTCGGGCAGTCCGGCGCGGAACCGCGCGCCGCTGGTGGTGTTGCCCTTCATCCAGGTGACGAGCCGCTCGCGGTCGGAGGGGGCCAGTGCCCGGCCGAGGATCAGCCGCTCGATGCCCGTGGCGATGGCCTCGGGGGTCGTGGTGTCGCGCAGGTCGCCCGGGACCGCCGTGTTGAGCTCCGGCTCCCACCGGTCCTGCCGGCTCACCCGGTCGCCGAGCGAGCGGAAGAACCGGGTGAGGCCGGCCGGGCCGCCCAGCTGCTGCAACAGCAGGTTGCCCGCCGTGTTGTCGCTGTACCGGATCGCCGCCGCGCACAGGTCGGCCACCGTCATGCCGGTCTCCTGGTTCTCCTCGGTGCGCGGCGAGTTGGGCAGGAGGGCGTGCGGCGGATAGTGGACCACCTTGTCCAGTGGGGCGCAGCCGGAGTGGTCGCGCAGGACGGCGGCCGCCGCGAACGCCTTGAACACCGAGCAGTGCGCGAACCGCTCCCCCGCCCGGTGGGCCAGCACCCGCCCGGTGCGCACATTGCGCGCGTACACGCCGAGCCGGACACCGAAGCGGCGCTCCAGGTCGTCCAGTTCACCGCCGGCCGACGCGGCCGGGGCAGCGGCGGCCGTGCCGGTCGACGCCACGACGGCGGCGGATGTGAGCGCGAGGCCCGCCCTGAGCAGGCCACGGCGTGCCAGCGGTCCGGAAGCGGTCATGGTGCAGTCCTCCTGATCGTCGCCCGTCGGGCGGTGCGGATCTCCGTGCGGGACAGCGAAACAGCAGGAGCGCGCTCATGTCCAAGAGTGAACTGTGCGCGCTCCATGCCTTTTTGATATGAGTGCTGGATGGACCTGCTGGCACACCTGGAGGCGTACGTGGCGACCGCCGACGAGGCGAGCTTCTCCCGCGCCGCCGACCGGCTCGGCATCGCGCAGCCGTTGCTCAGCCGCCGCGTCAGGACGCTGGAGGGCCACTTCGGCGGCCCGCTGTTCGACCGCTCCCGGCGGCAGATCACGACCACCGAACTGGGCGTGCTGCTCCTCCCCTATGCGCGGGACGTCCTGGACCGCGCCCAGCGGCTGCGGCAGGCCGCCCGCTCCGCCCGGCACTCGCGGGTGCGTGCCGTCGGGGTGCCCGCGGACTGCGCCCCGGCCGCGCTGGCCCGCGCCCTGCGCGCCGCCACCGAGCACGGGATCACCCTCGGCATGCGTGAACTGCCGCCGCTGGAAAGGGAGTCGGGTCTGGTCGACGGCTCGCTCGGGTACGCGCTCGTCCGGACCGCGCCGGAACGCGCCGCCTTCCGGGTGCCGTTGGGCCTGGCGTCCGCGCCGGGCGCCGCGGACCCGGAGGCACCACGCGCGGTCCACCTGGAAGAGCTGCGGCCGCGCCGCCGCCGTGCCGGTGCACCGCCCGCGCCCGCACCGCCCCCGATCCTGGTCCTCGCGGAGGACCAGGTCCCGTACTTCGACGACAGGTTCGCGCGCGCGGTCGCGCGCGCCGGGCTGCCCGAGGGGCGGATCCGGCCGGCCGGTCCGCCGTCCGACGCGTTCGCCGGGACCCTGGCCGGGCGCGCCCTGCTGCTGTGCACCGAGCCGTACGCCCGTCGGTACGGCGCCGCCTGGGCCCCGCTGGGCGACCCCGCCCTGCACCGGGGGTACGACGTGAGCGCGCCACCGGGTCCGCGCGGCACGCCGGACGTGCCGGACTGGCTGGCCCGGCTGCTGGCGGCGTCGGTCGGGGCGTCCGGGGCGACGCGGGAGCGGGCGCGCTCCGGTCCCGCCGGTGACCCCTCCGCCCGGCTGGCGGCCCGCGGATGAGCCCGGCCGAGGCGGGCGGCGCGCAGGCGTACCGGCCCGGCTGCGTGGGGGACGACGGCGCCCTGGTGGACGTCGCCGAGGAGATCGCGGCGGACTGGGCGGCGCTGGGTGTGCGCGGTTCCTTCCTCGCCCTGCACCTGGACACCGGCGCCCGGCTGGGCTTCGGCATCGACGAGCCGGTGCCGCTCGCGTCGGTGGCGAAGGTCCCGCTCGCCCTGGTGGTACTGGACCGGATCGCGGCCGGGGAACTGGACGCCGGGCACCCGGTGACCCTCGACCCGGGCCGCAGCAGCGTCGGCCCCACCGGCTTCGCGGCGTTCCGGCACCCGGTCACCGCGGCCGTCGGCGATCTGCTGCTGATGATGCTGTCGGTGAGCGACAACGCGGCCGCGGACGCCCTGTTCGACCTGGTGCCGGCGGCGGAGGTGGACGCGCGGCTGTGCGCGTGGGGGTGCGACGGCATCCGGATGCGGCACCGGATGAACCACATGTACGAGTGCGCGGCCGGCGCGGCGGGCGACGACTTCTCCCTCGCGCTGGAGCTGGCCGTGCGGGACGAACGGGCGGGCCGGCCCACCATCGAGACCCTGGAACCGGCGCACGCCAACACCGGCTCGGCCAGGGCACTGGTCGCCCTGCTGCGGCGGGTGTGGTGCGACGAGATCGCCGTACCGGAGGCGACGGCGGAACTGCGGCGGCTGATGGGGCTCCAGCTCTTCACCCACCGGCTGGCGTGCGAGCTGCGCACGGACACGCTGCGGTGGAGCGGGAAGACGGGCACGTTCCTGCATCTGCGGCACGAGATCGGCGTGGTGGAGGCGGAGTCCGGGGACCGGGTGGCCATGGCCGCGCTGACCCGCGCCGACCGGCGGGCCGGTCTCGCCCCGGACATCGAGCTGGCGCTCGGGGCGGCCGCCCGCGACGCCTTCGAGGCACTGCGCCGCTGAGCGGCGGGGGTCAGGGCAGCAGGCGCTGCTCCTTCGCCACGGCGACCGCGCCCGCACGGGTGTCCACGCCGAGCTTGTCGTAGATGCGGCGCAGATGGGTCTTGACGGTGGCCTCGCTGATGTACAGGGCGCGGGCGATGGCGTGGTTCGGCAGTCCCTGGGCGAGCTGGGCGAGGATGTCGCGCTCGCGCGGGGTGAGGGCGGGGCGCGGGTTGCGCAGCCGGGACATCACCCGGCCGGCGACCGGCGGCGAGAGCGCGGGGCGGCCCTGTGCGGCGGCGTGGATCGCGGTGAACAGGTCCTCGGCGCGCTCGGCCTTGAGCAGATAGCCGGTGGCGCCCGCCTCGACCGCCCGGGTGACGTCGGCGTCCGTGTCGTAGGTGGTGAGGACCAGGACGTGCGGTGCGGGGGTCGTGGCGCGCAGTCGGCGGGTGGTCTCGACGCCGTCGATGCCCGCGCCGAGTTGCAGGTCCATCAGGACGACGTCCGGTGCCGTCCGGCGGGCCAGCGCCAGCGCCTCCTCGCCGCTGCCCGCCTCGCCGACGACCTCGATGTCCGGGGCGCTGTGCAGCAGGGCGAGCAGTCCGGCACGTACGACGGCGTGGTCGTCGCAGACGAGGATGCGGACGGGGGTCCCGGTCATCGTGGCTCCAGGGGGATCGCCGCGGACAGGACGGTGCCCCGGCCCGGCGCCGACTCGACGGTGAGGGTGCCGCCGAGCTGCCGCAGCCGGGCGCGGATCGCGGGCAGCCCGTGACCGCGCCGTTCGTCCCCGGCGGTGGGCCGGACACGCGCGGGGTCGAAGCCGCGGCCGTCGTCCATGACGTCCAGCACGACCTGGTCGTCCAGGCAGGTCAGCGTGAGGGTGGCGGTGGTGGCGCCCGCGTGTTCGCGGACGTTGGCGAGAGCGCCCTGGGCGATGCGCAGCAGGGCGGACTCGACGGGTGCGGACAGCGGTGCGGGCGGGGCGCCCTCGGTGTGCACGCGGACGGTGAGGCCGTCCGTCGTCTCCCGGTCGGCGACGGCGCGCAGGGCCCGCGGCAGGCCCCCGCCCCCGGCGAGGTCGGCGGGGGTCAGGTCGTGCACGAAGCGGCGGGCCTCGGCGAGGCTGCGCTCGGCGATCGCCGCGGCCGTGCGGATGTGCTCGCGGGCGGTGCCGGGCGCGGTGTCCCAGAGCCGGTCGGCGGCCTGGAGCAGCATGCGCTGGCTGGACAGGCCCTGCGCGAGGGTGTCGTGGATCTCCCGGGCGAGCCGTTCGCGTTCGGCGAGGGTGCCCTCCCGGCGCTCGGTGGCGGCGAGGTCGCGGCGGGTGCGGACCAGGTCGTCGATGAGGGCGTGCTGGCGGGCGGTCCGGCGATGCATGACGACGTAGACGGTGGTGGCCACGGCGGCCACGGCCGGCGGGGCGAGCAGCACGTTCGGGTCGGGCCAGCCGGCGAGTTCCAGCTGGGCGGCCACCGCGAGCGCCGTCAGCAGCGCGACCAGCGGGATCGCGGCGCGGGGCGGGAGGGTGCGCAGGCCGGTGTAGAAGAGCGGGACCGCGCACCAGGCGAAGCTGGGGGCCGCCACGACGAGCAGTGCCCAGGCCGCCACCACCAGGGCGAGCCAGATCAGGCGGCGCGGGGTGGGGCGGGTGCCGAGGGCGGGTCCGAGGACGTAGAGCACGGCGAGCAGCAGGGACAGGCCGGCGATCCAGGGGGTGTGCGGGCCGTCGCCGTGCCGGGCCAGATAGCGGGCGAGCGAGGCGGCCAGCAGCACGAAGAAGGCGGTGTGCATGACGATCGTGAGGGCGCGGGTGTCGTCCTGTGCGGGCTCCGGCACCGCCACCACCTCCCGTGTCACCGCGCTGAACTGGGCAAACAAGCTCCATTGTGCCCACGCTCCGCGCGCTGTCGGGTCATCCGATCGGATGACCCCGGGGGCCACCGGTCCGACGACGGGAGACGGCCCCGGGGGGCTCCAGGATCGGAACCGAGGCGATTCGGCCTCGGCCCGGCCGTCCCTCGGCCGCGGTCTTTTGCCACAGGAAGGTTGCCCGTCATGTCCAGCCGCAGGAAGCCGTCCCGCCGTACCCGTGTCCTCGTGGGCGGCGCCGCTCTGGCCGTCGTCGGCGCGGGTGTCGTCGGCACGGTCGCCGCCAACGCCGCCGACACGAACGGCGCCGCCCCGGCCGCCGCGCCCGTCGCGGCCCGGGCCGGTGATCTCACCCAGAGCACGCACCTCACGCTGAAGGCCGCGGAGAAGGCGGCGCGGGCCGCGCTGGAGGCCGCCGTCGAGGACGGCCGGCAGGTGTCGGTGGCCGTGGTCGACCGCGACGGCAACACGCTGGTCACCCTGCGCGGGGACGGCGCGGGCCCGCAGTCGTACGAGTCCGCCGAGCGCAAGGCGTTCACCGCGGTGTCCTGGAACGCGCCCACCTCGGAACTGGCCGGGCGGCTGGCCCAGGCGCCGGGCCTGAAGGACATCCCCGGCACGCTGTTCCTCGCGGGCGGCGCCCCGGTGACCGCCAAGGGCGCCCCGGTCGCGGGCATCGGCGTCGCGGGCGCCCCCTCCGGGGACCTGGACGAGAGGTACGCCCGGGCGGGCGCGGCGGCGCTGGGCCGCTGACGCGTGCCGGCGCCCGGGGCCCCTGCCGAGGGCCCCGGGCGCCGGACAACCGGCGTACCGGCCGGATCAGGCGAGGTCGAACCGGTCCAGGTTCATGACCTTGTCGAACGCGGCGACGAAGTCCTTGACGAACTTCTCCTTCGCGTCGTCGCTGGCGTAGACCTCGGCGACGGCCCGCAGCTCGGAGTTGGAGCCGAAGACGAGGTCGGCGCGGCTGCCGGCCCACTTCAGCTCGCCCGTGGCGGCGTCCCGGCCCTCGAAGGTGGTCTGGTCCTCGGAGGTCGACTTCCACGTGGTGCCCATGTCGAGCAGGTTGACGAAGAAGTCGTTGGTGAGGACGCCGGGCGTCTTGGTGAAGACGCCGAGCTGGGACTGCTGGTAGTTGGCGCCGAGCACTCGCAGGCCGCCGACCAGGACGGTCAGCTCGGGGGCGCTGAGGGTGAGCAGGTTGGCCCGGTCGAGCAGCAGGTACTCGGCCGGCAGCCGGTTGCCCTTGCCGAGGTAGTTGCGGAAGCCGTCCGCGGTCGGCTCCAGCGCCTCGAAGGACTCGGTGTCGGTCTGCTCCTCGGTGGCGTCCACCCGGCCCGGCGTGAACGGCACCCGGACCTCGAAGCCGCCCTCCTTGGCCGCCTTCTCGACCGCGGCGACGCCACCGAGGACGATCAGGTCGGCGAGCGAGACCTTCTTGGCGCCGGAGCCGGCGTTGAAGTCCCGCTGGACGCCCTCCAGGGTGCGCAGCACCTGGGCCAGCTCGTCGGGCTCGTTGACCTCCCACTCGCGCTGCGGGGCGAGCCGGATGCGGGCGCCGTTGGCGCCGCCGCGCTTGTCGCTGCCGCGGAAGGTGGAGGCGGAGGCCCAGGCGGTGGTGACCAGCTGGGACACGCTGAGGCCCGAGTCGAGCACCTTGGCCTTCAGCGCCGCGATGTCCGCGTCGTCGATCAGCTCGCCCTCGGGCTCCGGCAGCGGGTCCTGCCAGATCAGGGTCTCCTCGGGGACCTCGGGGCCGAGGTAGAGGGACTTCGGGCCCATGTCGCGGTGGGTGAGCTTGTACCAGGCGCGGGCGAAGGCGTCCGCGAACTCCTGCGGGTTCTCGTGGAAGCGGCGGGCGATCGGCTCGTAGATCGGGTCGAAGCGCAGGGAGAGGTCCGTGGTGAGCATCGTGGGCAGACGCTTCTGGGTCGGGTCCTGCGGGTCGGGGATCGTGGCCTCGGCGTCCTTGGCGACCCACTGCTTGGCACCGGCCGGGGACTCGGTCAGCTCCCACTCGTGGCCGAAGAGGTTGTCGAAGAAGCCGTTGCCCCAGCGGGTCGGGGTTGAGGTCCAGGTGACCTCCAGGCCGGAGCCGATGGCGTCCCTGCCCTTGCCGGAGCGGTAGGTGCTCTTCCAGCCGAGGCCCTGCTCCTCCAGGCCGGCGGCCTCGGGGTCGAGGCCGACGTGGTCGGCGGGGCCGGCACCGTGGGTCTTGCCGAAGGTGTGACCACCGGCGATCAGGGCGACGGTCTCCTCGTCGTTCATGGCCATGCGGCGGAAGGTCTCACGGATGTCGCGGGCCGCGGCCAGCGGGTCCGGGTTGCCGTTGGGACCCTCGGGGTTGACGTAGATCAGGCCCATCTGGACGGCGCCGAGCGGGTTCTCCAGCTCCCGGTCGCCCGTGTAGCGCTTGTCGTCCAGCCAGGTGGTCTCGGGACCCCAGTAGACGTCCTCCTCCGGCTCCCACACGTCCTTGCGGCCGCCGCCGAAGCCGAAGGTCTCGAAGCCCATGGACTCCAGCGCCACGTTGCCGGCGAGGATCATCAGGTCGCCCCAGGAGATCTTCTGGCCGTACTTCTTCTTGATCGGCCACAGCAGCCGGCGGGCCCGGTCCAGCAGGACGTTGTCCGGCCAGCTGTTCAGCGGGGCGAAGCGCTGCTGGCCGTGGCCGGCGCCGCCGCGGCCGTCGCTGATGCGGTAGGTGCCGGCGCTGTGCCAGGCCATCCGGACCATCAGCGGCCCGTAGTGGCCGAAGTCGGCGGGCCACCAGTCCTGCGAGGTGGTGAGCAGCTCCTGGATGTCCTGCTTCACGGCGGGCAGGTCCAGGCTCTGGAAGGCGGCGGCGTAGTCGAAATCCTCGCCCAGCGGGTCGGCCGCGGGCGGGTTCTTCGCGAGGATCTTCAGATTGAGCCGGTCCGGCCACCACTGGCGGTTGCCGCCGCCCTGGGTCGGGTGCGGGGCCCGGTCGTGGGCGACGGGGCAGCCGCCGCTCCCCTCCCCCGCCTTCGCGTCTGTGACGATCGCGTCGTGGTTCTCAGTCATGGCAATCCTTCCGAACTAAGCGGAACCAGGTGCTCAGGAACTGCGGCCGGTGAAACAGTCGGGGCACACGCCCCAGTAGACGACCTCGGCTTCGTCGATGGCGAAGCCCCGGTCGTCCGCGGCGGTCAGGCAGGGCGCGTCGCCGACGGCACAGTCGACGTCGACGACGGCGCCGCACGACCGGCACACGATGTGGTGGTGGTTGTCGCCGACGCGCCCCTCGAACCGGGCCGGGTGGCCCGCCGGTTCGATGCGGCGCACGAGCCCCGCGGCGGTCAGCGCGTGCAGGGCTTCGTAGACGGCTTGCAGGGAGATGTGGCCTACGCGGTCGCGGACCCCGGAGGCGATCGCCTCGGCACCGAGGTGGTCGCCGTCCCGGACCGTCTCCAGCAGCGCGACGCGGGCCGCCGTCACGCGCAGGCCGGCACCGCGGAGCTCCTCGGCGGTGGTCGGAGTCGGGGAGGCGGTCATGCGGCCGAACCTACTCTCACAAACACGAGGGGTTCAAGAAAACGAACCATGCAATTCCGGTCGCCCGCCGGAGTGCGGTGCTCACCGCCGCGTGGCTTTGCTCGGGGGCATGCACGCATCATGTGGCCCCACCCCGTTCTCCCCGGACGCGGCAAGCCGAACCGTCCACCGTTCGGGCGACAGGGGCGGGCGAGCGGCCCCGTCGGCTACTTCAGGATGTTGACGGCGCGCGCCACCACCAGGGCGACGGTCACCAGGGACACCGAGGACTGCACCAGCATCAGCATCTTGGACCAGCGCGACAGGGGCATGACGTCGGTCGGGCTGAAGGCGGTGGCGTTGGTGAAGGAGAGGTACAGGTAGTCGAGGAACTCCGGTTCCCAGTCCGCGGGCGCCAGTTCGGGGTTCTGCATCTGCACGAAGAGGAAGTCGGCGTACTGCCGCTCCCCGCGCATCCGGGCCATCGGGCCGCCGCGGTCGGATTCCCAGTACCACAGCGCGAAGACGATGACGTTGGTGAACCAGATGACGGCGCCGGCCCGCAGCAGCGGCACCGCGTCCTGGCCCCCGCCGCCGTGCACGAGGTCGATCACGAGCCGGGCCGCCGACCATCCGTTGGCCAGGCTGATGACCCCGATCAGGACCAGTCCCAGCCAGCGCAGCCACCGCGTGCGCGCCTCGACCCGCCGGGGGTTGCCCGCCACCAGCGCCAGCAGCAGGACGAACTCCAGCACCGGCAGCACCCAGACCGGCCGCAGCAGTGTGAGCCGGTGCGGCAGCACCAGTTGCAGGGCGATCGCGGCCAGCATCACGGCCGTCACGGCCCAGCGCGTCTCACCCTGTGTCGCCCGGCGCCACGCGGGGACCAGTTCCTGCTCACCGCTGCGCAGCAGCCGCTCGATCCTGGCCAGCCTGCTGTCGGCGTCGTCCCTGTCGTCGGTCATGCCGGTCATTGTCCCGGGCCCGCGGCCGGCGGTGGCGGACGGGACCGCACGCCGGACGCGTCCGCCTCAGACGGACCGCTCCTCGCGCGTCCCCGGCCGGCTCCGGGCGGGCTCGCGCCGCCAGGCGGGGAGCACCTCGCGGCCGTGGGCCTCGTTGATGACGCCGGCCGCCGACGCGTACCAGGCGGCGAGGCCGGTGAGGATGCCCAGCCAGCCGCCGATCTGGGTCGTGACGTGCGGCGGGGCACCCGTCTGGAACGACCCGATGGCCAGGAAGAGGAAGGTCAGGGTCAGCAGCACGAACACCGCCAGCACGGGGAGGCTGACGCGCAGGGCGCCCACGGTCATGTAGGCGGTGAAGATCGCCCACCCGAGCAGGTACAGCCCCAGCCCGTTGTGCGCGTCCCCGGCGAGCGCGACGCGCGGCGCTATCCACCAGTAGGACAGCCAGAAGGCGGCGAACGAGACGAACGCCGTCGCGCCGAACGTGTTGCCCCTGCGGAACTCGAAGAGCCCGGCTGCGAACTGGGCGAGGCCGCCGTAGAACGCGGCGAGGCCCAGGACCGGCAGGATGGCGGCGGGCTCCTTCAGCAGGTTGGTGTTGACGATCGACAGCAGCAGCGTCGTCAGGGCGAAGCCGGCCAGACCCAGGGGGGCGGGATCGGCCCAGGCCGCCGAGCGCGGGGCCGCCTCGGGCGGCCGCTCCGGGAGGGGGCTCCTCGTGTCCTCGTGCATAACCGGCATTCCCTTCGGCCAGTGGTCAGCAGGGCCGACGGCCCTGGCGCGCCCAGCCCGCAAACATGCTGGTCAGTGCCCCCGAGGCGGGCGGTGACACTCGCGTGCCACGTAGATACACCTGTACAGAAAGTACCCATTCGCACCAGTTGTTAGCCCTGAGATTCCCCGTCGGCCCGCCCTTGCGCCGCCGGCCCCGCATCCCGGCCGCGCGCATCCCCGTCGGACCGGGTTCGCGCAGCGGTGCGGCGGGGACCGGCCGATGTCGCGGTGACCGGCGACGCGCCCTTCCGCCGGTGCCGGTCGCGGGCCTAGGGTGAGCCGGCCGTCCGCCGCCGCCGGGAGGGGAAGTGATGGTGCGCAGGACCGGGTTGCTCCGCCACGCCGCGCTCTGCGCGGCCGCCGTGCTGCTCTCGGGCGGTCCGGCCGCCGCGGCCGCCGCGAAGTCCGCGCCGCCAGGGCCGGACCCCGTCGCCGCCCGGCTCGACGCCTACTGGACGCCGGCCCGCATGGCGGCCGCCCTGCCCGCCGGCCCCGTGAAGGGCGCGGGGGCGGGTGCCACCGCTTCGCCCTCCGTGGACGGCCCCCGGCCCGGCGAGTACATCCCGCCCAGCCGCAGCTTCACGGGCATCCCGCAGGCCGGCACGTTCTTCTGGACCGACGCCCAGGGCACCGGCCGGACCTGCAGCGGCTCGGTCGTCCGCAGCCCCGGGCGCGACCTGGTGCTGAGCGCGGGGCACTGCCTCAAGGGCTACTCGGGCACCGCCCCGCGGCGCCGGCTGGCCTTCGTCCCCCAGTACCACGACGGGCTCAAGCCCTTCGGGATCTTCCCGGTCGTGACGAACGGCGTCTACGTCCCGCAGCAGTACTACGACCTGGGCGAACACGCCGGCGCCGGCTACGACTTCGCCTTCGCGGTCACCGGACCCAACGAGGACGGGACGGCCCTGCAGGACGCGGTCGGCGGGGTACGGCTGCTCACCGGGACGGGCTACCTGCACGCACCGGTGCGGATGATCGGCTATCCGGCGGGGGCGGCGGAGCCGCTGGAGTGCTGGAGTTGGACCACCGCGTGGGTCAGCGACGACCCGGCCGACCCGGGCACCTTCCCGCGCATCGCCTGTGACGCCTTCGTCGGCGGCACCAGCGGCGGCCCCATGCTGGTCCCGTGGTTCGACGGCTGGGCGGTCGTCGGCGTCATCGGCGGCTACCACACCGGCGGCAACACGTCCCAGATCTCCTACAGCGCCTACTTCGGCACCGCGACCCGCGCCCTGTACCGCGCCGCCGTCGCCGGAGCCCCGCCCGCGGGCCCGACCCCTACGGAACCCCGAGCGAAAGACCAGGGTTGATCCCTGATGGCCGGGATGGTGACGGGCCGTCACCCTGGGTCCATGACCGATGAACATCCGCGCGGACGCCGCCGGGGCGAGGGGTTACGGACCCTCCTCGCCTGCGCGGTCGCCGCCTTCTGCACCCTCGCGGCGTCCCTGCCCGCCGCCGCGGCCTCCGGCGCCGCGCCCTCCACCGCGCCGCCGCCCCGCCGCCTGGCGCTGCCGTCCCCGACCGGGCCGCACCCCGTCGGCGAGGTGTCGTTGCACCTGGTGGACACCGCACGTCCCGATCCCTGGCGTCAGGGACCGCGCCACCGCGAGTTGATGGTCAGCGTGTTCTACCCGGCGGCACGCACGGCCGGCCGCCCGCAGGCCCCGTACATGCCGCCCGCCGCGGCGGCCCACTTCGACCGCGTCACCGCCGACGACTACCTCCGGCTCGGCGTTCCCCCGGGCCGGGCCGACTGGGCCGGCGCGAAGACCCACGTGGCACTCGGCGCTCCGGTGGCCCCGGGCCGAAGAGGGCGGCTTCCGGTGGTCCTCTACTCCCCGGGGCTCGGCGAGCCCCGCACCTGGGGCACCACACTGGTGACGGACCTGGCCGGCCGTGGCTACGCCGTCGTGACCGTCGACCACACCTACGAGTCCCCCGAGGTCCAGTTCCCGGACGGCTCGCTCGCCACCATGGTGCCGCCCGGCGATCCCGACGCCTTCATCCGCGAGTCCCTGGCCGTCCGGGTCGCGGACACCCGCTTCGTGCTGGACCGGCTGCGGCTGCTCGACGGCGGTCACGACCCCGACGCGGACGGGCAGCGCCTGCCAAAGGGGCTGCCCGGCGCGCTGGATCTGTCGAGGGTGGGCATGTTCGGCCACTCGATGGGCGGCAGCGCCGCGGCCCTGGCGATGGACGCCGACCGCAGGATCACCGCGGGCATCGACATGGACGGCAACCTGACCTACGTCGACGGCTCCCCGATGCCGGTCGCCCGGCACGGCCTGGACCGGCCGTTCCTGCTGCTGGGCAAGGACGGCGAGACCGACACCGGCCCCGGCTGGCAGGCCTTCCGCGCCCACACTCCGGGCTGGACGCGTCAGCTCACCCTGCGCGGCTCGGGCCACGCCTCGACCACCGACGCGGAGGCTCTCCTCCCTCAGCTGCACCTGCCACCGTCCGTAGAGGCCGCCGCCCTCGGCACCCTCGACCCGGCCACGGCGATCCGGACCAGCGAGGCGTACGTGGCCGCGTACTTCGACCACTGGCTGCGCGGCGGCAGCGGACGGCTGCTGGAGGGGCCGTCGCCGGCCTACCCGGCCATGGAGTTCGTCGGCTGACCCGGCCCGCGCGGATGCGGCGGCAACGGCTCCGTCGCCGGCGGTGCTAGCGGCCGGCACGGGCAGACACACCCCTCCCTGGCAGGCCCACTCAGCCGGACACTGCGTCCAGGAGGCCATAGAGGATCTGATAGGTGACGAAGGACGCGGGGATCGCCACAGCGAGGCTCAGGCCGCGTTCCTTCCAGGTGCGCCCCAACAGCAGCGGAAGACCGCAGGCGAGAGCGCCGCAGACCACTGCCTGCGGTAGGTACCCCAGGCCGAGCCAGTAGTGGAGGCCTTCACTGCCGAAGAGGCCGCCGAGTGCGCCGAGCGCCACGTATCGCCGCCAGGGTCGCGTAGCGCGTCTCGACCACGCGCCCGCGACGCCGAACAGTGGCCCCGCGACGCATGCCATGGAGAGCCAGAGCAGTGGAAAGGTGAGCGAGCCCATTCCGTCCCGCCCGAACTCGGCGTACCCGTAGTAGCCGACGACGAGGCCGATCTCCGCCAGGGCTCCGACTGCCGCCGGAAGGCGATGGCCGTCGGTGCGGTGTGCCAGGGAGGCGCCCGCGGCAAACGCGAACATCGTCCACACCGCACCGGAGTTCGCCAAGTTGTTCCACGCCCCGGGCAGCCAGCCCTGCGCCAGGTTCGTCAGGATGCCCCCGACGAGCCCTGCGCCGAGGCACAGAACAGCCGCGCCCGGGGCGTTCTTCAAGCGCAGGCGGGGTGAAACGACCGAATCGGTAGCAGCCATGTTCCGACTATACACAGAGTATATACACCTGTTTTATAGGCGCGGTTTATAGCTGGACGTAGGTCATCGCTCGGGCGATTGACACCACTCACCGAGATCCGGTCAGGCGGGGACGCAACCAGCCAGCCGGCGATGAGGCCGAGGATTTCAGGGACGACGGGATTGCCCAGCAGGCGACGATAGGCGAGGAGCGAGGCATTGGCGGAGGTGCGGCCCAGAAGGAGAGTGAGACCGCGGACCGGTGGATCTCGACTCCGCCCCCCCGGCAAGGCCCTCTCGCTTTCGTCGTCAGGGGTGGCAACTCCAACGACTGCACCCGGTTCACCACCGTGATGGAAGGGCCCGGGTGCCCCGGACCGGACCGGGACGGCCCCTCACCCGGCCTGATCACATCCTGAGCGACAAGGGCTGCCGCTCAAAGGCGATCCGCGCCTGGCTCCGCCGTCGGGCATACCGCACGCAATCCCCGAGCGTTCCGACGAAGTGACCGTCACCCTCACATCACTCTTGATATGGGCGTGACATTTGACGACAGAACCTAGCAGGCGGTCGGCGCGTAGCGCGCCAGCTGGTCCTTGATCCACGGGTCGTAGACCGCCAGCTTGCGCTTGGCGGCGGGGTCGAACTGGGCCAGCTGTCCCTCGATCCAGGGGTCGAGGCGGTGGTGCCGGCGAGAGCAGACGGAGGTGGACGGGGCCGTCGCGGCGCGGGCGCCGGTCCCCGGGGCGTGCTGGGGCGCGGCCGACGCGGAGCCCGCGCCGGCCAGCAGCGCGCCACCGACCAGTGCGGCCGAGGCTCCCACCGCTCCTGCGTGCCGTATCAGCTTGATCATGACGTTCTCCTTCCTGCGCGGCCGGTGACGAGCCCGGGGCGCCCTGTGGTGGCTCACCCCGTCGGTGCACGACCGGCCGGTGGGGGCGTCTACCCCACCACTCACGCCTCACTCGTCCGCGTGCGCGGACGGAAGGAGTCGCCCCCGGCTCAGGCGCTCGGCTGCGCCTCGGTGGGCGCCGGCGCTGCCCCGCCGCCCACACCCGCCGGCGCGCTTCCCGCGGCCACGGCCTTGAGCTGCTCCAGCGAGTCCCGTGCCACCCGGACGAGGGGGCGCTGCTCGTCCGCGGTGATCCAGCGTTCGAAGGCGACCTTGAAGACGGCGACGCCCGTCTCGGCGGTCAGGCTCGCGACCGGTTCCGGGACGCCGCGGCGGCGCAGGGTGTCGGCGAGGGCGGCCGCCAGTGAGGCCAGCTTGATCAGTTCGCGCTCGCGCAGCTCGGCGGTCGCCGAGATCACGGCGTGCCGCTTGCCCGCGAACTCGCGCCGCTCCTCAAACATTTCGCAGACCGCGTCCAGACCGGCCGCCAGCGCGTCGAGGGGCGTCGCGGAGGGCGGGACGTCGGCGACCGCGTCGGCGAACAGCCGCTCCAGTTCACCGGACCCGGCGAACAGGACTTCGCGCTTGTCGGCGTAGTGCCGGAAGAACGTGCGCTCGGTGAGTCCGGCGCGTTTCGCGATCTCCGCCACGGTGGTCTGTTCGAATCCGCGCTCGCCGTACAGCTCCAGCGCCGCCTTCGCCAGGCGCTCCCGCCCGTTCGGCTCCCATCTGCCCATAGCGCGCATCCTACGTGATGACAGTCACCGACATCAGTGCTAGCGTTGACGACAGTAACTGACATCAGAGATGTGGGGAATTCCTATGCGCGTTTTCGTGACCGGTGCGTCCGGCTGGATCGGTTCCGCCGTCGTTCCGGAACTCCTCGACGCGGGCCACCAGGTGGTCGGCCTGGCCCGTTCCGAGGCCTCCGCCGCCGCTCTCACCGCGGCGGGCGCCGAGGTCGTCCGCGGCGGCCTGGACGACCTCGACGTCCTCGCGTCCGCCGCCGCCGACTCGGACGGGGTGATCCACCTCGCCTTCAAGCACGACATCGCCTTCTCCGGCGATTTCCGGGGCGCGGCCGAGGCGGACCGCAGGGCCGTCGACACCCTCACCGGCGCGCTCGCCGGGAGCGACCGCCCCTTCGTCATCGCCTCCGGGGTCGCCGGGCTCAAGCCGGGCCAGGTGTCGACGGAGCGGGACATGCCCAGGGTCGAGGGCGACTCGCCGGTCCTGATCCGGGCGATCACCGCGGATGCCGTACTGGCGTGCGCGGAGCGGGGGGTGCGCTCCAGCGTGGTACGGCTCGCCCCCACCTGCCACGGCGAGGGGGACCACGGGTTCGTCGCCGCTCTGATCGGCATCGCGCGGGAGAAGGGCGTCTCCGGGTACGTGGGCGACGGCGCCAACCGCTGGCCGGCCGTGCACCGGCTCGACGCGGCGCGGCTGTTCCGGCTCGCGGTCGAGCAGGCCCCGGCGGGCACCGTGCTCCACGGCATCGCCGAGGAGGGCGTGCCGGTCCGTGAGGTGGCCGAGGTGATCGGCCGTCATCTCGGTCTGCCGGCGGTCTCGGTGAGCGCCGAGGACGCGGCCGCGCACTTCGGCTGGATGAGCGGCTTCGCGGCGATGGACGCCCCCGCGTCGAACGACCTCACCCGCAAGCTGCTCGACTGGGAGCCGACCCGGCCCGGCCTGCTCGCCGACCTGGAGGAGGGGCACTACTTCCGCGCCCCGGCGGGCGGCACCGCCTGACCCCGGCCAGGCACGCGGCACGCGGCCTCGCGGTCCGCGGGCCCGCTCCCGGCCGGGTCCGAGATCCGGTCGGCCCGGTCCCCGGTGGCAGCAGTCACCGGGGACCGGGCCGGGTCGGGCGCACCGGCCTCCGACGTTTCTAGTCGAGCGGCGCGCCGAACCACCTCCGCGTCTGGTGGGCCAGGTCCGCCGGGTCCTCTCCGGCCCAGACCACATGGCCGTCCGGGCGCAGCAGCACCGCGGGGACGTCCAGCCGCTCGCTGCCGTCGCGGACATGGTCGATCCGGTCCGCCCAGCCGGTCACCGAGAGGCGGCCGGTGCCGTCGAGCAGCAGGCCGCGGCCGTGGCGCATCAGCTCGTAGAGGCGGCCGTGCTTCAGCGGCATGTCGGGCAGCCGTCGGCCGAGCAGGTCGTGGCCCTCGCCGACGTCGTAGCGGATCGCGGTCGCGATGATCTTCTCGGTGAGGTGGCGGTTCACCTCCTCGAAGTCCATCAGCTCCGTCACCAGTCGGCGCACCGCCCGGGCGCCCGGTTCGAGGGAGACCAGCTCCATCTGCGCCCGGGTGTTCTCCAGTACGTCGGCGGCGACGGGATGCCGTTCACGGTGGTAGGTGTCCAGCAGGTCCGCGGGCGCCCAGCCGGCGATCTCGGCGGCCAGTTTCCAGCCGAGGTTGAAGGCGTCCTGGAGGCCGAGGTTGAGCCCCTGCCCGCCCATCGGCGGGTGGACGTGCGCCGCGTCACCGGCCAGCAGGACCCGGCCGTCCCGGTAGCGCTCGGCCTGCCGGGTGCCGTCGCCGAAGCGGGCGAGCCGGCGCGGTTCGTGCATGCCGAAGTCGGTGCCGGCGACGGCCCGCAGCTGCCGTCGGACCTCCTCGGGCGTCGGCGGGAGCGCACGGTCCTCGGCCACCCCGTCGGCGGGTACGACGACGCGGTACACGCCCTCGCCGATGGGCATGGCGCCGAAGCGCAGCTGTGTTGTGCGGACGTCGGCGACCACGGCGGCCACCTCCTCCGGGGACGCCGTCAGCCGCATCTCGCCCAGCAGGGTGTCGACCCGCGAGGGCTCGCCCGGAAACCCGATGCCGAGCAGCTTGCGCACCGTGCTGCGACCGCCGTCGCAGCCGACGAGATAGCGCGAGCGCAGCCGGGTGCCGTCGGCCAGCTCGGCGCTCACCCCGTCCGCGTCCTGGCTCAGTCCGGTCAGTTCGCTGCCGCGGCGGAGTTCGGCGCCCAGTTCGACGGCGCGCTCGGCCAGCAGGCGGTCGGTCACGGGCTGCGGGATGCCGAGGACGTACCCGTGCGCGGTGTCCAGGCCCTGCGGCTCCGGCTTGCGGATGCCCGCGAAGAAGCCGCCGAGCGGATGCCGCCGGCCGAGCGCCAGGAACCGGTCCAGCAGGCCGCGCTGGTCCAGCACCTCGATGCTGCGCACGTGCAGGCCGAGCGCCCGGACGATCCCGGTCGGCTCCGTCTCCTTCTCCAGCACGACCGTGCGCACGCCGTGCAGCCGCAGCTCGGCGGTGAGCATCAGTCCGGTCGGCCCGCCGCCCGCGATGATCACGTCGATCAAGGAAATCCCCCCATGCGCCCAGGTCACGGACCGCGCTGCCACCGGCGGCCCGCCGTTCAGGCTGGTGATTGTGCGCCGTGTACGGGGGCTTGCCGCAAGGCCCCCCACCCGCTATACGTTGAGAGTGGCAAGGAGTACGCACTCCTTGCCTTTCCTGTGCGCGTCTCCGGTTTCGTTGAGCCGGACGGGTGACATCCCTTCGGGTGAACGCCGGGTGAGGCACGGCCCGTGGACGGCGTTCCGGGGGCCTTCCGCCGCCGAGTGGTCACCGCGGACGCATCGACGCAGCGCGTTGTCAAGGTCGCGGAGGGTGACGAGGCGGGAGGGTCGCGGGTCCGCGATAAACGGGAGGCATGAGACCGTTCCGCATCCAGTCCTGGGCCGCCGCCGTGCTCCTCGCGGGCGCCTGCGCCCTCACCGGTCCGGCGACCGCTCCGGCCGTACAGGGAGCGCCGAACAGGGCGGCCGTGGCCTATGTGGCCCTCGGTGACTCGTACTCGTCCGGGGTGGGCGCCGGCAGCTATCTCGCCTCGGGCGCGGACTGCCTGCGCAGCAGCAAGGCGTACCCCGCCCTGTGGGCCTCGGCCCACGCCTCGTCCTTCGCCTTCGTCGCCTGCAACGGCGCCAGGACGGGCGACGTGCTGGCCAAGCAGCTGGGGCCCCTCGACGCCCGGACCACCCTGGTCAGCGTCACCGCCGGCGGCAGTGACGCGAGCTGGGCGAAGGTCATGGGGATCTGCGCCCTGCCCGGCACCACCACGTGCATGTCGGCCATCGCCAACGCGCGCGACTACGTCGACAAGAATCTCCCGGCCAACCTGGACCGGCTCTACTCGGCGATCCGGAGCAAGGCGCCGTCCGCCCATGTCGTGGTGCTCGGGTATCCGCATTTCTACCAGCTGCACGGCACCTGTGCGCGCGGGCTCGACGACAGCGAGCGGGCCGCGCTCAACGCGGCCATCGACCATCTCGACAGCCTGATCGCCCAGCGCGCCACCCGGCACGGCTTCACCTTCGCGGACGCCCGCAAGGCGTTCAGCGGCCACGAGATCTGCTCGGCCGGTCCCTGGATGCGCAGCGTCGACCTGCTGGACCTGACGGAGTCGTACCACCCCACGGCCTCGGGCCACTCCCTCGGCTATCTGCCCCTGTTCACCCGCTCGGCCTGAACCCGCCGGGGCGGGGCACCACCGTCGGCGAGCGCCTGGGACCCGCTCGGCCTGAACCCGTCAGGGCGGGGCACCTCCATCGGCGAGCGCCCGCGCCTCCGGCGTCAGCGGTCGCCGGAGGCGCGGTCGGGACGGCCGCGGGTGGCGCCGAAGCCGGTCTCGTGGTCCCAGACGTGGGTGCAGGTGGGGCACTGGAGGTGGAGCACACTGCCGGTGTTCGACAGCAGGTAGCGCCAGTGCTTGCCGCACCTGCGGCGTTCCTCGCAGGTGGCGCAGCCGCGGTGGTCCGCGCAGTGGGGGCAGGTCACCCAGGCGCGGCGGCCGATGTCGGCGTGCGGATCAAGCGGCAGCACGGCCGTCTCCGCGCTCGGGCAGGACACCGGCGGCGACCAGTTCGTCGTAGATGCGCTGCTGCTCCTCGTCCAGGCCGGAGTAGAGCAGATCGCGGGCGGCGTCCTCGTCCCGCAGCGCCTTGACGGGGTCCCACCCGGGGCTGACGGCGTCCATGACATGGGCCCGGCGGAGCATCTCGTGGGCGGTGAGGTCGACGGAGAACTCGACCGGGGCGGCGGGGGTGGGGTCATACGTGGACATACGTACGAACTTAGGGATCGCTTCTCCGCTGCGGCAAGGCTGGGTGGGGGACCTCACAGCAGGTCGGCGGCATGGACGGCGACCGGCCCGGTGCCGCCGCGCGGAACCGGGCCGGTCGATCACGGGAACGCCGGGTCAGCGCTCTTCACGGAAGAGGACGTGTCCTTGGGCCACCGGGTCGTACTTGCGCAGGACGAGCCGGTCGGGGTCGTTGAGACGGTTCTTTCGCGTCACGTAGGTGACGCCGGTCCCGGCGGTCGACTTCAGCTTGACGACGGGACGCGTGGTGCTGCGTGCCATGGGATACCTTTCCGCCCGGCCTCCGCCCTCTTCGGGCCATGTCCCGGGCATGCCAATCACCGGGATCAACCGGGCCGGCGGCCGGGATATTCCACCGCCGGGGCCGCCCGGCGCCCTCTCCCGCTGGGAGTTTTCTGTGGGATCCCGGCGGTGGACGCCCGGCGCGGGCGGCATCGGGGCCGGACTCTCCGGAAACTCCCAGGATCTCTCCGGAACCGGACAGCGGGCACTGTCAGGCTCGGCGCTCCCCGAAGAGCACGACGTGATCTGGAGTCGCCCCCGTGGCCTCGTTCCTTTGCAAGCTGGGCCGGTTCTCCTTCCGGAAACGCTGGTTCGTGGTGGTGGTGTGGACCGGCCTGCTGGTGCTGGCCGGCATGCTGGCCGCCCGGGCCGCCCCGGCGCCCCCCAACGACTTCTCCATGCCGGGCACGGAGGCACAGCACGCCTCCGACCTGCTGGCGGACGGTTTCCCCGGGCTGCACGCCGACGGCGCCACGGCCCGGGTGGTGTTCCGGGTCAAGGACGGGAGGATCTCCGATCCTGAGGTCAAGGGGGAAGTGGAGGCGACCGTCCGCGCGCTGGGCGCGGATCCCCAGGTGAGCCAGGCGACCGATCCGTTCCGGACGGGTTCGGTGAGCAAGGACGGCTCGACCGCCTACAGCCAGGTCTCCTACGAAGTCTCCTCCTCGCATCTCGAGGACTCCTCGCGGTCGGCGCTGCTCAAGACCGTGGAGGACGCCCGGTCCTCCACGCTGACCGTGGAGGCGGGGGGCAATGCCGTCTCGGCGGTGACGGCCGGCGGCCACTCCAAGGAGGCGATCGGCCTCGCGGTGGCCGCGGTGGTCCTGGTCCTCACCTTCGGTTCGCTCGTGGCGGCGGGGCTGCCGCTGCTGACGGCCCTGCTGGGCGTAGGCACCGGCGCCTGCGTGATCAAGGCACTGTCCGCCCCGCTGGGTCTCGGCACCACCACCACCGGCCTGGCCACCATGATCGGCCTGGCCGTGGGCATCGACTACGCGCTGTTCGTGGTCTCCCGCTACCGCGCCGAACTCGCCCTGGGCCGTGACCGCGAGGACGCTGCCGCACATGCGGTGGGCACGGCCGGGTCGGCCGTGGTCTTCGCCGGCACGACCGTGGTGATCGCGCTGGTCGGACTGCTGGTGGTGAACATCCCGCTGCTCACGCAGATGGGCTTCGCCGCGGCGGGCACGGTGGTACTCGCGGTGCTGATCGCCCTCACCCTGATCCCGGCGCTGCTCGGGATCGCGGGCCGGCGCATCGGGCCGGCGCGTCCGCCGCGCCGTCGCACGGGCCGTACGGCCCGGGACGGCCTCGGGGTGCGCTGGGCGCGCTTCGTCGTCCGCCGACCGGTCGCCGTTCTGCTGACCGGGGTCGCCGCGCTGGCCGCGGTGGCCGTTCCGGTCGCCTCGCTCCAGATGGGGCTGCCCGGCGACGCGAGCCAGCCGGTGTCGACCACCCAGCGCAGGGCCTACGACCTGGTCACCCAGGGCTTCGGACCCGGCTTCAACGGCCCGCTGACCGTGGTCGTCCGGTCCGCCTCCGGGGGCCCCGCCAAGGCCGCCGCCGAGAAGACCGCCCACCAGGTCAGCGGCTTGGACGACGTCGCCTCGGTGGGACGGCCTCGGCTCAGCGAGTCCGGTGACACCGCGGTCCTCAACGTCGTACCGGCGAGCCCGCCCGGCAGCGAGCAGACCTCCGATCTGCTGAACGCCCTGCGCGACCCGGGCCTGGCGCACACGGCGGACGCCCGGATCCTGGTCGGCGGCAGCACCGCCATGAACGCCGACGTCTCCCAGAAGCTGTCCGACGCCCTGCTGCCCTATCTCGCCCTCGTGGTGGGCCTGGCGTTCCTGCTGCTGATCGCCGTCTTCCGGTCCCTGCTCGTCCCGCTCAAGGCGGCGCTCGGCTTCCTGCTGTCGGTCCTGGCAGGTCTGGGCGCGGTCGTCGCCGTGTTCCAGTGGGGCTGGCTGGCGCAGCTCTTCGGAGTCGCCCAGCCGGGCCCGGTGATGTCGATGATGCCGATCTTCATGGTCGGTGTGGTCTTCGGTCTGGCCATGGACTACGAGGTCTTCCTGGTGACGCGGATGCGCGAGGCGTACGTCCACGGCAGGACGCCGCTCGAAGCGATCGCGGACGGGTTCCGGCACAGCGCGCGGGTCGTCGTCGCGGCGGCGGTGATCATGATCTCGGTGTTCGCCGCCTTCATGGGTTCGGACGAGCAGATGCTCAAGACCATCGGATTCGGCCTCGCGATCGCGGTGTTCTTCGACGCGTTCGTCGTCCGGATGGCGATCGTGCCGGCGGTGCTCGCCCTGCTCGGCGACCGTGCCTGGCGGCTGCCGCGGCTGCTGGACCGCTTCGTGCCGAACCTGGACGTGGAGGGCGAACGGCTGCAAGCGGCCACGGTGCCCGCCGCGCCCGCGCCCGAGGAGCCGGCCGTCCACTGCGACGAGACCGCCGAGGCGGGTCGGCTCGGTCCCGGCGCCTGACCACCAGCCGTACCCGCCCCTTCGCACCGTCCCGCTCGTCACCCGCAGAGGAGTCAGCCCATGCCCGCCTCGCCGCAGCCCGGCACCGCCCCGCCGCGTGGACCGTGGTGCCATGCCCTGGAAGGAGGCCTCGCCGTCCTGGCCGCGGTGGCGGTGATGGCCGTCACCGCCTGGGCGGGTCTGCTGGCCCTGGGGGCCGGCGCGATCGCACCGCTGTCCCGGCTCGTGCCCACCGTGCTGAGCATGGCTTTCGGCGGCGCAGTCGGCCTGGAGTCCGCTCCCTCGGCCGCACCGGCGGCCGGGGGCGGGCTGCTCGGCGCGCTGGGCGGCTCGGGTGGTGGTCTCGGCCTGAGCGTCGACGGGGAGGTGCGGGCCCTGCCGTTGATGCTGACGTTCCTGGGCACGGCCGTCCTGGCGACGGTGTTCTTCCGGCCGCTGCGCCGCCGGTCCCGCCCGCTCCCGGCCTTGCTGTGGGCCCGCGCGGGCGGGGCGCTGAGCACCGCCGCGGTGCTGCTGCCGGTCCTCGCGCTGCTCGGCCGGGGGACGGCGCGGCTGCCCGGCTCGGTGACGGAACGGCTCGGCGCCAAGGCGGGCGGCGCCGGCGGGGCCATGGGCGGCCTGGGGGGCCTCGGCGCGGGCACGGGCGGCTCCGGCAAGGGCCTGGGCGGCGCGCTCTCCTCGGTGGCCTTCCACTCCGACGTCGTGTCCACCGCCTTCCTCGGGGTGCTGGGGGTCTGCGCCGTGCTGGGGATCGGCTGTGTGGCGGCACGGCGTACGAGCCTGCCCCGGCCGGTGGCGCTGAGCCGGATGCGCCTGAAGTGGCACCCCGTGGCCTCCACGCTGACCGGGATGGTCGCCGTGGCGTGCTTCCTCGTCCTCGCGCTGGCGGTGCTGGCCGGGGCGGCATCGCTGGCCGGCCGGGAGCAGGCGGCCCGGGCCGCCGGTGCGCTGCTGCTGGCCGGGCCCGGGCTGCTCGCCGTCCTGCTCACCTCCGGTCTCGGCGCCTCCTGGGAGGCCGCCTTCCGGCGCGATCAGGGCAACGGCGCCGGGATGCTCGGGATGCTCGGCGGCGAGGCCAGGGGCGCGGGTGCGGGCAAGGACAGGTCACTCGCCGTGGGCGACTGGTCCGGCGCCGGTGCGCCGCTGTGGCTGATCGGGCTGGTGCTGCTGTTGGTCCTGCTGGTGCTCGCGGGATATCTGATCGCGGCCCGCACACCGGCTCGCTCCGCGCGCGAGGAGGCGGACGCCCTGCTCGGCCGGCATCTGGAGCTGGCGCTGCGGACGGGCGTCGCGGCGGCCGGAACCGTGCTGCTGTGCTGTCTGACGGCCCGGGTCTCCCTGCGGATGGGCATCAACGTGATGGGCGGCGAGATGGGCGCGGTGACGGCCGGCCTGGACGCGGCGGTGCGGATGAGCGCTCTCACCGGATTCGTGACGGCCACCGCCGCGTCGTACGCGGGCAGCCGGTTGCACGGACTGCGGGCCGCGCACCGGCCCCAGGTGCCGGGTCCGCCCCGCCCGGGTCCCCGCCGCCGCACGATGACGTCCGAATCGTCCCCCGGGGCCGGTGTGGTCTCATGAACGAGGGCCCCGGTTTCCCGGGGCCCTCACCCGGCCTCCCCTCCCCCGATGTCTGCGAGGCAGCACTCCGCACATGGCGACACCGACTTCCACAGGGCGCTCCACGACAGGCCAGGACCATCTGCTCGTGGTGGACGACGAGCCCACCGTCCGGGAGCTGCTGCGCACGGCCTTGTGCTACGCGGGCTTCGACGTCGACGCGGCGGCGACCGGGCAGGAGGCCCTCGACCTGGCCGTCCAGTGCCCGCCGGACCTGGTCCTGCTCGACGTCATGCTGCCCGACATGGACGGTTTCGAGGTCATCCGCCGATTGCGCGCCCTGCCTCGCTCCCTGCCCGGGCGGGGTGGCGACGTGCCCGTGCTGTTCGTGACCGCGCGCGAGACCCGTCAGGACCGTCTCGACGGACTGCGGCTCGGCGCCGACGACTATGTCACCAAGCCCTTCGACCTGGAGGAGCTGATCGCACGGATCAACGCGGTCCTGCGCCGCACCAGGGGCGAGGCGCCGGCCCGGCTGGTCGTCGGCGATCTGGAGCTCGTGCCCGAGGGGCATCACGTCACCCGCGCGGGGCGGACCGTACGGCTGTCCCCGACCGAGTTCCGGCTGCTGCACTTCCTGATGGCGAACGCCGGGCGGACGATGAGCAAGGGGCAGATCCTGCAGAGCGTGTGGGAGTACGACTTCGGGGGCGATCCGAGCATCGTCGACACGTACATCAGCTATCTGCGGCGCAAGATCGACGCCGAGGAACCCAAGCTCATCCACACCGTGCGGGGCA
The DNA here is from genome assembly GCF_007896895.1 of Streptomyces misionensis. Lineage (GTDB taxonomy): Bacteria > Actinomycetota > Actinomycetes > Streptomycetales > Streptomycetaceae > Streptomyces > Streptomyces misionensis_A. The sequence goes on along the minus strand of NZ_VOGW01000035.1, from coordinate 36,056 downwards.
TCGGCTACGTCGTGCGCGAGCCCCGGTCGTGAGGCGGCACCCGCTGGCCCTGCCCGGCCGGCTGCTGCACCGCACCTCGCTGCGCACCCGGTTGCTGTGCCTGGCCACGGCGCTGGTCGCCGTGGGGCTGATCGCGACGGGTGTGATCGTCACCACCTCGCTGCACGGCTACCTCCAGGACCGGGTGGACGACCGGCTCTCCCTGACCGCGCAGATCGCCGCCCGGCTGACCCCGCCTTCCGGCGACGACGCCACCCGGGTGGCGAAGGCGGTGTCCCTGCTGCGGGAGACGTCCGTGACCTACGTGGACGACCGCGGCACCGTCCGCCGGGCCTTCGACGCCCACGCGACACCGTCCGGCGGGGTGCCGGATCTGCCCCGGCTGGATCGCGGGGCCGTACTGGCGCACGGCGGTCGTCCGTTCACGGTGGCCTCGCGCGACGGCGACCACGCCTGGCGGGTCCTCGCCGTGGTCCAGCCGGACCAGCGCATCCCGGCCGGGGCCACCGCCACGCCGGGCAGCGTCGTCGTGGCCACCTCGCTGGACGAGGTCGACCGCACTGTCGCCAAGACCCGGGGCCTGTCGCTGACCGCGGGGCTCGTGCTGGTGGCGGTGCTCGCGGTGGCCGGCCGGTTCGCGATGCGCTCCGGGCTGCGCCCCCTGACCCGGATCGAGGAGGCCGCCAACCGGATCGCGGCCGGGGACCTCGCCCACCGGGTGCCCGAACTCGCCGATCCCCGCACCGAGGTGGGGCGGCTGACCGCCTGCCTCAACCAGATGCTCGCCCAGATCGACACGGCCTTCCAGGCCCGCGCCGAGGCCGAGTCGAGGATGCGGCGGTTCTTCGCCGACGCCAGTCACGAACTGCGCACCCCCCTGGTCGGCATCAAGGGCTACACCGACCTGTACCGCATGGGCGCCCTGGCCTCACGGGGCGACATCGACCAGACCATGGCCCGGATCGCCCAGGAGTCCGAACGCCTCACCCGGCTGGTGGAGGACATGCTGCTCCTGGCCCGGCTGGACGAGGACACCGTGCACGGCCCGGCCGGCAACCCGGTCTTCCCGCTCGATCTCGCGCCGATGGACCTGCGCACCCTGGCCGCCGACGCGCTGCACGACCTGGGGGCCCTGGACGCCACCCGCCCGGTCACGCTCACCGGCCCGGGCGGCGGGCGGCCCGGCACCGCACCCGCCCTGGCCGACGAGGCACGGCTGCGCCAGGTGGTCACCAACCTCGTCGGCAACGCCGTCGCGCACACCCCCGCCGGCACCCCCGTCCGGATCGGCGTCGGCACGGCGGACGGCGAGGCCGTGCTGGAGGTCGCCGACCGGGGCCCGGGGCTGACCGAGGAGCAACGCGCCCGTGTCTTCGACCGGTTCTACCGCGCCGACGACTCCCGCACCCGTGCCTTGGGCGGCGGCTCCGGGCTCGGCCTGGCCATCGCGCACGCCCTGGTCGCGGCGCACGGCGGGCGCATCGAGCTGCGCACCGCGCCGGGCGAGGGCTGCACGTTCCGGGTGCTGCTGCCGCTTTTGGAACGCGCCCTCGCGGCGGACGCGCACCCCGAGGACTCCCCTCCGGCGTCCGGGAGTTGACCGCCGTCACAGACCGACCGTGGCCCTGCGCTGCGCCTGGTCGAACTCGGTGAGCGGATCGCCACCGGTGTTCCAGGGCCAGGGCGTGACGATGCCGCCGATGGTCTCGAAGAGCGCGGCGGCCTCGCGGCGGCGGTCGGCGGCCATCAGCGCGTAGGCCAGCAGGTTGAGGTCGGCCAGGGCCCTGGCATGCCGGAGGAAGCCGGGCTGGTTCCAGGTGTGGGCCACCCGGTCGAGGGCCCGTACGGCCATGGCGTGGGACCAGTGGTTGCGCGCCACCAGTGCCTCGAACCCGCCCCGGCGCAGGACGGAGTGGTACTGGAGCACCTGGGCGGTGAGTTCGACGGACGCGCAGGGGGCGTTGGCCGGCATGCGGGCGCTCAGGGTGTCCACGAACTCCAGCACCTGGATGCGCGAGCCGCCCTCCTCGGGGCTGAGGTAGCCGAGCATGGCGAGGTAGGCCTCGCGGTTCCAGCGGTCGCGGGCGAGCACCTCGTTCCACACGCCGAACGCCTGGGGCTGCGCCCAGCGTTGCAGCCGGGCCACCGCCAGCAGGACGACCCAGGGGGCGGGGTCCTCGGGGGCGAGGCCGGCGGCCTTGACGCAGAGGTCGGCGGCCGCCGAGGCGTCGTCCGGGCGCCCTTCGGCGCGGGCGCGGATCACCTGTGACCAGGCGTGCAGCACCAGCGCGTCCGGGTTGCGCGGCTCCCGGGCGGCCCAGGCACCGGGCAGGTGCGAATCCGTCATGAACGCGGCCAGGACGTCCATGCGGTGGGTGCGACGGTCCCACTCGCCCGGTTCGTGGTCCAGCAGGCGGGTGATCTGCGCCGCGCACAGGTCGGTCGTGGCGATCGTCCCCGTCCGTGTGGTCGCCCGCAGGGATTTGAGCAGTCTGCCCAGCTCCTGGTCGTCAAGTTCCGGAGCCAGCCGCGTTCTGCGGCGGCGACCTGAGAGAAATGCCATGCAGGGAGGCTAGGGGCGCCCGGGCATCGCACAAGGTTTTCGCCGAGATCGTTATGGATCACCCGGCTCACCGGCCGCCGCCCGCCGGTTTCCCGGGTGCCGGCCGTCCGTGCCGCGCCCCGCGCGGACGGCCGCGGCGGGCGGGCGCTCGCGCCGGGCGCCGTACGCGATGAAGTAGGCGGGCAGCCGGCGCAGCCGGCGGGAACCGGCGAGCAGCCGGGCGACGCGGCGCGCCCGGTCCGCGTCGCCGAGGGGCGGCCGGCCCTGGAGCACGGGGCGGATGATCCGGGCGTGCGCCGCCCGCTGGAGGGCCTGGGTGGCGACCGTGGTGGGCCGGCGGTGGCGCTGGAGCGCGCGCAGGTCGCGGGGGCGCACGGTGCCGCGGCGCAGTGGGTCCACGAGATGGCGGGCGGTGGCCACGGCGTCCTGGACCGCGAGGTTGATGCCGATGCCGAAGACCGGGGACATGGCGTGGGCCGCGTCGCCGATGCACAGCAGGCCGGGGCGGTGCCAGCGGCGCAGCCGGTCCAGGCGTACGTCGAGGAGCTTGACCTCGTCCCAGGAGCGCAGGGCATCGGCGCGGTCGGCGAGCCAGGGGACGGCGGCGGTGAACTCGGCCCGGAACCGGTCGAGTCCGGCGGCGCGGCGGGCGCGGTCGGTGCCCTTGGGGATGAGGACGGCGCACTGCCAGTAGTCGCCGCGGTCGATCATCGCGGTGAGGAAGCGGTCGCCCGCGCCGCCGACCAGTCCGCCCGGATCGCCCGCGCGGCGCGGCAGCCGGAACCACCACGCGTCCATCGGGCAGGCGAACCGGCGCAGGCCCAGCTCCGGCCGGGTGCGGGCGAGCGAGCCGCGGCCGTCGCAGGCCACGGTGAGCAGGGCGCGCAGCTCGCCGGTGCGGCCGTCGGCGGTGCGGTAGCGCACGCCGGTCACCCGGCCGCCCTCGGTCAAGAAGCCGGTCGCCTCGGTGTTCATCCGCAGCTCGAAGGCGGGTTCGCGGCGGGCCTCGTCCGCCAGGAGGTCGAGCAGGTCCCACTGGGGCACCATCGCCACGTAGTCGTAGGGACCGCGCAGCACCGACAGGTCGGCGACCGTGACCTCGGGGCGGCCGGGATCGACCGGCAGCCGGACGGTGCGCACCCGGCGCTGCGGCAGCCGGGCGAAGCGCTCGGCCAGGCCCAGCTCGTCCAGCAGCGCCAGGGTGGAGGGGTGGACGGTGTCGCCGCGGAAGTCGCGCAGGAAGTCGGCGTGTTTCTCCAGCACCGTCACCTCCACGCCGGACCGGGCCAGCAGCAGCGCGAGCACCATGCCCGCGGGGCCGCCGCCCACCACACAGCACGTGGTCCTGTCCCGTGTGTCCATCGCGCTCCTGCCCTTCGCCCGAGCAGTAATTCACCGAACGATGAATAACTACCCTCGGGGTCGCCCGCTCACACCCCCGCCGCGACGGTCGGCGGCCGGTCCCGGTGGATCGGGGCCCGCCCCCCGGTCAGCGGCGCGCCGGTGCCGCCCCGCCGGGCCGCGACGATCTCCGCGGCGATCGACAGGGCGGTCTCCTCGGGCGTACGGGCACCCAGGTCGAGGCCGATCGGCGAGCGCAGCCGGGCCAGTTCCCGCTCGCTCACGCCCTCCGCGCGCAGCCGCCGCTCGCGGTCCTCGTGGGTGCGCCGCGAGCCCATCGCGCCGATGAAGGCCACCGGCATGCCGAGGGCCACCTTGAGCAGCGGTACGTCGAACTTCGCGTCGTGGGTGAGCACGCACAGCACCGTGCGGGCGTCGGTCGCGGTGCGCCGCAGATAGCGGTGCGGCCAGTCGACCACCACCTCGTCGGCGTCCGGGAACCGGGCCGGGGTGGCGAAGACGGGCCGGGCGTCGCAGACGGTCACATGGTGGCCGAGGAACTTCCCGGCCCGCGCCAGCGCCGCGGCGAAGTCCACCGCACCGAAGATGATCATGCGCGGGGGCGGCACGTCCGACTCGACCAGCAGGGTGAGGCCGCCGGGGCAGTGCGAGCCGTCCGCCGAGACCTCCACCGTGCCGGTGCGCCCCGCCTCCAGCAGGGCGCGGGCCTCGGCCGCCGCGGTCCGGTCCAGGTCGGCGTGGCCGCCGAGGGTGCCCTCGGGCGTGCCGTCGGGCCGTACCAGCAGGGCGTGGCCCAGCAGGTCGGCCGGGCCGCGGGCGACCCGGGCGAGGGCCGTCGGCCCGCCCTCGGCGGCGAGCGCGAGGGCGCGGGCGAGGACCGGCCGGGCGGGCGCCTGGGCGCCCACCGGGGTGACCAGGACCTCGATCACCCCGCCGCAGGTCAGCCCCACGGCGAAGGCGTCCTCGTCGCTGTAGCCGAACCGCTCGACCACGCTCCGGCCGGTCTCCAGCGCCTCCTGGCACAGCTCGTAGACCGCGCCCTCCACACAGCCGCCGGAGACCGAGCCGATGACGGTGCCCGCGCGGTCCACGGCGAGGGCCGCGCCCGGATCGCGCGGGGCGCTGCCACCGACGGAGACCACGGTGGCGACGGCGAACTCCCGGCCCTCGCCCAGCCACCCGGTCAGCTCCGCGGCCAGGTCAAGCATCCGGCGCTCCCTCCCGCGCGGCCGCCGACAGGACACGGTCCGGCCGGATGGGCAGGGTGCGGTGGCGCACGCCGGTCGCGTGCCAGACGGCGTTGGCGACGGCGGCCGCGGCGCCCACGATGCCGATCTCGCCGATGCCCTTGATGCCGACCGGGTCGTTCGGGTCCGGGTCGTCGATCCAGTCGGCCTCGATGCGCGGCACGTCGGCGTGGGTGGGCACGTGGTAGCCGGCCAGATCGGCGCCGACGAGGCCGCCCGAGGCGTGGTCCCGCACCGCCTCCTCGTGCAGGGCCATGGAGATGCCCCAGATCATGCCGCCGAGCAGCTGGTTGCGCGCGGTGAGCGGGTTGACGATCCGGCCCGCCGCGAAGATGCCCAGCATCCGGCGCACGCGCACCTCGCCGGTGCCGGGGTCCACGGCCACCTCGGCGAACTGGGCGCCGAAGGAGTGCCGTTCGGCCGGGGTGAGCGCGCCGATGGCCTCGGCGGTGTTGGCACGGACCGTGATGCCCTCGGCCGGGATGTCGGTGCCGAGGGCGAGCCGCTCGCGCACCTCCTGGGCCGCGGTCTGCACGGCCCAGGACCACGAGCGGGTGCCCATGGAGCCGCCGGCGATCATGGCGGGTCCGAAGTCGCTGTCGCCGATGCGCACGTGGATGCGCTCCGGGTCGGCGTGCAGCGCGTCCGCGGCGACCAGGGTGAGCGCGGTACGGGCCCCGGTGCCGATGTCGGCGGCGGCGATCCGCACGGTGAAGCGGCCGTCCGGGTGCGCGGTCACGGTCGCCGTGGAGGGTGCCACGCCCGCCGGGAAGGAGGCCGCCGCGGTGCCGGTGCCGAGCAGCCAGCGGCCGTCGCGGCGCAGTCCGGGGCGCGGGTCGCGGTCGGCCCAGCCGAACCTGCGGGCGCCCTCCCGGAAGCAGTCGGACAGCCGGCGGCTCGCGAACGGCAGCCCCGAGACCGGCCCCCGCTCGGCGTCGTTGCGCAGCCGCAGCGCGACCGGGTCCTGGCCGCAGGCCACGGCGAGTTCGTCCATCGCCGACTCCAGCGCGAACGACCCCGGCGCCTCGCCGGGGGCCCGCATGAACGTCGGGGACGGCACGTCGAGGCGCACCACGCGGTTCTCGGTGCGGTGGGCGTCGGCGTCGTACATCACCCGCGCCACCCCGGAACTGGGCTCCACGAACTCGAACACGGTGGAGGTGGCGCTGAGGGAGCGGTGCTCCAGGGCACGGATGCGGCCGTCGGCGTCGGCGCCGAGCCTGATCCGCTGGACGGTGGGGCTGCGGTAGCCGATCAGCGTGAACATCTGACGGCGCGTCATGACCACGCGCACCGGGCGGCGCAGCACGCTCGCGGCCATCACGGCGGCCACCTGGTGGGCGCGCACGCCCTTGCTGCCGAAGCCGCCGCCGACGTGTTCGGAGCGCACGCGCACGGTGGCCGGATCGATCGAGAAGAGGTTGGCGAGGTCGCCGACGACCCAGGTGGCGCCCTGGTTGGAGTCGAAGACCTCCAGGCGGTCGCCGTCCCAGTGGGCGGTGGCCGCGTGCGGTTCCATCGGGTTGTGGTGCTCTTCGGGGGTGGTGTACTCGGCGTCCACCACCACGTCGGCGGCGGCGAGTTCGGCCTCCAGGTCGCCCTTCTCCGTCACCGCGGGCATGATGCCGTCCGCCCGGTAGGCGTCGGGGCGGTCCGCGCCGAAGTCGGTGTCGTGCGGCTCCTCCTCGTAGTGCACCACGAGCGACTCCGCGGCCTCCCGGGCCTGTTCGGAGGTCTCGGCCAGCACGAGCGCCACCGGCCAGCCCCGGTGCGGCACCCGGCCGTGCTGGAAGACGGCACAGGTCGGGTCGGGGCGCATGCCCAGCAGGCTGGCGAAGTCGGTGTTCAGGCGCGGGGCGTTGCGGTGGTCCAGGACGGCGAGCACGCCCGGCATGGCGAGGACCGGCTCGGTGTCGAGGGCGCGGATGCGGCCGTGCGCGACCGTGGAGAGGACCAGCCAGCCGTGGACGAGGCCGGCGAAGGGGATCTCGCCCGCGTACCGGGCGGCACCGGTGACCTTCTCCCTGCCCTCCACGCGGGTGCGGGCGGTGCCGACGGAGGGCGCGCGGGTGCCGGTCCTGGGAGTGGTGGCGGTGGTCATCGGGCGGCCTCCTCGGCGAGTTCGGTCAGCACGGCCACGACCAGGTTGCGCATCAGGTCCACCTTGTATCCGTTGTGCGGCAGCGGGCGCGCCGCGGCCAGTTCGGCGTCCGCCGCGGCGGCGTAGGTCTCGGGGGTCGCCGGTGCCCCGGTCAGCACTCGTTCGGCCGCGTGGGCCCGCCAGGGCCGGGAGGCGACCGCGCCGAGGGCCAGTCGCGCCTCGTGCACGACGCCGCCTCGGACGTCGAGCGCGGCGGCGAGGGAGCCGATGGCGAACGCGTAGGAGGCGCGCTCGCGCACCTTGCGGTAGCGGGAGCGGGCGGCGACCGGCGCGGGCGGCAGGACGACGCCGGTGATCAGCGCGCCGGCCGGCAGCGCGGTCTCGCGCTCCGGGGTGTCGCCGACGGGCGGATAGAACTCCGTGAGCGGCAACTCGCCCGGACCGTCCGCGGTTTCGAACCGTACGACCGCGTCGAAGGCGGCGAGCGGTACGGCCATGTCCGAGGGGTGGACGGCCACACAGCGCTCGGAGGCGCCCAGGATCGCGTGGTTGTGGTGCTCGCCCTCCAGCGCGGGGCAACCGCTGCCGGGGACGCGCTTGTTGCAGGGCCGGGTGACATCGGTGAAGTAGCCGCAGCGGGTGCGCTGGAGCAGATTGCCGCCGACCGTCGCCATGTTGCGCAGCTGTCCGGAGGCACCGGCCAGCAGCGCCTGGGCCAGCGCCGGGTAGCGGCGCCGCACCTCGGGGTGGGCGGCGAGGTCCGCGTTGGTGACGGTGGCGCCGATGCGCAGCCCGCCCTCGGGCGTCGACTCGACGCGGTCGAGCGGCAGTTCGCGGATGTCGACCAGCCGGGCGGGGCGTTCGACACCCGCCTTCATCAGGTCGACCAGATTGGTGCCGCCGCCGAGGTAGCGGCTGTCCGGGTCGGCGCCGAGCAGGGCGACGGCACCGGCGACATCGGCGGCCCGCTGGTAGTCGAACTCCCTCATGCCACATCCTCCTCGGACACGGTCGCGGCACCGGTGGCACGCGGGTCCGCCGCCGCCTTGGCCACGGCGTCCACGATGGCGACGTAGGCGCCGCAGCGGCACAGGTTGCCGCTCATCCGCTCACGGATCTCCTCGGGGGTCAGCGGCGGCGGTCCCGCTTCGGGCCGGATGTCGTCGGTGACGGCGCTCGGCCGACCCTCCGCGTGCTCGCGCAGCACCCCGATCGCGGAGCAGATCTGCCCCGGTGTGCAGTAGCCGCACTGGAACCCGTCGAGGTCGAGGAAGGCCTGCTGCACCGGGTGCAGCCGGTCGCCGTCCGCGACGCCCTCGATGGTGGTGATCTCCCGCCCCTCGGCCGCCACGGCCAGTTGCAGGCAGGAGACGGTCCGGCGCCCGTCCAACAGGACGGTGCAGGCGCCGCATTGGCCTTGGTCACAGCCCTTCTTGGTGCCGGTCAGGGTGAGGCGTTCACGCAGTGCGTCGAGCAGGGTGGTGCGGTGGTCGACGGGCAGTGTGAACTTCTCGCCGTTGATGTGCAGGGTGACGACACTGGACGTCGAGGTGGCCATGGCAGCTTCTTTCGCGTTTCCGGAGCAGTCGGCGGGCAGCTTGTGCGGGAGCGGACGGACCGGCGGCCGGGCCGCCGGTCACAGCGCCGGGGAGCTGGCCGACGGCGGGGTGCTCGTCGGCGCTGTCGTGCGGGTAGTACTCGGCGACCC
>NZ_VOGW01000035.1:2883-26795 GCF_007896895.1 Streptomyces misionensis | reverse complement strand
GCTTTGGCAGCTATCGTGGACTTCAACCGGACAGGTGTCCGTTACTCCGGAAACGTAACGGACAGTTGTCCGCTTAGCAAGGGCGAGGTTCGGCCACGCCCCTCGGGGAGGACGGGTGCCGCACATGCAGGACTCACCACGGCGCTCGGACGCGCAGCGCAACCGCGAGCGCATCCTGGAGGTGGCCATCGCCGAGCTGTCGCGCTGCGCGAACGCCCCGCTGAGCGCCATCGCCCGCAAGGCGGGCGTCGGCCAGGGCACCTTCTACCGCAACTTCCCCAACCGCGAGTCGCTCGTCCTGGAGATCTACCGGCACGAGATGGCGAGCGTGGCGGACAGCGCGGCCCGGCTCCTCGCGGCCCTGCCGCCCGAACAGGCCCTGCGGGCCTGGATGGACCGGCTCTCGGAGTTCGCGATGACCAAGGCCGGTCTGGCCGACGCGATCCGGCAGGTCACCAGCGCCCCCGGCGGCCCGGCCAAGCCGGCGCCCACCCCGGTGTCCGACGCGGCGGACCTCCTGCTGCGGGCCGGCGAGGCGGCCGGCACCATCCGGCCCGGCGTCACCGCGGACGACTTCCTGCTCGCCATAGCGGGCCTGTGGCAGCTCGACCCGCACGAGGACTGGCGGCCCCGCGCCACCCGGCTCCTCGACCTCGTCATGGACGGCCTGCGCCGCGGCGCGCCGCAGAGGTGACCACCGGGCCGCACGCCGGCCGCGGCCCGCACGCCCGGGGTGTCCGCGCAGATTTCCGGCGCCCGGATGATGACTTCGCGCGCTTCGGGGCACCCGGTCACCAGGAACGTTCGTCGACAGGAGGCGGGCCATGATCGCCCTAGGCATCATCTTGCTCATCGTCGGATTCCTCACCGGGATATCCATTCTGTGGACCATCGGGATCATCCTTCTGGTGGTCGGCGCGATCCTGTGGATCCTGGGGTCGATGGGTCACGCGGTCGCCGGCCGGCGGCATTACTGGTGAACCGGTCCCCCCGGTCGGTGCCGGGGGGACCCCGGGCGGCGGAACATGCCGCCAGGCGGAGCAATGACCGGTGCGGCGTGGGCCCGCGCACCAGGCTGGATCCTCGTCCAGCCCGTGACAGGAGTCCTGTGTGCGCAGTCCACGCCGCCAGCCGGAGGCCGGTGCCGCCACGCGGACCGGCCCGCCGGCGCCCCCGCCCTGGATGCGCTGGCTCCCGGTCGCCTACGTCGCGGCGGTCCTGATCCTCGAACCGCTCACCCCCGTCGACTGGCCCGTGAGCTTTCTGCTGGTCGCCCTTCCCCTGGTGACCGCCTTCGCGTACGGCCCGCTCGTCGTCGCCGGCGCCACGGCCCTCGCCGTGGTCCTGGAGGGGGTCCTGGCCGGCACCCCGTGCTGCGCGGGCCGTCCGGTCGGTTATCTGTGGGACCGGCACTATGTCGCCGACTACGTCTGCACCGTCCTGGTCGGCGGCCTCGGCACCATCCTCGCCGCCCACCGCATCCACCGTGAACGCACCCTGGCCGACGTGCGGTTCGTGGCCGAGATCGCGCAGCGCGTCCTGTTGCGGCCGCTGCCGCAGCGGATCGGCGATCTGCGCCTGGAGAGCTTCTATCTGTCGGCGGCCGCCGAGGCACGCATCGGCGGCGACCTGTACGAGGCCGTCCCCACCGCCTTCGGTGTCCGGCTGCTCATCGGCGATGTCCGCGGCAAGGGCCTGCAGGCGGTCGAGACGGCCGCCGCGCTGCTCGGCGCGTTCCGCGAGGCCGCGCACGACGAGCCCGACCTCGCCGCCCTCGCCCGGCGCATGGAACAGAGCGTGTCGCGCCGGGCCCGGCACATCAGGGGCAGCGAGACCGGCGAGCGGTTCATCACCGCGGTCTTCGCCGAGATCCCCGCCGGCGGCCGGGTCGTCCGCGTCGTGAACTGCGGCCATCCGCCGCCGCTCGTCATCCGCCCCGACGAGGTGCGGGAGCTGGACAGCGGGCGGTCGGGCCCGCCGCTGAACCTCGGGATGCTGCTCACCGAGCCGCACCACATCGACAGCTACCCGTTCCGGCCCGGCGAGCAACTGCTGCTCTACACCGACGGCGTGACCGAGACCAGGGACGCGACCGGCGCCTTCTACCCGCTGGCGCGGCGACTGCGCTCGTGGGGCCCGCTGGAGCCCGGTGAACTGCTGGCACGGCTCCACCGCGATCTGCTGGAGTACAGCGGCGACCGCCTCCAGGACGACACGGCGGCCCTCGCCGCCTGTCTGCTCGACGGCGGCCCGCGGACCGTGGACGACTCGACCGCTTCCCAGCCGGACCATCGCTCCCCTAAGGGATCTCCTGCTCGGCCCAGATGATCTTCCCCTCGCCGGTGTAGCGGGCGCCCCAGCGGTGGGAGAGCTGGGCGACCAGGAACAGGCCGCGGCCGCCCTCGTCCGTGCTGCGGGCGTGCCGCAGGCGGGGGGCGGTGCTGCTGGCGTCGGCGACCTCGCAGGTGAGCCGGGAGTCGCGCAGCAGCCGTACCCGGATCGGCGGGGCGGCGTACCGGATCGCGTTGGTGACCAGCTCGCTCACCAGGAGTTCCGTCGTCATGACCAGTTCCCCGAGGCCCCACTCCGTCACCTGCCGGGCGGCCAGGGCGCGGATCTCGCCGACGGCGGCCGGATCGTCGGGCACGTCCCAGGAGACGGCGTGGTCGGCGCCCAGGGCGCGGGTGCGGGTCAGCAGCAGGGCGATGTCGTCGGGCTGGGGCCGGGGGACGAGTTCGCTCACGGCCGCGGCGCACAGCGCGTCCAGGTCCGGCTCGGCGCGGGTGAGGGCCCGCGCGAGCCGGGCCATGCCGCGTTCCACGTCGTCGCAGGCCTGGATGAGGCCGTTGGTGTACAGGCCGAGCAGGCTGTGCTCGGGCAGTTCGATCTCGGTGGCCTCGAAGGCCAGTCCGCCCAGGCCCAGCGGGGGCCCGGCGGCGATCTCCGGGAAGTGGGCGGGCCCGTCCGGGGGCACGACGACCGGCGGCGGGTGGCCGGCCCGGGCCATGGCGCAGCGCCGGCTGACCGGGTCGTAGACGGCGTACAGGCAGGTCGCCCCGGTGAGGGCGGCCGCGCTCTGCGCCGCGGCCCCGGACCCGTCGTCCTCGGCGCCGAGGCGCAGCACCAGGTCGTCGAGGTGGGCGAGGAGTTCGTCGGGGGGCAGTTCCATGTCGGCGAGGGTCTGTACGGCGGTGCGCAGCCGGCCCATGCTCGCCGCCGCGCCGATGCCGTGGCCCACCACGTCCCCCACGACGAGCCCGACCCGCGCCCCGGACAGCGGGATCACGTCGAACCAGTCGCCGCCGACGCCGCCCGCCGGGTCGGCCGGGCGGTAGGCGGAGGCCACGTCCAGCGCGGTGCCGCCGGTCAGGGTCGGGGGCAGCAGGCTGCGCTGGAGGGTGAGGGCCGCCGTGTGCTCCCGGGTGTAGCGGCGGGCGTTGTCGAGGCAGACCGCCGCCCGCGCCACCAGTTCCCGGGCCAGCAGGACGTCGTCGGAGCAGAAGGGCACCGCGTTGGTCGAACGCGCGAAGGTGACGAGGCCGAGGGCGGTGTTGCGGGCCCGCAGCGGGACCGCGATCAGGGAGTGCAGGCCGAACGCGCGGATGCGTTCCGCCCGCTGCGGCTCGGCCTCGACCCAGGGGCCCCGCTCCGGGTCGAGGACGGGCAGGAACAGCGGGTCGCCCTGGAGAAGCGTCCGGGCGTCGTACGGCGGGGCGGGGAAGCCCACCCGGTCGCCGATCCGGTGGACGGCCTCGGGGCAGCCCTCGCGCACCGAGCGCAGCGCGGCGCGGCGCATCGCGGGCGCGGTGGGGTCGGGGCCCTCCTCGCCCGGCCAGGTGCCGGGGCCCTCGCCGCCGAGCACGGGTTCGAGCAGGTCCACGACGACGAAGTCGGCGAAGCGGGGCACGGCGAAGTCGGCGAGTTCCTGGGCCGTCCGCGCCACGTCGAGGGTCGTGCCGATGCAGGCGCCGGCCTCGTTGACCATCGACAGCAGCCGCCGGGCGGTCCAGCGCTCCGTGACGTCCAGGACCATGGAGCAGACACCGATGACGGAGTCGTCGACGTCGACCAGGGGGAAGAACGACGTCGAGTAGGCGTGCCGGCGGTGCGGGTCCGCCCAGCTCCAGCCCGCGTACTCGTAGTCGGTGACCGGCACGCCGGTCGCGATCACCTTGCGCATCAGTCCTTCCAGGGCCTCGTCCTCCAGCCCCGGCAGCAGGTCGCCGAGCCGCCGCCCCAGCCGCTCCGGGCGGGGCACCCCGCCGAGCCGCTCCAGGGTGTCGTTCAGCCAGACGTAGCGCAGTTCGCGGTCCAGTACGGCCATGCCGACCGGTGAACGGGTCAGGAACCCGTCGAGGACGGACTGGGCCATCGTCCACTGCGGGCGCTCCCTGCGGGCCGACGCCAGGAAGCAGACGCGTCCGGCCATGCGGAAGGAGGCGGAGACGCGCAGCAGCACGTCGAGGGGGCGGCCGTCGCGGTGCCGTACGCGGATCTGGCCGCTCCAGCCGTTGCCGCCGCGGCAGCGCTGCGCGATCCCCGCGGTCCGCGCCGGGTCCTCGGGCATGGCGAGCAGCCGGGCGGCGGAGCCCCCGACCACCTCCGGCGCGGGGTAGCCGAGCAGGGCCTCGGCGGCACGGGTCCAGCCGACCACGGTGCCGTCCTCACGGATCACCGCGGCCGCGTCGGCAGACGCGTCGAACAGATCCGCCGACCCCATGGGCGTGTCTGCGGTGTCGCTCTTGCGCGCTGGTTCCATCAGTCTCACTTTTACACCAGTATCGACTGGTTTAACCCCCCGGCGGACGGGGTCCCGGCCCCCGGTACGCCCGGCTCGCCCCGCGCCCCCGCCAGTGCGGCGCACCTGGGGCCGGCCGCGTTTTTGAGCGGTCCGCACTGACATTCCGGTAACGATCGCGCAGTAGATGGCCCGCGCCTTCATGCAACGTCCATACGATCCGGCGCATGAACAGAGCTGTGAAGATCGGCATAGCCGGTACGTGCACCGCGCTGCTCGTCGCGGGGGGATTAGGCACCTACAACCTCCTGCACGGGCTGACCGGGGGCACGGCCGGGGACCGGTCCGAGGAGGCGGGCTTCGACCCGTCCACGGTGTCGACCACACCGCCCTCGGACACCGAGGCGGTGAAGCTGGCCCGGACGTTCCTGGACCACTGGTCCGGCCGGCGGTTCGACGGCGCGGCCCGGATCACCGACGCGCCGGACACTGCTGCCCAGGCCCTGCGCCAGTACAAGGACGGCCTGCATCTGCAGAAGCTGGCCTTCACCCAGGTCCGCCCGGCCGGTCCCTCGGCCGCGACCCCGGGCGCGGCCAAGGTCACCTTCACCGTCACCGCCCGGGTACCGGGCGGCAGTTGGAGCTACCCGAGCGCGGTGGCCGTACGCAAGAGCGGCAACGGCGCGACGGCCGTGCACTGGAACAACTCCGTGCTGTACCCGGGCCTCGGGGACGACCAGTCGCTGACCGCGGGCACGCTGCCCGCGGGGGCGAGCGACGCCACGGTGGTGGCGGGCGACGGGAAGACGGACCTGACCACGTTCGCGTCCCTGCGGGACATCGCCGCGACGATCCGGCAGAACGCCAAGGCCACCGGCGGCCGTCCCGGCACCGGCATCGCCGTGGTCGGCGCGGACGGCACGGGCGTCAAGACGCTGAAGACCTTCACCAAGGGGCGCGCCCCGGTCATCAGGACCACCATCGACGCCCGGCTCCAGTCCGCCGCGGAGGCGGCGGTGCAGGACCCGCACCTCGGGGGGCGGCCCGCCGGCACCGTGGCCCTCGACTGGAGCAACGGCCACATCCTGGCGGTCGCGCACACGGGTGACGACGGGGACATCGCCATCAACGGCATCAAGTCTCCCGGCTCCACGATGAAGATCGTCACGGCCGCCGCCCTGTTCGACAAGGCGGGGCTGACCCCGGCCAGCCCAGCGCCGTGCACCGACTCGCTGATGGCCAACAGCCAGCTGTTCCACAACGATCCCGGGGTGAAGCCGAACGAGGGCTCCAGCCTGGCGCAGGCCTTCGCCGTGTCGTGCAACACGTCGTTCATCAAGGACGGCTTCCACTACCTCGTGCACGACGGTGACGCCTCCGCGCTGCACGACGAGGCCGTGAACGTCTTCGGCATGGGCAGCTGGTCCATCGGCGGCGGAGTCGCCACCACCGACCCGAGCGTGCCGCCGGACGCCCAGGGCGGCGACCAGGCCGCCCAGTTCATCGGCCAGGGCAGGGTGTCGGCCACCCCGCTGTTCATGGCGTCCGTGGCGGCCACCGTGCGCAACGCCGGTTTCCGGCAGCCGGTCATCCTGCCGGGGCAGCACCAGGAGAGCGCGCCCCGGCCCATCTCGCCGCGCACGGCGGGGTACCTCCGGTCGATGATGCGCGCCACGGCCGCCTCCGGCACCGCCGCCCCGCGCCTCGGGGGGCTGCCCGGCGTCGGCGCCAAGACCGGCACCGCCGAGGAGGGCGACCACACCAACGGCTGGCTGACCGCGTACGGCTCCCGCATCGCGGCCGCGGCCCTGGTCGAGGGCGGCAGCTCGGGCGTCGACTCCGCCGGTTATGTCGTCCGGCACCTGCTGACCGCGGGCTGACCGGCCGCCCCCGGCCCGGTGTCCCGCGCCGGGCCGCGACGGCCGGGGGCCTTACGGAGCCGTGACGTCCCCGGCGCGCCCCGGGGAAACGGCGCCGGTCGCTCCTAACGTGGCCGTATGCGGGTACTGGTCACCGGCGGTGCCGGATTCATCGGGTCCCATGTCGTCGAGGCGCTGCGCGCGGGCGGGCACGAGCCGGTGGTGTACGACGTCCGCGCGCGTCCCGGCGCGGACGTGCGGGACGCGGACGCGGTGGGCCGGGCGCTGGCCGGGGTGGACGCCGTGTGCCATCAGGCGGCGATGGTCGGGCTGGGCGAGGGGGTCGCGGACGCCCCGGAGTACGTCTCGCGCAACGACCTGGGGACGGCCGTGCTGGTGGCCGCGATGGCGACCGCCGGGGTGCGGCGGCTGGTGCTGGCCGGGTCGATGGTCGTGTACGGGGAGGGCCGGTACACGTGTCCGCGCCACGGCGTCGTACGGCCGGGGCCGCGGGCCGTGGCCGACCTGGCGGCGGGCCGGTTCGAGCCGCGGTGCCCGGAGTGCGGGACGGAACTGGTGCCCGGCCCGGTCGGGGAGGACGCCCCCGCCGACCCCCGCAACGTGTACGCGGCGACCAAGCTCGCCCAGGAGCACCTGGCCGCCGCGTGGGCCCGCGGCACGGGCGGGTCGGCGGTGTCCCTGCGCTACCACAACGTGTACGGGCCCCGGATGCCCCGGGACACCCCGTACGCCGGGGTCGCCTCCTTCTTCCGCTCCGCCCTCGCCCGCGGCCGGGCGCCCCGGGTCTTCGAGGACGGGCGGCAGCGGCGCGACTTCGTGCATGTGCGGGACGTGGCCCGGGCGAACGTGGCGGCGCTGGAGGCGGCGGCCGCGCCCGGGGCGCTCACGGTGTACAACACCGGCAGCGGTGAGCCCCGTACCGTCGGCGAACTCGCGCGTGCGCTCGCCGCGGCGTGCGGGGGCCCGGAGCCGGTGGTCACCGGGGAGTACCGGCTGGGGGACGTACGGCACATCACCGCCGACTCCTCGCGGCTGCGGGCCGCGCTGGGCTGGCGGCCACGGGTCGGCTTCGCGGAGGGCGTCCGGGAGTTCGCCCGGGAGGACTGAGCCCGGCCCGATCCGAGAAAGACCCTACGGCGCGGCCGGCAAGGTCACCTCGAAGCGGCAGCCGCCGGGGATGTTGTGCACGGCGGCCCGGCCTCGGTGGGCCTCCACGATGCCCCGGACGATGGCGAGGCCGAGGCCCGCGCCCGCCGGGGGCGTGCGGGCGTCGGTGCCGCGCCAGCCGGTGTCGAAGACGCGCGGCAGGTCCTCGTCCGGGATGCCGCCGCAGCCGTCGCTGACGGAGACCACCACGCCGTCGGCGGTGCGTTCGGCGGCGACCGCCACCGTGCCGTCGGCCGGGGTGCGGCGGATGGCGTTGACCAGCAGGTTGCCGAGCACACGGCTCATCTCCCGGCCGTCCACCTCCACCGGCACGGGCGCGACGCGCTCGCCCACCAGCCGCACCCCGTGCTCCCGGGCCAGCGGGCCCGCGCCCGCCAGGGCGTCGCCCACCAGGTCGTACAGGGAGACGCGGGACAGGTTCAGCGGCAGGGTGCCCGCGTGGATGCGGGAGAGTTCGAAGAGGTCCCCGACCATGCCGTCCAGGCGTTCCACCTCGGCGCGGATCTGCCGCAGATAGCGGCCGGGGTCGGTGGCCACCCCGTCCTCCAGGGCCTCCGCCATGGCGCGCAGTCCGGCGAGGGGGGTGCGCAGATCGTGCGAGATCCAGGCGACCAGTTCCCGCCGGGAGGCCTCCAAGGTCCGTTCGCGCTCGCGGGATTCGGCGAGCCGAGCGCTGGTGGCCGCCAGTTCCCGGCCCAGGTCCTCCAGTTCGGCGGTGGCCGGAGCGCCGGGCGCGGCGAAGGCACCGCCGTCGCCGAACGCGCGGGCGGCATCCGCGAGTTCGCGGCTGCGGGCGACCACCCAGCGGCCCAGCAGCAGTGCGGTGGCCAGGGAGACGACGGCCGCCATGGCGACGACGGTGGTGACGACGCTGAGGTCGTGCGGGGACAGGAACATCGCCCAGGCGACGGCGAGCGTGCCCGCGAGCATGGCGACGACGCCGACCGCGGCGACGACGGCGAGCGAGGCGGTGAGCGAGCGCCGCCGGGTCAGCCGCAGGGCGCACGCCCCGGCGAGGCCCGTGGCGGCGGCGCCGGCGAAGGCGTAGAGGGCGATGAAAAGGGCGTCGCGCACGCTCAGTCCCCTTCGGGTTCGAAGCGGTAGCCGACGCCCCACACGGTGCGGATGAGCCGCGGCCGGGCCGGGTCGTCCTCGACCTTGCCGCGCAGCCGGCGCACATGCACGGTGACGGTGGACAGGTCGCCGAAGTCCCAGCCCCAGACCTCGCGCATCAGGTCCTCGCGGGCGCAGGCCCGGCCGGGGTGCCGCAGGAAGAACGCGAGCAGGTCGAACTCCCGGAGTGTGAGGGCGAGTTCGCGGCCGTTCTTGGTGGCGCGGCGGGCGTCCGGGTCGAGCGTGAGGCCGGCCGCGGTCAGCCGGTCCCCGGTGGCGGCGGGGCGGCTGCGGCGCAGCACGGACTCCACGCGCAGGACGAGCTCGCGGGGGCTGAAGGGCTTGGTGACGTAGTCGTCGGCGCCGACCTCCAGACCGAGGACGCGGTCCTCCTCGTCGCCGCGGGCGGTGAGCATGATGACGGGCACGGGTCCCCGTTCCCGCATCCGCCGGCAGACCTCCAGGCCGTCCATGCCGGGCAGCATCAGGTCGAGGACGACGAGGTCGGGCCGGTGTTCGAGGGCGTGGCCGAGGGCGGTGGGACCGTCGCCCGCGCGGTCGACCGCGTACCCGGCGCGGTCCAGGTATCCGGCGACGATCTCGGCGACGGTGGGGTCGTCGTCCACGACCAGGACCCGGGCCCGGGGCGCCCGGTCGGCGGCCCCGGCCGGGCGGGACTCGTACGGCGGTTGCATGTCTCAAGCGTGGCACCACGGGTCCGGCGGCGGTGCGGCAGCCGGGGCGCCGTCCGCGTTTCGTAAGGAGCGGAAGCCCGCTTTGTCCGGTTCGTCTTCGTAGGGTGAAGGGTGTGACGACCACTTCTGCGGACGTCGACGTGGTGCTGCCGTGTCTGGACGAGGCCGAGGCACTGCCCTGGGTGCTCGGGCGGATCCCGGCCGGGTGGCGCGCCCTCGTCGTCGACAACGGCTCCACCGACGACTCGGCGCGGATCGCCCGCGCACTGGGCGCGACGGTGCTGCACGAACCCCGGCGCGGCTTCGGCGCCGCCTGCCACACCGGGCTGACCGCCGCCACCGCGGGCATCGTCTGCTTCTGCGACTGCGACGCCTCCCTGGACCCCGCGCTGCTCGTGCCCTTCGTCCGGGACGTGCGCTCCGGCGCGGCGGACCTGGTGCTCGGGCGGCGCCGACCGGTGGGCCGGGACAGCTGGCCGGTGCACGCCCGGGCCGCGAACCTCGCGCTGGCGCGGCTGCTGCGCCACCGTACCGGGCTGCGGCTGCACGACCTCGGACCGCTGCGGGCCGCCCGCCGCGAGGCGCTGCTGGCGCTGAACCTCACCGACCGGCGCAGCGGTTACCCGCTCCAGATGGTGGTGCGTGCCGCCGACGCCGGGTGGCGCGTCGTCGAGCGTGATGTGCCGTATCTGCCGCGCACCGGGCTGTCCAAGGTGACGGGCACCTGGGCCGGCACCTGGCGTGCGGTGCGGGACATGCGCCGGGTGCTGGCGGAGACGCCGGCCGGGGCGCGGGCGGCCCGGTGAGCGCGCCCCCCGTGGCGTCGCCCCGTACCCGGGCGGCCCGGTGACCACGCTGCTGGTGATCGCCAAGGAGCCTCGACCGGGGCGGGTCAAGACGCGGCTGACCCCGCCGTTCACCCCGGCCGAGGCTGCGGGGCTGGCCGAGGCGGCGCTGGCCGACACCCTGCGCGCGGTGGCGGCGGCGCCCGCGTCCCGGCGGGTCCTCGTCCTGGACGGGACGCCGGGCGCGTGGCTGCCGCCGGGCTTCGAGGTGCTGCCGCAGTGCGCGGGCGGCCTGGACGAGCGCCTGGCGGACGCCTTCGGACACTGCGCGGGCCCGGCCCTGCTGATCGGCATGGACACCCCGCAGGTGACCCCGGACCTGCTCACCGTGGACTTCGCGGACTGCGACGCGTATCTGGGCCCGGCCGAGGACGGCGGCTTCTGGGCGCTCGGCCTGGCCGAGCCCGACCCGGCGCTGCTGCGGGGCGTGCCCATGTCGACGCCCGAAACCGGTGCCGCGCAGCGCGAGCGGCTGCGCGCGGCGGGACTGCGGGTGCGGGAGCTGCCCCGGCTGCGGGACGTCGATGTCGCCGCCGACGCCCGCGCCGTCGCCGCGCTCGCCCCGCACGGCCGGTTCGCCGCCCGGCTGGCCCGGTGCGCCCCGGCGTCCGGACGCTGATCCGGACCCGGCTCAGCCGCCCCTCGCCGCCCTGCGCGCCCGCCGCGCCGCCGACAGCGCCGAGCCGGCGAAGAGGACGGCGGTGATCAGGAGCCAGCGGGCGAGGAAACCGTCCGGGGACAGCCCGGTCACCAGCCGGTACCGCTCGGCCACCCTGCCGCCGATCAGCGGGAACCACACGAGGAGCAGCAGCGCGGACAGCGCGGCGGGGACCCGCGCGTACGGCGTCCAGGCGCGCCGCCCGGCCGTCCCGAGCCCGCGGACGAGGGACCGGTCCGCGGCCGAGTACAGCGGCAGCAGCACCAGGTCGTGCAGCAGGGCGGCGCCCACGAACCACAGCAGCACCCCGAGCGGGTCGCTCGCCAGCAGCCGCACCCCGGCGTACCCGGCGACGGCGAACGAGCAGCCGAGCAGCACCAGTTGGCGGGGACTGCCGAGCGGCAGCCGGGGCCGGCGCGGCCTCATCGCAGGTCTCCGAAGGTCAGCCGGGCCACCCATTTGGTGTTGAGCACACCGGGCGCGGCGGGCACGATGACGCGCGCGGGGTGGCCGTGGTCGGCGGAGAGTTCCTCGCCGTTGACGTAGAGGGCGAGCAGGGAGCGCGGATCGGCCACCTGGTCGGCGCGCAGGGCCGCGCGGCGGAACGCGCCGTGCCGTTGCAGGGACTCCACGAGCACGTCCGGCGCGGCGCCGTCGTGTCCGACGAGCGCGGCGAGGTCGCGCAGCCGCACCCCGCGCCACCACTGGTCGGCGGTCGACCAGCCCTCCACGCAGGCGATCGGCAACGAGGCGCTGTGCAAGGGAAGTTGCAGCAGCCGGGCGCGGCTGAGCCGGACGGTGCCGGTGCGGCCGGTGACGACGAGGCGCCAGGCGTCCTCGTGGGTGTCGGCCGGGGTGATCCCGGCGTACGCGGCCGTCTTGTTGATCTGGAAGCCGCTGGGGCCGCCGTTCGGGTCGGCCGGGCCGCGCGGCGCGAGCAGGGCCGTACGGCGCAGGGGCCCGCCCAGGCTCTGCCCGGCCGTGGTGAGGAACAGCAGCAGCGAGCCGCCGCCGACCAGGCCGAACGCGCCGCGCCGGGAGACGGTGGGCGGGGCGGGGCGCGGGGAGACCAGGGAGTCCGCGCCGCCGCCCGCGTCCGGCCGCTCCCTGAGGGCCCGCACCGCCGTCGGCAGCTTCAGCGCCGCGTGGGCGAGGAAGGCCGCGAAGAACACCCAGGCGCCGTAGAAGTGCAGCGGGTAGAAGGAGCCCGGGAAGACGTAGTCCAGCTGGATGTCGAGCACTCCGGTGGTGAACTCGAACAGCCCGCCGCCCACCAGCAGCAACAGCGACAGCCGTTCCAGGGCGTGGGCGAGCGAGCGGGCCGGCGGCAGGGTGAACAGCCTCGGCACCACCGACCACAGCTTGGCCAGCAGGACGGGGACCAGGGTGAGGCCGAGCGTGACGTGGACGCCCTGGGTGAGCCGGTACAGCCACACCGGGCGGGTCGGCCAGGCGAAGAGGTAGAAGCCCAGCAGGCCCTTGTCCGGCGTCGTGTCGTTCACCCGCGACAGGTTCGGGTTGTAGGCGGCGTACGACACCAGCCCGGTCACGAACAGCACGCTGACGCCGGCGAGCAGGACGAGGCCGAGCACCGCGGTGAACCGGGGGCCGCGCACGGGGCTGCGCCAGAAGCCCGGGGAGGAGGGGAGCCGGTGAGGGTCGCGCATGGTCCGACGTTAGGCGGGACAGGGCCCGAAAGCGGGGACAGGACCGGTGACGAAACGCGGACGTCCGGCCCGGACGGCGGCCCTTTGCCGCCCGCCCGGCCTAGCGTTCCGCTGTGACCCTCCGCCCCGCCGCCCGCCGCGACCTGTACGCCGCCGGTGCCGCCGCCCTGCTGGTGACGGCGGCCGTCCTGGTCGGCCGGCGCATCCAGGACGCCGACCACACCCTGTTCGTGCACTGGCCCCCGCTGCTCGCCGACTGGGATCCGCACCTCGGCCCCGGCACGCCCACGGCCCTGGTGCTGGCCGCGGCCGCGGTGGCGTACGGCCCCGCGCTCGCCGCCCGTCTGCCCTGGCGGTGGCTGCTCGCGGCCGGGTGGGCGGCCGCGGTGGCCTGGATCGTCTCCCTGGCACTGGTGGACGGCTGGCAGCGGGGCGTCGC
Organism: Streptomyces misionensis; assembly: GCF_007896895.1. Lineage (GTDB taxonomy): Bacteria > Actinomycetota > Actinomycetes > Streptomycetales > Streptomycetaceae > Streptomyces > Streptomyces misionensis_A. The sequence goes on along the minus strand of NZ_VOGW01000035.1, from coordinate 13,593 downwards.
GGGCCGGCTGACCGCCCGCAACGAGTATCTGCGGGGGATCGGCCGGGATGTGGTGCGTGGTCGTCGGCGCGAGCGGATGCGCGGCGGTGCTGGTCGCGCTGCGGGCCCTGACCGGCGAGGCGCCGGCGAGGCGGGCCGCGCCGTTCGTGGTGGCGGCCCCCGCCGCGGTGTGGCAGGGCGTCTCGGCCGACGGCTACTTCGCCGCGGTCGCCGCCTGGTCCGTGGCCCTGCTCGCCGTCGCCCTCACCCGCCCCTCCCCCCGGGCGGCCGCCGCCTCGGGCCTGCTGTCCGGGCTGACCTGCTACCTCTCGTACGGCCTCGTGCTCTTCGCCCTGCTCGGCGCGGCGGTCCTCGTCCTCACCCGGCACGAACCGCACGACCGCCGCCTGCCGCTGCTCGCCTTCCTCGCCGGACTGGCCGTCGTCCCGGCGGCGTTCACGCTCGCGGGCTTCGACTGGTGGGAGGGCTACCGTCTGTTGACGGTCCGCTACCACCAGGGCGTGGGCGGCGTCCGGCCCTACGGCTACTGGGTGTGGGCCGACCTCGCCTGTGCCGTGTTCATCACCGGCCCGGCCACGGCGGCGGGCCTGTGCCGCGCGGGCGCGCTGCTGCTGCGCCGCCGTACCGGCCCCGGGGCCCGGCTCGCGGTGCTCGTGGCCGCCGCCCTGCTCGCGCTGCTCATGGCCGACCTGTCCGGACTGAGCAAGGCCGAGACCGAGCGCATCTGGCTGCCCTTCGCCCTGTGGCTGCTGCCCGCCTGCGCGCTGCTCCCCCGCCCCCGTCCCTGGCTCGCCGCCCAGGTGCTGCTCGCCCTGCTCCTCAACCACCTGCTGCTGACCGGCTGGTGATGTCGACCGGGCCGCGCGCCGCGGCTGCCGGGAGCCTGCGGGTGCCGGGAGCCGCGCCCCGGGCGCATGATGGGAGGTGGACATCCGGGCCGTATCGATCGGCAGGGCCGGCGCCCCGGGAAGGGTTGATGCCGATGATCTCCGAGATGGTTCTCGTCCGTATGGCGGACGCCGCGCTCCACGGGGACCTCGTGGTCCCGGCACCGTCGCGTGCGGTGGTGCTGTTCGCGCACGGCAACGGCAGCTCCCGGCACAGCACCCGCAACCGGACGGTCGCCGCCGAGCTGCGCACCGCCGGGTTCGGCACCCTGCTGCTCGACCTGCTCAACGAGCGGGAGGAACGGCACGACGCGCTGAACGCCGGGCACCGCTACGACATCCCGCTGCTCAGCCGACGGCTGGTGGGGGCGATCGACTGGCTCGCGGAGCAGCCCGACACCCGGGGCGTCCCGGTCGTGCTGTTCGGCGCCGGCACGGGCACCGCGGCGGCCCTGACGGCCGCCGCCGAGCGCCCGGAGCAGGTCCTGACCGTGGTCTCGCGGGACGGGCGGCCCGAGCTGGCGGGCGACGCGCTGGAGCGGGTGGCGGCCCCGGTACTGCTGATCGTGGGCGGCGACGACCACGAGATGCTGCGGCTGAACGAGGAGGCCGCCCGACGGCTGCGGGCCCCGCACTATCTGCACGTGGTCCCCCGGGCCACCCATCTGTTCGAGGACCCGCGCGCACTGGCCCAGGTCGCCGAGGTCACCCGCCGGTGGTGCGACCGGCGGCTGCGCAGGCCCGAGACGCACGGGCAGGGCTGAGCGAGCCCCGCCCGGGGCTCATCCGGGTTCCGCCTTGCCGAAGAGCTCCGCGTAGTCGTCCGGCAGCCGGGACAGCAGATCGTCCAGCTCGCCGCCGAGGACCACGTCGGCGACCGTGGACAGCACCGCGCCCACGTCCCACTCCGCCGTGCGCGGCCGGGCGCCGGTCTGCTGGGCCACGCGCCGCAGGAACTCCTCCCGGCCGAAGGACTCGGCGCATCCCCGGTCGCGGTGCAGGGCCTCGTCCAGCGGGGCGGGCAGCCGGGCCGCCAGGTCGTCGGCCTCCTGAGGGCTGATCCGCGTGGCGAGCGTCCACAGCACGGCCTCGCTCACGTGCTCGGCCTCCTCCGGGCTCCGGTACTCCCCACGGTCCTGGACCCGGGTCAGAAACTCCGCCAGTCGCACGGTGACCTCCCGCTGTCGAACGCCGGTCCCCCTACCACCGTACGGCCGTGAAGTCGACGGGCGCCGGGCGCAGCACACGGGCGCGGTCCGCCAGCGCGCGCAGGCGGCGGGACATCTCGTCGGCGGGCAGCCGCATCCGGTCGCCGTGGCCCGGCAGCACCCACTCGAAGCGCAGGCCGGCGGCGGTGCGGGCCAGGGAGGCGGCCAGTTCCTCGATGGAGTACCAGGTCACGCTGTCCGCGACGGTCAGATCGGCGAGCGACCGCGACCAGTAGAAGCTGTCGCCGCTGAAGCAGTAGCGGTCGTCGGCGAGGTACAGCACGCTGCCCCGGGTGTGTCCGGGCAGCGGCTGCACGGTGACTCCTTCGCCGACCTCCACCGGGTCGATTCCGCGGATCACCCGGTCCGCGTCGGGCGCGGCGTCGAGGTCGCCCTCGTGGATCCACAGCCGGGCGCCGAAGCGGTCGGCGTAACGGCGGCCGTGGGCGGCGTGGTCGCGGTGGGTGAGCAGCACCTCGGTGACCCGCCCGAGGGCGGCGTAGCGGTCGGCCAGGTCGGGTGCCCAGCGCGGGGTGTCGATCATCATCAGGGTGCCGGAGGGGCGGCGCAGCAGATAGGAGTTGGCGCCCGCGGTCCGCCGTGAGTTGTGGCCGCAGAGCAGCACGGTGTCGTCCAGGCGCATGGGGAACGGGTCGAGGCTCTGATCGGCGTGTCCGGTGGCCGGACGGATCGAGCGGGTGGGGCAGGCGAAGACGGCGGCGTGCAGGCGCCGGACCTCCTCCTCGGTGCGCGGCTGCCGCAGCATCCGGGACCTGCCGTCCTCCTCGCCGATCAGGTCCGGCGCCAGTTGCCGGGCCACGTCGCAGTTGGTGCAGCGGTCGTCGACGTACCAGCCGTCCACAGCGGGACTCCTTCCGCGGGTGCGGCCCGGGGCGGGCCCACGTACCAGGATGACCGGCGCGAACCGGGACCGGTAGGGCGAGACGGTCTTGATTTTCGCCGCCGTCGACGCTCTGACCAGCGCGGAAAACAAGACAGAAGTGGCGCGATCGGCGTGGTCCCATTGCACGGGCGCGCGGCTGCGATCAAGGTCGGAGGGTGAGTACGTTCTCCCCGCAGCGCCGCGACCCCTCCGTCCCCGAACGGCCCGGTCTCCCCGCCTCCGGGGAACGCGGACGGTGGGCCTGCCCGCCGGGGGCCCGGCGGGCCCTCGCCCTGTTCGCGGCCGTACGGCTGACCGGGGCGGCCCTCGTGGTCGCGGTGAACGTGCTCACCGGCCGTTCGATGCTCAAGGGCCTGGCCCACTCCTGGGACTCCGTCTGGTACCTGCACATCGCCACCCACGGCTACGGGACCCGGCTGCACATCACCGACTCCGGCGCGGTGCAGACGGACTGGGCGTTCTTCCCCCTGTACCCGGCGCTCATCCGGGCGCTCGACCACGTCCCCCTGCTGTCGCCGGGCGTGGCGGCGCTGCTGATCGCCTGGGCCGCGACCGCGCTGGCCGCCCTCGGGGTCTACGCGATCGGGCACCGGCTGCACGGCCGCGCCGTGGCCACCGCCATGGTCGCCCTGTGGGCGGTCCTGCCGCACTCGGTGGTCCTCACCCTCGCCTACACCGAGCCCCTGTTCATCGCGCTCGCCGTGTGGTCCCTGTACGCCCTGCTGGACCACCGCTGGCTGACGGCCGGCCTGCTGGCCGGGCTCGCGGGCCTGACCCGGCCCAACGGCTACGCGGCGGCCGCCGCCGTGCTCGGCGTCGCGGCCCTGGAGGTCGTACGGCGGCGCGGCCGGGTGCCGGCGGGCCTGTGGGCCGGCGTCTGCGCGGCCCCGCTCGGCTGGACGGCGTACCTGCTGCTGGTCGGGCACCGCACGGGCGATCTGCTGCACGGCTACTTCCAGGTGCAGAGCGCCTGGGAGTCCCGTTTCGACCTGGGCCTGGGCACCCTGCGGTTCCTCGCGACGATGCCGCTGTTCGACGGCGGGATCATCTATCCGGTGGCCCTGGTGGTGGTCGCGGCGGGCATCCTCCTGTTCGGGCTGCTGTGCCGGGACCGGGCGCCGCTTGCGCTGGTGCTGTTCACCGCCGCGCTGCTGCTGCCGGTCGTGGCGGTCTCGGGCCCCTTCGAGTCCAAGCCGCGCTTTCTGCTGCCGGCCTTCCCGCTGCTCATCCCCGCGGCCCAGGCCCTCGTACGCATGCGGCGCACCAACCCCGAGGGCGCGCTGCGGCTCTGCTGGACCCTCGCCGGCTTCTCGCTGCTGTACGGCACGTACGTGGCGACCTTCGCCAATCACTCGCCCTGAGCGCCCGTTGCGCCAAAAGGGGTGTACGGCTGCTCCATTCGGGTGCGAGCGTCAGCCGATCGGCCGCGTCCGGGCCGCCGAGGGCGTCCGCGCCGCTCCGGTGCCGCAAGGATGTCGGGTGACTGACGTCGGCGAACCTGAGAGCGCCGGGAGGCGTACGAGCTGTGAGCATTCTGAACGAGCCCAAGGGGCCGGCCGACACTTACGACAGTGAAGTACCGGTGAGGCGCAAGCAGCCGGGCCATGTCGTGGTGAAGTGGCTGACGACCACCGATCACAAGACGATCGGCACGCTGTACCTGGCGACGTCGTTCGCGTTCTTCATCCTCGGCGGTCTGCTGGCGCTCATCATGCGCGCCGAACTCGCCCGGCCCGGACTGCAGATCGTCTCCAAGGAGCAGTTCAACCAGGCGTTCACCATGCACGGCACGATCATGCTGCTGATGTTCGCGACACCCCTGTTCTCCGGCTTCACCAACTGGATCATGCCGCTGCAGATCGGCGCCCCCGACGTGGCGTTCCCGCGGCTGAACATGTTCGCCTACTGGCTGTACCTGTTCGGCTCGCTGATCGCGGTGGCCGGCTTCATCACCCCGGACGGCGCGGCCGACTTCGGCTGGTTCGCCTATGCCCCGCTGCACAACGAGGTGTTCTCGCCCGGTGTCGGCGCGAGCGTGTGGTTCATGGGTCTGGCCTTCTCGGGCTTCGGGACCATCCTCGGCTCGGTCAACTTCATCACCACGATCATCTGCATGCGCGCCCCGGGCATGACGATGTTCCGGATGCCGATCTTCGTGTGGAACGTGCTGCTGACCAGCGTCCTGGTCCTGTTCGCCTTCCCGGTGCTGGCCGCCGCGCTCTTCGGTGCCGAGGTGGACCGCATCTTCGGATCGCACATCTTCGACGCGGCCAACGGCGGCGCCCTGCTGTGGCAGCACCTCTTCTGGTTCTTCGGCCACCCCGAGGTGTACATCATCGCGCTGCCGTTCTTCGGCATCGTCTCCGAGGTCATCCCGGTCTTCTCCCGCAAGCCGATGTTCGGCTACATGGGTCTGATCGCGGCGACGATCTCCATCGCGGGGCTGTCCATCACCGTGTGGGCGCACCACATGTTCGTCACCGGCGGGGTGCTGCTGCCGTTCTTCTCCTTCATGTCCTTCCTGATCGCGGTACCGACCGGGGTGAAGTTCTTCAACTGGATCGGCACGATGTGGAAGGGCTCGCTGTCCTTCGAGACGCCGATGCTGTGGTCGGCGGGCTTTCTCGTCACCTTCCTCTTCGGCGGCCTGACCGGAGTCCTCCTGGCCTCCCCGCCGATGGACTTCCACGTCTCCGACTCGTACTTCGTGGTGGCCCACTTCCACTACGTGGTCTTCGGCACGGTCGTGTTCGCCATGTTCGCCGGCTTCCACTTCTGGTGGCCGAAGTTCACCGGCAAGATGCTGGACGAGCGCCTCGGCAAGATCACCTTCTGGACACTGTTCGTCGGCTTCCACACCACCTTCCTGGTGCAGCACTGGCTGGGTGCCGAGGGCATGCCGCGCCGTTACGCCGACTACCTGGCGGCCGACGGCTTCACCACGCTGAACACGGTGTCCACCATCGGTTCGTTCCTGCTGGGCCTGTCGATGCTGCCGTTCCTCTACAACGTCTGGAAGACCGCCCGGTTCGGCGTGCCGGTCGGCGTGGACGACCCGTGGGGCTACGGCCGTTCCCTGGAGTGGGCGACCTCCTGCCCGCCGCCGCGCCACAACTTCCTGACCTTGCCGCGGGTCCGCAGCGAGTCCCCGGCGTTCGACCTGCACCACCCCGACATCGCGCTCGCCGAGGCCGAGGCCCACAGCGCGCTCTGAGCGACCGAGGACTGCGGTGAGCGAACTGGCGCAGGGGGGAACCGGCGGGGAACTGGGCAACGAGGTGGAGGGGTACCTGCTCTGGCAGGCGCGGATCGCGGAGGCCGAGCAGCGTGCCCGGGAGTTCGTGCGGCCCATGGAGTGGCTGACGAGCGCGCAGCGCGCGGAGATCGAGCAGTGCTACGTGGCGGACAGCCTGCTGCGCGCCAGGAAGGACCTGGAGCGGATCGCGGCCCGGTGCACGTCGCTGCGCGCCGAGTACGAACACCGCTACGACGAGCTGCGGCGGCGCTGTGTGGGCTGGACGCTGGCCGTCTGCGCGGGCTGCACCGCGCTGGCGGTGCTGTTGCTGCTGCTGTGAGGCGGCGCCCCAGGGTTCAGCGGCGCCGGTGCGCCGCGCTGATCAGCCCGTAGGTCACCAGGCCGTAGGCCAGGTGCGGGAGGGCGTCCGCGGTCCAGTCGGTGGCCGACCAGCTGCGCGGATCGCTGACCCCGAGGCCGGCCATCGGGGCGTCGGTGAGGGCCATCGCCAGCGCTCCGGTGGCCGGCCCGCCCAGCCAGAGGGGCGGGCGCACGCCGAGCCGGTGGAGCAGCGACGCGGCGACGCCGGCGCCGACACCGACGGCGATGCCCGCGAGCGCGCCCATCCCGGACAACCGGTTGTCCCGGCCGTCCGTCTCGGGGACCGGGTGACCGGCCCTCTCGGTGACCTTCTCGACCACGTCTTCGGGGGCGCTGCTGGAGGGCCGGCCCCGCAACGCCATGTCCAGGTAGGTCGCCGCGTTCAGTGCGGTGGTACCGGCGGCGCCGGCGGCGCAGCCACGCGCGATGCTGCGGAACATGCGGCTCCGGGTACCGCGGCGCACCCGCCCGAAACGTGACCGGTCAACGGTGTACCAGGGGTTCCGGGTACGCCTCCCGGCGCGAGGACGGAGGGGCACACCGGGGCCGGCCGCCCTGGTGTGCCCCTCGTCCGCCGGGACCGGTGTCAGCGGCCGCGGCCCGCCGGGTCGTGGGCGGAGGCGTCACGGGCGCCCGGGACCCGGCCGGGTCCGGTCGGGTCCGTGGCGGCCGGGTCCTGCTCCGCGCGGTCGCCGTGGCCCGGCCACCAGGCCGCGTGGCCGATGAGCGCGGTGAGGCTCGGCGTGAAGAACATCGCCATGACGAACGCGGCGATCGCGATGCCGAAGGAGACCGCGAAACCCATCTCCGTGAGCAGGGAGTTGCCCGCCAGCATCATCGTGGCGAAGGTGGCCGCCAGGATGAAGCCGGCCGCGGCCACGGTCGGCCCGGCGTGCCGCAGCGCCATGCCGGCCGCCTCGCGCGGTTCGCGGCCCTCGCGGGCCTCCTCCCGCAGCCGGGCGATCATGAGGATGTTGTAGTCCGTGCCGATGGCGACCACGAAGAGATACATGATCACCGGGAGCATGAACATCAGGCCGGAGTGCCCCTCCCCCTTCTGGAAGATCCAGACCGTGGCGCCCAGGGTGGCGCCGAAGCCGAGGCCCACCGAGGCCATCAGGTACCAGGGCGCCACGACGCTGCGCAGCAGCAGGCCGAGGATGACCATGATGAGGACGGCGGCGACGGGGAACACCGTGCGGTAGTCGTGGTTGACCGCCGTGTCGATGTCCTTGTAGATCGAGGACATGCCGCCGACCAGCGCCTCGGTGCCGGCGGGCGCGCCCGCGTGCGCGGCGTCGCGCACCCGTCCCACGGCGTCGATGGCCCGGTCCGTGGACGCCTCGTACTTGAGGGTGACGGTGAAGTCGGCGGTGGTGCCCTCCTTGTTGAGCTGGCTCATCCGGACACCGGCGACGCCGTCCACCGAGCCGAGCTTGCGCGCGTACGCGGCGAAGCCGCTCTTGTCCAGCGGCTTGCCGTCGGTGCTGGAGAGGTAGACGTCGGTGGGCGCGGCGGCGCCCGCCGAGTACGCCTTCTGCATCTGGTCCTGGACGACCATCGACTCCTTGGTCTTGGGCATCGAGCCCGAGGCCAGGTCGAAGGTGGCCTTGTAGCCGAGGGTGCCGGCCGACAGGGCGAGCAGGACCAGGCCGGAGGCGACGGCGGTCAGTGCCGGACGGCGCCGCACCGCGCGGCCGAGCGCGGCGAACCGGGCGTTCTCCGGCTCCTTCTGCCAGGACTTGGACGGCCAGAAGACCTTGGGGCCGATCAGGGAGACCACGGCCGGGATCAGGGTCAGGCCGGCGACCAGGGTCGCGGCCACCGCGATGGCGAGCGCGGGGCCCATCTGCTTGAGGAAGCCCAGCGTGGACAGGACCAGTGCGAGGAAGGCGATGATGACCGCGCCCGCGGCCGAGGCGATGGCCTCGCCGACTCGGCCGACCGCGTTGACCATGGCCTCCTTGGGTTCGTCACCGGCCCTGAGGCGCTCGCGGTAACGGAACATCAGGAACAGGAAGTAGTCCGTGCCGACGCCGAAGAGGACCACGATCAGGATGGACGAGATGGAGCTGTTGGCCTGGAGTCCGAAGAGTTTGGTGGCGTAGGCGATCAGCCCGTTGGCGACGGCCGACACCAGGCCGATGAGGACCAGGGGCAGGACGGCCAGGATGGGTGCCCTAAAGATGATCAGCAGGGTCACCAGGATGATGGCGAAGGTGCCGAAGCCGATCAGCGCCTGGCCGCGTTTGGAGGAGTCCTGCTGGTCGAGGGCCTGTGCGGCCGAGCCGCCCAGTTTGACGTCGAGGTGGGTGCCCTTGGCCAGTTGCTTGACGTCGTCGCGCAACGCCTTGGCGGCGTCGGCCTGTTTGGGCTGGCCGGCGTTCTTGCTGTCCATCTGGACCAGGGTCAGGGCGTACCTGCCGTCCTTCGACGGCGGGCCGGGGACGACCTTCTGTACCTGGTCGATCTTCTTCTCGCCCAGTCCGGTGGTGATCCGGGCGATGTCCTTCTGGTCGGCGGCGGTCAGCCGGCCGCCGTCGGTGCGCTGGTAGAGCGCGATCGCGGACGGCGTGAAGGCGCTGGGGAACGCCTTCTGCTGAAGGTCCGCGGCTTTGATCGACTCGTAACTCTTGGGCAGAAAGCTGCTCTCGTCACTGTTCGAGGGCAGGCCTGGGGCGGTGGCGACGATCGCCACCGCGGCGATCAGCCAGGCCACGATCGTCCAGACCGGATGCCGGACGACTGCAGCGCCAATACGTCGGAACATGCGGGAGGGTCCTCCTGGGAAGGAAGATCACCGCAGCCCGGGGAGCGGTCCCTGGCATCGGCGACCCCGACCGGCCCTTGTGCGACGAGCCGGTCGAATAGTTGTCTTAGCGGTCACATCGTAGTGACCGAAGATACGTTCTTCGCACCGGATTCCCGTTGGCCGGTACCGCACGTGAAACGGATCAAACGCGTCCGCCAACGGGGCTCGTCCCCCTCGTGGCCGTCACGCATATGACGGCCTTTCGGCTGCGCGGACGTCAGGCGCGCGCGCCGGCGAGTGCGGTGCGCGACCGGCCGCGCACCTCGGCGATCACCCGGGCCCCCCGGTCGGGGGCGGTGTCGAGCCGGTCCAGGACGGACGGCACGGTGATGGCCGGGAGCAGATGGTCGAAGAGCGCCGCCATGCGCTCGTCCAGATCGGCCCAGTCGGCGAGGGCCTGGGAGACCAGTTGCACTCCCGTCCACGCGCCGAGAAAGACCTGCGCGGACTCCTCGGGCACCACGTGCGGCAGCACCTCGCCCCTGGCCTTGGCCTCCGTCAGCCGGGCCGCGGTGAACTCGGCCCAGGCGGGCCAGGCGCTGCCGAAGACGCTGCGGCCCCTCAGGTCGGCCGACAGCCGGACGCCGGCCAGCAGCAGGGGTTCGCGGGGCAGCCGGTCGGCCAGCGTCATGCCCGCGTCCACCCATTCCTGGAGCTTCAGTTCGCGGGGGACGTGGTACTCCGTCGATATCTGTTCCTGGAGCACGCCCCGGGCGAGGGCCGCCTTGGAGTCGAAGTGGAAGTAGAGGGCGCCCTTGGTGACACCGGCCCGGTTGAGGATCTCGGCGATGGTCGCCGCCGCGTAACCGCGCTCGGCGAAGACCGCGGCGGCGGCTTCGAGGACGGCGCGTCGGGTCCGGACAGCTCGCTCCTGCTGAGCCATGGACCCTCCTCAAGCTGAACGTTAAACCAAACAGCTCGTACCCTACCCCACGGTCACCCGGCGAAAGGGTGTCCGCACACGGTCGATCGGGGGTCGGTCGCGGGCAGTCGCCCGGGGTGTGGTAAGGCGAGACACACAGGGTTCCGGGCAACCGGGTCCCCCTCCCCCGCCCGGCCTCCGCGTCCGGTCCGAACCGGGGGCCACCGTCACCTCAACGCCCGCCCCTGGAGGACGACATGCGCGTCGTGATCACCGGCTCCACCGGACTCGTCGGCTCCGCCCTCGTCCGCTCGCTGCTGGCCGACGGCCATCAGGTCGTCCGGCTCGTACGGGCCTCCTCGGCCCACGCCCCGCACGACGGCAGCGAGTCGGCGCGCTGGGATCCCGTCGGGGGCGAGGT
>NZ_VOGW01000035.1:0-2603 GCF_007896895.1 Streptomyces misionensis | reverse complement strand
TCCGGGACAGCCGGGTGCGCGGCACCGGGACGATCGCGCGGGCCTGCGCCGCCTCGGCCGTGCCCCCGCGGGTCCTGGTGTCGGCGTCCGCGACCGGCTACTACGGCGACACCGGCGAGCGGATCGTGGACGAGAGCGCCCCGGCCGGGACCGACTTCCTGGCCTCCGTCTGCGCCGAGTGGGAGGCCGCCGCCGACCCGGCCCGGAAGGCGGGCATCCGGGTGGTGCACCCGCGCACCGGTCTGGTGGTCGCGGCCCGGGGCGGCGCCTTCGGGCGGCTGCTGCCGCTGTTCCGCCTCGGGCTGGGCGGACGGCTCGGCTCCGGCGACCAGTACTGGCCGTTCATCTCCCTGGCCGACCAGATCGCGGCCCTGCGGTTCGCCCTCGGCACCGAGACGCTGTCCGGGCCGGCGGACTTCACGGCCCCGCATCCCCTGACGAACCGCGCGGTGACACGGGCGCTGAGCCGCGCCGTGCACCGCCCGGCCCTCGTCCCGGTCCCCGCCGTCGCGCTGCGCGCGGCGCTCGGCGGGTTCGCCACGAGCCTCACCTTCAGCACGCGGGCGGTCCCGACGGCCCTGCTGGCGGCGGGATTCACCTTCCGTCACCCGCGCTTCGAGCAGGCGCTGGACGCGGCGCTGCACGGCACCGGCTGAGCCGTCGTCGACGCGACGCGGGCGGCGTGCCGCGCCCGGGGGGGGTGCCTCTATGTCTTTCGTCAAGCGAGGCGTGGGGTTCTGGGTTCGTAGAAGGTGCCGTCGCGCAGGATCGCGAACAGCACGTTGATCCGCTGGCGGGCCAGGCGGAGAAGTGCCTGGGTGTGGGTCTTTCCTCGGGCCCGGCATCGGTCGTAGTAGGTGCGGGAGGCGGGATCGTGCAGCGCGGCGAACGCCGACAGGAACATCGCGCGTTTGAGTTGCCGGTTGCCGCCTCGTGGCGCGTGTTCGCCGTGGATCGAGGTCCCGACGACTTGGTTGTCGGGGCCAGGCCGGCGTAGGAGGCGAGGTGGGCGGCGGTGGGGAAGCTGGTGCCGTCGCCGACGGTGACCAGCAAGGTGGCGGCGGTCCTGACCGCGACTCCCGGAATCGAGGTCAGGACCGCGGAAAGAGGGTGAGCCTCCAGCAGCTGTCCGATCTGCGCTTCCAGGGCTCGTCGCTGTTCGTGGACGGCCGCGAGCGAACGGGCCAGGGACGGGATCACCAGGTCGAGAGTGCCGGTGCCCGGGACCACGACGGTCTGCTCGTCGAGCGCATCGAACACCTCGTCGATCAGCCGCTGGGCCATGCGCGGAGCCTTGGGCCGGATCACCTCAATCAGCTTGCGGCGTCCGGCTTTCCGCAGGGCGGCTGGGGATCCGTAGCGTTCCAGCAGCCAGGTCACGGCAGGGTGGTCCAGGCGAGGGCCCAGGACGCGTTCCAGGCTGGGGTGGAACTGGGTGAGCAGGCCGCGTATCCGGTTGGAGGTGCGGGTCGCCTCGGCCGCGAGGTCCTGGTCGAAGCCCACCAGCACGGTCAGCTCGGCGGTGATCTCGTCGGTCAGTTCCAACGAGCGCAGGGTGTGCGGCATGGTCCGTGCGGCGTCCGCGATCACCGCGGCGTCCTTCGCGTCGGTCTTCGCCTCACCCGGGTAGAGATCGGCGATCCGCCGCATGGACAAGCCGGGCAGGTAGGCGACCTTGCAGCCGGCGGCCCGGGCGACCGTCAGGGGCAGGGCTCCGATCGAGGCGGGCTGGTCCACGATCACCAGCACGGTGCCGAACTTCGCGGCCAGCTTGTCGAAGACGGCCCGCAGCTTTGGCTCGCTGTTGGGCAGCTGCTTGTCGAAGACCTTCTTGCCGGCCGGGGTCAGCCCGTGCCCGTGATGGGCGCTCTTGCCGACGTCCAGGCCGAGGAAGACGCCCACGTCGTCGATGTTGTCCAACCCATCCTCCCGAACGGGGCTCATGCGGTGCTGGCCAGGGCGTTGGCGTCGTATGCGCGCATCCACGTTATGCAGACCTGCCGCCCGCAAGCGGCCAGGCATTGCGCCAGGCCAGGCGGTAGTCAGACCTCTCATCAGCGTCTCCAACGGCGCCTCCCAGGCCCGGTGACACCACCCCCCAGGTCATCCGTTCCAATGCCGTTGCTTTAGTGATCGTGCCATCGGTGGTTCAGGGTGAGGACGACCGGGGAACGACGCTGGCTGGCGGGTTCTTCGGGGGCCTTGCTGCCGTAGCCGGTGATGCAGGAGCGGATCTTGCGGGGGCAGTCACGGGGCCGGCGGCGGGGTAACAGGCTGCGGCCGATCTCGGCGAGCCCGAGGTGCCGGTCTCGTCTGCGGGCGGAGGGGGGAAAAGCCGCTCGGTGAGATCACCGTGCGGCGGACGACGTGTAGGGCTCGGGTGAACGAGGTCCGCTCTGCAGTGCTGCTGTGCAGCCGAGCGGCTTCGTCCAGTAGATCCCGGGTGGCATGGTGCACGATCAAGTGCGCGTAGATCTCCTGCCGCACCCCGTCCGGAGTCTGCGACCTGAGGACCGGCCGGCCGCGCTGGTGGGTCTTGATCTCGTCGAAGACCAGCTCGATCTCCCAGCGCCGGGCGTAGAGCGCGGCAAGCTCGGCGGCCG
>NZ_VOGW01000034.1 GCF_007896895.1 Streptomyces misionensis | reverse complement strand
GCGGTCGATGAACTGTCCGGTGGGGCCGTTCGGGCCGATCGTCGCGAGGGCCACGATGGATTCGGCGCCCTCGGCGACTCCGCGTCCGATGCCTCCGGTGAAGTCGGTGGCGGTCTGACCGGGGTCGGCGGCGTTGACCTTCACGTCCTCGAGTTCCCTGGCGTACTGCGTCGTGAGCATGGTGACCGCTGCCTTCGACGCGGCGTAGAGGGGCAGGGAGTACTGCGACTCGACCCGGTCCGGGTCCTGGGTCAGGCCGAAGGAACCCATTCCGCTGGACACGTTGACGATGACAGGGTGCGACGACTTGCGCAGCAGCGGCAGGAAGGCGTGCGTGACGCGCACGACGCCGACGACGTTCACGTCGAGCACGGCGCTCATGTCGGCCGCGGTGTACTCCTCGACGGGCCCGACCCGGCCCAGGACGCCGGCGTTGTTGATCAGGACGTCGATGGCCCCCTCGTGCGCGGCGACATCGGCCGCGGCGGCCTCGACCGAGGCGTCGTCGGTCACGTCGATCCGGACTAACCGGGCGCCCAGCGACGCGGCCGCGGCCCGGCCGCGCTCGGGATCACGGGCGCCGACGACAACGGTGTGCCCGGCCTCGACGAGACGACGGGCGGTCTCCAGACCGAGGGACTTGTTGGCTCCGGTGATGAACGTGGTGGTCATGCTGGATTCTCCGCTCCGAACAGCACCCTGGTGCGCTGTTCACGGAGTCGATGCTGCGGCCCCGGGAGCCCGTTCGGGAGCCACGGCACTTCCTGGTACGGCGCGTACCACCCACAGAAGCGGGCCGCTCACCGCTGAAGGGACATCTTCTGGGCGCCGATGGCGGTGAGCAGATCGAGTTTGCCGCGGGCGTCGGTTCCCGGCTGCGGTGTGTACACCACGAGCCGGAGATCGCCCTGGGTGGTCAGCACATCGGAGATCAGGGCGATGTCTCCGACCTCGGGGTGTTCGGCGTACTTGCGCGCACTCTCGTGCCCGCCCACCGACCGGCGGCTCCACAGCTCACAGAACCGCGGGCTGCGGCTCAGCCTCGCGATCAGCGCCGGCAGGTCGGGGTCGTCGGGGTACCGGCTGGTCGTCGCGCGCAGGTCGGCGATGAGCGACTCCTCGAACGCCGCCCGCTCGGACGCCGTCTGCCGCGGCAGCTCACCCAGGAACACCCACACCAGGACGTTGCGCTCATTCGACTCACTGACGGCGCGCTCACCGAATGTGGACGCGAACAGCGGATTCCAGTAGAGCAACTGCCAAGTGGCGTCGTAGAGCGCCAACGGATTGGCGGCGAGCTGGTCCGTGATCCGGTACAGGTTCGCCGGGTCCACGCGCGGGACCCGGCGGGGGTCCGCGACGTGGCCGGCCATCCGCAACAGGTGGGCCTGCTCGTCGTCGGACAGTTGCAGGGCGCGGGCCAGCGCCGAGCACACCTGCGCCGAGGGCGTCTGCACCCGTCCCTGTTCGAGCCGGACCACGTACTCGACCGAGATGCCGGCCAGCAGGGCGAGCTCCGCGCGCCGCAGACCAGGAACCCGACGGGACGCCCCGTGCGCCAACCCCACCTGCGCGGGATCCAGCCGATCCCGCCACGCCCGCAACGCGTCACCGAGTTGATTCATGCACGCCATCATCTGCCACCCCGTCGCACAGCCGGTTGGTACGGGCGGTGACCTGTGCCGGGCGGGCATCCACCTGCACGGACGCGTCGCCGACGCCTGGCCCCACGACAGGAACGGCACCTTCGTCTCCGGGCCGAAGGCGCCGTGAACCGCTGCCGTGAGCCGCTGCCGTGAACCGCTGCCGTGAACCGCTGTTACAGAGCGGTCATGGTCCGGGCCAGGGGTGATCACCCGTGGCCGCCACGCTTCCGTCGGTGCCGGCCGCCCCGTGCCCGACAGGCCGGCGAAACCCCCTCACCCGATCGATTGGACAAGCATGTCTGCATCCCGCACGGTTCGGAATCTGGCCGTGGCCGTGAGTCTGCTGCCGCTGCTGGCGGCGTGCGGCGCCGAGACGGCGTCGCACGCGGCGGGCGGCGCGAAGGACCCGGCCGGAGCGCGGGGACAGCTCGACGTTCCCCCGGACGCCGGACCGGACCTCAAGAAGCGGTACCTGCTGGAGAACGCGCTCGCGGTCTGCATGAAGAAGCAGGGGTTCACCTACACGCCCGTCGCCCCCGAGGACCCGGCTGCCTCCTGGGCCACCGACGGGGCGGACTACGACCTGACGAAGAAGTACCGCCAGAAGTACGGCTTCGGCATCTACGCGGCCGCCGTCTACCCCGACGATCCGAAGGCGCCGGGCAGCGCGGCGTTCCGGGAGACCTCGAACGGCTCCTCGCCCAACGCGGACTACGTCGCCACCCTCACACCCGGGCAGAAGGCCGCCTACGACAAGGCGCTGGGCGGCCCACCGGACCCGAAGACCGGGAGGAAGGAGTGGACCGGCTGCTCCGGGGAGGCCGACAGACAGGTCTACGGCTCCGCGTCCGCCCAGGAGCGAAGCGTCACCACCGCCGAACAGAACCAGGCCAACGCCCAGGCGCTCAACGGTGATCCGCGGCTGATCGCCCTGGCGCAGTCGTACGCCACCTGTCTCAAGGACCACGGCATCCCCGTCACGACCACACAGCCGACCGGCATCGGGGAGATGGTCAAGCTGGGGGCGATGGCGTCCGCCGGCCCCGCTGCCGGGCCCGCCGCGGTGGGCCCCGACGGGAAGCAGGCGAAGACCCTGAGCAAGGAGGAGGCCATGCCCCGCCTCGCCAAGGACGTCGACCTGGCGCTCACGGACCTGGAGTGCGGCAGGAAGTTCCGGGCCGCCTACTTCCCGAAGTTCATGAAGGCCCCGGCCAGCGGCGGAGGTGCCGGGTGACGCGGCGCCCCGCTCGGGCGGCCAGCCGTCCCCGGCAACTGGCGCTCATCGTCGCGGCAGTGGCGCTGGTCGGGGCGGGCGGCTGGTTCGCCGGTTCGCAGATGCGGTCGCCGGCGGACGCCGCAGCCGCGCACCGGCCGCCGAAGGCCGGGCCGGTCACCGTCGCGGTCACCCGGCGGTCCCTGACCGCGCGCGTGGTCGCCCAGGGCACGGTGGAGTTCGACTCGCCGCAGAGTGTGTCCTTGGCCGGACCCGTCGGCGCCCCGGATTCCGGCTCCGGGGGGCCCGCGGCCGGTGATGCCGTCGTCCAGCGGGTCACCAGGGCGCCGGTCGCCGGGGCGGAGGTGACGGAGGGTGATGTGCTGATGCAGGTGAGCGGCCGGCCGGTGCTGGTGCTGCGGGGCGCCGTCCCGATGTACCGCACGCTGGGTCCGGGCACGTCCGGGGACGACGTCAGGCAACTCGAACAGGCCCTGGCCCGGCTGGGGTTCGACCCCGGGGCCGTCGACGGGACGTACGGGCAGTCGGACGCCGCGGCGGTGAGCCGCTGGTACCGGAGCAGGGGCTATGGCGCGCAGGAGCCCGACAGCGCCGACAAGCAGCAGCTCGCCACCCTCGAAACGGCGGTGACCACCGCCCAGCAGGGCCTCCTCGACGCCCGGGACGGCGAGTCCAAGGGCTCCGGCACCGGTGGGGACGGGCAAAGGCTCCGGCTCAAGGCGGCACAGCAGCAGCTGGATGCGGCCAACGCGGCGCTCGCCGCCTTCCAGGCCGGATACGGAACGAAGATCCCGGCGGGCGAGGTGGTCTTCCTGCCGAAGCTGCCGGCCCGGTGGGACAAGGTGTCCGTGAAGGTCGGTGACCAACCGTCCGCGGCGATCGGCACGGTGACCGGCTCCAAGGTCGTGGTGCGGGCCGTGGTGCCCGGCAGTGACGCCGGGCTGCTCCGCACGGGCATGACGGCGCGGGTGCGGACCACCGACGGCACGGAGGTGACCGGCCGACTGACGGCGCTCCGCGAGGACGTGCCGAAGGACGGCACACAGGACGGCAAGGACCGGTCGGGGTCATCGGAGACGTCGGGCGGCGGGAGCGGGGACGGGGCGGCTCCGGTACCGGTGCGGATCTCCGTCCCAGCGGGCCGGCTGACGAAGAACGCCGGGGACACGGTGCGGGTGACCATCGAGGTGGGCGCGTCGCAGGGCGAGGTGCTGACGGTGCCTCTCACCGCGCTGCACACGTCGGCCGACGGACGGGCCAGGGTGCAGGTCGTGCACGCCGGCACGACCGTGGACGTCCCGGTCACGGCGGGCCTGACGGCGGACGGGCAGGTGGAGGTCACACCGTCCGGCGACGACCTGAAGGCGGGCGACCAGGTGGTGGTCGGGCGATGACCGAGCCGCCGACGAGCGCCCCGCCGAAGACGCGCCAGCCGAAGACCTTCGCGCCCGTCGGGAGCACCGGGATCACAGGGAACACCGAGAACGCCGAGAACGCCGACGAAGGGGAGAACGTCGGGGACGCCGTCATCCAGCTCGTCTCCGTCGGCCGGACATTCGACTCCGAACCGCCGGTCCACGCCCTGCGTGACGTGAACCTGACCGTCCGGCGCGGCGAGCACCTGTCGATCGTCGGCCCGTCCGGTTCCGGTAAGTCGACGCTGCTCAACACGCTCGGACTGCTCGACCGGCCGACCTCCGGCACCTACCGGCTCGACGGGGTGGAGACCAACGCCCTCGGCGACCTGGAGCGCACCGCACTGCGCGGCAGCCGGATCGGCTTCGTCTTCCAGTCCTTCCATCTGCTGCCGTACCGGACGGTGGAGGAGAACGTCATGCTGGCCGAGACCTACCGCCGGCCGCGCCCCGGCCGCGGCCGGGGCGGCCGCCGGGCCAGGGCCGAGGAGGTGCTGGACCGGGTCGGCCTGGCGCACCGGGCAGGCTTCCGGCCGGACCGGCTCTCCGGGGGTGAACGGCAGCGCGTGGCGATCGCCCGGGCGCTGCTGGGCGAGCCCGCACTCCTGCTGTGCGACGAGCCCACCGGCAACCTCGACAGCGAGAACACCGAATCGGTGCTGGACCTCTTCGACCGGCTGAGCGAGCAGGGCATGACCCTGGTCGTGATCACGCATGAGGAGGCGGTGAGCCGACGCGCCGACCGGCGGGCGAGGATCAGCGACGGACGACTCACCGAGGAGAGCCGATGAGGGCCCCCGCGCGCCTCCCGGAGGCGGCAGAAGTGAACACCGGCGGACGGCGCACCGGTCGCCGCGCACGGCCCCGGCGTCGCGGCGGGGCCAGGGGCGTCGAGCGTCCCCGGATGGACGTCAGGGACCTGTGGACGGAGGCGCTGGCGGGGGTGCTCGCCCGTCCGCTGCGTTCCGCCCTGACCACCCTGGGCACCGTGCTGGGCATCACCACCCTGGTCATCACCATCGGTGTGTCGTCCACCGCGGGCAACCAGATCGTCGGCCGGTTCGACGCGCTCGGCGCCACCTCGGTCACGGTGGTGGTGCCCCCGCCGCCGCCGTCGGCCGACCCCGTCCCGCTCGTGGACTGGTCGGGTGTCCGGGCGGTCGCGCGGCTGGCCGGGGTCGAGTCCGTGGCGGCGATCGCCGACTCCCAGGAGACCGCGAGCGTCCAGGTACGGGCGAACGACGTGGTGGCCCCCGGCGAGGTCACCGGCCAGACCATGGCGGTCGTCGCGGCGTCCCCGACGCTGCCCGCGGCGGTCCGGGGCAGGATGACCGCCGGGCGGTTCTTCGACGACGGGGACGTCTCCCGGCACGAGCGGGTGGCGGTGGTCGGCGACCAGGCCGCGCGGCTGCTCGGCATCGGCTCGGTCGAGGACTCGCCCGCGGTCTTCCTGAAGGGGCAGGCCTACACCGTGATCGGCGTCCTCGGCGGGGCCGAACGGGAACAGCGGCTCGCCACCGCGGTGATCCTGCCGCCCACGACGGCAGCGGACCGGCTGGGCCTGGGAACGGTGACCCGGGTGCTGATCAACACCGCGCTCGGCGCAGCGGACCAGGTGGCCCACCAGGCGCCGATCGCGCTGGCCCCCGGCGCCGACGACGCCCTCGCCGTCATGGCGCCGCCCGATCCGGCCGACGCGCGCAAGGGGGTGCAGGGCGACGTCAACGGGCTGTTCCTGGTCCTCGGACTGGTCTCGCTGGTGGTCGGGGCCATCGGCATCGCCAATGTGACGCTGGTGACGGTCATCGAGCGGATCGGCGAGATCGGGCTGCGCCGCGCCCTCGGTGCCTCGCGGCGCCAGGTCGCCGGCCAGTTCCTGCTGGAGTCGACGACGATCGGCCTCCTCGGGGGCGTCGTCGGTGCGGCCCTGGGTCTGGTCGTGGTGGTGGCCGTCTCCGCCGTCCGGGACTGGACCCCGGTCCTGGACGTCCGGCTCGCTTTCGGCGCCCCGGTCGCCGGTGCGCTCGTCGGCCTTCTGGCCGGGCTCTACCCGTCCCTGCGGGCCGCCCGCATGGAGCCGGTCGACGCGCTGCGGTCCTGAGGCGCGGCCCTGCCGCGAGGGACTACCGCCCACGGAGGCAGGGGCCGACGCGCTCCAGCGGCCGTGGGCGAGGGCGCCGTACACCGGGCGGGGGCCGGACCGGACGGGGAAGGCAGCAGAGGTGGTGGGGTGGATCAGGGCGGGGTCGCGGCCACGAAGGGCACAGGCCGGCCCCCTTGCGACATATTCAGGAAGCGACGTCCTGCGCTTCCTGGGGGCCCAGACGGCCCTGGGACCGCAGGCCGTCCATCAGGAGGTCGAGCAAGCGGGCGGCCCTGGCCTCGTGCCCGGGCGGGGGGAACACGGTGAAGATGCCGATCAGCGAGGCGGCGACGTCATCCGCGGTCACGTCGGCGCGCAGTTCCCCGGTCGCGCGGCCCGCGTCGAGGATCGTGTCGATGGCCGTCAGCAGCTCGGTCCGGGTCCGCGCATGGGTGATCTCACCCGATTCGATCATCGCGAGCAGCGTGTCGAGCATGCCGTTCTTGGTGGCGATCCAGTCCCCGAACGAGTCCATCCAGTGCCGCATCGCCGCAGGTGGGGGTAGCTGGCCGAGCAGTTCGCGGGCGCCCGTCGTCAGACGGACGACCTGGTCCTGGTAGACCGCGTCGACGAGCGACTCCCGGGTCGGAAAGTGCCGGTAGAGAGTGGCGATACCGACCCCTGCCTCGCGGGCGATCACGCGCATCGACGGCTCGGCGTCGGCCGCCATGAAGACGCGGGTGGCCACGGCGAGGAGCTGCTCGCGGTTGCGGACCGCGTCCGCCCGTGGCGGGCGGACGCCCGCCCCATCGGAAACGGAGCGCGCTCCGTTTGTGCTACGGTCGTTCATGTAAACGGAGCATAGTCCGTTTCGTCGTACGGCAAAGGAGACGGGCGCCCATGCAGGCACGGAGCAGGCAACCAGGCGCGGGCGGCAGCAGGGCGGTTCGCCTCGATTCGTTCGGCGGCCCGGACGTCCTGGTCGTCCGCGAGGTCGCCGCGCCGCAGGCCGGCCCGGGGCAGATCCGCGTGCGGGTCACCGCGGCCGGCCTGAACCCGATGGACTGGATCATGACCGCCGACGCGGACACCGCCGCCAGGTTCGGCCTGGCCCTGCCTGCCGGGTTCGGGACCGACTACGCAGGAGTGGTCGACCAGGTCGGTGACGGGGTGAGCGGCTTCGCGCCCGGCGACCGGGTGTTCGGGGGAGCCCTGTCCCGCGCGGTCGCCGACTTCGTGGTGGTCGACCCGGCCGGAGGGATCGCGGCGAACGAGGCCCACCACACCCCCGACGGCGTCGACGACCGCACCGCCGCCACCCTCACGATCGCCGGCCGCACGGCATCCGCCGCCCTCGCCGCGATCGACCCCGGCCCGGACGACACCGTGCTGATCGGCGGCGCCGGGGGCGGGGTCGGGGTGTTCGCCGTCCAGCTGGCGCGGATCGCGGGAGCGCGCGTGATCGGGACGGGATCGGCGACATCGGCCGACCACCTGCGCAGCCTCGGAGCCGAACCGGTCGCCTACGGCGACGGCCTGGCCGACCGGGTCCGAGCCCTCGCTCCCGGCGGCATCACCGCCGCCCTCGACCTGCACGGGACCGAGACAGTGCACGTCGCGAGGGAACTCGGCGTCCCGGACAGCCGCGTCTGCACCATCGCCGCGCAGGTCGAGGGGGTGGCAGCGGGCAACGGCGCGAACGCGGCCCCCGGAGCCCTGGAGGAGATCGCCCGCCTGGTCGCCGCGGGCCGGCTGCGGGTGCCTCTCGCGGGGAGCTTCCCGATCGAGCAGATCCGCCGTGCGGCGGAGTTCCAAGCCGGACGGCACGTACAGGGCAAGGTCGTCATCGACCTCCGGGTCGGGTAGGCCGGGGGTCCGCCGCCGCTGGCGTCCACATCCCGCACGATCCCTGCGGCCGGGAACGGTGTCTGCTTGCGTCGCCGCGAGACCGCGGGGCCCTCGGAGACCGGCCGCCCGGAGCGCCGCGCCGCACCCCTCCGCCCGACCCACCGTGGCGGGGCCGACGGTCGACGCCGGACGGCCACGCCACGGGGCATGGCCGTCGGCTCAGATCCGGTTCCCCGCTCAGCGGTGCCACAGGTCCGGGTTGAAGGTCAGCGGCGGCGAGGCGTCGGCGGCCAGAGCGTGGGCCTGGTCGGGCCACCAGGCGCCGGCGATCGGGTCGACGACGCCGTACTCCGGATCGGTCGGGCCTGCGGTGCCGCGGGTGCAGCTGCCGTCCGACTCACCGGGCACCTTCACCCACAGGTAGGCGTCGAGCAGCCGGTTGCCGGTGTTGGTGGTGGGGCGCACGCCGAGGCCGCGGCCGGGCGGGTTGCACCACTCCTGGGCGTCCGGGTAGGAGGCGGTCGGCGTCCACGGACCCTGGCCGTTGCGGCTGCTGTCGATCACGAAGTGGGTCAGCCGGGCGTCGGCGGGCACATGCGAGGCGTACCACGCGTCGGCGTCCGCAGCCGGCCACGACCGGTCGGCGCAGTCGCCCGGTCGGGCGCCCGCCGTGTTCCGCAGGTACCAGACGCACTTGGCGATCTGGGTTCCGTAGCGGACCAGATCGCTGTCGGTCCGGTAGTTGGAGACATTGAGGAAGAAGCCCTGGGCCCGGGCCACCCCGCCGTCGATCAGCAGCTGGGACATGGTGCCGACGGGCTGCCAGGAGCTGTGGCCGGCGTCCAGGTAGACGACCGCACCGGGCTGCCGCTCCAGCCGGTCCACCGCGCCGTTGATCTCCGCGAGCCGGGCGGTCTGCTGTTCGGCGGTGCCGCCGCAGTATGCGGGGGAAAGGGCGAGCCCGTCGGGCTCCAGGACGACCACGGTCTTGTGGCGGTCGATGCCCTTGGCCAGGGCGTCGACCCAGGCGGCGTACTCCTCGCCGGTGGCGGCGCCGCCCGCGGAGTACTGCGAGCAGTCGCGGCCGGGGACGTTGTACGCCACGGTGACCGGCACCCGCTTCTCCACCGCGGCCTTGGCCTGGAGCTTCGCCATGTCGCGCGTGGTCTGCTCGGGGTCGGCGGTGCCGGTGAACCACTGGGCGACCGGGTACGAGGCCATCGCGGCCATCGCGGCGGCGTCCGCCTTGTCGCCCGCCTTGAGGTCGGCGAGGGACTGCTTGGCCGCCTTGCTCGCGGGCTCGACGTAGAACCTGGTGCCCTGGGCGAGCGTGTGATCGTCGGCGGGGGACGCCTTCGCCGCGGCGGCCGGTGCTGCGAACAGGCCGACGAGGGCGGCGGTCGCGGCCGCCGCGGCGAGGAAGGGCCCGGCCTTGCGTGTATGGGGCACGGATGAACTCCTCGGGTCGAAGAGATATGGGAGCGCTCCCAAGCGTTAGTCCCACATCAAGTCAGGCAGCCGAGGCGGCGTCAAGGGAGCTGTCGGCCCGATTTCCTCACGACTCCCCCGGCCCGCCGCCGGGCGCACCGGCCGGGACGGCGCGGACGGTCACCGCCGGCCGCGCCCGGCAGGTGAACGACCAGGGCGCTCGCGGCTTCGGGGGTCGCCGTACGCGCCCATTACCCTACGTACGGGGAGCCTCGCAGGTGTCGCGCCGTCCGGGGACGGCGGCCGTCCGCCCGAGCGGCCGGAGCCGCTGCCGCACGAGGCCCACCAGAGGCAGGGCAGCGCCGGGAGCGGGCTCTCGTAGCTTCCGACGAATACCCCGGTGGCGCTGAGCTGCACGAATCGCCAGTAGAATCCGGTTACGTGACTTCAGCGCCCGCCAAGCCCCGCATCCCGAACGTCCTCGCCGGACGCTACGCCTCCGCCGAGCTCGCCACGCTCTGGTCGCCCGAGCAGAAGGTGAGGCTGGAGCGGCAGCTCTGGCTCGCCGTGCTGCGTGCCCAGAAGGACCTCGGCATCGAGGTGCCGGACGAGGCAATCGCCGACTACGAGCGCGTCCTCGACACCGTCGACCTGGCCTCCATCGCGGAGCGCGAGAAGGTCACCCGGCACGACGTGAAGGCGCGGATCGAGGAGTTCAACGCCCTCGCCGGTCATGAGCACGTGCACAAGGGCATGACCTCCCGTGACCTCACGGAGAACGTCGAGCAGCTCCAGATCCGGCTCTCCCTGGAGCTGATGCGCGACCGCACGGTGGCGGTCCTCGCCCGTCTCGGCAAGCTGGCCGGCGAGTACGCCGAGCTGGTCATGGCCGGCCGCTCGCACAACGTGGCCGCGCAGGCCACCACCCTCGGCAAGCGCTTCGCGACCGCCGCCGACGAGCTGCTCGTGGCGTACGGCCGGGTCGAGGAGCTGCTCACCCGCTACCCGCTGCGCGGCATCAAGGGCCCCGTCGGCACCGCGCAGGACATGCTGGACCTGCTGGGCGGCGACGCGGGGAAGCTGGCCGAGCTGGAGCAGCGGATCGCCGCCCACCTGGGCTTCTCCCAGGCGTTCACCTCGGTCGGGCAGGTCTACCCGCGCTCGCTGGACTACGAGGTCGTCACCGCGCTGGTGCAGCTGGCGGCGGCGCCGTCCTCGCTGGCCAAGACGATCCGGCTGATGGCCGGCAACGAGCTGGTCACCGAGGGCTTCAAGCCCGGCCAGGTCGGCTCCTCGGCGATGCCGCACAAGATGAACACCCGCTCCTGCGAGCGCGTCAACGGCCTGATGGTGGTCCTGCGCGGCTACGCCTCGATGACCGGCGAGCTGGCGGGCGACCAGTGGAACGAGGGCGACGTCTCCTGCTCCGTGGTGCGTCGCGTCGCGCTCCCGGACGCGTTCTTCGCGCTGGACGGCCTGCTGGAGACCTTCCTCACCGTCCTCGACGAGTTCGGCGCCTTCCCGGCGGTCGTCGCCCGTGAGCTGGACCGCTACCTGCCGTTCCTCGCCACCACCAAGGTGCTGATGGGCGCGGTGCGCGCCGGGGTCGGCCGCGAGGTGGCGCACGAGGCGATCAAGGAGAACGCCGTCGCCACCGCGCTCGCCATGCGCGAGCAGGGCGCCGAGCGCAACGACCTGCTCGACAAGCTGGCCGCCGACGAGCGCCTGCCGCTGGACCGCGGGGAGCTGGCGGCGCTGATGGCCGACAAGCTGTCCTTCACGGGCGCGGCGGCCGACCAGGTCGCCCAGGTCGCCGGCCGGATCGAGGAGATCGTCAAGGAGCGTCCTCAGGCCGCCGGCTACACCCCGGGAGCGATCCTCTGACCCCGCGTTTCACCAAGGCGGACCTGGAGGCCGCCCGCGACCGTCTCGTCCCGGACGTGGTCGCGGGCGGCCTGCGGGTGCTCTTCTGCGGCATCAACCCGGGCCTGCTGACGGCGGCCACCGGCCACCACTTCGCCCGCCCCGGCAACCGGTTCTGGCCGGTGCTGCACCTGTCCGGGTTCACGCCGAGGCAGCTGAAACCGGCCGAGCAGGAGGAACTGCTGTCGTACGGCCTCGGCATCACCAATGTCGTGGCCCGCGCGACCGCCCGCGCGGACGAGCTGACCGCCGCGGAGTACGCCGAGGGCGGCCGACTGCTGACCGAGAAGGTACGACGCCTGGAGCCGCGCTGGCTGGCGGTGGTCGGCGTGACCGCCTACCGCGCCGCCTTCGCCGACCGCACCGCCCGAGTGGGCCCCCAGGAGCGGACCATAGGCGACACCCGCGTCTGGGTCCTGCCCAACCCCAGTGGCCTGAACGCCCATTGGACGGCGGCGACGATGGCGGAGGAGTTCGGGAGGCTGCGGGTGGCCGCGCAGGACTAAGGCCTCTCGTTCGGATCAGGCCGGGTCCGGCGGGTCGGGGCGGCTACGCGGCGCCGGTGGCGGCGCAGGCCAGGGCCGCCTCGGCCCACGTCCAGGCCTGGTCCTGCAGATCCGCGAAGTCCCCGGCCCGTTCCTGCCGCCGCGCCGCGTCCAGCGCCCGGCCCGCCGCCTGGACCGCACGGGGCGACGGGGCCGCGGCGACGGCCGTGCACGCCTGCGCCACCCGTGCCCACAGCCGGGCCCGCGCCACGTCGCGGCCCGAGCCCGTCGTCCGCCCGTCCACGTGCACCGCCCACTCGTGGGCGCGTCGTGCCGCCTCGGCGGCTTGCGCGGAGAAGTCCATGCCGGCCTCCCTGAACCCGGTTCCCGCCGTCCCGCGGAGCACCGGCCCGCACCTCACGCCTCCAACGTCCGTCAGTGTGACGGGTGTTGACCGCGCCCCGGTCACCGGGCGGGACGCAGGCCCTCGACACCCGAGAGCGTGACCCGCCGACGCGGCCGCGCCGACCCCACGTGGAGGAAGGGCTCTGGCGGGCCCCGGGCCCGCCGGCCGTCCCGGTGTTCTCCTCCCGGCTCCGTCCGGCGCTCGCCCGGGATGGGGCCGGACGAGTACGATCCGGCCAATACGCCCGCGAGCTGGGAGGACGGACGGTGGGTCAGCTGACCGGCGGCGATCCCTCGCTGCTGCGGAGGATCAACTCGGCGGTGGTGCTGCACGCGCTGCGTGCCGCGGACTGCGCGACGCTCACCGAGGTCGCCCGGGTCACCGGGCTGTCCCGGCCCACCGTCGAGGGTGTGGTCGAGGGGCTGATGGAGGCGGGGCTCGTGGTGGAGCGGGCCGCCGACGAGGGCATCGCGCGCCGCCAGGGGCGGCCGGCCCGCCGGTTCCGGTTCCGGGCCGAGGCGGGGCACCTGCTGGGCCTGGAGGTCGGCGCGCACCGGGTCGCCGCGCTGCTGTCGGACCTGGACGGACGGGTGCTGGGCGGACAGTCCAAGGAGGTCGGGGAGACCGCGTCGGCGGACGAGCGCCTGGACCGGTTGCGCGGCGCGGTCGCCGAGCTGTTGCGACGCTGCGGGGTCCCCCGTGACTCGCTGCGCGCGGTGGGCGTGGGCACGCCGGGCATCGTGGCGGCCGACGGCACGGTGCGGCTGGGGACCGCGCTGCCGCAGTGGACGGGGCTCAACCTCGGCGAGCGGCTAAGCCGTTCGTTCAAGTGCCCGGTGCTCGTGGAGAACGACGCCAACACGGCGGCCGTCGCCGAGCACTGGAAGGGCGCGGCGGAGGGCACCGACGACGTGGTGTTCGTGCTGGCCGGGCTCAGCCCGGGGGCGGGCGCGCTGATCGGGGGGCGGCTGCACCGGGGCTTCGGCGGGGCGGCCGGGGAGATCGGCGCGCTGCACCTGCTGGGCCGGGAGGCCACCCCGGAGACGCTGCTGTCCACCACCGACGAGCCGTTGCACCCCCTGGACGAGCAGGCGGTGGCCGAGGTGTTCGCGCTGGCCCGCCAGGGCGATCTGCGGGCGCGGGCGGCCGTGGAGCGCTTCCTCCAGCGGCTGGTGCACGATGTGGCCGCGCTGGTGCTGGCGCTCGATCCGGAGCTGGTCGTGATCGGTGGCTGGGCGGCCGGTCTGGACGGGGTGCTGGAACCGCTGCGCCGGGAACTCGCCCGTTACTGTCTGCGCCCGCCCCGGGTGGCGCTGTCGGCGCTGGGCGAGGCGGTGGTGCCGACGGGCGCGCTGCGGCTGGCCCTGGACCATGTGGAGGAGCAGCTGTTCGCGGTGGAGGGCACGGTCACGGCGCGCCGCTGACCGTCGGGCGCGGGCCGGGGGGTCGCCGCGTGGTGGCCGCCGCGGGCCGCGTGCGGTCCGCCTAGACGGCGTCGATCACCCGTCCGGCACGGGTGCACCCAGCTTCGGCGGCTTCTGCCGCTCCCGGCTCGTCCCCGAACGGCCGCCTCGCACCGCTTGGTCAGGAGGCTCGCCGCTCCGGGTCGTGGTGGATCTCCACGCCGGCCGTGTCGCCGAACGTCAGCCGGCAGGTGTCGGCGCGGTAGGTCGCCACGGAGAGGGCGGCGGTGCGGCCCTCGGCGGTGAAGCGGGTGGTGACGACGAGCACCGGGGAGCCGGGCAGCCGGTCGAGTTCGCGGGCGTCGTCCGCGCGGGCCGAGCCCAGTTCGACGGCGCGGTCCTGGCCCTCCGGCTCCAGGCGGTGCAGCTCCCGCAGCACGGTGCGGGCGCGGGCCGGGCCGGAGGGCGCGTCGATCGCGGTGAGGCCGGGCACCGAGTCGGCCGGGATGTACAGCAGTTCGGTGGCGACCCGCTGGCCGCCGGACGTCCGGGCGCGGCGCACGGTGTGCACCGGCTCGTCCGCACCGGTCTCCAGGGCCGCGGCGACGGCCGCGGGCGGCACCTGCTGGACGCAGTCGGTGGCCTGCCAGGCGTCCCCCGGGCCACCCGGCCAGGCGTGCTGTTCGCCGCCGACGGCCACGCCCACGCGCGGCGGCGCGACGGTGGTGCCGACGCCGCGGCGGCGCTGCAACCGGCCTTCCAGTTCCAGCTGTTCGAGGGCCTGCCGGAGCGTCGCCCGGGCCACGCCGAAGCGGGCCGCCAGATCGCGCTCGTTGGGCAGGATCTCGCCGACCGAGAACTCGGAGTCCAGTGCCTCGCTGAGCACGGTCTTGAGATGCCAGTACTTCGGTTCCTGTACCGAATCCAGCTGCGTGGTCCCCACCCTGTCCTCCGCAAGAGCCGTCATCCGGCGGTTTTTAGCGCCCTTGTTTATTAAAGGTTGTTGCACTTCTCTGCGACCATAGGACGGCCGACACCCTTGGTCAAGACCAATCCTTCATCCCCGCGCGAACGCGGAGGCGGGCCGCCGCGCAGCGTTCACGAGGCGTTCGCACGAGGTGATGCGGGTGACATCACGGCAAAGCCCCCGTCGCTCGACGGGGGCCGGGGGCCGTGCGGAGGGCTCAGCGGTCGGCCAGATGGCGCAGCTTGTCGGGGTTGCGCTGGATGTAGACGGACGTCACCCGGCCGTCCACGACGTCGAGTTGGAAGAGGCTGTCCGGCTTGCCGCCGGACAGGACCAGCGCGGCGGGGCCGCCGTTGGCCTCCAGCACCCGCACGGACAGGTCCGCACCGGCCCCGGGCGCGACGGCGGCCAGGAAGCGGGCGACCTTGTCGGCGCTGTGCACGATCCGCAGGGCCGACCTGACCTTGCCGCCGCCGTCGGCGACCAGGCGGACGTCCGGGGCGAGCACCGACATCAGCCCGTCCAGGTCGCCCCCGGACGCGGCGGTCAGGAAACGCTCCGTCAGCTCGCGTCGCTGGGCGGGGTCGACCTCGTAGCGCGGGCGCCGCTCGTCCACGTGCCGGCGCGCGCGCCCGGCGAGCTGCCGTACCGCCGGCTCGCCGCGGTCGAGCAGCGCCGCGATCTCGGCGTACGGGAAGCCGAACGCCTCCCGGAGCACGAACACGGCCCGCTCCAGCGGGGACAGCGACTCCAGGACGACCAGTACGGCCAGGGAGACGCTGTCGGCGAGGACGGCGCGGTCGGCGGCGTCGGGCGCGGTGTCGCCGTACTCGGTGAGGCAGGGTTCCGGCAGCCACGGCCCGACGTACGACTCGGCGCGCGACCGGGCGAGGCGCAGCCGGTCGATGGCCAGCCGGGTGGTGATCCGCACCAGGTAGGCGCGTGGTTCGCGGATCTCCGCGTGGTCGGCGCGGGACCAGCGCAGCCACGCGTCCTGGACCACGTCCTCGGCGTCGGCGACGCGGCCGAGCATGCGGTAGGCGACCCCCGTGAGCAGGGGCCGGTGCTCCTCGAAGACGTCGGTCGCGGGGTCGGCGGTCATGTCCTCATCCCATCCGACACGCGCCGCGGCTGTCCACCCGGAATCAGGCACCGCGCGCCCGCCCCGGACCACAATGACCGCGCGGACCGCCAGGCCGGCGGCCGGGTGACGGGAGGTGGCCATTGCGGTACGGGGTGCTGGGCACGGGCGAGGTGGGCCGGGCACTGGCCGGCCGGCTGGTGGAGCTGGGGCACGAGGTGACGCTGGGCTCGCGCACCGCGGACAACCCGGTGGCGCGGGAGTGGGCCACCGCGGCGGCGAGCCGGGCGCGCGCCGGGACGTTCGCGGAGGCGGCCGAGGCGGGCGAGCTGGTGATCAACGCGGTGAGCGGGCAGGTGGCGCTGGACGCGCTGCGGGCGGCGGGCGCGGCGCATCTGGACGGCAAGGTGCTGGTCGACGTGTGCAATCCACTGTCGTTCGAGGGCGGGCTGCCCCGGCTCGACCCGGTGGAGTCGGACAGCATGGGCGAGCGGATCCAGCGGGCCTTCCCCGGGGCGCGTGTGGTGAAGGCGCTGAACACCGTCGATTTCAGGGTGATGACGGACCCCGGGCGGGTGCCGGGCGAGCACCATCTGTTCGTGTGCGGGGAGAGCACGGCGGCCAAGGAGCAGACGAGGGCGCTGCTCGGGGATTTCGGGTGGCCGGCCGCGCGGGTGCTCGACCTGGGCGGCATCGGGGCGGCGCGGGCGCTGGAGATGTATCTGCCGCTGTGGCTCCAGCTGGCGCGCGCGCTCGGGCACGAGGACTTCAACATCGAGGTGCGGCAGGCCGGTTGAGGGACAGGATCGGCACGCCCCCGGGGGCTACCCGTCGGTAGTGATCGCTGCCAAGCTGGGCACGGCGTCCGTCGTCGAGCAGCCCAGCCGAGGAGCACCCATGTCCGCCACCGTCTCCTTCCCCGTCCCGACCCCGCGCGGCCCCGAGGACGTGACCGTCTCCTACGCGCGCGTGGGGCGCGGCGAGCCACTGGTGCTGCTGCACGGCATCGGCCACCACCGGCAGGCCTGGGACCCGGTCGTCGACATCCTCGCCACCGAGCGCGAGGTGATCGCCGTCGACCTGCCCGGCTTCGGCGCCTCCCCCGCCCTGCCGGACGGCCTCGCGTACGACCTGCCCACCACCAACGCCGTGCTCGCCGCCCTGTTCGAGGCGCTGGACCTGGACCGCCCGCACGTGGCCGGCAACTCGCTGGGCGGGCTGCTGGCCCTGGAGCTGGGCCGCGAGAAGCTCGTACGGTCCGTCACCGCCCTCGCCCCCGCCGGGTTCTGGACCCAGGCCGAGCGGCGGTACGCCTTCGCGACGCTGCTCGCGATGCGGGGCATAGCCCAGCGGCTCCCGCTGCCCCTGGTCGCGCGACTGAGCCGCAGCGCCGCCGGCCGCACCGCGCTGACCAGCACCATCTACGCCCGTCCCGCCCGCCGCCGCCCCGAGGCCGTGGTCGCGGAGACACGGGCGCTGGTCGAGGCCACCGGGTTCGAGGCGACCCTGCGGTCCGGCGTCACCGTCCGCTTCACCGACGACCTGCCGGGGCTCCCGGTCACCGTGGCCTGGGGCACCAGGGACCGCATCCTCGTCCGCCGCCAGGGCATCCGCGCCAAGCAGACCATCCCGCACGCCCGGCTGATCCGGCTGCCCGGCTGCGGGCACTGCCCGATGAACGACGATCCGGCGCTGGTGGCGCGGGTGCTGCTGGACGGCAGCCGGGACTGAACTCCCCGGGGCGGGCGCACGGTTGTTCACCTCTGGTTCGTGTGCGCGTCTCGGAGCGGCAGTAGGTGTGGCTGTGCACACTGGCCGGATCCCGTCCCTGGAGGCGCAGCCATGTCCCACCGTCCGCTCCCCGGCCGCCGCAGCGTTCTGCGCGGCTCCCTCGCCGCGTCGGCGGCGCTGGCCCTGCCCACGGGACTCGGCGCGGCCCCGGCGTTCGCCCGGTCCGGGCGGCCCCGGGCCGACTGGGGTGTCCAGACCGGTGACGTCACCACCGACTCGGGCCTGGTCTGGGTGCGGTCGGACCGGCCCGCCCGGATGGTCGTGGAGACCGCGGCGACCGAGTCGTTCCGCAACCCGCGCCGGTTCCTGGGCCCGCTGCTCGGCGCGGGCAGCGACTTCACCGGCACCACCCGGCTGCACGGCCTGCCCTCCGGCGAGCAGATCCACTACCGGGTGCTGCTCGCCGACCCCGACGACCCGCGCCGCACCGGCGAGCCGGTGACCGGCACCTTCCGCACCGCGCCCGGCAAGCGGCGCCAGGGGGTGCGGTTCGTCTGGTCCGGCGACCTGGCCGGGCAGGGCTGGGGCATCAACGAGTCGATCGGCGGCTACCGGATCTTCGACGCCATGGCCCGGACCGATCCGGACTTCTTCCTGTGCAGCGGCGACAACATCTACGCCGACGGGCCGATCTCCGCGACCGCCGCCCTGCCCGACGGGAGCGTCTACCGCAGCCTGACCACCGAGGCGAAGTCGCACGTGGCGATCACCCTGGACGACTACCGGGGCAACTTCCGCTACAACCTGCTGGACGGCGCGCTGCGCCGGTTCAACGCCCAGGTGCCCGGCATCATCCAGTGGGACGACCACGAGGTCCGCAACAACTGGTACCCCGGCGAGGTCATCGGCGGCGGCACCCCCTACCCGGCCGGCACCCGCCTGGACGACCTGGCGCGCAACTCCCGGCGGGCCTTCGCCGAGTACTTCCCGCTCTCCACGCCGGGCGCCCGCGCCGACGGCCGGATCTACCGCACCCTCCACCACGGCCCGCTGCTGGACGTGTTCGTGCTGGACATGCGCACCTACCGCAACGCCAACTCCCCCGACGACCAGACCACCGACCCCGTGGGCATCCTCGGCCGCGAGCAGCTGGAGTGGCTCAAGCGCGAGCTGGCCGCCTCCCGCGCGGTGTGGAAGGTGATCGCGAACGACATGCCGCTGGGCCTGGTCGTGCCGGACCCGGTGGAGGGCAAGCCGAACTTCGAGGCGGTCGCGCAGGGCGATCCGGGCGCGCCGCTCGGGCGGGAACTCCAGATCGCCGAGCTGCTGCGGTTCATCAAGCACCGGCGGATCACCGGCACGGTGTGGCTGACCGCCGACGTGCACCACACCTCGGCGCAGCACTACGACCCGTCGCGGGCCGCGTTCAAGGACTTCGAGCCGTTCTGGGAGTTCGTGTCCGGACCGCTCAACGCCGGCGCGTTCCCGGCCAGCGCCCTGGACGGCACGTTCGGCCCCGACCGGGTGTTCGTCAAGGCGCCCGCCGTCTCCAACGTCTCGCCGGCCGAGGGCTACCAGTTCTTCGGCGAGGTCGACATCGACGGCGCGAGCGGCGAACTGACGGTACGGCTGCGGGAGTACGACGGCACCGTGCTGTTCACCCGGACGCTTCAGCCGGGCCGGGTCGGCCAGTAATCGACCCTCGCGTCCCCGGTTCCCGTACGCTTCGAGCCATGTCGCGCGCCGGCGTCATCCCCCGGCGCGCGGCAACGCGAGCGTGCGGGCCGTTCTCCCGCCGTGCCGGGCGCACCGGCCCCGGAGGCGTGCGGTGAGTGACCGTAGAAAGACAAACAAATCGGGCGGAGCATGCTTTACCTGACGGTCACAATCAGTTCGTGATCACGCAACACGTTTCCTTCACAGTGGCTGTATGACTCCGGAAATGTCTGATGTGACCCGGGCCCGGCACGGCCGGCCCGTCCACCACTGGCGGCGGGACCTCGTGGAGCTCGCCGCGGTCTTCACCGCCGTCGCCGTGGCCGACGCGGTGGCGAACCTCGTCGGGCACGGCCCCGGCGGCCCGGCCCTGCTGGGTGTCTCGGCGCTCGCGCTGGCCGCGACGGCGGGCTTCCACACCTGGTGGGCACGGCGCCACGGGCATGCCCCGCCCGCCGGTGATACCGGTGCCCGGCCGGCCGCCGAGACGCGGTCGGCCGGGCCCGGCGTGCTGTGGCGGATGCGGACGACGGTCCGGGACGAGCCCGGTTCGCTGGCCGAACTGTGCGGTGCGCTGGCCGGGCACCGGGTGGACATCCTGAGCCTCCAGACGCACCCGCTGGCCGACGGCACCGTGGACGAGTTCCTGCTGCGGGCGCCCGGGGCGCTGTCGGCCACGGAGCTCGGCCGGGCGGTGGCGGCGGCCGGGGGCACCTCCACGTACATCGAGCGGGCCGACGCCCACGATCTGGTGGACGCGCCGACGCGGGTGCTGGGCCTGGCCGCGCGCACCGCCGTGGACGCCGCGGAACTGCCCCTGGCGCTGCGGCAGTTGCTCGGCCGCTGCACGATCCGCTCGCTGCCCGGCCGCGCGGTCGACGGTGCGCACCGGGTGCCGGCCGAGGGTGTCCTGGAGGACACGGTCATCCGGCTGCGGGCGCCGGAGGGCGGGGTGCTCACCGTGGAGCGGCCGTATCTGCCGTTCACCCCCGCGGAGTTCGCGCGGGCCCGGGCGCTGGTGGAGCTGGACGCGCGGCTGGGCCCGCGGATTCCGGACGGCCAGGACGTGCTGACGCTGCCCGAGGGCAACGACATCACCGTACGGCGGATCGACACCGGGGAGCTGGCGGCGGCGAAGGAGATGCACGAGCGGTGCTCGGCCCGCACGCTGTCGCTGCGCTACCACGGTCCGGTCGGCGACGCGGACCGCTACCTCAACCACCTGCTCAGCCCCCGTTTCGGCCGGACGCTGGCCGCGCAGACGCCCTCCGGGCGCGTCGTCGGCCTCGGGCACCTGCTGTGGGACGGCGACGAGACGGAGGTCGCGCTGCTGGTCGAGGACGACTGGCAGCGACGGGGCGTCGGCGCGGAGCTGCTGCGCCGGCTGGTGGCCATGGCCCGCGAGGCCCGCTGCGACAGCGTGTACGCGGTGACGCAGGCCTCCAACACCGGCATGGTCGCGGCGATGCGGGGCCTCGGCCTGCCGCTCGACTACCAGGTGGAGGAGGGCACGCTGGTGATCACGGCACGGCTGACCGCGGAGCCCTCCTCCCGGCCGGCGTTCGACCGGGCCCGCCAGAACTGAACCGGGCCCGCCAGGGCTGAACCGGGCCCGCGAGGCTGAACCGGGTCCGCCGAGACGGGCGGCCCGCCGGGACCGGACCGGACTCGCGGGCCCGGTCCCGGCCGGGTGCCGCCGCGCCGACCGTCAGCCCACCGCCCGCCCCAGCGGCACCGGCGTCCGCACCTGCTGTCCCAGCGCCCGGTCCAGGTCCGCCCAGAGGTCCTCCACGTCCTCCAGCCCCACCGACAGCCGGAGCAGTTTGTCGCTCACCCCGGCGTCCTGGCGGTCGCCCGCGGCGACGATGCGGTGGCTGATGGAGGCGGGGTGCTGGATGAGGGTGTCGACGCTGCCGAGGCTCACCGCCGGGGTGACGAGGCGGACCCGGGAGATGACCTCGTGCGGGTCGCCGTGCACCTCGAAGGCGATCATCGCGCCGCCGAGGCGCGGATAGCGGACCCGGGCCACCCGCGGGTCGGCGGAGAGCCGGCGGGCCAGTTCCGCGGCGTTCGCGGAGGCGGCCCGGACCCGGACCGGGAGCGTGGACAGGCCGCGCAGCAGCAGGTAGCCGGCGAGCGGGTGCAGGACGCCGCCCGTGGCGAAGCGGATCTGCCGCAGCCGGCCCGCGAGTTCCTCGTCGCAGGCCACGACCCCGGCCAGCACGTCGCCGTGTCCGCCGAGGTACTTCGTCGCGCTGTGCAGCACCAGTCGCGCGCCCTGCTCGGCCGGCCGTTGCAGCACGGGCGTGGCGAAGGTGTTGTCGGCGAGCAGCGGCACCGAGCCGCAGGCGTGCGCGACGGCCCGCAGGTCGAGTTCGGCGAGCGTCGGGTTGGCCGGGGACTCGACCATCACCAGGCCGGTGTCCGGGCGCAGCGCGTCCGTGATGCCGGCCGGGTCGGTCCAGGTGACCTCGGTGCCGAGCAGCCCGGCGGTGAGCAGATGGTCGGAGCAGCCGTACAGGGGCCGTACCGCGACGACATGGCGCAGCCCCGTCGCCGACCTGGCGAGCAGCACCGCGCTGAGGGCGGCCATGCCGCTGGCGAAGGCGACCGCGGACTCGGTGCCCTCCAGCCGGGCCAGCGCGGTCTCGAAGCGGGCGACCGTCGGATTGCCGAGCCGGCCGTAGACCGGCGGCCCCACCGGGTCCGCGCCCTCGGCGGCGAAGGCGTCGATGCGGGCGGCCTCGCCGCGGCTGTCGTAGGAGGGGTAGGTGGTGGACAGGTCGATCGGCGGGGCGTGCAGCCCCTGGCGGGCGAGATCGTCGCGGCCGGCGTGCACGGCCTCGGTGGCCAGGGCTCTCGGTGCGGGGCGTACGTCGTCGTAGGCGCCCGTGCTCGCTGTGTCCATGGCCGGAAGGGTGAACATCGAACGGTTTCAAGGGGAGAAACACCGTGCTATGTTCGGCCGATGGCCGATTCCGTCGTACTGGATCCGGTGGATCTCCAGCTGCTGCGGCTGCTGCAGAACGACGCCCGGATCACCTACCGCGACCTCGCCGCCCAGGTGGGTGTCGCGCCGTCGACCTGTCTGGACCGGGTGACCCGGCTGCGCCGCTCGGGCGTGATCCTCGGCCACCGGTTGCGACTGGATCCGGCCAAGATCGGCCGCGGTTTGCAGGCGCTGCTCTCGGTCCAGGTCCGGCCGCACCGCAGGGAGCTGGTGGGGCCGTTCGTGGAGCGGGTGCGCGCGCTGCCGGAGGCCCGGACGGTGTTCCATCTCACCGGCCCGGACGACTACCTGGTGCATGTGGCCGTCGCGGACATGGCCGATCTCCAGCGGCTGGTGCTGGACGAGTTCACCGCGCGGCGCGAAGTGGCCCGGGTGGAGACCCGGTTGATCTTCCAGCAGTGGGAGTGCGGCCCGCTGCTGCCGCCCGGCAACGCCGACAGCTGAATCGTCCGGCACGCGGGTGACGCGGGGACACCCGCCGTACGAGGATGGGCGGCATGTCTGAGACCAACAGCCCGCTGCCCCGCCAGGTCGCCGACGCCTACGTCGACGACCTCATCGCCCTCGACCCCGTGACCGGCACCTACCTGGGGGTGCCGGAGAGTTCGGGCCGGCTGCCCGACTACTCGCCGGCCGGCCAGGAGGCGTTCGCGGAGCTGGCCCGGACCACGCTCGCCAAGCTGGCCGAGGCGGAGCGCCGGCCGGGCGCGGACAGCGACGTGGAACGGCGCTGCGGGCGGCTGCTGCGGGAGCGCCTGACCGCCGAACTCGCCGTGCACGAGGCGCACGAACACCTGCGCGCGGTCGGCAACATGCACACCCCGGGCCACTCGGTGCGCGACATCTTCACCGTGATGCCGGCGGCCACCGAGGAGGACTGGGCGGCCATCGCCGAGCGGCTGCGCGCGGTGCCGGGCGCGCTCGCGGGCTACCGCGAGTCCCTCCAGGCCGGCCTGGACCGCAAGCTCTTCGCGGCGCCCCGGCCCACCGAGACGTTCATCGGGCAGCTCACCGAGTGGATCGACCCGGACGGCAAGGGCCGCGGCTGGTACGAGGAGTTCGCCGCCGCCGGACCCGACGCGCTGCGCGCCGAGCTGGACGAGGCGGCGCGCGCGGCCACCGCCACCCTGGTGGAACTGCGCGACTGGCTGCGCGAGGTGTACGCCCCGGCCATCGAGGGCGCCCCGAACGTCGTCGGCCGGGAGCGGTACGCGCGCTGGTCGCGCTACTTCAACGGCACCGACCTGGACCTGGACGAGGCGTACGCGTACGGCTGGTCGGAGTTCCACCGCATCCTCGGCGAGATGAAGCGGGAGGCGGAGAAGATCCTGCCCGGCGCCGAGACGCCCTGGGTGGCGCTGGCCCACCTGGACGAGCACGGCCGGCACATCGAGGGCGTGGACGAGGTCCGCGACTGGTTGCAGAGCCTGATGGACCGGGCGATCGCGGACCTGGACGGCACGCACTTCGAACTCGCCGAGCGGGTGCGCAAGGTGGAGTCGCGCATCGCCCCGCCCGGCGGCGCGGCGGCCCCGTACTACACGGGCCCGTCGGAGGACTTCTCCCGGCCGGGCCGCACCTGGCTGCCCACCATGGGCCAGACCCGCTTCCCGGTCTACGACCTCGTCTCGACCTGGTACCACGAGGGCGTGCCCGGCCACCACCTCCAGCTGGCGCAGTGGGCGCACGTGGCCGCGGACCTCTCCCGCTACCAGGCCACGGTCGGCATCGTCAGCGCCAACGCCGAGGGCTGGGCGCTGTACGCGGAGCGGCTGATGGACGAGCTGGGCTACCTCACCGACCCGGAGGAGCGCCTCGGCTACCTGGACGCGCAGATGATGCGGGCGGCCCGGGTGATCGTGGACATCGGCATGCACCTGGAGCTGGAGATCCCCGCCGACTCGCCGTTCCACCCCGGTGAGCGCTGGACGCCGGAACTGGCGCAGGAGTTCTTCGGCGCGCACAGCAGCCGCCCCGCGGACTTCGTGGAGAGCGAGCTGACCCGCTACCTGACGATCCCGGGCCAGGCGATCGGCTACAAGCTCGGCGAGCGGGCCTGGCTGCTGGGCCGGGAGCGGGCGCAGCAGCGGCACGGTGCGGCGTTCGACCTGAAGTCCTGGCACATGGCGGCCCTCTCCCAAGGCTCCCTCGGCCTGGACGACCTGGTGGACGAGCTGTCCGCGCTCTGAGCCGGTCCCGGCTCCGCTCACCCGATCGGCGTGCCCGGCGCGCGGCTCCCCCCGGTTCGCTCCCATGCTGGCGAGCGGGGGGCGACCGCCGTCCGGGTACGCCGCGCCGGCCGCGTGGCGCGTGCACCGGACCCTGGCCACCGGAAGGGCGGAGCGTCGATGAGGCTCGTCGTCGATCTCAACAAGTGTCAGGGGTACGCCCAGTGCGCGTTCCTCGCGCCTGACGTCTTCGCCATGCACGGCGAGGAGTCGCTGGTCTACGACCCGCGGCCCGACCCCGGGCAGCGTGAGCGGCTGGCCCGGGCGGTGGCCGCCTGCCCGGTGCAGGCGATCACCGCCGACGGGCTCGACGGGTCGCCGGAGGCCGCCGGTGCCCGTTGACGGAGTGGAGCGACTGCGGCGCGAGGGCCGGATCGTGATCGTGGGCGCCTCGCTGGCCGGGCTGCGGGCGGCGGAGACGCTGCGCGCGGAGGGCTTCACCGGGGAGCTGACCCTGATCGGCGACGAGCCGTACGAGCCCTACGACCGGCCGCCGCTGTCCAAGGCGGTGCTGCTCGGCAAGGCCGGCCCGCACCGCACCGAGCTGCCCCGGCGCCGGGAGCTCGACGCCACGTGGCGCCTCGGCGTGGCGGCGACCGGCCTGGACCTGAGGGCCAAACGGGTCCGGCTGGCCGACGGGGACGAGGTGCAGTACGACCGGCTGCTGATCGCCACCGGGGTGCGCGCCCGGCCCTGGCCGAAGGAGCCGGAGGCCCGGCTGGACGGCGTCTTCCTGCTGCGCACCCGGGACGACGCGGCGGGGCTGTACGGGCGGCTGAAGGCGGGGCCGCGCCGGGTGTTCGTGATCGGTGCCGGGTTCGCCGGCTGCGAGGTCGCCTCCGCGTGCCGGGAGCGGGGCGTCCCCGTCACGGTGGCGGAGCGGGCGGGCGCGCCGCTGGTGGGCGCCCTCGGCGGGGTGATCGGCTCGGTCGCCGCGGATCTGATGCGCGAGCACGGCGTGGATCTGCGCACCCGGGTGACGGTGACGGCGCTGGAGGGCGATCCGGCCGGCCGGGTACGAGCGGTGCACCTGTCCGACGAGAGCGTGGTCGAGGCGGACGTGGTGGTCGTCTCGCTGGGTTCGCAGCGCAACACCGATTGGCTGGCCGGGTCGGGGCTCGGCGCGGGCCCCCGGGGCATCGCCTGCGACGCGGGGTGCCGTGCCTTCGACTTCCGGGGCATCGTCACGGACGACGTGTTCGTGGCCGGGGACGTGGCGCGCTCCCCGCACGCGCTGTTCGAGTACCAGTTCCTCTCGCTCGAACACTGGGGCAACGCCGTGGCGCAGGCGGAGACGGCCGCGCACAACATGATCTGCGGCGCCACCGACCGGCGCCCGCACCTGTGGATGCCGGCGTTCTGGTCCTCGCAGTTCGGGGTGAACATCAAGTCGGTCGGGGTGCCCCCGATGGGCGAGGAGCTGATGATCACGCAGGGCTCGACGGCCGAGCGCCGGTTCGTCGGCGTCTACGGCCACAAGGGCAGGGTGGTGGCCGCGGTGAGCTTCGACAACACGCGGTGGCTGGAGTTCTACCAGCGGCAGATCGAGCGGGGCGCGCCGTTCCCGGTGGAGCACCCGACGCTGGACCGGCGCCCCGGGGACCGTCGGCCGGTGCCGGCCGACTTCCCGGACCCGTCGCTGCCGACCCACGCGGCCATGGTGACCCTCAGCGGTTACTCGCCCGCCGACACCCGGCTCGTCTTCCACCCGGCCCGCCACTGAGATCCCCGGCCTGCCCTCCCTCGACGCTCCAAGGACCCCTCATGACGCAAGACTCGCTCGTGCGCCGGATCACCGACTACGCCAGCCGCGCCGACCCGTACCCGGTGTACCGGGAGCTCCGCCGGACACCGGTGCTGCACGAGGAGGAGGGCGGCCCCTACGTCATCAGCTCCTACTGGGACATCGAGGCGCTGCTGCACGACCCGCGGATCAGCTCGGACGCGGCGAACCTGGCCGCCGCCGGCGACGATCCGCTGGCCGGCCCCGAGGAGACGGGCGGGCTGCCGCCGTCCTTCCTGCGGCTGGACCCGCCCGAGCACGACCGGCTGCGGCGCATCGCCAACAGCGGCTTCGGACCGCCGCACCGCCCGCACCGGATCGACGACATGCGCGGCGAGCTGCGGGAGATCGTCACCGCGCTGATCGACGGCTTCGGGGACGCCCGGCGGATCGACCTGGTCGACCAGTTCGCCTACCCCTTCCCCGTGACCGTGATCTGCCGGCTGCTCGGGGTGCCCCGGGAGGACGAGCCCCGCTTCCGCGCCTGGGTCGATCCGCTGGTGGCGAACCTGGACCCGGGGTTGCGGCAGGGCGGGGACGAGGAGTTCGAGCGGACGGCCCGCGAGGCCCGGATGCAGCTCGGCATGTATCTGGCCGGGCTGGTCGAGGAGCGGGCGAAGGAACCGCGCGACGATCTGCTGTCCGACCTGGTCAACAGCCGGGGGCCGGACGGCGCGATGACGATGATGGAAGTGCTCAGCACGGCCGTGCTGCTGCTCATCGCCGGTCATGAGACGACCGTCAACCTGATCACCAACGGCATGCTCACGCTGCTGCGCCACCCGGAGATCCTGGAGCGGCTGCGCCACGAACCGGAGCTCGCGCCCCGGCTGGTGGAGGAGCTGCTGCGCTACGAGCCGCCGGTCCAGCTGGTGCCGCAGCGCACCTGCATCGCGGACATCGAGGTGCGCGGGGTGACGATCCCCAAGGGGTCGCGGATCTGGCTGGTACTGGCCGCGGGCAACCGGGACCCGGAGCGGTTCGCGGACCCCGACCGGTTCGACCCGGACCGCGAGGACGTCCAGCACCTCGGCTTCGGCAGCGGCATCCACATCTGCTTCGGCGCGCCGCTGGCCCGGCTGGAGACCCAGATCGCACTGACCGAGCTGGCCCGGCGGCTGGAGAACCCGCGCCTGGTGCAGGACCCGCCGCCGT
This sequence comes from Streptomyces misionensis, assembly GCF_007896895.1. GTDB lineage: Bacteria > Actinomycetota > Actinomycetes > Streptomycetales > Streptomycetaceae > Streptomyces > Streptomyces misionensis_A. Next base: position 30,048 of record NZ_VOGW01000034.1, on the reverse strand, counting down.
ACCGGGAGAACGCGGTGCTGCGCGGGCCGCGGCACCTGGAGATCGACTTCGACGGCCTGCGTCCCTGAGCCCGCCTCAGCGCCCCAGCGGCCTGAGCTGGACCAGCCCGACCCAGGTCTCGGGCCCCGGCTGGGCGTAGGCGGTGCGCACGGTGTACGACCCGGCGGCGAGCGGCACCTTCAGGTGCTCCTGCCGGTCCGCCTCGCCGCCCGGCCAGGCCGAGTCGAACAGCACCACGGGCCCGGGCACGTCCCAGCGCAGCTCCTGCTCCCACACGGCGCCCTCCAGCGCGGCGGGCACCCCGGCCAGCAGCTCGCGCTCGGACTCGGCCGCGGACCACCGTACGAAGGTGCCGTGCTCGGGCAGATAGGAGGTGGCGGCGGGTTCGTCACCGAGGACGAGCGCCGCGCTGTCACCGACGGGCAGCAGCCCGGCGTACCCGGCGACCTCGCAGGCCCGGTCGTAGTCCGTGTCCAGCTCCTCGCTGTCGGCCCCCGCCCAGAACGGCAGGACCACCTCCGGAACGGCGATCAGGGGCCCACCGCCCGACTCCACCCACTCCAGCACTCCATGATCTTCAATCCGAGCCATGGGCGAAGAACCTACACGCACCCTTGACGGCGACTGAACTCGCCTGTCTCCATGGGCGGTTGAGACGGGCCGGCCCCCGCTGCCGCCGGACCGAGTCGGGGCCGCGTCGTTGCGATTCAGGCCTTCGCGGGAGCGCTCGCCACCGCTCCCGGCGGGCGCGTCACCGCCAGGGCCGAGGGCTCGGCTCAGCTGTGCCGCGCACGGTACTGGAGCGAAGGGACGAGCAGGGCATGGCCGTGGGCCTGAACGCCCTCCAGGGCAGTGCCGCCCGTCGGCCACCCATGGCCGCAGTGCCCCAGCCCGCCTCTTCGCCGTCCCTGTGACCGCCGTGCCTGATCGCCGTCAGACCCCCCGTTGCCGCAGCGCCGAGCCCGATCTGCCCTTGAGGACCTCCAGTTGGGCGTGGATGCGGCGGCGCAGGTCGGGGACGTGGCTGACGATGCCCACGCTGCGGTCGCGTTCGCGCAGGCCGTCGAGGACGTCGAGGACCTCGTCCAGGGTCTGGTCGTCGAGGCTGCCGAAGCCCTCGTCGATGAAGAGGGTGTCCAGGCGGACGCCGCCGGTCTCGTCGGTGACGACGTCGGCGAGGCCGAGGGCGAGGGCCAGGGAGGCGAAGAAGGTCTCGCCGCCGGAGAGGGTGGCCGTGTCCCGTTCGCAGCCGGTCCAGGCGTCCACCACGTGCAGGCCGAGCCCGCTGCGGCCGCGGCCACTGCGGTCGTCGGAGTGGACGAGGGTGTAGCGGCCGGAGGACATGCGCTGGAGGCGGACGGTCGCGGCGGCGGCGACCTGTTCCAGTCGGGCGGCGAGCACGTACGACTCCAGGCGCATCCTGCGCTCGTTGTCGGCGGCGGTGCCCGCGGTGAGGGCGGCGAGCCGGGCGACCCGGTCGTACTCCTCGCGCAACGGCCCGAGCCGGCGCACGGCCTCGGCGGCGCGGGCGGAGAGCCGGTCCAGCTCGGCGCGGCAGCGGTCGGCGGCGTCGCGGGCGGAGACGGCCTCCCGCAGTCGTCGCTCGGCCTCGGCGGCCGCCCGTTCGGCGCCGGCCGGGTCGGCGGACGGGCGCCGGGCGGCGGCCGCGGTGTCCGCCTCGGCGAGGACGGCACGCACGGCGGCCTCCTCCGACTGCCAGGTGTCCAGGCGGTGTTGCAGCTCACGGTGCCCGTCGTCGGCGAGCAGGGCGGCGGCCGCGGCCTCGGGGGTGGCGAAGCCGGCCCGGTAGGCGGCGTCGGCGAGCCGGGCGTCGGCGGTCTTCAGGCGCTGGGCGGTGTCCTCGGCGGCACGCACCGCGTCGGCGGCCTCGGCCAGCAGCGCCGCCCGCCGCTCCAACTGAGCGGCGCGCGCGGCCACGCTGCCCTCGGTGCCGCGCGCCTGGGTCAACTCGGCTTCCAGCTGGGACTGTTCGCGATCCAGCGCCTCGCGCCGGGTGAGCCGGGAGGCGCCCCGTACGGCGGCCTGCTGCCGTTCGGCGAGGCGCCGCTCGCGCTCCTGCTCGGCGCGCCGCAGCTCCTCGTGGGCGGCGTGCAGCCCGGAGGCGGCGTGCCGGGCGCGGGCGTATTCCTGCTGCAACTCATCTGCTTCGGCGGCGAGTTCCGCGACGGGTGTCTCGCCCGCCTCGGCGGTGGCGGCGGCCAGGGACTCGCGGACGGCGGCGACGCTCCGCTCGGCCTCGGTGTGCCGGCGGTCGGCCTCCTGGGATGCGGCGTGCGCCTGTTCCTCGGCGGCGCGGTCCACGTGCCCGGCGTCCTTGCGGGCGGGCGCCGGGTGTTCGGTGGCGCCGCAGACCGCGCAGGGTTCGCCGTCGGCGAGGCGGGCGGCCAGTTCGGCGGCGATGCCGTTCAGGCGCTGTTCCTTGAGTTCGAGCCAGTGGGCGCGGGCGTCCAGGGCGCGCCGTCCGGCGTCCTGGGCCCGCTGCCGGGCCGTCTCCAGGTCGGCGGTGAGGGCGTCCCGGGTGCGGGCCGCCGCCAGGCGCCGCCGCGTCGGTTCGCGGCGGACGCCGAGCTGCTCGGCGCGGGTGGCGGCCTCCTGGGCGGTGTCGATGCGCGCCTGGAGGGCGGCGCGCGCGGAGTCCCAGCCCTCAAGCCAGGCGTCGGCCTCGCGCAGCACGTCCTCGTCGGCGCGCTCCTGGCGGTCCAGTCCGGCGCGTTCCGCGGTCACCTCGGCGAGGCGCCGCTCGGCGCGCCGGGCCGCGTCCAGGCCGCCCAGTTCCTCGGCGGCGCGGCGGGCGGCGGCGGCCAGAGCGCTCGCGTCGGCGTCGGCGAGCGTGCCGGGCAGCAGGCCGCGGGCGCGGGCCTCGGCGGCGTCCGCCTCGCGGTGCTCGCGCTCGGCCTCGTCCCGCAGGTGCAGGGCGGGCGCGACCTGCTCGGCCTTCCGGGAACGCGCCATGCGCTCCTGGTCCTCGCGATGGCCGTCGGCCCGCTCCTCCAGCCGTTCGGCGCGCCGTCGCGCCTCGGCGAACCTGCCCTGCAACCGGGCGAGTTCGCGTGTCTCGTCCAGGGCGCGGCGGGCGTCGGCGTGGGCGGACTCGGCGGCCGCCAGTCGGCTGTGGGCGATGGTGAGGCGTTCCTGGGCGGTGGCCCGGGCGACGGCCGCGGCGCCGAGCACGGCCTCGGCGAGTCCCGGGTCGCCGGGCGCGAGTTCGGGCAGCTCCATGGCGTCGCCCGCGGCCTGCTGCATGCGGTGGGCGTCGGCGAGGAGGGCGGCGTCGCCCTCGCGCACCCGGGCCTCGGCGGCGCGGCGGCGTTCGGCGAGGCGCTTCTCGACGTCGGCGAAGCGCTGGGTGTCGAACAGGCGGCCGAGCAGCCGGCCGCGGGCCTCGGCGTCGGCGCGCAGGAAGCGGGCGAAGTCGCCCTGGGGCAACAGCACGACCTGGCAGAACTGCTCCCGGCTCATGCCGAGCAGCTGCTCGAACTCGGCCCCGATCTCCTGGTGCGAGCGGCTGAGGTCCTTCCAGGCGCCCGCCGTGGCGTCGTACTCGCGCAGCCAGGTCTGGGCCTTGTCGACGGTGGTGCCCTTGCCGCGCAGCTTGGGGCGCTCCCAGGGCGGCTGCCGGGTGACCTCCAGCCGGCGTCCGGCGACGGTGAGTTCGAGGCGCACCTCGGTACGGGTGCGGGGCTCGGCGTGGTCGCTGCGCAGGTTCATGCCCTGGCCCGCGCCGCTCTGGCGGGCGCCGGGCACGGAGCCGTACAGGGCATAGCAGACGGCGTCCAGGACGGAGGTCTTGCCCGCGCCGGTGGGGCCGTGCAGCAGGAAGAGGCCGGCGGTGGACAGCGCGTCGAAGTCGACGTGCTGGGTGGTGCCGAAGGGGCCGAAGGCGGTGATGTCGAGCCGGTGCAGCCTCACCGGGCCACCTCCCGTACGGTCGCGTCGGCACGGACCGCGTCGAAGGTCTCGCGCAGTATCGCGGTCTCGTGTTCGTCGGGTCCGGCGCCGCGGACGTGGGCGACGAAGTCCCGGGCGATCTGCTGGTCGCTGCGGCCCGCGAGGCGCCGGGCGTAGGAGGCCCGGGGGTCGTCGGGGGCGCGTTCGGGGGCGAAGACGAGGCTCAGGGTGTGCGGGAAGCGCTCGGTGAGCCGGGCCATCGGGTCGGCCGGGCGGACGGGGTCGGTGAGGGTGGCCTCGACCCAGGAGTCCTCGTGGCGGGCGAGGTCCGGGTCGGCGAGCAGCTCCTCCAGGGTGCCGCGGACGCGGGCCAGCGGGCGCGGCACCGGACAGTCGAGGCGTTCGGCGCGGACGGTGCCGTCGGCGGCCAGGTCGACCAGCCACATGCTCTTGCGGTGGCCGGCCTCGGAGAAGGAGTAGGCGAGCGGGGAGCCGGAGTAGCGCACGCGCTCGGTGAGGGTCTGGCAGCCGTGCAGATGGCCGAGAGCCACGTAGTGGGCGCCGTCGAAGACCCCGGCGGGTACGGCGGCGACCCCGCCGACGGTGATGTCCCGTTCGCTGTCGCTGGCCTCGCCGCCGGTGACGAAGGCGTGGGCGAGGACGACGCAGCGGGTGCCTTCCGGGCGGGTGGCGAGGTCGGCGCGGACCCGGTCCATGGCGGCCGCGAGGACGGCCTCGTGCCCGGCCCTGTCGACGCCGAACTCGTCCTTGACCAGGGCGGGTTCGAGGTAGGGCAGGCCGTAGAAGGCGACGTCGCCGTGGGCGTCGGCGAGCACCACGGGGGTGGCGACGGCGGACGGTTCGGTGCGCAGGTGGATGCCGGCGCGGTCGATGAGTCCGGCGCCGACGCCGAGGCGGCGGGCCGAGTCGTGGTTCCCGGAGATCATCACCGTGGGCACGCCCAGTGCGGCGAGGCGGTGCAGGGCGTCGTCGAAGAGTTCGACGGCGGCGAGCGGGGGCACCGCGCGGTCGTACACGTCTCCCGACACGAGCACCGCGTCCACCTCGCGCTCGCGCACGGTGGCGACGAGGTGACCGATGAACTCGGCCTGGGCCCCGAGCATGCTCACCCGGTGGAAGGCCCGGCCGAGATGCCAGTCGGACGTGTGCAGGAGTCTCATGACCACCGAGACTAACGGCCGGGTACGACACCCCGGCCGGTCACTCCCGCATCACCCGTCATACCGGGTGCACCGCACACGCGTTATGCCCTATTTGTCGCCAAGGGTCAGGCATCTCCGTATGCCTCGCCGCCCGGTTCGAACACGGCCGTGCCCGCGGTCGCGTCGGCGAGCCAGCCCCGGAAGGCGTCCACGTCGGCGTCCGGCAGGCCGATCTCGATGGTGACGGCCTCGCCGTAGCGCACGTCGCGGACCTCGCGGCCGGTGGCGCGCAGATCGTTCTGGAGCTTGCCCGCGCGCTGGTGGTCGACGGTGACGGTGGCCAGCCGGAAGCGGCGCCGGGTGCGGGTGCCGAGCGTGTCCAGGGCTTCGCCGACGGCGCCGCCGTAGGCGCGGATGAGCCCGCCGGCGCCGAGCTTGACACCGCCGTAATAGCGGGTGACGACGGCGACGACGTACCGCATGTCCCGGCGCAGCAGCATCTGGAGCATGGGGACGCCGGCGGTGCCGCCCGGTTCGCCGTCGTCGCTGGCCTTCTGCACCGAGGCGTCGGCGCCGATGACGTAGGCCCAGCAGTTGTGGGTGGCGTCGGCGTGCTCCTTGCGGACGGCCGCGATGAAGTCCTGCGCCTCCCGCTCGGTGGCGGCCGGGGCGAGGGCGCACAGGAAGCGGGAACGGTTGATCTCGGTCTCGTGCACGCCCGCGTGGGCGACTGTGCGGTACTCGTCCTGCATCCACCCACCCTATGCGCAGGCGGCGGGCGGCCCCTAGGCACGGTCCCCGCCCCGGGGCACCCGGAACCAGGTCAGCAGGGCGACGCCCGGGGCGAGGGCCGGCCAGCCGGTGGCATGCCAGGCGAGGGCGGCGATCGCGGAGGTGGGGAACTTGGCGCGCAGCCGGTCGAGGGTGTCGTCCAGGCCGTCCCCGGCCAGCGTCAGGACCAGGTCCTCCAGGCCCGGGTTGTGCCCGACGACGAGCAGCGTCTCCACCTCGGGCGGCGTCTCGCGCACGACCGCCAGCAGGGTGGACACGTCGGCCGCGTACAGCCGGGGCTCGTGGCGCACCGGGGGCGGCGTCCCCCATTCGGCGGAGGCCAGCTGCCAGGTCTGCCGGGCCCGTACGGCGGTGGAGCACAGGGCGAGGTCGGGCAGGAGGTCGGCCTCGGCGAGGGCGCGCCCGGCGGCGGGTGCGTCCCGCAGGCCGCGCGGGGCGAGCGGTCTGCGGTGGTCGGGGACACCCTCGGGCCGGGCGGACTTGGCGTGCCGGAGCACCACGAGCCGGCGCAGCGGACCGGAGCTCACGCGAGGGTCCCGAGGTCGCGTGCGAGGTCGAGGGCGAGCAGCCGGTCGGCGTAGGCGAAGGTCTCGAACCGGGCGCCATCGGGCACCTCGGGGTCGGCCTCCACGTCCGCCAGCACGTCCAGGACCTCCAGCATGTCCAGGTCGTCCTCCCATGCCGCGGCGAGCCGTGCCCGCACCGCCTCCGGCACGGGCCGTGAGGGCGAGCGGGCCCATCCGGCCACGGCCCCGCGCCATCCCGCCAGCCGCCCGGCGGCGGCGCCGACCGCGGCCTCGTCCAGCCGTGCGGTCTCCTCGCGGGGCACGCACAGCAGGGCCAGGCGGAGGGCGGCGGGGTCGGCGAGGAGCGCGGACAGCGGTGCCGGCCCGGCCTCGCCCGCCCCGGGCGTGCGCCCCGTCCACACCACCGGTGCGACGACGAGCACCGGCCCGGCCCCGGGCCATGCGGCGCCCTCGCCCTCCGCCACCACCAGCACCGCGTCCGGAACGCCGGTGCCCCAAGCGAGTCCGCGGGCCTCCTCGAAGGGGCGCACGGCGAGGGCGTCGGCGGCGGCGCGGAGTTCGCCGGGCAGGGTGGTGGCGAGGGTGGGCCAGGCCTGGGCGCCGTTCAGTTCCAGGGCGCGGGCGAGGAGGTCGGCGGTCAGGAGCACCCGCAGCGATGTGAGGTCGGGCCCCGGGGCACGGACCTCGATGCGGGCCAGGCCGCCGCGCCGGGCGGGCGCGGCGGGGACGGGTGCACCGGTTCGGGCGTCGAGGATGCGCAGCACGGGGCGAGCGTAGGCGCGCGGACGGCCGGACGCGGGTACCGCGCGCCGATTCCGGACACCGTGGCGGGGCGGGAACACGGGAATCCGTATTCACCGGGACCGGTTGAGGGCATCGGAGAACACCCCACACCGCAAAGGAGGCGGACGTGTACGGCGATGAGGCGACAGTTCGCAGGATTCTGACCGAACTGGGCGATACCTGGGCGGTGGTCGGCCTGTCCGGTAATTCCGCCCGGCCCGCCCACCGCGTGGCGCAGGTGCTCCAGCGGTTCGGCAAGCGGATCGTGCCGGTGCACCCGAAGGCGGAGACCGTGCACGGCGAGCGGGGCTACGCCTGCCTGGCGGACATCCCCTTCGACGTCGACGTGGTGGACGTCTTCGTCAACAGCTCGCTGGCGGGCGCGGTGGCCGACGAGGCCGTGGCGAAGGGCGCCCGGGCGGTCTGGTTCCAGCTCGGTGTCGTCGACGAGGCCGCGTACGCGCGAACCCGGAAGGCCGGTCTGGAGATGGTGATGGACCGCTGCCCGGCAATCGAAATTCCCCGCTTGACCTAGTGTCACCACTTCTTCATCACAATTCTGCGCTGAATATTGACATTCGCACACAGCGGATGAGCTGTGGAAACCCTGTCCTCAAGACCGGCAAGATCCTGAGTCAAGTTTTGGTAAGCGGTCTTTTGCCGACGGGGAAAGCGTTCCTAGCCTGTGGCCTTCTTCCTCGTTAAACCTGCGTTTACGATCTGAGAGGCCACTTGACATGGCGAAAGTCGACCAGGCTGCACCGGTAGCCGTCAGCGATACCGGGGGTCTGCGCCGCGACGTCGGACTCATCGGCCTGATGTGGGCCTCCGTGGGCTCGATCATCGGCTCCGGCTGGCTCTACGGCGCCGAGAAGGCCGTCGTCGTGGCCGGCCCCGCGGCGATCATCTCGTGGGTGATCGGCACGGTGGCCATCGTCCTGCTGGCGCTGGTGCACGCGGAGCTCGGCGGCATGTTCCCGGTGGCGGGCGGCACCGCGCGCTACCCGCACTACGCCTTCGGCGGCCTGGCCGGCATGTCCTTCGGCTGGTTCTCGTGGCTGCAGGCCGCGACGGTGGCTCCGATCGAGGTCGAGGCCATGATCGGTTACGCCGGGCACTGGAAGTTCGCCCAGGGTCTCCAGGACGCCGGCGGCACGCTGACCGCGAGCGGCGTCGTGACGGCCGTCGTCCTCATGGCCGTCTTCGTCGGCGTCAACTTCTTCGGCGTCCGCGCGCTGGCGCACACCAACAGCGCCGCGACCTGGTGGAAGATCGCCATCCCGCTCGCCGCGATCTTCATCATCGCGGTGGGCAACTTCCACGTCTCCAACTTCACCTCGCAGGGCTTCGCCCCGTTCGGCGCCAAGGGCATGCTGGGCGCGATCAGCTCCAGCGGCATCATCTTCGCGCTGCTCGGCTTCGAGCAGGCGATCCAGCTGGCCGGTGAGAGCCGCAACCCGAAGCGCGACCTGCCCCGCGCCACCCTCGGCTCGGTCGCCATCGGCGCCGGCATCTACATCCTGCTCCAGATCGTCTTCGTCGCCGCGCTGCCGCACGCCTCCTTCGCGCACGGCTGGGCGAAGCTGGCCTACGCCGGCATCAGCGGCCCCTGGGCGGGCCTCGCGACCGTGGTGGGCCTGGGCTGGCTGGGCTGGGTGCTCTACGTCGACGCGATCATCTCCCCCGCCGGCACCGGCCTGATCTACACCACGGCCACCTCGCGCGTCTCCTACGGCCTGGCCAAGAACGGCTACGCGCCCAAGGGGCTCACCCGGACCGACAAGCGCGGTGTGCCGTGGATCGGTCTCATCGTCACCTTCGTCACCGGCATCCTGTGCTTCCTGCCGTTCCCGAGCTGGCAGAAGCTGGTCGGCTTCATCACCTCGGCGAGCGTGCTGATGTACGCGGGCGCGCCGCTGGCCTACGGCGTCTTCGCAGACCGTCTGCCGCACTTCGAGCGCCCCTACCGGCTGCCCGCCGGCAAGGTCGTCGCGCCGGCCTCCTTCGTGATCGCCAACCTGATCATCTACTGGAGCGGCTGGGACACCCTGTGGCGGCTGGGCTTCGCCATCCTGCTGGGCTACGTCCTGCTGGGCTCCTACGCCTGGTGGGCCAACGCCAAGGGCAAGCCGGACGCGCCCCGGATGGACTTCAAGGCCGCCCAGTGGCTGCCCGCGTATCTGCTGGGCATCGGCGTGATCTCCTGGCAGGGCGGCTTCGGCGAGGGCAGCCAGGGCCACCTCCCGCTGTACTGGGACATGCTGGTCGTCGCGGCGTTCTCGCTCGTCGTCTACTACTGGGCGAAGGCCACCGCGTCCCGGACGGAGGCGATCGAACGCAGCATCGACGAGGTCGTCGTCACGGACGCACCGACCCACTGAGCGGTTCCCCCCGGTGCCCCGGCGTCCGTCCCCCGGCCGCCGGGGCACCGCCGTCCTCCGGGCACCGCTCCACCGCGCACGCGGGCCCCAGGCCACACCCACGCCAGACGCTCACCCTCGCTCGCGTCGCCTCTCCGCGAGCCGGTGGTCGGCGGTTTTCAGGGCTTCGTCCACCAGGCGGCGCAGATGGCCGTGGCGCAGGGAGTAGATCACCCGGCGGCCCTCCTTGCGGGTGTCGACCAGGCCGGCGAGGCGGAGGCGGGCCAGTTGCTGGCTGACGGCGGGGCGGGCGGCCGCGCAGGACTCGGTGAGGGTCGTGACGTCGGCCTCGCCCGAGGTCAGGGCGTGCAGCAGGGCGAGGCGGGTGCGGTCGCCGAGGAGGGCCAGGAGTTCGGCGGCGAGCGCGAACTGTTCGTCGCCCGGCGTGCGCTGCTGCACAGGGTGCGCAGTTGACAGGTGCATGCGTGCGCTCATACGCACATAATGGCGCCGTGGGCGTCCCGCGTCCACCGCCGCCCACCCGGAAGGGGACTCCCGTGAGCGATCACCACGAGCACGGCCCGCACCCGCACGGCACCTCCTCGCTCCGCCACCGCCTGGCCCACCTGCTCACCCCGCACTCTCACGAGAGCGCCGACAAGCTGGACGCGGCGCTGGAGTCCTCGGCGCGGGGGATGCGCGCCCTGTGGGTGTCGCTGGCCGTGCTGGGCGGCACCGCGCTGGCGCAGGCGGCGGTGGTGGCCGTCTCCGGGTCGGTCGCGCTGCTCGGGGACACCGTGCACAACGCCGCCGACGCGCTGACCGCCGTACCGCTCGGCATCGCCTTCGTGCTGGGGCGGCGGGCGGCGAACCGGCGGTTCACCTACGGCTACGGCCGCGCCGAGGACCTCGCGGGGCTGGTGATCGTGCTGACGATCGCCGCCTCGGCGGCCTTCGCCGCGTGGGCGGCCGTCGGCCGGCTGCTCGACCCCCGCCCGGTCACCGACCTGCCCGCGGTGGCGGCGGCCGCGCTGGTCGGCTTCGCGGGCAACGAGTGGGTGGCCCGGTACCGCATCCGGGTGGGCCGGCGGATCGGTTCGGCCGCCCTCGTCGCCGACGGGCTGCACGCCCGTACCGACGGCTTCACCTCGCTCGCCGTGCTGCTGGGCGCCGCCGAGTCCGCCCTCGGCCTCCGGCTCGCGGACCCGGTCGTCGGGTTGGTGATCACGGCCGCGATCGTGCTGGTGCTGCGGGACGCGGCGCGGGAGGTGCTGCGGCGGATGCTGGACGCCGTGGACCCGGCCCTGGTGGGCCGGGCCGAGCGGGCGGCGCTGGCGGTGCCGGGGGTGCGCTCGGTGAGCGAGCTGCGGCTGCGCTGGATCGGGCACCGGCTGCGTGCCGAACTGGCGGTGGTGGTGGACGGCGAGGCCACGCTCAGGCAGGCGCACGCGATCGCCGTGGCGGCCGAACACGCCCTGCTGCACGCCCTGCCCCGGCTGTCGGCCGCCCTGGTGCACGCCGATCCGGCGCCGGTGGCGGGCGAGCGGGACCCGCATCTCGCGCTCGCCCATCACCGCACGCCGTAGTCAGACGCCCAGCCCCTCCAGCACGACCGCGCCCGGCAGTTCGGCGAACACCTTGCCCGGCACCAGCAGTTTCCCGCGCCGCCGGCCGCTGCCGACCAGGACGTAGGGCAGGTCGACGACGGCCGCGTCCACCAGCAGGGGCCAGTCGGCGGGCAGTCCGATGGGGGTGATGCCGCCGTACTCCATGCCGGTCTCGCCGGTCGCCGTCTCCATCGGGGCGAACGACGCCTTGCGGGAGCCCAGTTGGCGGCGGACCACGCCGTTGACGTCGACCCGGGTGGTGGACAGCACCAGGCACGCGGCGAGCGTGGTCTCGCCGCCCCGCTTGCCGGCGACCACCACGCAGTTCGCCGACTGCTCGGTCAGATCGCTGCCGTAGTGCTCCAGGAAGACCGCGGTGTCGGCCCAGCGCGGGTCGGTGTCGACGTAGAGGACGCGGTCGGCGGGGATGCCCGCCCGCCAGTTCCGTACGGCGTCGGCCACCGGGGCGGTCAGTTCGTCCAGGCAGTCCGGTACGGGGGTCGCGGTCTCGAAGTTTCCGATGGGTGCGCGCATGGCCGCACGCTAACAAGGCTCCGGGGCCGGGCGCGGGAGTGTCTCACTGCACGGGCGGCACGGAGACGGCCATCGTCATCCGCATGGGGACGTCGCCGCGGTTGGCGTAGACGTGCGGGACGTTGGCCTCGAAGGTGGCGCTGGCGCCGGTCGGGACGCGGTGGTCCTCGCCCTCGACGGTGAGGGTGAGTTCGCCCTCGGTGACATGGACCAGCTCGACGGTGCCCGCCGGGTGCGACTCCGACACGCTCTCGTCGCCCGGCATCAGCACCCAGTCCCACAGTTCCAGCGGGCCGGGGGCCTCGGTGCCCGCGAGGAGCCGGTTGTGGCTGCCGGACTCGGACTGCCACAGCCGTACCGCCCGTTCGGCCGGGACGATGCGCACCTTGGGGCCCCGCGCGTAGTCGAGCAGGGTGGTGACACTGATGCCGAGCGCGTCGCCGATCTTGACGACGGTGCCGATGCTCGGGTTGGTGCGGGCCTGCTCGATCTGGATCAGCATCCCGCGGCTGACACCGGACCGGGCGGCGAGCACGTCCAGGGTGAAACCGCGCACCGAACGCCAGTGCCTGACGTTGCGCGCCAGTGACTGGGTCAGCATTTCGAGGTCAGACACGTTCCGTCCAATATCCGAGATGGTTCACTTTTTTGGATGGCGCAGTTCAAAAAACTGAACTACGGTGAAGCGCTCCCGTCGCCCGACGAACTGTACTGCGAGGCATCGTGACCGCCTTCTTCGCCCTGATCACCAGCCTGTTGTGGGGGCTGGCCGACTTCGGCGGCGGGCTGCTGACGCGACGTACGCCCGCGTTGACGGTGGTGGTCGTCTCCCAGGGCATCGCGGCGGCGGTGCTCGGCGCGATCGTCGTCGCCACCGGCGCCTGGGGCGAGGCCGGTCCGCGGCTCTGGTTCGCGTTCGCGGCGGGCGTGGTCGGCCCGGTGGCGCTGCTCTCCTTCTACAAGGCCCTGGCCCTCGGCCCCATGGGCGTCGTCTCGCCGCTCGCCACGCTCAGCGTCGTGATCCCCGTCGGCGTGGGCCTGTTCCTGGGCGAGCGGCCGGGGCTGCTCCAGTTCGCGGGCATCGCGGTCGCCGTCCTCGGGGTCGTCCTCGCGGGTGGCCCGCAGCTGCGCGGCGCGCCCGTGGAGCGGCGCACCGTCCTGCTCACCCTCGTCTCCGCGCTCGGCTTCGGCACGATGTTCGCCCTGATCACCGAGGCGTCCACGACACTCACCGGCCTGTTCCTCGCGCTGTTCGTGCAGCGGCTGACCAATGTCGCGGTGGGCGGGGCCGCGCTCGCCGCCTCCCTGCGGCGCGGCGGCACCGCCGTACCGGAGAGCGGCTTCCCCTACCGCTCGCTGCCCGCGCTGGCCTTCGTCGGCCTGGCCGACGTCGCGGCCAACGGCACCTACGCGATCGCCACCCGGCACGGCCCGATCACGGTGGCCGCCGTGCTCGCCTCGCTCTACCCGGTGGTGACCGCGCTGGCCGCGCGCGGCTTCCTCAGCGAACGGCTGCGCACGGTCCAGGCGGCCGGCGCGGGCCTCGCCCTGCTGGGCACGCTGCTGCTGGCGACCGGCTGAGCCCCCTCAGCCCTCGCTGTCCAGCTCCGCCAGCCGGGCCACCGCGGACTCGTCCAGCCGGGCCAGCGCGCGCAGCTGTTCCGGCGTCGTCCCGTCCGGGATCGGCACCGGGGCCGGGGTGCGCAGGGGCGGCTGCCAGCCGTCCTCGGCCGTCCAGCGCCGTACGACCCTGGCGGGGGCGCCGGCCACCACGGCGTGGTCGGGCACCGTGCCGCGCACCACGGCCCCCGCTGCCACCACGACGTTCCGGCCGATCCGCGCGCCCGGCAGGATCACCGCGCCGGTGCCGATCCAGCAGCCGGGGCCGATCTCCACCGGCTCCATGCGGGGCCACTGCCGGCCGATCGGCTCGTGCGGATCGTCGTAGGAGTGGTTGGTGGAGGTGACGTAGACGTACGGCCCGAAGTAGCAGTCCCGGCCGATGGTCACCGTGGTGTCCGCGATGACGTGGCTGCCGCGGCCGAGCACGACGCCGTCGCCGATGCGCAGGATCGGGTCCGGGCCGAGGTCCAGGTCCGGCATCAGCCCCGCGGTCAGGGTGACCTGCTCGGCGATGATGCAGTGGGAGCCGAGCCGGATCCATGGCTCGCCGAAGACCGTGCCGAGCGGGAAGGCGAGCCGGGTGGCCTCGCCGATGGCGCCGAAGCGCAGCCCTCCCGGGTGCTCCGCCGTGACGGAGCCGGCGCGCTGGACCCAGGCCCATGCCGTGTGGACGGCACGCTGGGCGAGGCCACGGCGCCAGGATGAGAACGTGTTCTTGCGCTTCGGCACGGGGTCACGTTACTCACGGGTCGCCTCGGCGCGGAGACCGGACCGCTGTGATCTTTGCCCCACCCGCTGTCGTACCGTGCGGCATACCTACGGACACGAGGAGACGATGATGACGCGGCGGGCACTGATCGTGGCAATCGGCGGCAAGGAACCGCGGGTCGACGCGGAGGCGTTCGTGGCGCCGAACGCCTCGCTGATCGGGGACGTGACGGTGGGCGCGGGGGCGAGCGTCTGGTACGGCGCGGTGGTGCGCGGCGACGTCGAGCGGATCTCCGTGGGGGCGCAGGCGAACGTGCAGGACAACGTCACGCTGCACGCCGATCCCGGGTTCCCGGTGCGCATCGGGGAGCGGGTGTCCGTCGGGCACAACGCGGTGGTGCACGGGGCGACCGTGGAGGACGACTGCCTGATCGGGATGGGCGCGACGGTGCTCAACGGGGCGGTGATCGGCGCGGGTTCGCTGGTGGCCGCGCAGGCGCTGGTGCCGCAGGGGATGGTGGTGCCGGCGGGGTCCCTGGTGGCGGGGGTGCCCGCGAAGGTGCGGCGCGAGCTGTCCGCCGAGGAGCGGGAGGGGCTGACCCTCAACGGCACGCTCTACGCCGGGCTGGCCCAGGCGCATCGCGAGGTGCACGAGTAGGGCCTCTCGTTCGGATCAGGCCGGGCTCGCGGGGCCCGGCCTGATCCACACGAAAGACCCTAGGCGCCCCCTGCGGGGTCAGTCCCCGGCGCCGACGGGCTCCGGTTCCTGGTGCGCGAGCTCCTGCTGGGCCTTCTTCGCCCTGCGCTTGACGATCAGCATGGTGGCCAGGCCCAGCACGACCGCGGCGGCGAGGCCCACGTAGGAGAACCTCTTGAGCCAGCCCTCGGCGACCACGCCCACGTAGTAGACGGCGGCCGTGGTGCCGCCGGCCCAGCAGATGCCGCCGAGGACGTTGGCGATCAGGAACTTCCAGTAGGGCATGTGGAGGACGCCGGCGAGGGGGCCGGCGAAGATGCGCAGCAGGGCGACGAAGCGGCCGAAGAAGACGGCCCACATGCCCCACTTCTGGAAGGAGCGCTCGGCGGTGGCCACATGGCCCTCGCCGAAGTGCCTCGGGAACTTCTTGCCCAGCCAGGCCAGCAGCGGCCGGCCGCCCTTGCGGCCGATGGCGTAGCCGATGGAGTCGCCGATCACCGCGCCCGCGGTCGCGCAGGCGCCGAGGACCAGCGGGTTGATGTGGGAGTGCTGGGAGGACATGAGCGCGGCGGAGACCAGCACGATCTCGCCCGGCAGCGGGATGCCGAGGCTTTCGACGCCGATCACCAGGGCCACCACGGCGTAGACGGCGACAGCCGGCACCGAGTCGAGCCATTCCTGGACGTGCACCGCGGGGTCCTCCCCTGTCGCTGACCTTGCCCGGAGCGCGGTGTGTAAAGCGCTCCCCAAAGAAGGCTACCCGGTCGGTGGTGAACGGCCGGTGGCGCGCGTCCGCCCGTCGGCACCGCCTCGCCCCCGGCCATTGGGTTCCGGGACACCCTCGTGTCATACAACGGGGGAAGGCTCCTGGCGGTTCCCTCCCGGCCCCGCGCGGAAGGACGGCGTGCCCGTGTCCTCACCGTCCCCGACCTCCTCCGTCGCCGCGCCCCGCGCCACCGGTCCGGCGGCCCCCGTCCGGCCGCCGGCGCCGCGGCCGGGCCGGGCGGTGCGGCTGGCGCTGTGCCTGGCCCCGCTGCTGCTCGCGGGCTGCTGGGCGGTCGTCAACCGGCCCGTGGTGCACGAGGGGGTACGGCGGCTGGTCGCGGCCGATCCGCGGTGGCTGCTGGCCGGGGCCGGGTGTACGTGCCTGACCTGGGTGGCGGCCTCCTGCGCCCGGCAGGGCGCCCTGCCGGACCGGGTGCCGGCCGGGTTGCTGCCGGCCTCGCAGTGCGCCGCGGGTGCCGCGAACCATGTGCTGCCCGGCGTGCTCGGCGCGCATGCCGTCACCCTGCGCTTCCTGCGGGCCCGGGGTGTGCCGCTGGACCGGGCGACGGCGTCGGGCCTCTACTCGCTGGTCAGGTCGGCCGCCAGGACGCTGTTGCTGCTCGTTTTCCTGGCCGTCTCGCCGGCCTGGCGGCGCCTTGCCGACCTGGTGCCGGACGGGCCCGGACTGGTGCCGGTCGCGGCGGTGGCGGGCGGGGTCGTGACCGGGGCGGGGGTGCTGCTGACGCTCGTACGGATGTTGCGGCGCCCGGTGACCGGACTGCTGCGCACCGCGCTCACCGACGTCCGGGTGGTGCACGCGCGGCCCGGCCGGGCGCTGGCGCTGTGGGGCGGTGCGCCGGCGCTGCCGCTGGTGCAGGCGGGCGCGCTGGCCTGCGTCGGCGCCTCGCTCGGGCTCGGGCTGCCCTGGGACCGGGTGGTGCCGGCCTTCCTCGTGGCGGGCACCGCCGCGGGCGCCGTGCCCGTACCCGGTGGGATCGCGGTGGACGCGGCGCTGGTGTGGACCCTGGCCGCCTTCGGCGCCGCACCCGCGACGGCGACCGCCACCGTCATCGGCTTCCGGCTGGTGACCGACTGGCTGCCGGTGCTGCCCGGAGCGCTCGCCCTGTCGGCCCTGGTCCGGACCAAGGCGCTCTGAACGACCGCACGAAGAAGGGGCCCCGGGCAGGGGCCCCTCCGTTCGCGGACGCGGCTCAGTCGCCCGCGTGGCGGACGGTGCCGGCCGCCAGCTTCAGGTCCTGCTGGAGCGTGGAGTACGCGGGCTTCGGCTTCAGGTTCACGTCGTAGAGCAGGCCGTACCCCTCACCGCTGAACGTGCCGGGGATCCAGGAGTCGCCGTCGTGGACGCCCCAGGCCGTGAAGGAGATGCACTGGCGGACCAGTTCGCAGCCCTTGAGCAGTTCGGAGAACTCGTAGGGCTGGGCGTACTGGGCGAGCGAGTCCGTCGGCACCTGGTCGGTGGCGTTGTCGACGAAGGTGCGCACGTCGGCCTCGGTGACGGCGACCTTCAGACCCAGGTCGCCGAACGCCTGGAGATCGGCCTGGTACTGCCGGGCGTCGAAGCCGTACTGGGTGTCGAGGTGGGCCTGTTCGCCGATGCCGTCGATCGGAACGCCCTGCGCGCGCAGCTTCTTGACGAAGTCGTGGACGGCCTGGAACTTGGCGTTGGTCCCGTCCTCGCCGGTGATGTTGTAGTCGTTGTACATCAGCAGGGCCTTCGGGTCGGCCTTGTGCGCCCAGCGGAACACGTCCGCCACGATGCCGGAACCGAGGTGCTTGATCCAGAAGTCGTCGGCGTTCAGCCCGTCGGCCTGCGGGGTCTCCCAGGAGTTGGCGAAGACCTCGTTGGCCACGTCCCACTGCCACACCTTGCCCTTGAAGTGCGTGACCTCGTCGGTGACGTGCTGGTGGAGGATGTCGCGCAGCCGGGCGTCGCTGATGGAGCCGTCCGCGACCCCGGTGGTCAGCCAGCCCGGCAGCTGGTTGTGCCACATGAGGGTGTGGCCGCGAACCGCCTGGCCGTGCTGCTGGGCGAACCGCACCAGCTCGTCCGCCTGCTTCCAGTCGTGGACGCCCTGGCTGGGCTCCACGCTCTCCCACTTCATGGCGTTCTCGGGCGTGACCGTGGAGAACTGACCGGCGACGATGTCGGTGTAGGGCTTGTTGGTGCCCAGCTGGGCCGCGTCGACCGCGGTGCCGATCCGCAGGCCCTGCTTCGACGCCAGCGCCCGCAGGGAGGTGTCGGACGGTCCGCTGTTCCCGCCCGCGACCGCGACGGCGGCGGGTACGAGCAGCAGGGCGGCGACACCGGTGGCGACGAGCGTGGATCTGCGCCGAAGTTGCTTCACGACGGGCTCCCGGGAGTCAGTGGGCCTCGAAAGTTTCGGGCCGCTGTTCGATCGGAGCTGCAAGCTAGACCCCGCGATCTCACGGAGTCAATGGGCCTGCACCCCACGATCCATGACGCCTTCGACCTCAGTGAGGGATTCGAAACTTTCGAAGCTGGCCTCCCGCCGATCTCCCGACTCCGTGAACACGAAGGGCCTCCGACGACACGCCGGAGGCCCTTCGCGAGCGAGGGAACGCACTCAGCCGTTGGGACGCAGCGTCCACACGACCGTCATCTCCCCCGTGACCGCGCCGTCCGCGCGCCGGATCTCTATCGACACCGGGAACTCGGGGCGCTGCCCGGCGTCCAGTTCGGCGACGACCTCGGCGGCCGGCCGGCCCAGGGTCGCGGTCGCGGTGACGGCGCCCATCGCCAGCTTCTTGTAGGCGATCTCGGCGCGCACCGCGAGCGGCACCGCGCGCGAGAGCTGGTCCCCGAAGGCGGCCAGCACGATCGCGCCGCTCGCCGATTCCCCGAGCGTGAACATCGCACCGGCGTGCGGCCCGCCCACGTGATTGTGGTACTCCCCCTGGTCCGGCAGGGACAGCACGGCCCGCTCGGCGGTGGTCTCCTGGAACTGGAGGTTCAGCGTCCGGGCCATCGGCACGGTGGCGGCGAGCATCTCGCCGATCGACATCTGGTCTGCGCTCATGGCCGTCATGTTACTCACGAGTAGGGCTTACTGACCAGGCCCGCCGACCCGTCTCGCGACGGCCCTGACGAGATCCCGTGACCGAACCGTGCCGCCGTCGCACTAGTGTTGTCGGCCATGTGGCCAGATCAGCAGCCGCCAGGGGGCGCGCAGAACCCGCAGCAGAACCCGTATCAGCAGCCGGGTTACCAGCAGCCGAATCCGTACCAGCAGCCCGGCTACCAGCAGTACCCGCAGGCCGGGCAGAGCCCGCAGGCGGGGCAGAACTGGCAGGCGGGGCAAGGTCCCCAGGCGGGGCAGTACCCGCAGGGCGGACCCTACGGGCAGCAGCCGCGGTGGGGGCAGCAGCCGCCCACGGTGCCCGTCCAGGGCCCCCCGCAGGGCGGCGGCGACGGCGGCGGCCGTACGAAACTGATCGCGGTCGTCGCGGCCGCCGCGGTGGTGGTCGCCGCCTGCGTGACGGGGTACCTGGTCCTCGGCGGCTCGAAGGACGACAAGGCGGACGGCAAGGCGAGCCAGTCGCCGAGCACCGCCCCGTCCACCCCGTCCACCCCGTCCTCCGGCGACAACCCGCGCGCCACGGAGAGCGAGAAGCCGACCGTGCCGGGCTGGAAGGTCGTGGTGAACCCCAAGTGGGGCATCGCCTTCGACGTGCCCGCCGACTGGCAGGCCCAGGCGCCCGACCTGGAGGTCGGCTTCGAGGACCACAAGTCCACCAGCGGCAAGCCGCTGATCGTGATGTCGGGCACGGCCGAGGACCAGCCCCAGTGGTGCACGTCCGACGACGACAAGGACGGCCGCACCGACGACACCCCGCTCGCCGTGGTGGGCACCAAGGGCGCCAGCGGCGCCAAGAGCACCGACGAGATAGCCGTCAACACCCCGGCCTGGTGGGTCTACGGCGGCTACACCCAGCCGGACAAGAAGAGCATCACCTTCGACAAGAAGGCCACCCCCTTCACCACCGCCTCCGGCATCAAGGGCAGCTACGGCTGGGCCCGCTCGGCCGGCACCCCGCAGAAGGGCAAGTGCGCGAGTGACGGCAAGGCACTCACCTTCGGCTTCCAGAACTCGGCCCACGACTATGTGTCGTTCAACTTCTACGGCGCCAAGGGCGTGCAGGACGAGGTCCCGGACGCCACGGTCCTGAAGATCCTCGGCACCGTCCGGCTGCACGGCACCCCGACGTCCGACTGACCGGCGCCGGCCGTCCACCGGCCGCCGCCCCGCTTCCCGCCCCGCCGGATCAGCCGATGCCGAAGGCACCGCCCGGCGGCACGGGCGACGGCACCGCGTCCGCGTCCTCGACCGGCCGCGCGGAGCCGATGAACTCCCCGAGACCGGCGCCGTGTTCGACCCGGGCGGGGAAGGCGTCCGCCGCCACCCGGCGGGCCAGCGTGGCGACGTCCGGCGGCCGGTGCGAGGCGACGAGCACCACGTTGCCGAACCGCCGCCCGCGCCGCACCCCCGGCTCGGCGATCAGCGCCAGCTCCTCGAACACCTCTGCGAACGTGGCGAGTTGGGAGCGCAGGAAGGCGAACGGCGCCGCGTCCGCGAGGTTGGCGAGATAGGTCCCGCCGCGCCTGAGGACCCGCTCGGCCTCGCGGGCGTAGGCGAGGGTGGTGAGGTGGGCCGGGACCCGGGAGCCGCCGAAGACGTCCGCGACCAGCACGTCGGCCGAGTCGTCGGGCGCCGCCTCCAGCCAGACCCGGGCGTCCGCGGCGTGCACCGTGACGCCCGTGCCCTCGGGCAGCGGCAGGTACTCGGCGACCAGGTCCAGCAGCCCCCGGTCGGCCTCCACGACGTCCTGCCGGGAGCCGGGCCGGGTCGCCGCGACGTACCGGGGCAGGGTGAGCGCGCCCCCGCCCAGATGCAGCACGTCCAGCGCCCGGCCCCGCGGCGCCACCGTGTCCAGCGCGTGTCCGAGGCGCCGCGCGTACTCGAACTCCAGGTACGTCGGCTCGTCCAGGTCGACGTACGACTGCGGCGCCCCGTCCACCGTCAGCAGCCAGGCCCGCTCCCGATCGACATCGGGCATGAGCTTGGCATCGCCATGATCGGTGGTGCGGAACACGGGTATCTGCTCGGTCACCACTTCATTGTGACGCGCCCCGCAGGGGCGCCGGGACCGCGTCTCCCCGCGGCCGGCGCCCTACGGACCGACGGAGACGACCGTCCCCGCGCCGACCGTCCTGCCGCCCTCCCGGACGGCGAACCCCAGACCCGGCTCCAACGGCACCTCCCTGCCCAGCTCCACCCTCAACTCCGCCGTCTCGCCGGGCCGGACGACGGCCGCCGCGCCGAGGTCGATCTCCCCCGGCACATCGGCGGTGCGGATGTAGAACTGCGGCCGGTACCCCGTGGCGATCGGTGTCGTACGACCCCCCTCACGCCCCGCCAGCACGTACACCCGCGCCGTGAACCGCCGCTCGGGCGTGACACTGCCCGGCGCCGCCACGACGTGCCCGCGCCGCACCGCGTCCCGGGGCACGCCGCGCAGCAGCACGGCCACGTTGTCCCCGGCCTGCGCCTGCTCCATCGGCCTGCCGAAGGTCTCCAGGCCGGTGACCACGGTCTCCACGCCGTCGGCGCCGAGCACCGCCACCCGGTCCCCCACGCGCAGGGTGCCGCGCTCCACCGCACCGGTGACGACCGTGCCCCGCCCGGTGATGGTCAGCACGTTCTCCACCGGCATCAGGAACGGCGCGTCCAGGTACCGCTCGGGCATCGGCACATAGGTGTCCACCGCGTCGAGCAGCGCCTCGATGGACGCCGTCCAGCGCGGGTCGCCCTCCAGCGCCCGCAGCCCGGAGACGCGTACGACGGGTACCGCGTCGCCCGCGTAGCCCTGCGCGGTGAGCAGGTCGCGGACCTCCAGCTCGACCAGGTCGACCAGTTCCTCGTCGCCCGCGCCGTCGGCCTTGTTGAGGGCGACGACGATGTGGTCGACGCCCACCTGCCGGGCGAGCAGCACGTGCTCGGCGGTCTGCGGCATGATGCCGTCGAGCGCGGAGACGACGAGGATCGCCCCGTCGAGCTGCGCCGCGCCGGTCACCATGTTCTTCACGTAGTCGGCGTGACCGGGCATGTCGACATGGGCGTAGTGACGGGTGTCGGTCTCGTACTCGACGTGCGCGATGTTGATGGTGATGCCGCGCGCGGCCTCCTCGGGGGCGCGGTCGATGCGGTCGAACGGCACGAACGTGCCGGTGCCGCGCCCGGCGAGGACCTTGGTGATGGCGGCGGTCAGGGTGGTCTTGCCGTGGTCGACATGACCCATGGTGCCGATGTTCAGGTGCGGCTTGGTGCGCACGTAGGCGGTTTTCGACATGGCTGTACCTCGAAGCCTTCGCTGTCGTGCGGGAGACGGGACCCCGGGAGACGGCCGACCCTCCCCCTGCGGGGTCCGCCGGACGATCCGGGGAGGGTCAGCTTCGGGCGCCGTCGACAGCGGCCGCGAGCGTGGGAACGGCAGCCTTCGGCACATCCGCGACCGCGGATGCCGTGAGGTGGAAGGCGTACCGGAACATGGGGTCGATCATCGCCGACCGGGGGTGCGGCGTCGAATGGTTTTCCGTGCGGCTGCGGGCGCACGAACGACCGGCGCCGCCCCGGGTGGGGGCGGCGCCGGTCGGTGGGGTGCGGCTCAGTGGCCGCCGTGCCGGGTGCGGCGGTCGCAGCCCTTGTCGTCCGGCTTGCCGTACCCGGACTTGCCGTACCCGGAGCCGTCGCCCGTGCAGACGTCGAGGTCGCCCTGGGTGATCAGGCACGACCCGTGGCAGGTGGTGCCCTGTCCGGGCGCGAGCGTGGTGGCGTCACAGGTCACGGTGGCGACCCGGTCGTCCGCGACGTGCACGTCGCGCAGCGTGGTGCTGCCGGGCGTCGTTGGGCGGCACCGGGCCAGCGCCCGCCGGGCAGCCGCCCAGCGGATGGTCGCCGGGCCCCGGCAGGGCGGCGGGCGGCGCGCCGGTGGGGCAACCCCGGTGAACTCCGGGGCCGTCGCTCCCGTGAACGTCTCGTCGACCAGCGTGGTTCCGCCTTGGCAGTGCTGCGCGTGCGCGAGGGCACCGGTGTCCAGTTCCAGGGAGCCGCCCACGCCGAAGGCCAGGGCCCAGCGCCGCCGCGGCGAGCCGGGAGGTCCGTGCGTCCGCCGAGTGGCGAGGAGCGTTGTTTTCGCCTCATGCGCAGCATACGCAGCAGTCACGTTCGGTACACGTAGAGTGACAAGCCGCTGTGTCACGGCCGACCACCCGGTCAGCCCCACCGGCCCGGCACGCGACGGCAAGGGCCCGGGCGCCCTCTATCATCGGCGTCGGGCCATCGGTGTCTTCTAGGGGGTCACGTGCTCGATGCCAGCAACCGCTCGGGGGGCACCGCCGAACTCGCCGTACCGGCACCGCCCCTGCCCGGCGCGGGTCCCGGCGCGCGGTGCGCCCGCGCGCTGCTCTCCCCGTGGGCGCGACTCTCGCTGCTGCTCGCCCTGTTGGCGGGCGCGGGCACGGCCGTGCTGCTGTTCGACCCGCAGCGGCTGCTGACGCACGGCTGGCCGCCGCAGGCGGGCGGCATCGCGGCGGCGCTGGTGTTCGGGGTCGGTTACGGGCTGTGCACGGTGGCGTTCGTACCGCGGCCGCTGCTGAACCTGGCGGCGGGCGCGCTGTTCGGTTCGCAGCTGGGGCTGACGACCGCGCTGGCGGGCACGGTGCTGGGCGCGGGCGTGGCCTTCGGGCTCGGACGGCTGCTCGGGCAGGACGCGTTGCGCCCGTTGCTGCGCGGGCGCCTGCTGCAGGCGGCGGACGGGCAGTTGAGCCGGCACGGGTTCCGGTCGATGCTGGCGGCGCGGCTGTTCCCGGGCGTGCCGTTCTGGGCGGCGAACTACTGCGCGGCCGTCTCCCGGATGGGATGGCTCCCGTTCCTGCTGGCGACGGCGCTCGGTTCGGTGCCGAACACCGCCGCCTACGCGGTGGCCGGCGCCCGTGCCTCGGCGCCGACGTCCCCCGCGTTCCTGATCGCGATGGCCTGCATCGCCGTACCGGCGCTGGCGGGCACGGTGGTGGCCTGGCGGCAGCGGCATCGGCTGCGGGGCCGATGAGGGGTCAGACCGCCTCCAGGACCATGGCGTTGGCGAGTCCGCCGGCCTCGCACATGGTCTGGAGGCCGTAGCGGGCTCCCCGTTCCCGCATCGCGTGGACGAGGGTGGTGGTCAGGCGGGTGCCGCTGGCCCCGAGGGGGTGGCCGAGGGCGATGGCGCCGCCGTGCACATTGACCCGGTCGAGGTCGGCGCCGGTCTCCTGCGACCAGGCGAGGACGACACTGGCGAAGGCCTCGTTGACCTCGAACAGGTCGATGTCGCCGAGGGTGAGGCCCGCCCGGCGCAGCACCTTCTCGGTGGCCGGGACGACCCCGGTGAGCATCAGCAGCGGGTCGGAGCCGGTGACCGCGAAGCTGTGCAGCCGGGCCAGCGGGCGCAGCCCGAGGCGGGCGGCCGTCTCGCCGGAGGCGATCAGGACGGCGGAGGCGCCGTCGTTGACCGGGCTGGCGTTGCCCGCGGTGATGTTCCACTCGATCTGCGGGAAGCGTTCGGCGAAGGCGACGTCGTGGTAGGCGGGCCGCAGGCCGGCGAGGATCTCGGGGGTGCTGCCGGGGCGTACGGACTCGTCGCGGGCGAGGCCCTCCAGGGGTGCGGTCTCGGCGTCGAACAGCCCCGCCTGCCAGGCCGCGGCGGCCTTGCGGTGGGAGGAGACGGCGAACTCGTCCATCCGCGCCCGGCTCAGGGACCACTTGGCGGCGATGAGTTCGGCGCTGATGCCCTGCGGTACCAGGCCCTGAGGGTAGCGGGCGGCGACGCCGGGCCCGAAGGGGTCCTTGCCCGCGGGCACGTTGGACCACATCGGCACCCGGCTCATCGACTCCACGCCGCAGGCGACGGCGATGTCGTAGGCGCCGGAGATCACGCCCTGCGCGGCGAAGTGCACGGCCTGCTGGGAGGAGCCGCACTGGCGGTCCACCGTGGTGGCGGGGACCGACTCGGGCAATCCGGCGGCGAGTACGGCGTACCGCGTGGTGTTCATGGCCTGTTCGCCGACCTGGTCGACGGTGCCGCCGATCACGTCGTCGATCAGCGCCGGATCGATTCCGGAGCGCTCGACCAGGGCGCCGAGGGTGTGGGCGAGCAGTTGTACGGGGTGGACGTGCGCGAGGGCGCCGTCGGCCTTGCCCTTGCCGATCGGGGTGCGTACGGCTTCGACGATCACTGCGTCTCGCATGGTGCGGCCTCCAGCACGGGCTACCGGTGAGTAGGAAATCTGGACTCACCATAGCGAGATGAGTTGGAAAAACAAACCCATCTGAGTTGGAAAACCGAACCCTCCCCTAGACTGGTGCGCATGGCCGCCACCAAGGACCCGCGCCCCTGTTCCATCGCCGACACCCTCGCGCTGGTCGGCGAGAAGTACTCCCTGCTCGTCCTGCGGGAGGTGTGCCTGGGCAACGGCCGCTTCGACCAGCTGGTGCGCAACATCGGCGCCCCGCGTGACGTCCTGTCCACCCGGCTGCGCCGGCTCGTGGACGCCGGAATCCTCACCAAGCACGCCTACAGCGAGCGGCCCCGGCGCTTCGAGTACCGGCCGACACCGGCGGGCCTGGACCTGGAGCCCGTCCTGATGACCCTCAAGGAGTGGGGCGACCGCCACCTCCACGGGAACACCGGCCTGCCCATGATCGTGGAGCACGACTGCGGCCACGAACTGGTCCCCGTGGTCACCTGCCGCGCCTGCGGGGACCCGGTGCGCCACGAGGACCTGACCGCGCATCCCCAGGCCCCCGGCTGGACACTGCGGGGCCCGGTGCACCCCTGAACCGGCTCGCGGAACGGGCCGGTCGACCGGTGTTCGACCCGCTCCACGCGGCACCGCACCCCCGTTTCGGCCAACTCCCGGACGCCCCTCTGCGTCAACCCGACGGGGCATATGCCGCTTGAACTGGGCCGACCACGGGGCGCGGCCGGCGCCGGCGGTGACCAACCGCATACGTTCTGCGTAGCCGCCCGGTAGCGCAGTGTCAGCCCCTGCCCCTAGGCTGTTCGACATGTCCCCCGATTCCCCTCCCCTTGGTTCCGCACGGTCCGCCGCCGAGGTGAACGAGCAGATCCGGGCGCTGTGGCGGCGTGCGGGCGGCTCCCTGTCGGCCCAGGAACGCGCGGAGTACGAACTCCTGGTCGTGGAGTGGGCCGAGGCGATCCGCGAGGAGATCATCCAGGCGGCCTGATCCACCGCCGCCCCGGACGCCCGGGTCGCCGAGTCGCCTCGCCCCGGGCCGGCGGGCTCCACCGTTCCGCGCCCGCGCGCTCCCTCGAGGATTTCCCGGCCCCGTCTCTTGGCTCCGCCCGCGCCGTGGCCAAGACTGAGCCGATGACGCAGCGTGCGGAAGTATCGGCCCTGCTGGACCGGCTGGCCGTGGACGAGCTGGTCACCGCGTACGCGGTGACGGTGGACGACGGCGACTGGGCGGCCTACCGGGAGCTGTTCACCAGGGGCGGGCGGGCCGACTACCGGTCGGCCGGCGGGATCGAGGGCGAGGCCGGGCAGGTCGCCGACTGGCTCGCCGGGCAGCTGGCGCGGTTCGCCGTGCGCCAGCACCTGTTCGTCAACCGCAGGGTGCGGTTCGGCACCCTGGAGCACGACACCGGGGACACGGCCCTGGTGCGGGCCGACTACCTCAACCCGATGCGCTTCGGCGGCGACGTCTCGGGGGCGCCGGACATGGAGAGCGGCGGCCGGTACGACTTCGGGTTGCTGCGCACGCCCGAGGGCTGGCGGCTCGGCGAGGTCGTCGTCACCGAGAAGTGGCGGCGGACGGCCTCGGTGTGACGACGGGCGGCCGGGCCGAAGGCCCCCTGTCGTAGATCGCTCGTGGCGCGCACACTGGAACTCTCGGGTAGGGAGGCTCCGTATGACGACGATCGACCGCCGACCGGCCTCCCGTTGGCGGCGCTCGGCCGTCGTGGCGCTCGCGGGTGCCCTGCCCGTCCTCGCGTTCCCGGCGCCGTCGCTGTGGTGGTTCGCCTATGTCGCCCTCGTTCCGTGGCTGCTGCTGGCCCGCTCCGCGCCGACCGGCCGGCGGGCGGCCTGGGACGGCTGGTGCGGCGGCTTCGGCTACCTGGTGGCCGTGCACCACTGGCTGCTGCCCAGCCTGCATGTGTTCATCTTCCTGATAGGGGCGCTGCTGGGCCTGCTCTGGGCGCCCTGGGGCTGGCTGGTGCGCCGGTACCTGGGCGGTGCGCCCTCCCCCGGCCGGTGCGCCCTCGCGCTCCTGGTGCTGCCCTCCGGCTGGCTGATACCCGAGCTGGTCCGCTCCTGGCAGGGGCTCGGCGGTCCCTGGGGCCTCCTGGGCGCCTCCCAGTGGCAGGTGGAGCCGGCGCTGCGGCTGGCCTCGGTGGGCGGGGTGTGGCTGCTGAGCTTCCTGGTGGTGGCCGTGAACGTGGCGGCGGCCGTGCTGGTCTCGGTGCGCGCGGCCCGCGTGCCCGCGGTGGCCGCGGTGGCCGCCACCGCCGCCGCGACCTGCGCCGCCTGGGCCTGGGCGCCGCGTCCGCAGATCGACGGCAGGACGCGGATCGCCGTCGTACAGCCGGGCACGGTGGCCGGGGCGGACAGCGTCGCGCGGCGCTTCGACCGGGAGGAGCAGCTGACCCGGCGGCTCGTCGGACAGGACGTCGACCTGGTGGTGTGGGGCGAGTCCAGCGTGGGCTACGACCTCGCCGACCGGCCCGACCTGGCCCGGCGGATCGCCGCGCTGTCCCGCGAGACCGGCGCCGACGTCCTGGTGAACGTGGACGCGCGCCGCTCCGACCGGCCCGGGATCTACAAGAGTTCGGTGCTGGTCGGCCCGGGCGGCCCGACCGGCGACCGCTACGACAAGATGCGCCTGGTCCCCTTCGGCGAGTACGTCCCCGCCCGTTCCCTGCTCGGCTGGGCCACCTCGGTGGGCAAGGCGGCCGGCGAGGACCGCAGGCGCGGCGCCGGGCAGGTCGTGATGAACGTGGGGCACGGGCTGCGGATCGGGCCGCTGATCTGCTTCGAGACCGCGTTTCCCGACATGGGCCGGCATCTGGCCGACGACGGCGCGGACGTGCTGCTCGGCCAGTCCTCCACCTCCACCTTCCAGGACAGCTGGGCGCCGGGGCAGCACGCCTCGCTGGCCGCGCTGCGCGCCGCCGAGACCGGCCGCCCGATGGTGCACGCGACCCTCACCGGCGTCTCCGCCGCGTACGGGCCGGACGGGCGGCGGCTCGGCCCGTGGCTGGGGACCGGCGCGAGCACCACGCGGGTGTACGACGTGCCGCTCGCGCACGGCGTCACGCCGTACGTCCGCTACGGCGACTGGGCGGTGCACGGGGCGCTGCTGGTGCTGGCCGCGCTGTGCGCCGGCGAGGGGGTGCGGGCGCTCAGGCTGCGTCGGGGCGGTCCTGGACCGCTCGTACCACCCGCTCGCACAGTTCATGGGTCGCCAGCGCGTCCCGGGCGCTGAGCACCTGCCCCGCGCGCACCGCGTCCAGGAAGGCGAGCACCGCCTGCTCGATGCCGCGCTGCCGGGCCACCGGCACCCAGTCCCCGCGCCGGCGCACGGTCGGCTCACCCCTGTGGTCGATCACCTCGGAGAGGTTGAGCACCTGGCGCTTCATGTCCTGCCCGGAGACCTCCAGGCTCTCCTCCGTGGAGCCGCTGAGGCGGTTCATCACGCCGAGCGCGGTGAAGCCGTCGCCGCCGAGCTGGAGCACGACGTGGTGCAGCAGCCCGTCCTGGACGCGGGCGCGGACCGTCACCTCGTCGACCGGTCCCGGCGCCAGGAAGCGCAGGGTGTCGACGACGTGGATGAAGTCGTCCAGGATCATCGAGCGGGGCTCCTCGGGCAGCCCGACCCGGTTCTTCTGCATGAGGATCAGCTCGCGCGGGTGCTCCAGGCACTGGGCGTAGCCGGGCGCGTGACGCCGGTTGAAGCCGACGTCGAGGCAGACGCCGCGCCGCTCGGCGAGCTCCACCAGCCGCTCGGAGTCGGCGAGCCGGTAGGCGAGCGGCTTGTCGACGTACGTCGGGACGCCCGCTTCCAGGAGCCGGGTGACGATCTCGGGGTGGACGGCGGTGGGCGCGTGCACGAAGGCCGCGTCGAGCCCGGCGGCCAGCAGGGAGCCGAGGTCCTCGTGCCGCTGTCCGGGCGGCAGGTGCAGGCCGTCGGCGACGCGGGCGAGGGTGGCCGGGGTGCGGGTGTGCAGATGGAGGTCGACCCCGGGCAGGGCGCCCAGCACCGGCAGATACGCCTTCCGCGCGATGTCCCCGAGTCCGATGCAGCCGACCTTCACGCGCTTCTCCCCTGGTGCTCGCCCGTCGTGACGTCCCCGGCAGCATACGGGGGCCGCCGGCCGGCGTGACCGTCGCCGGCCGCGAAAATGCCTGGTGGCCGACGGGTCAGCCGAGCGAGGATGCGGGGCATGACAAGCGAACGCCATGAGCCCGCACTGAACGCCCCCGAACGCGAGATGCTGGAGGGCTGGCTGGAGTACCACCGCCGGACGCTGGCCCTCAAGTGCGAGGGCCTGACCGACGAACAGCTGCGCACCGCCTCCGTCCCGCCGTCCGAGCTGACCTTGCTGGGCCTGGTGCGGCACATGGCCGAGGTGGAGCGGGCCTGGTTCCGCACGGTGCTGGCGGGCGACGACCGGGGCCCGGTCTACTGCTCCGAGGCGGACGAGGACGGCGACTTCCACGTCACCGACGCCGACACCTGGCAGGAGGCGTACACCACCTGGCAGGCGGAGATCGAGGCGGCCCGGCGGACCACGGCCGGTCTCGGTCTCGACGAACTCTCCCGGGGCCGGAGCCGGTCCACCCAGGAGCCCTTCAGCCTCCGCTGGATCTACACCCACATGATCGAGGAGTACGCCCGGCACAACGGCCACGCCGACCTGCTCCGGGAGCGGATCGACGGCGCGACCGGCGACTGAGGCGTCACCCGTGGCGCTCTGAAGCCCCCCGTTCGGTGCGGGAGTTCACCCGGGCGGGGGCATCGGGCTCGACTCCTTGCTGCCAAGGCGGCACGGAACCAGCATCGTTGCGTGGGTGCATCGAACGACGACCACCGCAGCGCTTCTGGTCACCGTCGCCGTCTCGGCCCTCTCCGGCTGTGTGACGGTACGGCACACGGCGGCTCCGGGACCGCCCCCGGGCGCCGTGCCCTCACGGCAGACGGCGCCCCGCACGGACGGCAGCGCGTCACCGCGGGAGGTGCAGGCGCCGGCCCGGGAGGCGCTGGAGATGGTCGGCCCGTCCGGGAAGCCGGACGCCCGCGAGCCGGCCCCGCACGGCAGCCCGGCCGTCATCCTCCCGCCCGCGACCCCCACCGTCGCCCCCCGCGCCCCCCCCTGTGTGCTGACGCCCCCCCACCGCAGCCCCAGTCCCGCTCCCGACATCCACTCCCCTCCCCCTACCGCCGTACCCCACCACGGATACACCGCTGCACAGCCCTTCAACCC
>NZ_VOGW01000033.1 GCF_007896895.1 Streptomyces misionensis | reverse complement strand
GCTCAGTGACGGCCGTAGGTCCGTTCGCAGATCTCCGACTCCGGGCTGTTGCCGCGCCTCCCAGCAGGTGCCGGCGGACGTCTGCGACCTGGGCCGCGAGTACGGCGGCTGGCGCGGCAACAGCCCGGAGTCGGAGATCTGCGAACGGACCTACGGCCGTCACTGAGCGGCCCGCGGCGCCGCCCGCTCAGCTGGGCCGCTGCCGTGGTGGCCCCCAGGGGCCGTCGTCCGCCGGGCCGGTCCCCCGCAGGCTCGTCTCCAGGCGCGCGATCGCGGCCCGCACGCCCGCGCCGTAGCCGTCGTCCGCGAGGGCACCGGCGGCGGTGCGGGCGTGGCCGAGATGGGTGCGGGCGGCCTCGGGGCGGCCCAGCTTCACATAGTCGGCGGCCAGGTTCAGGTGCAGGGACGGGAAGAAGCCCGGCACGCCCCGGGGGTCGCCGTCCGGCAGTTCCCGCGCCGCCGACAACGCCCGCAGGTCCCACGCGAGTTCGTCCTCGGGGTCGTCCTGGGTGTCGGCGAGGTAGTGGGCCAGGGTGCAGCGGTGCAGCGCGTCGCCGTCCTCACCGATCTCCGCCCACAGGTCGAGGAAGCGGCTGCGGGCCTCCTCGCGGTCGCCGCCGTGGTGCAGCATCACGACCTGGCCGATCCGCGTCAGCATCTCGTCCAGGGCCGTCTGTTCCCGTCGCTCCGCCACCGCGTCCTCCGGCGATCGTCCGCTGTCGTGCCCCCGACGCTAACCGGCGCCGCCGTCATTCCCCATCAGGCGGCGCCGTCACGCTGCGGGCCGCCCTCAGCCCAGGTCGGGGATGCGCCAGTCGACGGGCTCGTGCCCCTGGGCGGCGATCGCCTCGTTGATCTGGGTGAAGGGGCGCGAGCCGAAGAACTTCTTCGCGGACAGCGGGGAGGGGTGCGCGCCCTTGACGACCACGTGCCGCGTCTCGTCGATCAGCGGCAGCTTCTTCTGCGCGTAGTTGCCCCAGAGCACGAAGACCGCCGGGTCGGGGCGGGCGTCCACCGCGCGGATCACGGCGTCGGTGAACTTCTCCCAGCCCTTGCCCTTGTGCGAGTTGGCCTCGCCCTCGCGTACCGTCAGGACCGCGTTGAGCAGCAGCACGCCCTGCCGGGCCCACGGCATCAGGTAGCCGTTGTCCGGGATCGGCAGATCCAGCTCGGCGTGCATCTCCTTGTAGATGTTGCGCAGGGAGGGCGGGGTCTTCACACCGGGGCGGACCGAGAAGCACAGGCCGTGGCCCTGGCCCGCGCCGTGGTACGGGTCCTGGCCGAGGACGAGGACCTTGACCTGGTCGTACGGGGTGGCGTCCAGCGCGGCGAAGACCTCCTCGCGCGGCGGATAGACGGGACCCTTCGCCCGCTCCTCCTCGACGAACTCCGTCAGCTCCTTGAAATAGGGCTGCTGCAGTTCGTCGCCCAGAACCCCGCGCCAGGACTCGGGCAGCATGGCGATGTCGGTCACGTCAACGTCCTCACGATGTGCGGTCACTTGCAGGCCTCAGAACCTACCGGCGACCACTGACAACGAACGTCCCGAGGCCCCCCGCCCCAGCGTAGCCGGGGCCCTCACCAGCTGGTCTTGCGGTGCAGGGTCCACATCATCATGATCGTGGAGGGGTCGAGGGCCTGTTCGCCGCCGGCGATGTCGTCGCTGGCCGCCACGTACTGCCGGCCCTGCCACAGCGGGAGCAGCCGGGCGTCGGTCGCCAGGATCCGCTGGGCCCGCGCCATGTCGTCGACCGTCTCGGCGCGGTCGCCGCGGGCGCGCGAGTGCGGCAGCAGCTTCCCGGTGATCTCCTTGGCCGGGTAGGACGTGCCGAGCGCGTTGTGCTCGCCGGTGAAGGGGGCGATGAAGTTGTCCGCGTCGGGGAAGTCCGGGGACCAGCCGCGGCCGAACACCGGGTACTCGCCCTTCTGGTAGCCGACCACATAGGTCTTCCAGGGGCGGCTTTCGAGGGTGACGGTGAACAGTCCGGAGCCCTCCAGCTGCCGCTTCAGCTCCTTGAACATCAGGGCGGTCTCGGAACCGTAGCGGTCGGAGGTGTACCAGAGGGTGAGCGGGACCTTCTGCCGGATGCCCGCGGCCTGGAGGAGCGCGCGGGCCTTGGCGGTGCTCGGGTCGCCGTAGTCGTCGAAGAAGGCGGTGGTGTGGCCGGTGAGGCCCTTGGGCACCATCGAGTACAGCGGGTCGACGGTGTCCTTGTAGACCTTGTGCGCGATCGCGCCCCGGTCGACGAGCTGGGCGATGGCCCTGCGCACGGCGGGCCGATCGGCCCAGGGGTCCTCGGGGTCGAACACCAGGTAGCTGATGTCGGTGCCGGCGCCGTCCACCAGCTGGAGGCCGGAGTCGTTGTCCTGCTGGAGGGCGAGGATGTCGCCGGCGGCGAGCCCCCGGTAGGTGACGTCGATCTTCTTGGCGCGCAGCGCCGCGACCATGCCGGCGGAGTCCTGGAAGTAGCGGATGGTCACCGCGTCGTTCTGCCGCTTGGCGAAGCCCTGGTAGGAGTCGTTGCGGGTGAGGACGGCCTGCCGCTCCTCCTGGTACGAGCTGAGCCGGTACGGCCCGGAGCCGTCCGCGCCCGCGTCCTTGCGCAGGGCGCGGGCCGGGTAGTCCTCGGGGTCGACGATCGACAGGGCCGGGGTGGCGAGCACGAAGGGGAAGGTGGCGTCGGGCTTGCCGAGGTGGAAGACGATGTCTCGGTCCCCCGAGGTGTCCACCCGGTCGAGGCTGCCCAGCAGTCCGGCGGGGCCGCCGGGGGCGTCGATGGCGCGGATGCGGTCGACGGAGTACTTCACGGCCCGCGCGGTCAGCGGGTCGCCGTCGACGAACTTCAGGCCCTTGCGCAGGGTGCAGTGGTAGGTGCGGCTGGAGGTGTCGGTGAAGGAGCAGCTCTCGGCGGCGTCCGGCTGCGGGGTGGTGGCGCCGTTGGGGTAGGCGAGGAGCGTCTGGTAGATGTTCCGGTACAGCTCCCAGGAGCCGTCCCAGGCGCCGGCCGGGTCCAGCGTGCTGGGGGCGCTGGTGGTGCCCACCACGATCGGACCGCCGCTGCCCGGGTCCCCGTCGGACAGCAGACCGCAGCCGGTCACCAGCGATACGGACGACACGGACGCGATCGCCGCGACTCTCCGCAGGAATCGGTTCCGGTTGAACACGCGCACGCTCCTCGATCCGCCCTACCAAGGTCGGCAGACCCTACCGCAGCGTAGGCACGCTCAACCTCCCTTGAAACAAGGTGAGTTGATCGTCTTCTGGATGACTTCGTTGTCAGTCTCCCAGGTGTCCGCTGTGCGGTTCCCCGGACGCCGGCCCGTTCGGAATCCGGCGCCCGGGAAGGGGCTCAGACGCCGGCCTTGAGGAACAGACCGCCGTCCACCACGAGCGTCTGACCGGTGACCCAGTCCGACTGCTCGGAGGTGAGGAACGCGGCGGCGCCGCCGATGTCGGACGGCACGCCGAGCCGCCCCAGCGGGTAGCCGGCCGCCGCCTCCTCCTCGCGGCCCTCGTACAGGGCCTGCGCGAACTTGGTCTTGACCACGGCCGGGGCGATCGCGTTGACCCGCACCTTCGGCGCGAACTCGTACGCCAGCTGCTGGGTCAGGTTGATCATCGCGGCCTTGCTGACGCCGTAGGCGCCGATGAACGGGGAGGGCGCGAGGCCCGCGATCGAGGCGATGTTGACGATCGCGCCGCCGTTCTCCTTCTGCCAGGCGTGCCAGGCCTTCTGGGCCAGGCCGAGCGCGGAGATGACGTTGGTCTCGAAGACCTTGCGGGCGACGTTCAGGTCCAGGTCCGCGATGGGGCCGAAGACCGGGTTGGTGCCCGCGTTGTTGACCAGGTGGTCCAGGCGGCCGAAGGCCTCCATGGTGCGCTCGACGGCCTCGCTCTGGTGGTCGAGGTCGTGCGCCTTGCCGGCGACGCAGATGACCCGCTCGGAGCCGAGCTTCTCGACGGCCTCCTTCAGGGCTTCCTCGTTGCGGCCGGTGATGCACACCCGGTCGCCGCGCGCCACGAAGGCCTCGGCGACGCCGAAGCCGATGCCGCGGCTGGCGCCAGTGACGAGCGCGACCTTGCCGGACAGGGGCGGGAGTTGTGCGGAAGTCATGTACCGGTCCCCTTAGTCGAGCGGTCCGCCGGCGACGTACAGCACCTGGCCGGAGACGAACCCGGCCGCCTCGCCGGTGAAGAAGGCGATGGCGTTGGCGATGTCCTCCGGCTCACCGACGCGCTGCACCGGGATCTGGGTGGCGGCGGCCTTCTTGAAGTCCTCGAAGCCCATGCCGACGCGGTCGGCGGTGGCCTTGGTCATCTCGGTGGCGATGAAGCCGGGGGCGACGGCGTTGGCGGTGATGCCGAACTTGCCCAGCTCGATGGCGAGGGTCTTGGTGAAGCCCTGGAGACCGGCCTTGGCGGCGGAGTAGTTGACCTGGCCGCGGTTGCCGAGCGCCGAGGAGGAGGACAGGTTGACGACCCGGCCGAAGCCGGCGTCCACCATGTGCTTCTGCACGGCCCGGGTCATCAGGAACGAGCCGCGCAGGTGCACGTTCATGACGGTGTCCCAGTCGGAGACGCTCATCTTGAACAGCAGGTTGTCGCGGAGCACGCCGGCGTTGTTGACCAGGATCGTCGGAGCGCCCAGCTCCTCGGTGACCCGGGCGACGGCCGCGGCGACCTGGTCCTCGTCGGAGACGTCGGCGCCGACCGCGACGGCCTTGCCGCCGGCCGCGGTGATCTTCTCGACGGTGTCCTTGCAGGCGGCCTCGTCCAGGTCGATCACGGCGACCGCGCGGCCCTCGGCCGCCAGGCGTACGGCGGTGGCGGCACCGATGCCGCGCGCCGCGCCGGTGACGACCGCGACCCGCTGTTCAGTGGTGGACATTGTTGTTTCTCCTCGCCCTTGAGAGAACCCGTGCGGCCCCTCGGGAGGGCCGCTGGTGCGGTGAGCGACCGCTTAGTATCTTCGGCTCACACGACGCTAGAAGCCCTGGCACCCGGTGTCAACGCCGCATCCGGCCGTTGTGATCCATTACCTCACCAGGAGGTCCAGCAATCGCTCCGTCTCGGCGGCCGGGTCGGTGGTCAGGCCGGTGTGCACCGGGCCGGGCTGGACCACGGTGGAGCGGGGTGCGATCAGCCAGCGGAAGCGGCGCCCCGCGTCGTCCCGGGCGGCCTGACCGGCCTCCTCGCCGCCCGCGCAGTGGCGTTCGATCGCGCCGAGCGCCGCCCGGATGCCGGCCGCGTCGGCCGCCGGGTCCAGGGCCAGCAGCCGTGCTTCGTCCAGGTGGGTGCGGGCGCCGACGTACCCCTTGGCCCGGCTGTAGACGACCACGCCCGCGTTGATGCACTCGCCGCGCTCCACCCGGGGCACGACCTTGAGCAGCGCGTACTCGAACACGTCCCGGTCGCCGCCCTGTCCGGCCCGGGTGATGTGGCGCTCGGTCACATGACCGGCCATGTGGATGCGGGTCTCGCTCACTTGCCCTCCTCCTGTCCGCCGAGACCGGTGATGCGGCCGGCGATGACGGCCGCGCGGGCGAGCAGCGGCCGGGCGTAGGCCCGGCGCAGGTCGTCCGGGGTGTCGAAGCCGGGTTCGCCGGCCAGCCAGGCGTCCGGGACCTCGGCGGTGACCTCGGCGAGCAGGTCCTCGGTGACGCGGGGCGCCAGCTCGGCGGCCGCGGCCTCGACGTCGGGCGCGAACCGGGCGAGGGCGTGGTCGGAGGCGTCGTAGGGGCGCGCGGCGGAGGTCGCGGCGGAGGGCCAGTTGTGGTGCCAGATCATCGTGGCGCCGTGGTCGATGAGCCACAGCTCGCCGCGGTGCACCAGGAGGTTGGGGTTGCGCCAGGAGCGGTCCACGTTGTTGATCAGCGCGTCGAACCAGACGATCCGCCCGGCCTCCTCGGGGCTCACGTCGAAGGCGAGCGGGTCGTAGCCGAGTGCGCCGGAGAGGAAGTCCATGCCGAGGTTGGTGCCGCCGCTGCCCCGCAGCAGCTCCTGCACCTGCTGCTCGGGTTCGCCGAGTCCCAGCACGGAGTCCAGCTCCAGGGTGACCAGCCGGGGCATCCGGAAGCCGAGGCGCCGGGCGAGTTCGCCGCACACCACCTCGGCGACCAGCGTCTTGCGGCCCTGCCCGGCGCCGGTGAACTTCATGACGTAGGTACCGAAGTCGTCCCCCTCGACGAGCCCCGGCAACGAGCCACCCTCACGCAGGGGCGTGATGTAGCGGGTCGCGGTGACCTCTTTCAGCATGTTCCCAGGCCATCCATCTCTTCAGCCTCGCAATACATGATCAGCCTCTGGGGCCACGGCAGCAACAGGCACCCGCCGACGGGCCTCGGAGAGAGACGGAAGGTTCCGGCCGGCATGCAGATCCCCCGTCTCCCCAGGAGTCCGTCGACGGCCGTTCGGCCCCCTGCTTCCGGCCTCGGGCATGAAGTGAGCATAGTAACCGAGGGTGATCACCAGGGGAGGGGGCCCGAGCCGGCCCGCCGACGCCATGAGGAACGCTCCCGCCCCCGCGAAGACTCGTGCGGCCCGCAGACGCCGAACACCCTGAGGATCAGGGGCTGGCGACGTCGAAGCCGTACCGCAAGGGCTCCGTCCTCACCTCGTAGTCCCGGCGGTAGACGTAGACGCCTTCTGCCCGCGCACCCGGCGGGGCGGCCTCGACCGGGCAGGGACAGGTCACCTGGAGCACTCGCGGCCGGCCGGAAACCCTCACCCGCCAGCCGTCTCCAGGCCCCCCTTCGAGCACTGCCGTCTCCCAGACCGTCGCATCAGACATGAGCCATCTCCACGGCAACAGTTCAATGATTGCGCAACCATAGTAGAGACGAATCGCTGCCTCGGGGCACGGCCCACATGACCTCGGAGCGGGAGGCCGGACGGCGGTTCACGAGAGCCCGGTCTTCGTCAGACGCGCAGGCGTACGTGTCGTGGGCTGCGGGCCGCGAGGTCAGTTGATGGGCTGGGGCGCGAGAACGGTCAGCCAGAGCAGGGCGATGGTGGCGGCACCCATCAGCGGTGTGAGTATCTCGGTCTCCATCTTGTTGCCGCTGCTCTTGATCAGCACGATCTCGTACCGCGACTTCAGCGGCCACAGCCAGGGCGCACCGCGTTTGGTGATGGAGTCACCGAGGAGGTGTGCCATGCAGCCCAGGCCGATGGCGTAGGGGAGCCAGCCGGGGGCGGAGGGGATGAACTTGTCGAGGGCTGCCGTGCCCAGGCCGGCCAGGGCGACGATGGTGCCCCATGCGTGGAAGCCATGCCCCGGTGGGCAGAGATTGAGCGCCCGGACGGCCAGCGCCAGCAGGAAGAAGCTCATGCCGAGGGTGAACGGTCTGCCGAGCCAGCTGATTCCGGCCCAGCTGCCGACGGTCATGAGGGCGACGAAGAACAGGGAGTGCGTGGCGTGGCGGTGACCACCGGAGACCCATGCGACGAATCGGCACAGCACTTTGGAGACCGGGCCGAGGAAGTTGGCGATCGTACCGTCATGGTGGTCCAGGTCGGGCAGCAGGGCGGCACCCGCGCACAACACCGTTCCCATGAGGACTTCCTGGGGCGCCAGATGTGTGTGCAGCACCAGCGGCGGCACGTACGGTGCGGTGCCCGCGAAGATCAGTGCACCGCTCACGGCATGCGAATGGCCCATCATGTCGAGGTCGTTCTCCCTGATTCGGCGCCGCCGAGGTGGCGCTCGGGTGGTGTATCCGTGCGTTCAGGCGCCAACGCGCAGCTCACCTTTGAGATCGGCGAGCGTATGGTCCCCCGTTCGGATCCTGCGGTTGCCGGGCAGTCGCGCGCCGCCATCGCGGGCGCCCACCGCCAACACGGCCGATCGGATCATAGTTGCGCCCTTGCGCAAGGCAAAGGCCGCCGCGCGCGGCGGCGTTCGCGGGGCCGCCTGCCCGGGGCTCCCTTCGGCGACGCGGAACAACCGGGCGTCGCGGCTGGCGCCCCGGCCGTCCGGGCGGCGCTCGGCGACCGCTCACCTGGGCGCCGGTCCCGTGCGCGCCGCCGACCAGCCGGTCCACATCGTCGTGGGTCCCGACGAGCGGGCGGCGCGGGCGAGTTCGGCAGGGCGGCGTCCGGGCTCACCACGCCCGCCGGCACGCCACGGCCACCGACGGCGCACCGCACGTGAGCGCCCGGGGCTGCACTCGCTGGTGCGCAGCCGCCGCTGGATCCAGCTGCGCCGCGATCCCCGGGTGGCGGTGGTCGTCGACGCGGGCGAGGAGTACGCCGAATCTCGCGGGGCCGAGCTGTCCGGCCGGGTGGAGTTCGTCGGCGCGGCGCCCCGCAGCGGACGGCCGTTCGCCGAACTCCCCTCCCTGGTACCGCTGTTCGCCCGCAAGTACTTCGGTCTCGACGAGCCGCCGACGGCCGTCACGCCTGGGCCCGGCTCGTGCCGGAGCAGGTCCTCTCCTGGACTTCCGCGAACCGGGGCTCAGTTGAGCTTCTCGGTCGCGGTACGCAGGGCCTCGACCGCCGCACGGATGGAGGGGCGGCGGTCGGCGTCCGCACGCCAGACGACGTAGACGTGCCGCCGCACCCGCTGCGTCAGCGGTACGAGGACCACGCCGTCCGGCACCGGGTGGCGGCCCAGCAGCGGCGCGATGCACACCCCCAGCCCGGAGGCGACCAGCTGGAGCTGGGTGTGGGTCTCACCGGCGCGGTGGCCGACGATCGGCTCGACGCCCTTGGAGCGCAGGGTGAACATCAGCCACTCGTGGCAGAACTCGCCCTGGCCCCAGGTGATCCACTCGTCGTCGGCGAACTCGGCGAGGTCCACCTCGTCGCGGTGCGCGAGCCGGTGCCCCAGCGGCATGGCGACCTCGGCCGGGTCGTCCAGCAGCGGCGCCTTGACCAGTCCGTCGGGCACCGGCATCGGCTTGTTGTACCAGTCCAGGACCACCGCGAGATCGAGGTCGCCGCGCACCACACCGGCGATGCCCTGCTCGGGCTCCAGCTCGCTGGAGCGCACCCGCAGCCCCGGGTGCTGTGCGCGCAGCGCGGGCAGCGCCACGGGGAACAGGCCGCGGGCGGCGGTGGGGAACGCGGACAGCCGCAGCTCGCCGACGACCTGCCCGCGCTGCGCCTCCAGGTCCGACTCGGCCAGCTCCACCTGCGACAGGATGCGCGCCGCGTGCTCCGAGAGCAGCCGGCCCGCGTCCGTGAGCCGTACGCCCCGGCCGTTCTTGGCCAGCAGCTGCTGCCCCACCTCGCGTTCCAGCTTGCCCAGCTGCTGGGAGACCGCGGAGGTGGTGACGTGCAGCGCGTCGGCGGCGGCGCTGACCGAGCCGTGCCGGGCCAGGGCGTCGAGGGTGCGCAGGCGCTCCAGATTCAACATATAAGCGATCCTACGAGGTACCCGGTGCGATTTCTCGATTGTGCTACGAAGTTCGCTCCCTCATTGTTGTCATCATGAGCACGGTCACCCCAACCCGGACAC
>NZ_VOGW01000032.1 GCF_007896895.1 Streptomyces misionensis | reverse complement strand
CTTCGGCGCCCTCTCCCTGATCTGGGGCTTCAGCTTTCTGCTGATCAAAGTGGGCACGAGCGGGTACGCGCCGTTCCAGGTCACCCTCGGCCGACTGGTGTTCGGCACGGCGGTGCTGGTGGCGGCGATGGCGGTCAAGCGGGAGCGGCTGCCGCGCGGGGGCCGGCTGTGGGCGCACATGGCGGTCGCCGCGTTCTTCCTGAACGCCCTGCCGTTCTCCCTCTTCGCCTACTCCGAGCTGACCATCCCGTCCACCCTGGCCGGCATCTGCAACGCCACCTCGCCCCTGTGGGGCATGCTGCTGTCGGTGGTCGCCCTCTCCGAGGACCGGCCCACCCGGGTCCGCGTGGCCGGCCTCGGCCTCGGCTTCCTCGGGGTGCTGACGGTCCTCGGCGCCTGGCAGGGCTTCCACGGCCTCGACGCCACGGGCACGGCGATGGCCCTGCTCGCCTCGCTGAGCTACCCGGTGGGCTGGATCTACGTCCGGCGGACGCTGGCCGGCACGGGGAACTCGCACCTGTCGATGACCGGCGGGCAGCTGCTGCTCGCGACGGTGCAACTGGCCGTGGTGACACCGCTGTTCACCGGCGTGCCCCGGCACTTCGCGGTGGTGCCGCTGCTGGCGATCGCCGCGCTGGGCGCGCTGGGCACCGGGCTCGCCGTGCTCATCCAGTACGGGCTCGTCGCCGAGGTCGGGCCCACCACCGCGCAGATGGTGACGTACTTCATCCCGGTCATCGCCACGGCGGCGGGGGTCGCGATCCTCGGCGAGTCGCTGCGCTGGAACACGCCGGTGGGGGCGGTGATCGTGCTGGCGGGGGCGGCGCTGACCCAGGTGCGGCCGAGGAGGGGCGCGTAGCTCCGCCGCCCCGGGACACCGGGGCCCCGCGCCCCTCACCGACCCGTCGTCAGCCGTAGACGCGGGCCGGCGAGGGGCGCACCGCCGCCTCGATCGCGTCCGCCAGCGGCTCGATGTCCTCCGGCGTGAGCGGGGAGACCGTGACGCGGACGGCCTGGGGACCGGCGAGACGGAAGCGGGCGCCGGGGGCGACGCCCCAACCGGACTGGAGGAGGCGAGCCACCGCGGTGGTCTCGTCGGGTACGGGGATCCAGACGTTCATGCCGCTGCGCCCGTGGGCCTCGATGCCGCGCCGGGCGAGTGCGTCGATCAGCGGCTCGCGCCGGGCCCGGTACGACTCCGCGACCGCCGCCCGGTCCACCGCGCCCCCGGCCCACAGACGGGCCACCGCGCGCTGGAGCAGCACGCTGACCCAGCCGGGGCCGAGGCGCTGGCGGCCGCGCACCAGGTCGACGGTCACGGGGTCCCCGGCGAGGACGGCGAGGCGCAGGTCGGGGCCGTACGCCTTGGCGGCCGAGCGCAGGAAGGCCCAGTGCCGGGTGGCGCCCGCGAGGGGGTGGAGCGGCACGTCCACGATGCCGTGACCGTGGTCGTCCT
The DNA here is from genome assembly GCF_007896895.1 of Streptomyces misionensis. GTDB lineage: Bacteria > Actinomycetota > Actinomycetes > Streptomycetales > Streptomycetaceae > Streptomyces > Streptomyces misionensis_A. The sequence continues at coordinate 4,968 of NZ_VOGW01000032.1, read as the reverse complement.
CGATCAGCAGGGTCCCCGGGTGCTCGCGCAGCACCGCGCGCAGCGCGGCGGCACGCGTGGCGGTCACCGCGGCGCCGGTCGGGTTCTGGGCCCGGGTGGTGACGAGCAGCGCGCGGGCGCCGGCGGTCAGGGCGCGGGCGAGGCCGTCGGGGCACGGTCCGTCGTCGTCCACGGTCACCGGGACCGTGCGCAGGCCCAGGGCCGGCATCAGATCGAGGGCGCTGCCCCACCCGGGGTCCTCGACGGCGACCGCGTCACCGGGTCTGAGGTGGGCGGCGAGGACGCGCTCGATGGCGTCCAGGGAGCCGGAGGCGACGGTGAGCGGCGCCTCGGGGACGCCGTCGGCGTCGAGTTCGGCGCGGGCGATCCGGGCCAGCTCCGGGTCGACGGGGTCGTCGCCGTAGAGGACGGGCCGCCGGTCCCCCGCCCGGGCCGCCGCGGCGAGCGCCGGGGCGAGGCGGGGCAGCAGGGCCGGGTCGGGGTTGCCGGTGGACAGGTCGCGGGCGCCCGGGGGCACCTCCACGCGTAGCTGATCGCGTCCGGTGGTGACGGGTTTGGGCCGCACCCGGCTGCCGCGCCGCCCTGCGGTCTCGATCACCCCGCGCTCGCGCAGGGTGCGGTAGGCGGCCGCGACGGTATTCGGATTCACCCCCAGCTCGGCCGCCAACTCCCGCATGGGGGGCAGGGATTGGCCCGGTCGCAGCTGTCCCGCGCCGACCGCGCGCTCCACATCGGCCGCGATCTCTGCTGCGCCGCGCCCTTCGATCCGATACTCTCCTAGCACAAAATCCATTATGCACTAGTGCAATGCTGGATGCAGCCTCGCCCTGGAGGGACCGTCATGCCGGGCACCACCGCCGACACCCAGTCCGCCGCCTACACCCCGACCGACCGCACCGTGCCCACGCGCTCCGCGGAGCGCGCCTCGTACGACAAGGAGCTGGTGCACGCGATATTGGACGAGGGCTACGTCTGCCATCTGGGCTTCGTCCGTGACGGCGCGCCCGTGGTGCTGCCGACGCTCTACGGCCGGGTGGGCGAGCGGCTCTACCTCCACGGCTCGACGGGTTCGCGCCCGCTGCGGATGGCCGGCGCGCCCGACCCGGGCCTCGCGGTGTGCGTGACCGTGACCCATGTCGACGGCCTGGTGCTGGCCCGCTCCGCCTTCCACCACTCGATCAACTACCGCTCGGTGGTGGTGCACGGCGTCGCGCACGAGGTCACCGACCCCGAGGAGCGGCGGCTGGCCCTGGACACGCTGGTGGACCACGTGGTGCCGGGGCGCGCCGCCGACTCCCGGCCGGCGAACAAGAAGGAACTGGCCGCCACCGCGGTGATCCGGCTGGACCTCGAGGAGGTCTCGGCGAAGGTCCGCACCGGCGGCGCCAACGACGACCCCGAGGACCTCGCCCTGCCCCACTGGGCCGGTGTCGTCCCGCTGCGCAAGGGCTACGAGGCCCCGGTCCCGAACGCCGATCTGACGTCCGGGATCGAGGTGCCGGACTACCTCACCGGGCGGTGAGGCCGGGCAGGCTCCCCTCGTCCGCGCCGGTGGCGGGGTGCGCCCTGCGCAGGGTCGCCTCGCTCACGGCCGGGCCCGCGACCGCCGTGAGCATCAGCAGGGTGCCGACCGCGGTGCCGAGGGTGAGCCGCTCGCCGAGCAGGAGCACGGCGAGCACGGCCGCGGTCACCGGCTCCAGGAGCATGATCATGGAGACGGTGGCGGACCGCACGACGGCCGCGCCCGCGAAGTACAGGGCGTACGCGAGGGCCGTGGGCACGGCGGCGATGTAGCACAGGAGCCACAGCAGCCGGGCCGGGTGGGCGGTGTGCGGGAGCAGCCCCTCGTGCAGGGCGAACGGCAGCAGGCACAGGGTGGTCACCGCGAAGGACCACACGGTGGTGTCGGAGGCGTCGGCGCCGCCGTCCCGCCCCCACCAGCGGGTCAGCAGGGTCATGGCGCCGTAGCCCGCGGCCGACAGCAGCGCGAGCAGCACGCCCGCCGGGCGGACCGTGGCGGCCGAGTCGCCGAGGGTCAGCACGGCGAGCCCGGCGAGCGCGCCGGCGACCGAGAGGACACCGCCCGCGCCGAGCCGTTCACCGAGCAGCAGCCGGGCGCCGAGCGCGATGAGCACGGGACCCGCGCCGAGGGTGACGACGGTGGCCACGGCGAGCCCGGTGGCCGCCACGGCCGCGAAGTAGGCGGTCTGGAACACCGCGAGGCCGAGGCCGGTGGCGACGGCCCGCAGCACCCGGCGCGACAGCGGTCCGGCCGCGGCCGGGCGGGTCCTCGGGCGCAGGCCGCGGCCGGCGAGCAGCAGCAGGAGCCCCAGCGCGCAGCGCCAGAAGGAGAGGCCGAGGGCGCCCATGTCGCTGGCCCGGTAGACCAGGGAGGCCACGGCGCCCGCGGTGCCCCAGGTGGACCCGGCGACGATCAGATAGAGCAGGCCGCGCCCGACCGGCAGGCCGGAGGCGTCGTTCGGCACGTTCGATTCGTTCGACAAGAGAGTTTCTCCGCAGAAACGCACCACGCGGGTGCGGAAGTTCGGGGGCGACCCGCTGGAGCGGGGCGCGCGGACTTCGTCTGCGGGCAGCACCGTCCGGCCCGGCGCTCTTCGCGCCGGGCGGATGTCCCGGAGGCCCGCCTCAGGCGGCCGGGGGCGGAAGAACGAGAGTGGACGGCACGATCAGTACCTTAAGCGGACGTGCGGTGCCCGGACAACGTCCGGTCCGGGCCGCCGGCCGCCACCGGCTGCGCGGACGCCTCGGCGGGCGCGGCGGACTGGGCTATGAAGGCGCCGACCAGGACGACGGCTCCGCCGGCGACCTGCGGCGCGGACAGGTGCTCGCCGAGCAGCACCCAGGCCAGCACCGTCGCTATCACCGCCTCCAGACAGGCCACCACCCCGGCGACCTGCGGGGACAGCCGCCGTACCGACAGCACACCGGTGACGTAGGCGAGCACCGTGGCGACGAGCACGATCCAGACCAGCAGGGCGAGGGCGGGTACGGCGGTGCCGTTCATCCGCGCGGAGCCGGCAAGGACGGACCAGTCCAGCCGCCAGGGGCGGGCGACGGCCGTGAGCACGAGGGCGCCCACCAGCAGGCCGTAGGCGATGACACCGAGCGGGTCCGGCGCCCGCTCGCCCGCGTCGGCGCCCTGGTCGGCGAGGACGAAGTAGCCGACCTGGCAGCAGGCGGCGCCGAGCGCGAGCAGCAGGCCGAGCGCGTCGAAGCTCAGCCCCGACCAGACCTCCACCACGCAGGCGAGCCCGCCCGCCGCGAGGACCACGCCGAGCGCGGCGGCGCGGGTGACGGGCCGTCGCTGCACGAACCGCACCCAGCCGAGCACCAGCGCGGGCGCCAGGTACTCGATGAGCAGCGCCACGCCCACCGGGATGCGGGACAGGGCGGCGAAGTAGCAGGCCTGGACGCCGGCGACGGCGAGCAGGCCGAACCCGGCGAGCAGCGCGGGGCGGCGGCGCGGCAGCGCGCGGTGCCGTACGGCGACCGGGAGCATGACCACGGCGGCGCCGGCCACCCGCAGCCACACCACGTGCAGCGGGTCGAGGCCCGCCTCGATCAGCGGCTTGGCGGCCACCCCGGACCCGCCGAAGGCCAGCGCGGAGACGAGCGCGAGGCCGAGGCCCACCCCTCTGCCGCCGCCCGCCCGGCCGTTCCTGCTGCTCTCCGTCGTACGCACCGGCACATGATGACAGGCGACGACAGGAGCGTCACCCCCGTTGACACCTGTCTCAGGGGATGGACGGCCGGGTGCCCCTCAGCAGCTCGCGTCCTGGACGCACTCCCCCACGTCGGCCGCGATGCGGGCGGCCAGTTCACGGGTGTGGACACCGGCGTGTTCGAGCACCTCGACGGCCCGGCAGGCCGGATCGGCGACGAGTGCGGCGAGCAGATCGGGCCCGGTGGCCCCGTGCTCACCGCGGCGCCGCGCCCGCTCCCGCGCGTGGGTCAGCGCGGCGGCCGCGGCCGGCGACCAGTCCCCGGCCTCGCCCGTGGCGGGACGCGGCAGGACGGGCAGCGCGCCCGAGTCCTCGACGCTGCCCTGCCAGCGCAGGCCGTAGCCGATGCTGCGCTGCACCAGGTAGCCGAGGAGCCGGGCGAGTTGCGGGGGGCCGCCCACGACGGAGCGCGCCTCGGGGTCCTGTTCGAGGAGCGAGTGGAGCAGATGGGCGGTGTCGACGTGCCGGTCGCCGTCCCGGACGGCCCTGCGGCGGGCACCGGCGACCACCGCCGCGAGCTCGGCGCCGAGCCCGGCGGCGTCCGGACGGGAGTGCGCCCCCTCGGACGCGGGGGCGGACGGACGGGCGGTACGGAAGTGCACAACCCCACCCCATCAGTCACAACGCCCCGAGTCATCCACGACGGGAACCATTTGGGCGTCCCACACAGAGTGGACATCACCGGCCGGAATCTCATCCTTGGGGAGGAGATTTCGGCCGATCCACCCCAGGGTCGCGCGCCGCTTCGCCACAGGCCCGGGAAGGCCGGTGCGGCACCGACCATCTGACGGTTCGTGCCCCGCGGCCGTCACCGCGCGGGGCGCCCCCGGCCTCAGTCCTCGTCGGCGAGGATGAGGTACAGCTTCTTGCGGGCGTCGTTGATGACGGCGAGCGCCTTCTCGCGCTGCTCCTTGGTGCCGGTCTTCCAGACCTGCCCGAAGGCCTCCATCAGCCCGAACCCGGCCTGCCGGATCTCGCCGAGCGCCTCCCAGTCGACTCCGCGCGAGGCCTCCTCCCACGGCGCGTCCGCCCCCTCCGCGGCGGTCCCCCCCGCCACTCCCCTCACCTGCAACACCCGCCCCGTCGCCCCGCGGCGGCCCGTGTCGCGTGCCCCCACGCTCTCCCCGACGCAGCCCCGCGCGGCGTCGCCCCGCCCCCGCCCCACCGCGTCGCCCCGCCGCGCCAGCGGCCCCCCCCCCCCGCGCCGCCGGCCCTCCCCTCCGCC
>NZ_VOGW01000031.1 GCF_007896895.1 Streptomyces misionensis | reverse complement strand
GGCCCGCCGAACCCCGGGCCACCGGGACCCCCGGGGCCGCCGGGACCGAACGGTCCGAACGCGGCACGCCGCGCCTCGAAGCCGCCCATCCCCGGTCCGCCGCGCCGGCCGAAGCCTTCGTGCCGATGGCCGCCGTGCTCGTATCCATGCGTACGCATCGCGATCACTCCATTCCATCGCTGATCTGTCACGTCTGCATCGCGTATCGTTCGCGATGCCTCAACGATATATCGGAACCGATCGCTTGCCAAGGCCCTTGCCGTGGAACGCCGTGCGGCCCTGTGCCGCCTGAGAGGATCAGGGCATGGCTGACTCACCGGTACGGATCAATGCCCTCATCGTCGACGCCGCCGACCCGGAGCGGCTTGCCGTGTTCTGGTCCGAGCTGCTCGGCCGGCCCGTCGTGGGCCGCACGGGCCCCTATGTGTGGCTGCGGCGCGAGAACGGCCTGGGCCTGGGCTTCCAGCGGACCGGCGAGCCCAAGTCGGTGAAGAACCGCATGCACTTCGACGTCACCTCACCCGACCCGAAGGCGGAACAGGAACGTGTCGAGGCGCTCGGCGGCCGCCGGCTGCACGAGTACGACGACGGCGGGTTCCTGGTGATGGCGGACCCCGAGGGCAACGAGTTCTGCATCATCCCCGACGGCCCCTTCGAGCTCGACGACGAGGGGCGCACGGACTACCTCCGCTGACCGGCCCGTCGGCCCGAAAGCAGGCCAGGACCCGCGAATTGGCCTTGGGCGAGGGTCCGGCGGAGCCGCTAGCTTCACGACATGCGCATTCGAATCGTGGACGCCTTCACCGACCGGCCCTTCACGGGCAACCCCGCGGGCGTACTGCTCCTGGACGACGTCTTCCCGGCCGACGACTGGCTCCAGAACGTCGCCATGGAGGTCAATCACGCCGAGACGGCGTTCGCCCACCGGCTCCCCGCGGGCGGCGAGGCGGACTGGGCGCTGCGCTGGTTCACGCCGGCCACCGAGGTCGCGATGTGCGGGCACGCCACGCTGGCCACGGCACACGTGCTGCACACCACGGGCGCCCACGAGGGGCCGGTGCGGTTCGCCACCCGCAGCGGGGTGCTGATCGCCACGCCGGCCGCGGACGGTTCGATCACCCTCGACTTCCCCACCGCCCCGCTCACCCCGGTCGAGGTGCCGCCCGGGGTCGCCGGGGCGCTGGGCGCGGAGCCGGTCGCCGCGTTCGACACCGGGGCGAACGTCGGCGACCTGCTGGTGGAGCTGGCCGACGAGAAGACGGTCCTCGGCCTCGCCCCCGACCACAAGGCGCTCGGCACCTACTCCAGCCGCGGAATCATCGCCACCGCGCGCGCCGAAGACCCGTCACTGGGCTACGACTTCGTCTCCCGCTGCTTCTTCCCCAACGTCGGCATCGCCGAGGACCCGGTCACCGGCAGCGCGCACACCGCGCTCGCCCCGCACTGGTCCGCCCGCCTCGGGCGCGACGACCTCACCGGCCTCCAGGCCTCCCACCGCACCGGATTGGTGCGCACCGGCCTGCGCGGCGACCGTACGCTGCTCACCGGCCGCGCGGTCACCGTCATCGAGGGCGACCTGCACGCCTGACCGGCCGGCCCTCAGGCCGTCGGCAGCCAGTCCACCTTGCCCGCGAGGAGGGCGTAACCGACGAACGCGCCGATGTCGAGCAGCGAATGCGCGACGACCAGCGGGCCGACCCGGCCCCAGCGGCGGTACAGCCAGACGAACACCACGCCCATCACCAGGTTGCCGAGGAAGCCGCCGATGCCCTGGTAGAGGTGGTACGAGCCGCGCAGGACCGCGCCGGCCACCAGCGCGGTCCCGGGGGTCCAGCCCAACTGGCTGAGCCGGCGCAGCAGATAGCCGACGACGATGACCTCTTCGAGTACGGCGTTCTGCACGGCGGACAGGATCAGCACCGGGTACTTCCACCACACGGACGGCAGGGCCTCGGGCACGACGGTGAGGTTGAAGCCGAGGCCCCGGGCGGCCAGGTAGAAGGCGATGCCGGTACTGCCGATCACGGCCGCGACCGCCGCGCCCCGGGAGAGGTCGAAGGCGGGGCGGGTGCGGTCGAAGCCCAGGGTGCGCAGGCTCCTGCCCTCGCGGATCAGCAGATGGGCGACCATGGCCACCGGGACCAGGGCGGTGGCGATGCCGAACAGCTGCCAGGCGAGGTCGAGCCAGGGGCGGCCGGGCGCGGCCGAGGCGTTGAGGGTGGCGGCCTGGTCCTTCAGGCCGCCCGGCTTGGTGACCGATCCGATGAAGCTGATCAGCGCGGAGACCCCGCTCGCGCCGAGCGACAGCGCGAGCACCAGAATCGTCTCGTCCCGCAGGATCCGCCGGGTCCCGCGCTGCGGCACCCCGTGGTCGATCCCCGGCTCAGCCTCCACCTGCACCCCTGCCTCCCGACCTCGCGACCTTGTCCGCAAGGATCGCAGAAGCACCTGGGAGAACACCGCACCGGGCCACCCGCCCGCCCGCCGCGGTCCCCGCTACCCCAGCGGCACCGGCTCCGGCAGCCCCACCGGCCACATGTGCACCGGCTCGCCCACGTGCATCAGCTCGGCGTAGCGGCGCGTCGTCGCGGCGAGGGCGGCGTCGCGGGTCATCCCCTGCTCCAGCGCGCGGTGGAAGGTGGCCGCCTGCCAGGACGCGCCGTTGACCCGGCGCCGGCAGCGTTCCTCGATGGCGCCGAGATAGAGGTCGCGGTCGGCGGGCTCGACGCCCCACGCGTCCAGCCCCGCGGCGGCCAGCGGCAGCAGCTCGTCGCGGACCAGGGTGACCGCGTCGACCTCGCCCGTGCCGCCGTACCGCCCGCGGCGCGGCCAGACGAAGCGCGCGTCGATGCCGTACCGGCACGCCGCGTCGAAGTTGGCCTCGGCCGCGGCGAACGGCAGCCGTGTCCACACCGGCCGGGGCTCCTCGGCGAGAGCGCGCACCAGGCCGTAGTAGAACGCCGCGTTGGCGATCACGTCGGTGATGGTCGGCCCGGCCGGCAGCACCCGGTTCTCCACGCGCAGGTGCGGTACGCCGTCCGCGATGCCGTACACCGGCCGGTTCCACCGGTAGATCGTGCCGTTGTGCAGGACCAGCTCCGCGAGCTTCGGGGTACCCCCGGCCTCGACGACCTCCAGCGGCTCCTCGTCGTCGCGCAGCGGCAGCAGCGCCGGGAAGTAGCGCAGGTTCTCCTCGAACAGGTCGTACGCCGAGGAGATCCACCGCTCGCCGAACCAGGTGCGCGGCCGTACGCCCTGCGCCTGGAGTTCGGGCGGCCGGGTGTCGGTGGACTGGAGGAACAGCGGGGGCCGGGACTCGCGCCACAGCTCGTGCCCGAACAGGAACGGCGAGTTCGCGCCCACGGCGATCTGCGCGGCGCTCGCCGCCTGCGCCGCGTTCCACACGTCGGCGAACCGGTCCGGAGTGACCTGGAGGTGCAGTTGCACCGAGGTGCACGCGGCCTCCGGGACGATCGACTTGGAGGTGCAGAGCAGATGCTCCACGCCCTCTATGTCGAGCCGGAAGTCCTCCCCGCGCGCGGCCACGATCTGGTCGTTGAGCAGGGTGTAGCGGTCGACCTCGGAGAGGTTCGAGGAGACCAGGTCGTCCCGGTCCAGGGTGGGCAGGATGCCGATCATCACGATGCCCGCGTCGACCTCCGCGGCCTTGCGGTCGGCATAGGCGAGCGAGGTGCGCAACTCCTCGGCGAGCCGGTCGAAGACCCGGCCGCCCAGCCGGTGCGGCGCGATGTTCACCTCCAGGTTGAACATCGCGAGTTCCGTCTGGAAGTCACGGCTCGCGATCCGTTCGAGCACTTGGCCGTTCAACATTTTCGGCATGCCGTCCGGACCGGCGAGATTCAATTCGATCTCGACGCCCATGAGGTTCTTCGGGCGGTCGAATCGCTTCTCGACCAGTAGCCGCTCCAGCCCCGTCAGGCACTTCTGGAGCTTTTCGCGGTAGCGCTGGCGATCGGACAGGTCGAACTGCCCTGCCACGACCTTCTCCCCCATCGAAGTTTCCCTCCTCGAATGGGCGGGCCGGCGTTCCGGCCGCCGGGGCTGGCGGGTCAGGTGGAGTAATGCCCAGTGAAAGCGATCGATAACGTCACACGCGACCCGGACCCCCGCTACGCTGTCGGAATGTTCCCCGCGGCACATTCACGGGGCATGCCGCAGCCCGCACCTCCGGGTGCCCCGAACGCCTGGTGAAAAACGCCGATGCCATTCGGCCGTCCGCTACCGGAGCGTACGCCGAGGTCAACGGTGTGTGACCGGCCCGGAAAACGGGAGAATTTCCGCATATCGACGGCCTGATTTCGCCTTGCGGCCTCCGCCGGAATCCGATAGCTGAAACTCCGCTTGAACACAGGTCGTATAAACTTCGTCCACAAGGCGGGAGGGTGGCGCCCTCGGTCCTGGTCCTGCCGCATTCCTGACGGACGGCGGGGCGAGCCGCACCCTCGTTCTTCACCGACCCGGCCCCCACCTCTCCGGCCTTCCGTGAGCAGACAGCGCCGTCCGCCCCACCTCCCTCGCGCCGCCGCGCCTGTCGAACGAGAGGCGACCCACCATGCCGCTGCACGTCCCTCCTGCCCCCGCGCCCGCCCTGCGTTCCGTCCTCGCCGCCCTCGGTTCGCCCACCGCGGTCCGTGAGGCACGCACGCCGGCCCTGCGTGCCGCGCAGGGCCCCACCACGCCCGAACTCCCTTTGCCCGTCCACGTGTTGGAAGGACTCACCGCACCGGGCCCGGCCACCACTCGGCTGACCGGCTGGCGCTTTCTGATCCGCTGCGGCGACCGTGCGGTGGCCGCGGCGGAGACCATGCTCACCCCCGACGGCTGGACCTTCTCGCACTTCTTCGAGGGTCCCTACGTCGCCTCCACCGAACTCGCCCTCCAGCAGGCGGAGACGCTTCAACAGCCCTTCCAGCCGAGACTGTTGTCGATACCCGGCCTCTACATGCTCGCCTTGTGGCTGCACGGCGACACCACCTGCGACGGCACCGAGGGACGCCCCGCCGACACCGATCTGCTGGTACCGCTCGCCCCGGCACCGCCCGGCATAGCGGCCCATCTGCCGCACCGGGTGGCCGATCTGCTCCCGGTGCTGGCCCTGCGCGCCAGCCGCCTTCCGCTGCTCGGCTCTCCCGCGGCCTGACCCCCGCCCACTCGTACCCCGCGGCCCCGAGGCGGCGGGGTACGGTGGTGACCGCGCCCGGGCCACCGACGGACTAGTCCGCCTCGGCCACAGCGAACCACCCGAATTGACAGTGCAGTTGGGCTGAACCGCCCGCCCGGGTGAAGCGTCCTCAACCTGTGGGAAGCGCTGCCTCGAAATCCCTGCGGAACCACGCCCCGAGGGCAACACTGGGTTCCGACCGACTACTCACGGGGGGACGGCCATGACCACCACAGAGCGAGAGATCCCACCCATGTGCAAGCACCAGCCACCGTGCCCGCCGGCCGAGTCCGCCGACCGGGAGTCCGCCCGTCTCGTGGCGCACCACCCGGAACAGGGCTGGAGCCTGCTGTGCAACGGCGTCCTGCTCTTCGAGGACACCGGTGAGCTGCTGCCCGACGGCCGCGTCATCGCCCCGCACCGCCCGCTCGGCGCGGGCGAGGTGATGACGGCCGCCTGAACAGGGCGCCGACCCGAGGACGGCGGGGCCGGCCGCACCCACCCGGTGCGACCGGCCCCGACGTGGGGTCCGCGTTCGCGCCCCGTCAAGAAACCCGCTCCCGCCGTCAGGGCGTCGTCAAGGCGTTGTGCCGTCGGGCCCGGGGCTGTCTACCGTTTGAGTCATGAAGCGCAGCGACGACCTCCGGCCCCGGGTGACGAGCCCCGCCCCGCCCGCCGGACCGATCGCGTACGACCGGGGCTGGGCCGGTGAGGTGCGCACCGCGGTGCGCTGTGCCCTCGCCCTGCTCGTGCTGCTGCTGTGCATCGACGCCGCCGCCGGCTCCCTCACCTGGTGGCGCGGTCTGCTGTGGGGCGCGCTGGCCGCGCTGCTGGGCCTCGTCCTCCACCCGGCCAGGATCACCGCCGGTGACGGCTGGCTGGCCAGCAGGCGGCTGCTGCGCACCCGCCGGGTCCGCACCGATCTGCTCGCGGTGGTGCAACCGCTGGACGGCGTCACCCGGCGGCTGATGCTGCGCGATGCCCTGGGGAACCGGATGGAGATCGACCCGGAGGTACTCGTCCGCAATCCCGGTCTGTGGTACCGGCTCGACGAGGGCGCCCGGCGGGCCGAGGCCTCCGGCACCCTGCGCTGCGGCGCGCCCGCGCTGCACCGGCTCGCCCGCCGCATGGACCGGGAGACCGCCCTGGCCGTGTTCCGGGCGTCCGGTCTGGAGTGAGCCCGCCGGACAAGCGTCCCGAACGGCCGCTTCCCGCTCCCCCGGATGACACTCGGCATCCGCTCCCCACTCTCGGAGGCGCCCCTCGCCCCAGCCCCGGCTCCGCTCCCTCTTGATGCGCCTCGCGCGTCACCGGGCCATTCTTAACGCAAGATTGACGCCCTCCCGGCCCTTGATCCGGGGGCCACGGCGTCACTCTCTGCTTACGCTGGTGCCCGCCGTCCGTGGGATGGCCGAAAAGAGCTGAGCCCCACCTCAGGAGCACACCGAATGGCCACGACCGAGCGCCCTCCCAGTACCGGACGCCTGCGCGCCTGGATGCTGGAGGGCCTGTCCGACATGGGCAAGAGCGGTGGCCACACCGGACCGCACGCCCAGCCCGAGCCCCCGCACAAGGGCCAGCGCTGGTGGCGTGTGATGTGCCTGACCGGTGTCGACTACTTCTCCACCCTCGGCTATCAGCCGGGCATCGCGGCCCTGGCCGCCGGTCTGGTCTCCCCGCTGGCGACCATCGTGCTGGTGCTGGTCACCCTGGCCGGCGCCCTGCCGGTCTACCGCCGGGTGGCCGAGGAGAGCCCGCACGGCGAGGGCTCCATCGCGATGCTGGAGCGGCTGCTCTCCTTCTGGAAGGGCAAGCTGTTCGTCCTCACGCTGCTGGGATTCGCGGCCACGGATTTCCTGATCACCATCACCCTGTCCGCCGCCGACGCCTCCACCCACCTGGTGGAGAACCCGCATCTGACCCACGCCCTGCACGGCCGGCAGATGCTGATCACCCTGCTGCTGGTGGCGCTGCTCGGCGCGGTGTTCCTCAAGGGCTTCCTGGAGGCGATCGGGGTCGCGGTCACCCTGGTGGGCGTCTATCTGGCGCTCAACCTGGTCGTCGTGATCGTGGGCCTGTGGCACGTCCTCACCGCCGAGCACGTGGTCACCGACTGGACCAACGCCCTCACCACGCAACACGGCAACGTCTTCGTGATGATCGGCGTGGCGCTGATCGTCTTCCCGAAACTCGCCCTCGGCCTGTCCGGCTTCGAGACCGGTGTGGCCGTCATGCCGCACGTCAAGGGCGACCCGGGCGACACCGAGGAGCGCCCGACCGGGCGGATCCGGGACGCCAAGAAGCTGCTGACCACCGCCGCCGTCATCATGAGCTGCTTCCTGATCACCAGCAGCTTCATCACCACCCTGCTGATCCCGGAGAAGGAGTTCAAGCCGGGCGGTCAGGCCAACGGCCGTGCCCTCGCCTACCTCGCGCACCAGTACCTCGGCGGCGCCTTCGGCACGGTCTACGACGTCTCGACCATCGCCATCCTGTGGTTCGCCGGCGCGTCCGCCATGGCGGGCCTGCTCAACCTGATGCCGCGCTATCTGCCCCGGTACGGCATGGCCCCGCACTGGGCGCGGGCGGTGCGCCCGATGGTCATCGTCTTCACGCTGATCGCGTTCCTGGTGACGTGGATCTTCGACGCCAACGTCGACAAACAGGGCGGTGCCTACGCCACCGGTGTGCTGGTGCTGATCAGCTCCGCCGCGATCGCGGTGACCATCGCCGCCCGCAAGGCGCGCCAGCGCCGCTGGACGATCGGCTTCGCGGTGATCTCGGTGGTGTTCCTGTACACCACGGTGGTCAACGTGATCGAGCGGCCGGACGGCGTGAAGATCGGTGCCTGCTTCATCGTCGGCATCATCCTGGTCTCGCTGCTGTCCCGGCTGGCCCGCGCCTTCGAGCTGCGCGTGACCAGCGTGACGCTCGATCCACTGGCGGAACGTTTCATCCGGGACATGGCCAGCCGGAAGATGCGGTTCATCGCCAACGAACCGGGCCATCGCGACAAGGCCGAGTACCGGGACAAGATCGAGCAGATCCGCGCCGACAACGACATGCCGGAGCAGGAGGACTTCGTCTTCGTCGAGGTCACGGTCACCGACCCGTCGGAGTTCGAGGCGAGCCTGACCGTGCGCGGCGAGGTCCTGCACGAGCGCTACCGGGTGCTGACCCTGGAGTCGGCCTCCATCCCCAACGCCCTGGCGGCGCTGCTGCTGCACGTCCGCGACGTCACCGGCTGCACCCCGCACATCTACTTCGAGTGGACCGAGGGCAGCCCGTTCGCCAACTTCCTGCGCTTCTTCCTCTTCGGGCAGGGCGAGGTCGCCCCGGTCACCCGCGAGGTGCTGCGCGAGGCGGAGCCGGACCGGACCCGCCGGCCGCGGGTGCACACGGGCTGAGCCCGGCCCTATCGTGATCGCCATGCAGGACTACACCATCGGCCAGGCGGCACGGCTGCTCGGCGTCAGCCCGGACACCGCCCGCCGCTGGGCCGACGCGGGCCGGGTGGCCACCCACCGCGACGAGGCGGGGCGGCGGCTCATCGACGGCCGGGACCTGGCCGCGTTCTCCGTGGAACTGGCCAAGGGCGGCAGCGGCGAGGAGGAGACCTCCTACACCTCCGTGCGCAACGCCTTCCCCGGCATCGTCACCGCGATCAAGCTCGGCGACGTGGCCGCCCAGGTGGAGATCCAGGCGGGCCCGCACCGGCTGGTGTCCCTGCTGACCCGCGAGGCCGTCGAGGAACTGGGCCTGGAGGTCGGCATGGAGGCCACGGCCCGGGTGAAGTCGACCAACGTGCACATCGACCGCGCCTGACCCACCCCGCCCCTCACCGCGCCGGAGCGTGCGCGGCGGCCGGTGCCGGGCCGGCGCCCCCGTACCCCCCGTCCACCCGGATCGCCGTGATCCCGCTGATGTGCCGGGCGCCGCAGCGGTCCTGGGGCAGCACCAGCTGGGGTCCGGCGGCGTCCAGCGGGGTGTCGTCGATGCTCACGCCGAGCAGCACCGGCGCGTCGGCGAAGTCCGGATCGATCTCGGCCCAGGACAGCAGCGCGTGGTGGCCGTCGGTGCCGGTGACGGCGATCAGGAAGCGCAGCCGGTCCTTGCGGCGGCCCGGGTCGAAGCCGGGCCCCGCGTCGGCCAGGACGTCGTACAGCCGCGGCCCGGTGAACCGGTGGTGCCGCAGGCCGCTGGTCGCGCACTCGAAGCGGACGGCCACCCGGTGCTGCGGCCAGGACAGCAGGTCCGGCACGGTCAGCCGGGCGGGTCGTACGAGATCGCCGGTCAGGGCGAGCCGGGCGAGCGTCACCTGCGACCACCTCCCGGCTGGACGGTACCCGCCACGGAGCGCCGTACAAACGCACATGCAAGCCACTCCGTGAAAGATCATGGCTCATGCGAAGCAACAAGGGACTTACACCTGGCAGATGCGGCAGTATCATCACGGCACGGCCTGATCGTCGCGGCCGTGCCAGGGCGCGACCGTCGTTCCGTCGATCCGAGGAGTAGATCCGTGATGACCCGTTCCGTGCGCCGGACCCGGCGAGTGCTGCTGGCCGGCACGGGAGCCGCCGCCCTGCTGGCCCTCGCCGCCTGCTCCTCCTCGTCGGACTCGTCGGCTGCCGCCTCGGACACGTCCGGCAAGGCCTCCCCGAAGCTGTCCGGCACGGTCACCGTGTTCGCCGCTGCCTCGCTCCAGGAGAGCTTCACCGCCCTGGGCAAGGAGTTCGAGCAGCAGCACCCCGGCACCAAGGTCAGGTTCAGCTTCGGCGGCAGCGACACCCTCGCCGCGAGCATCACCGGCGGCGCCCCGGCCGACGTGTTCGCCGCCGCCAGCCCCAAGACCATGGCGACCGTCACGGACGCCGAGGACGCGGCCGGCGCCCCGGCCACCTTCGTCCGCAACCAGCTGGAGATCGCCACCCTCCCCGGCAATCCCGACAAGATCGCCTCCCTCAAGGACCTCACCAGGCCCGGCCTCAAGGTCGTCCTGTGCGACAGGACCGTGCCCTGCGGCGCCGCCGCGCAGAAGGCCCTGGCCGCGGGCCACCTCGAGCTCACCCCCGTCTCCTACGAGCAGGACGTCAAGAGCGCCCTGAACAAGGTGGAGCTGAAGGAGGCCGACGCGGCGGTGGTGTACAAGACCGATGTGCACACCGCGGGTGACAAGGTGGAGGGCGTGGAGTTCCCCGAGTCCGCCAAGGCCGTCAACGACTACCCGATCGCCCTGCTGAAGAACGCCGGGAACCCCGAGGCCGCCAAGGCGTTCATCGCCCTCGTGCGCTCCGCCGAGGGCCAGAAGGTGCTGGGCCGGGCCGGGTTCCTCACGCCGTGACCCCGCCCCGTGAGCCCGGCGCCGCGACCGGCCCCCGCACGGGCCGGCCGCGGCGCCGCCGTACCCCCGCGGGGAGCGCGAGCGTCCGCCGCACCGGCACACCGGGCCGCCACGGCGCGCCGCTGCCCCTTCTGCTCCCCGGCGTGCTGGCCCTGGCCTTCCTGCTGGTGCCGCTGCTCGCGCTGCTGGTGCGCGCGCCCTGGCGCTCCCTGCCGGACCGGCTGACCAGCGCCGAGGTGTGGCAGGCGCTCCAGCTGTCACTGGTCAGCGCCACCGCGGCGACCGCCGTCAGCCTGGTCCTCGGCGTTCCGCTGGCCTGGCTGCTGGCCCGCACCGACTTCCCGGGACGCGGCTTCGTACGGGCGCTGGTGACCCTGCCGCTCGTACTGCCGCCGGTCGTCGGCGGTGTGGCCCTGCTGCTCGCCCTGGGCCGCAACGGCGTCGTCGGCCAGTGGCTGGACTCCTGGTTCGGGATCACGCTGCCGTTCACCACCGCCGGGGTGGTGCTCGCGGAGGCGTTCGTCGCGATGCCGTTCCTCGTCATCAGCGTCGAGGGCACCCTGCGCGCCGCGGACCCCCGCTTCGAGGAGGCCGCGACCACCCTGGGCGCCTCCCGCTTCACCGCGTTCCGCCGGGTCACGCTGCCGCTGATCGCGCCCGGCATCGCGGCGGGCGCGGTGCTGGCCTGGGCGCGCGCCCTCGGCGAGTTCGGCGCCACGATCACCTTCGCGGGCAACTTCCCCGGCCGTACCCAGACCATGCCCCTCGCGGTCTACCTCGCCCTGCAGAACGACCCCGAGGCCGCGATCGCGCTGAGCCTGGTGCTGCTGGCCGTCTCCGTCGCGGTGCTGGCGGGGCTGCGCGACCGATGGCTGACAGGGGTGTGATCATGCCGACAGGACGGCGGACGGCACCCACGAACCCCGCGGCGGAGGACGCCGCACCGATGACCGGCGCCGACGCCCCGCGGCTGCCGCGGACGGACCGGCAGGGGCTCGACGCGCGGCTCGTCGTGGACCGCGGCTCCTTCCGCCTCGACATGGCGCTGAGCGCCGCGCCCGGGGACGTGATCGCGCTGCTGGGCCCCAATGGCGCGGGCAAGACCACCGCGCTGCGCGTGCTGGCCGGTCTGGTCCCCCTGACCGAGGGCCATCTGCGGCTGGACGGCGCCCCCCTGGAACGCGTCCCGCCGGAGTCGCGGCCGGTCGGCGTGGTCTTCCAGGACTATCTGCTCTTCCCGCACCTGTCCGCGCTGGACAACGTGGCGTTCGGGCCGCGCTGCCAGGGCCTGGGCAAGGCGGAGGCCCGGGCGGTGGCCGCGGCCTGGCTGGAGCGCATGGGGCTCGCCGAACACGCGGGCGCCAAGCCGCGCCGGCTCTCGGGCGGCCAGGCCCAGCGCGTGGCCCTCGCCCGCGCGCTCGCCACCCGGCCCCGGCTGCTCCTGCTGGACGAGCCGCTGGCCGCCCTCGACGCCCGCACCCGGCTGGAGGTCAGGGCCCGGCTGCGGCACCATCTCGCCGAGTTCGAGGCGGTCGCCGTCCTCGTCACGCACGACCCGCTGGACGCCATGGTGCTCGCGGACCGGCTGGTGGTCGTGGAGCACGGCCGGGTCGTCCAGGAGGGCGCCCCCGCCGACATCGCCCGCCGCCCGCGCACGGACTACATCGCCCAGCTCGTCGGCCTGAACCTCTACCGGGGCGAGGCGGGGGGCCACACCGTACGACTGGACGCCGGGCCGGAGATCACCACCACCGAGGAGCTGTCCGGCCCGGCCTTCGTCGCCTTCCCGCCGTCCGCCGTGACCCTCCACCGGGACCGGCCCACCGGCGCCGGCGCCCGCAATCTGTGGCGCTGCGAGGTGGCCGGCCTCGAAACCCACGGCGACCGGATCCGCGCCGGCCTCACCGGTGAACTCCCCCTCGCCGCCGACCTCACCACGATGGCCGCCGCCGAGCTGGAGCTGCGCCCCGGTGCACCGGTCTGGGCGACAGTCGAGGCGACGCAGACCCACGCGTACCCGGCCTGATCCCCCGGGCGCCTACGGTGGGTGACCATGACCCTGAGCATCCGCAACCAGCTCCCCGGCACCGTCACGGCGGTGCACCCCGGCGAGGCGATGGCCATCGTCGAGGTCCGTCTGGACGGCGGGCAGGACCTGACCGCGGCGATCACCCGGGACGCCGCCGAGGACCTGGCCCTCGCGCCCGGCACGCCGGTGCGCGCCCTGGTGAAGTCGACCGAGGTCTCCCTCGCCACGCACCGCGTGGAGGGCCTGTCGATCCGCAACCAGCTCCCCGGCGCCATCACCCGGCTGACCACCGGCGCCGTCATGGCCACCGTGCGGATCGCCGTCCCCGGCGGCGAGCTGACCGCGGCCGTGACCAAGGAGGCGGCCGCCGACCTCGGCCTGTTCGTGGGCTCGGACGTGGTGGCGCTGGTCAAGGCGACCGAAGTGGCACTGGCGACCACGTAGGGCACAGGGCGAGGGCCCCGTCCGAACGTCCGGACGGGGCCCTCGGGGCGCGGTTCACCGCGGACCGGTCAGTCCTCGTACGCGTCCAGCGGCGGGCAGGAGCAGACCAGGTTGCGGTCGCCGAAGGCCTGGTCGATGCGGCGCACCGGCGGCCAGTACTTGTCGGCCACCGACACACCGGCCGGGAAGACGGCCTCCTCGCGGCTGTAGGCGTGCGTCCACTCGCCGCCGAGCGCGCCCGCGGTGTGCGGCGCGTTGTGCAGCGGGTTGTCCTCCGCCGGCCAGACGCCGGAGCCGACCTTGTCGATCTCCGCGCGGATCGCGATCATCGCGTCGCAGAACCGGTCCAGCTCGGTGATGTCCTCGGACTCGGTGGGCTCGATCATCAGCGTGCCGGCCACCGGGAAGGACATGGTCGGCGCGTGGAAGCCGTAGTCGATCAGGCGCTTGGCCACGTCGTCCACGCTCACGCCGGTCGCCTTGGTCAGCGGGCGCAGGTCGATGATGCACTCGTGCGCGACCAGGCCGCCCGGGCCGGTGTAGAGCACCGGGTAGTGCGGCTCCAGGCGCTTGGCGATGTAGTTCGCGGACAGCACGGCCACCTGGGTGGCCCGCTTGAGGCCCTCGCCGCCCATCAGGCGGACGTAGGCCCAGGAGATCGGCAGGATGCCCGCCGAGCCCCACGGCGCCGCCGAGATGGGACCGACGCCCGTCTCCGGGCCCGCCGCCGGCTGCAACGGGTGGTTGGGCAGGTACGGCGCCAGGTGCGAGCGGACCGCCACCGGGCCGACACCGGGACCGCCGCCGCCGTGCGGGATGCAGAAGGTCTTGTGCAGGTTGAGGTGCGAGACGTCGCCGCCGAAGTGGCCCGGCTTGGCGAGGCCCACCAGGGCGTTGAGGTTGGCACCGTCGACGTACACCTGGCCGCCGGCCTCGTGCACCCGGGCGCAGATGTCGGCGACGTGCTCCTCGAACACCCCGTGGGTGGACGGGTAGGTGATCATCAGCACCGCCAGCTCGTCGCGGTACTGCTCGATCTTGGCGCGCAGGTCCTCGACGTCGATCTCGCCGTCCTCGGCGGTCTTGACGACGACGACCTTCATGCCGGCCATCGTGGCGCTGGCGGCGTTGGTGCCGTGCGCGGAGGACGGGATGAGGCAGACCGTGCGGCCCTCGTCGCCGTTGGCGCGGTGGTAGCCGCGGACCGCCAGCAGACCGGCCAGCTCGCCCTGGGAGCCGGCGTTCGGCTGGAGGGAGACCTTGTCGTAGCCGGTGACCTCGGCGAGCCGGTCCTCCAGCTCGCGGATGAGCGTGAGGTAGCCCTCGGCCTGCTCGGCGGGCGCGAAGGGGTGCAGCGCGCCGAACTCGGGCCAGGTGACCGGCTCCATCTCGGTGGTCGCGTTGAGCTTCATGGTGCAGGAGCCCAGCGGGATCATGCCGCGGTCGAGCGCGTAGTCGCGGTCGGCCAGCCTGCGCAGGTAGCGCAGCATCGCGGTCTCGGAGCGGTGCTGGTGGAAGACCGGGTGGGTGAGGTAGTCGGCGTCGCGCAGCAGCGCCTCGGGCAGCGCGTCGGCGGCGCTCGCGTCCAGCGCCTCGATGTCGGCCTCGACGCCGAAGGCGGACCAGACGGTGGCCAGGTGCGCCCGCGTGGTGGTCTCGTCGCAGGCCACGGAGACGTGGTCCGCGTCGACCAGGCGCAGGTTGACGCCGTTGTCCCGGGCGGCGGCGACGATCTCGGCGGCCTTGCCGGGCACCCGCGCGGTGACGGTGTCGAAGAACGCGTCGTGCGCCGGCTCCACGCCGCCGGCCCGCAGGCCCTCGGCGAGGATCGCGGCGTACCGGTGGGTGCGCCGGGCGATCGTGCGCAGGCCCTCCGGGCCGTGGTAGACGGCGTACATGCCGGCCATGACGGCGAGCAGCACCTGCGCGGTACAGATGTTGCTGGTGGCCTTCTCGCGGCGGATGTGCTGCTCGCGGGTCTGGAGGGCCAGCCGGTAGGCCTTGTTGCCGTCGGCGTCGACGGAGACGCCGACCAGTCGGCCGGGCAGGCTGCGGGCGAACTTCTCGTGCACCGCCATGTAGCCCGCGTGCGGCCCGCCGAAGCCCATCGGGACGCCGAAGCGCTGGGTGGTGCCGACGGCGATGTCCGCGCCCAGCTCGCCCGGAGAAGTCAGCAGGGTGAGGGCGAGCAGGTCGGCGGCGACGGTGACCAGGGCACCCAGCTCGTGGGCCTGCTCGATCAGCGGCTTGAGGTCGCGTACGGCACCGGAGGCGCCCGGGTACTGGACCAGCACGCCGTTGATGTCCCGGGCGGCGATGTCGGCCGGGATGCCCTCGCTCAGGTCGGCGACGACGACCTCGACACCGGTCGGCTCGGCGCGGGTCTGGATCACGGCGACGGTCTGCGGCAGGGCGTCCGCGTCGACCAGGAACAGGCCCTTCTTGTTCTTGCCCATGCGCCGGGACAGCGCCATGGCCTCGGCGGCGGCCGTGCCCTCGTCCAGCAGGGAGGCGCCGGAGGTGGGCAGGCCGGTGAGGTCGGCGACCATGGTCTGGAAGTTCAGCAGGGCCTCCAGGCGGCCCTGGGAGATCTCCGGCTGGTACGGCGTGTAGGCCGTGTACCAGGACGGGTTCTCCATGACGTTGCGCAGGATGACCGGCGGGGTGAAGGTGCCGTAGTAGCCGAGGCCGATCATGGAGCCGAGGACCTGGTTGCGGTCGGCGAGCGAGCGCAGTTCGGCCAGCACCTCGGCCTCGGTGCGGGCGCCGGGCAGGTCGAGCGCGTCGGCGTTCTTGATCACATCCGGGACCGCGGCGGCGGTCAGCTCGTCCAGGGAGCCGTAACCGACCTGCGCGAGCATCTTGGCCCGCGCCTCGTGATCGGGGCCGATGTGGCGCTGTTCGAAGGGGATGCCCGCTTCGAGCTCGGAGAGCGGAATGCGATGGGCGGTCATTGCGGAGGCCTCCTGGTCTGACGCGACCTTCGAAGGGCACCACGGCGCGGGTGCCCCAACGGCCTCCCCCTCTGTCATCTCGACCTGAGAGCTTCACCGGACGCCCAGGGCGCCGGCTTTCACCGTCGGTGAGAGCGGAAGCCGTCGACACCCGCCCTGCTTTCCAGAGTGACCTCGTCCGTGCGGTACGTGAGCCTGAGAGATTCCGGGGAGGATTTGCTCCTTCGGCGCCTCCGAGGTGGTCGGAGGACTCTCCCGCACGGGGTCAGCAGCCGCAATCAGCCTACCAGCGAGGTCAACGGCCGGTTCCTCAAGTGGCCGCCGCGGTGAAAGTGCTCTTTCGTAGTGCTTACGGATGAGTTGCGACCAGTGAAGGGAGAGGGACCGTGCAGACCGACATCGATCCACGCAACCTGATCGGCCGCAAGGCGTTCGACCGCACCGGCACGAAGATCGGCACGATCGACGAGGTGTATCTGGACGATGCGACCGGCGTGCCCGAGTGGGCGGCCATACGCACCGGCCTCTTCTCCCGGGACGCCTTCGTCCCCCTGGAACCCAGCGAACTCGTCGACGGCACCCTGCACGTCCCCTTCGACCGGTCCCTGATCAAGGACGCCCCCGACTTCGGCGTGGGCCGCCACCTCTCCCCCGAACAGGAACTCCAGCTCTACCACCACTACGGCCTGGACGTGCCCCCGCCGACGGCGGCCCCGGACCACGACTTCGGCAAACTGGCCGGCTCAGAGGAGACCTGACCCCGGCTGCCCGGCGGGCACCGGCACCAGGGGCAAGGGATCGGCCGGCCGCAGCGCGGGGTCGGTGACGAGAAAGGTCCGCACCCGGCCGGGGCCCGACTGCGGGGTCTCGAACCGCACCGTCACCCGGCCCACGCCGCTGCCCTGCACCCACCCGTGGCCGAACTCGTCATGCCGTACGTCCTGGCCGGCCCGCCAGTGCGGTGCGGCGGGCTCGGGCGCCGCCGCCGACTCGGCCACCGGCTCCTCGGGCGACTCCTCCCGCGAGGGCTTCGCCGCCTGCGCGAACAGGTCCTCCTGGGTGTAGTCGGCGAGCCCGGAGACGCCCACACCGAGCAGTCGCACCCCGCCCGTGGTGTCCACGGAGTCCAGCAGCCGTCCGGCGGCCTCCCGCACGACCTCCGGATCGTCCGTGGGGCCCCGCAGCGTCTCGGAGCGGGTCAGCGTCGAGAAGTCGTACCGCCGCACCTTCAGGACGATCGTCCGCCCGGACAGGCCCGCCTCGCGCAGCCGCCGCACACAGCGGTCGGCGAGCCGCCGCACCTCGAACCCGATCCGCGGCCGGTCGTGGATGTCCACGTCGTAGGTGTCCTCGACCGACACCGACTTGGCCTCCCGCTCGGCCACCACCGGCCGCTCGTCCCGGGCCAGGGCCATGGCGTACAGGGCCTGTCCGTGCGCCTTGCCGAGCAGCCGTACGAGTTCGGCCTCGCCCGCCTCGGCCAGCTCCTCGACCGTGGTGATCCCGGCCCGCCGCAGATGGTCCCCGGTGGCCGGACCCACCCCCGGCAGGGTGCGCACCGGCATGGGCCCCAGCAGCGCCCGCTCGGTGCCCGGCTCGATGAGCACCAGGCCGTCCGGCTTGGCCTCCTCGGACGCGATCTTCGCGAGCATCTTGGAGGCGGCGAGCCCCACCGATCCGGCGAGCCCGGTGGCCGCGCGGATGTCCTCGCGCAGTCTGAGGCCGGTCTGCCGCGCCGACTCCGCGTCCCACGCCGTCCCCCCGGCCGCCAGGTCCACGAACGCCTCGTCCAGGCTCAGCGGTTCCACCAGCGGCGACAGCTCCCGCAGCAGCGCCATCACCTGGTCGCTGACCGCCCGGTAGAGGGAGAAGCGCGGCACCAGGTACGCGGCGTTGGGCGCCAGCCGGCGCGCCTGCGCCATCGGCATCGCCGAGTGCACCCCGAAGACCCGTGCCTCGTAGGAGGCGGTGGCCACCACTCCGCGCGGCCCGAGCCCGCCCACCACGACCGCCTTCCCGCGCAGGCTCGGCTTGGACGCCTGCTCCACCGAGGCGTAGAAGGCATCCATGTCGAGATGCAGGATCGTGGGCGCGTTTCTCACATCTCCGATGCTGCACCACGGCACTGACAATGCCCATGTGCCGCAAGGGGCCGGTCAGACCGCCCGGTTGCGGCGCCGCGCCAGTTCGTCCGCCGGGTTGTGCCCGACCAGCGTCTCGCCGGTGTCGATGCGCTCGCCGTGCAGCTGGGACAGGGCGCTCTCCACGTCCCGCCACACCACGCCGACCGCGATCCCGAAGATGCCCTGGCCGCCCTGGAGCAGGGCGTGGACCTCGTCCGGCGAGCCGCACTCGTAGACGGTGGCGCCGTCGCTCATCAGCGTCATCCGCTCCAGGTCGCGGAAACCGCGCTCCCTGAGGTGCTGCACCGCCGAGCGGATGTTCTGCAGCGAGACCCCGGTGTCCAGGAACCGCTTGACGATCTTCAGGACGACGACGTCCCGGAAGCTGTACAGACGCTGCGTGCCCGACCCGTACGCGGGCCGCACGCTCGGCTCGACCAGGCCGGTGCGCGCCCAGTAGTCGAGCTGTCGATAGGTGATGCCGGCCGCCGCACAGGCCGTGGGCCCCCGGTAGCCGATCTCTTCGGACGTCATGGACGCCGCCCCTCCGCCGCTCGGCACCGCCGTCGGCCGCTGCGGAGCGTGATCCACCGCGCTGCTGTGAACCGGGTACGGACCGCTCTCCCCGAAACCGCGCACGGGAGCACCCCCAGCCGTACCGTCGCCGCTGGTTCTCACGCCGACCTCCGTCCTTGACCTGCCTTCTCGACGGTAGGCAGTCACCAGGGGTGCGTCAACGATCGCCACACTCGGCACGCCGAGTGATAATCACCCAAGGAGTGGTTTCCCGTGTCCCACCGCGGGGAAAGGCTAGCCGAATGCCCTCGCGGGGACCCGTAGGACGCTCTCAAACGCCGGTGGCAATTGCCGCGGGAGCGGACGGCGACGGGCCCCGGACCGGCCGCCGGATCGCCCCGGCCGCCCGGCCCCGGAACCCCTCACTGGTTGCTGGTGCCGAAGTCCTCGGGCGAGATCTGGTCGAGGAACTCGCGGAACTTCTCCACCTCGTCCTCCTGCTCGTCCGGAATGGCGATGCCCGCGTCGTCCAGCACCGTGTCACTGCCGTAGATCGGCGTCCCGGTGCGCAGGGCCAGCGCTATGGCATCGGAGGGGCGGGCGCTGACCTCGACTCCGCTGGCGAAGACCAGCTCCGCGTAGAAGACACCTTCCCGCAGGTCGGTGATGCGTACCTCGGTCAGCTCCTGACCGAGGGCCTCCAGCACGTCCTTGAACAGGTCATGGGTCAGCGGCCTGGCCGGGGCCATGCCCTGCTGGGCGAAGGCGATCGCCGTCGCCTCCCCCGGCCCGATCCAGATGGGGAGGTAACGGTCGCCCCCCACTTCGCGCAGGAGCACGATCGGTTGGTTGGAGGGCATTTCGACCCGGACACCTACGACATCGAGCTCGTTCACACAGCAACCCTAGGCCGTGCCCGGGACGTTTGGGTAGTCGGGCCGGGCACAGCAGCCCGATCCGGCCCCCTCGGACACCCCCGGATCAGGGCAGACGCAGCCCGAGGGCGGCCTTCACCAGGGATGCGTGCAGCTTCATGGTGAGCGCCGCCAGCTCCTTCGTGCGGGCCTCGGCGAGCGCCCTGGTCTGCGGGTTGCGGTGGCGCTTGAGCGGGGCCACCACCTGGTCGACCAGCCCGGCCTCCCGGTCGGCGGCCGCCTTCATCACCCGCAGATGGCGGGGCTCGATCCCGAAGCGCCCCAGCTCGGCGACGAGGGTCGCCACGGTGACGGCCTCCGCGTCGTACGACCCGTCCGCCAGCGGCACCAGGAGCCCGTACGACTCCCACTCCGCCAGCTCGGCCTCGCCGATGTCCGCGGCCGCCAGCAACTCCGCCCGGCCGACCCTGGCCACCGTGGGCCCCTCCAGCACCTCCAGGGCGTCCTCCCCGCCGCGCTGGCGCCCGACGACGGGCAGCGGGACGGCCTCGCCCCGCTCCATGGCGTCCAGGTGCTCACGGATCACCTTGAGCGGCAGGTAGTGGTCCCGCTGCATTCTCAGGACGTGTCCGAGGCGCTCGACGTCACCGGCGCTGAACTTGCGGTACCCCGAAGGGGTCCGCTGCGGCTCGATGAGCCCCTCCGCCTCCAGGAAACGAATCTTGGAGATGGTGACTTCGGGGAACTCCTCGCGCAGCACGTTCAGCACCGTGCCGATGCTCATCAGCCCACTGTCCCTGGCGGCGGTACCGCTTCCGGCACCGCCGCTCGGTGTTTGAAGCATGGACCTTCCCTGGGTTACCCCCGGAACGTGTCCGGGGGCGGGTCAGATGCCCTGCCGGCTCGCGTAGAACACCAGCCGGTACTTGCCGATCTGCACCTCGTCACCGCTCTGCAGGGCGACCTGGTCGATCGGCTCGCGGTTGACGTAGGTCCCGTTCAGGCTGCCCACGTCGGCGACGGTGAACGAGCCGTCCGGAGAGCGGCGGAACTCCACGTGGCGACGCGAGACGGTCACGTCGTCCAGGAAGATGTCGCTCTGCGGGTGACGGCCGGCCGTCGTCAGGTCGCCGTCCAGCAGGAAGCGGCTGCCCGAGTTCGGGCCACGGCGCACCACCAGCAGGGCCGAGCCCGCCGGCAGCGCCTCCACCGCGGCCTGCGCCTCCGGCGACAGCATCGGGATCGGCGTCTGGCCGGTCGCCTCCGCGTCGTACGCCTCGAGGCCGGAGATCGAGATCGTGGACGTCGTCTCGGAGGCGCGCTCGGGCACGGCTCCGGGACGCAGCGGCGCACCGCAGTTGGAACAGAAGCGGGCGTTCTCCGCGTTGCGGTTACCGCACCTCGTACACACCAGGGCCGACATGGACGGATCCTCCTGCCGCGGCTGTCCTGCCGAGGCGTTGGACGCGTACGGGCCCGGAGCAAAGTCTCCACCCGTACTTGAGGTTGACGGTTGCCCGAAACCTATGCCGCCGGACTGGGCAGGGTCAACTGACCGCGCGCCCTGGCCTTCCGAAATGTCACCGCCCGGACCAGCCACCTGGTCCCGGAACAGCGGCCGCTGACCCTGTGCGTCAGGCTGTGCGCGATGACGAGCGGTCGCGTTGTCGCCGCCCTCTCGCGCGCTCTTGCCGAACCACTTCGCAAACAACTTCACGGGCGATTCCCCTTGACCGAAACAGACCCGCCCGTGGGGCAGGACGAACCCTGATTGCCGACACCGGCCGACCCGGACACCCTCACAACGTCCGTGCCCACCAGACAGTTTCCACCACGCGCCACCTCGTCGGTGCGCCGACCCCCCGCAACCTCATGCCCCTGCCGGAAGGCCCCCATGCACCACCGGTTCACTGGGAGGACGACCGAGCGTAGTCAGGCTGCTTCGCCTGCCGCAAGGCGTCCACGACGATCTTGCCCGACTGCGCGACGGAGACCGTGGCCTGCTCCTTCTCCAGAGTCTGCACCACGCCTCCCGGGATGTTCAGCGCCGGCTCGAGGTCCTGCGGTTTGCCGATGACCTTGAAACGATAAGGGGCGTTGATCTTGTTCCCGTCCACGCTCACGCTCCGGCCCGCGTCCGCGAAGTAGGTGTTCGCCACCACACGGACGCCGTTGACCTGGATCGCCTCCGCGCCGGCCGCGCGCAGCTCCTGGATCGCGTCGAGCAGCATGTCGGACTGGACCGTCCCCTTCGTGTCCTCGATCGTCATGGTGATGCCGGGACCCTGAGCCGCCACGGTGCCCGCCAGGATGCCGAGTTGCCTCTCCTTCTCGGCGGTCTGCCGGCGCGCCTCCGCGGCCTGGTCGGAGCTGCTCTGGAGCTCCTGACGCTGCTTCTCGAGTCCCTGCCTCTCGTCTTCAAGACGCTGAGTACGCGAATCCAGTTCATCGAGGATGCGGACAAGATCTTCCTGGCGCGCGCCGCGCAGCGCGCTGTCGGTGTCGCTGTTGGACGCCACCTGGACGGCCAGACCGAAGCCGAGGCCGAACAGCAGGAGCGCCACTATGAGTTGGGGCCGGGTGAGGCGCGGCGGCCACAGTCCCTTGACCAGCCGCTGACGGCCGGTCAGCGGCTCGTCCGGGCGCGGGCCCGGTGCCTGACCGGCCCCGGGGGGCGGCGCGGGCACCTCGGCCGGCAGCTCCTTGCGCAGCGGGCTCCGGGGTCGCTCGCCCTGTTCCTCGGGACCGTTGGGCTCCCCGTGGTCGCCGCGCCGTCCGCGGCCGTTCTCGTCCTCGCGGTCGTACTGGTCGCTCATCGCCTCACGCCCGGAAGACATGCCGCCGGATCGCCGCGGCGTTGGAGAAGATCCGGATGCCGAGGACGACCACGACACCCGTGGACAGCTGCGCGCCCACGCCCAACTTGTCGCCGAGGAAGACGATCAGGGCCGCCACGACCACGTTCGACAGGAACGACACCACGAAGACCTTGTCGTCGAAGATGCCGTCCAGCATGGCCCGCAGACCACCGAAGACGGCGTCGAGCGCCGCCACGACGGCGATCGGCAGGTAAGGCTCGACGACCGCCGGAACCTCGGGCCGGACCAACAGGCCGGCCACGACTCCCACGACGAGGCCCAGTACGGCGATCACGATGTGCCCTTCTTCGTCTTGTCGGTGTTCTCGGTCTTGCCGCTGTCCCCGGTGTCCGGCTTCGCCGTGCGCACGATCACACTCGGCGCCGCGGGCAGCCGGACATCGCGCTGGGTGGAGATGGTCGCGCGGATGCCGTAGTTCTGTTCCAGGGCATGCAGATACAGGCCGTCCGCACCGTTCTGGAAGTCACTGCTCAGCCGGGGCCCGTCCCCCACCGCCAGCACGGTGTACGGCGGTACCAGCGGCCTGTTGTCCACCAGTATCGCGTCTCCGGCGGCCCGGATCGCCGACAGGGCGGTCAGCCGCTGCCCGTTGACGGAGACGGCCTCGGCGCCGGCCTGCCACAGCCCGTTGACGACGCGCTGGAGGTCACGGTCGCGCACCCGGCCGGTGTCGGAGAACCCCGCCGTCTCCCTGGGGTTGGAGCCGTCACCACCGGAGCTGGCCTCCTTGGCGTCGTTCACGACCAGCTTGACGCCCGGACCGTGCACCTCGGTGGCGCCCGACAGCATGCCCACCAGGTCCGCCTCGGCGCTGCCGCCGCTCGACCGCAGCGCGGCCCGCTGGCGCGCGCTGACGTCGTCACGGAGTTTGTCGACGCTGCCCTGGAGCTTGTCCGCGTCCGCGGTCTCCTTGTCGACGCGGTCGATCAGCTCCTGGCGCTCCTTGGCCACCACGGGCGCCGCCACGCGCGCCTGGGCCGCCCCGACGGTCACGACCAGCGCCGCGAGCACCAGGCCGCCGGCGAGGCCCAGCTTCGCCCTGAGGGTCTTCGGCAGGCCGCCCTCGCCCTGGGACTTCTTCCGGGCGGCGGCCTCTGCGTAGCCGTCGTCGAGGCTGTGGTCCATGACGTTGGTGATCAACGACATGGAGGCGTCCGGGCGGCGCGGCCGCGCGGGGCTGCTCCGAACGGGGGGTTGCTGCGGCATGCCGCACATCGTCGCACGTCGCGCGCGATACCTCCGAATGGCCCCACCGGCGTGCCGGACAGGCCCCCTTGGGGACACATGTCCGGCACGCACGCGTGCGGCACCCTTTGCGGCCCCGCCCGCCGCACGGCACGCGGTCAGGGCCAGGTCAGAGCCTTCTCAGGCCCTTGCCGGCGTCACCGTCCGGCGCTGTCCACGACGGCCGACCACTCGTCCAGGAGGGCCTGCGCGGAGGCGTCGTCGGGTCCCTCCGCCCACAGATGGGTGACGGCCTCGGCCGGGTCGGGCAGCACCATCACCCAGCGCCCGTCGGTCTCCACGACCCGCACCCCGTCGGTGGTGTCCACGGAACGGTCCCCGGCCGCCTCGACCACCCGGCGCATCACCAGTCCCTTCACGGCCCACGGCGTGGCCAGGTCCCGCTTGAGGACGTGCGCCCGCGGGATCCGGGCGTCGATCTGGCTCAGGGTGAGCTGGGTGCGCGCCACGAGCCCGATCAGCCGGACGAAGGCCGCCGTGCCGTCGAACACGCTGCCGAACTCGGGGACGATGAACCCGCCCTTGCCGTCACCGCCGAAGATGGTGCCCTCCGCGCCGCCGACGCGCGTGAGGTCGTCCGGCGACGTGGTCGTCCACTCGACCTGGGTGCCGTGGTACGCGGCCACCTGCTCGGCGATCCGGGTCGTGGTGACGGGCAGCGCCACCCGGCCGCTGCGCCGCTCCGCGGCGACCAGGTCCAGCATCACCAGCAGCGCCCGGTCGTCCTCGATGATCCGGCCCTTCTCGTCCACGAGCGACAGTCGCTCGCCGACGGGGTCGAAGCGCACGCCGAACGCGGCACCCGAGGAGGCGACTATCTCCCCGAGGCGTACCAGGCCGCTGCGCCGCATCTCGGCGGTCTCGGTGGGCCGGGACTCGTCGAGACCCGGGTTGATGGTCAGGGAGTCCACCCCGAGCTTGCCCAGCAGGCTGGGCAGCACCAGGCCCGCGCTGCCGTTGGAGGCGTCCACGACGACCTTCAGCCCGGACTCGGCGATCCCGGTGGTGTCGACGTTGCGCAGCAGGGAGCCGGTGTACGAGTCGAAGACGCTGGACGGGAAGTACAGGTCGCCGATCTCGCCCGGGAACGCCCGCCGGTACTCCTGGCGCGCGAACACCCGGTCCAGCTTCCGCTGCCCGGCCTGCGACAGGTCGGCGCCCTGCCCGTCGAAGAACATGATGTCGACGGAGTCCGGGACACCGGGCGTGGTACGGATCATGATGCCGCCGGCGCTGCCCCGCGCGGTCTGCTGCCGGGCCACCGGCAGCGGCACGTTCTCGAGGTCGCGTACGTCGATCGCGCTGGCCTGGAGCGCGGAGATGACCGCCCGCTTGAGCGCCCGGGCGCCGCGGGAGTGGTCGCGGGCGGTGGTGACCGTGGAGCCCTTCTTGAGCGTGGTCGCGTAGGCACCGGCGAGGCGTACGGCCAGCTCGGGCGTGATCTCCACGTTCAGGATGCCGGAGACCCCGCGGGCGCCGAAGAGGTGCGCCTGGCCCCTGGACTCCCAGATCACCGAGGTATTGACGAAGGCGCCGGCCTCGATGGTCTTGAACGGGTAGACGCGGACATTGCCCTGCACGATCGATTCTTCACCGATCAGGCACTCGTCCCCGATGACGGCGCCGTCCTCGATCCGGGCGGCCCGCATGATGTCCGTGTTCTTGCCGACGACACAGCCCCGGAGATTGCTGTGCTGGCCGACGTACACGTTGTCGTGGACGACTGCCCTGTGCAGGAAGGCGCCGCTCTTGACGACGACGTTGGAGCCGACCACGGTGTGCTCGCGGATCTCGGCGCCGGACTCGACCTTCGCGTAGTCGCCGATGTACAGCGGCCCGCGCAGGACGGCGTCGGGGTGCACCTCGGCGCCCTCGGCCACCCACACGCCCGGGGAGATCTCGAAGCCGTCGATGTCGACATCGACCTTGCCTTCGAGCACGTCGGCCTGGGCCTTGACGTAGCTCTCGTGCGTGCCGACGTCCTCCCAGTAGCCCTCGGCCACATAGCCGTAGATCGGCTTGCCCTCCTTCATCAGCTGGGGGAAGACATCGCCGGACCAGTCGACCGGAACATCGGGTTCTACGTAGTCGAAGACCTCGGGCTCCATGACGTAGATGCCCGTGTTGACGGTGTCGGAGAAGACCTGTCCCCAGGTCGGCTTCTCCAGGAAGCGCTCGACCTTGCCCTCCTCGTCGACGATGGTGATGCCGAATTCGAGGGGGTTGGGCACCCGGGTCAGGCAGACCGTGACGAGCGCGCCCTTCTCCTTGTGGAAATTGATCAGCTCAGTGAGGTCGAAGTCGGTCAGGGCGTCACCGGAGATGACGAGGAAGGCATCGTCCTTCAATGCCTCTTCGGCGTTCTTGACGCTTCCGGCGGTACCGAGTGGCTTCTCCTCATTGGCGTAGGTGAGCTCCATCCCGAGCTCTTCGCCGTCACCGAAGTAGTTCTTGACGAGCGAGGCAAGGAACTGCACGGTGACCACGGTCTCGGTGAGCCCGTGCCTTTTGAGCAGCCGTAGCACGTGCTCCATGATCGGGCGGTTCGCCACGGGCAGGAGCGGCTTGGGCATGCTTGAGGTCATGGGGCGCAGGCGCGTGCCTTCGCCCCCGGCCATCACGACGGCCTTCATGTCGGAAGCGTCCTCCTTGAAGAGACGACGGTCTAGCCGACTTCACCCGTCCAGATTGTCCCGCACTTTTCCACAGCGGGCCATCGAGGCGTTACGTCAGGACAATCGCCGAGCTCAATCGGCCATGGTGTCCGCACGCACCAATCGGCGGACTTGCACCACGTAGAGCACTCCTGCCCACCAATAGAGGGTTGTACCCCATCCGGCGAACGCCCATCCGAAAACAGCGGCCAGTGACGCGATCCAACCACTTCCGTCACTGAGGAGCAGGAGCGGGAAGGCGTACATGAGGTTGAACGTGGCGGCCTTCCCGAGGAAGTTGACCTGCGGCGGCGGGTACCCGTGCCGGCGGAGGATTCCCACCATCACCAGGAGCATCAGTTCCCGCGCCAGCAGCAGCGCGGTCAGCCAGAGCGGGAGGATCTCCCGCCAGGTGAGGCCGACCAGCGTGGACAGTACGTAGAGCCGGTCGGCTGCCGGGTCGAGGAGCCGGCCCAGGCTGCTGATCTGGTTCCAGCGCCGGGCGAGTTTGCCGTCCAGGTAGTCGCTGACTCCGCTGAGCGCCAGCACGAGGAGAGCCCATCCATCGCTCTTGGGCCCGCCGAACTCCGGCCTGAGGATCAACCACAGGAACAGGGGTACGCCGACGAGCCGCGCCATGCTGAGGATGTTGGGGATGGTGAGGACCCGGTCCGTCTGGACACGGGTCTCCTGGACCTCCACCCGGGGGCCTCCTGTGGGAAACGAGCCAACGATGCTCCCTGACTTTACCCCAACGCAAAAAAGCTCCGGCTCTCGGGCTGGTGCCCAAGAGCCGGAGCTTCAAAAGGAGTTCGGCGGCGTCCTACTCTCCCACAGGGTCCCCCCTGCAGTACCATCGGCGCTGTGAGGCTTAGCTTCCGGGTTCGAAATGTAACCGGGCGTTTCCCTCACGCTATAACCACCGAAACACTATGAAACTGACAACCAGCACAATGGTTGTTCGTGGTTTCAGAACCAACACAGTGGACGCGAGCAACTGAGGACAAGCCCTCGGCCTATTAGTACCGGTCACCTCCACCAGTTACCTGGCTTCCAGATCCGGCCTATCAACCCAGTCGTCTACTGGGAGCCTTACCCCATCAAGTGGGTGGGAGTCCTCATCTCGAAGCAGGCTTCCCGCTTAGATGCTTTCAGCGGTTATCCCTCCCGAACGTAGCCAACCAGCCATGCCCTTGGCAGAACAACTGGCACACCAGAGGTTCGTCCGTCCCGGTCCTCTCGTACTAGGGACAGCCCTTCTCAAGACTCCTACGCGCACAGCGGATAGGGACCGAACTGTCTCACGACGTTCTAAACCCAGCTCGCGTACCGCTTTAATGGGCGAACAGCCCAACCCTTGGGACCGACTCCAGCCCCAGGATGCGACGAGCCGACATCGAGGTGCCAAACCATCCCGTCGATATGGACTCTTGGGGAAGATCAGCCTGTTATCCCCGGGGTACCTTTTATCCGTTGAGCGACGGCGCTTCCACAAGCCACCGCCGGATCACTAGTCCCGACTTTCGTCCCTGCTCGACCCGTCGGTCTCACAGTCAAGCTCCCTTGTGCACTTACACTCAACACCTGATTGCCAACCAGGCTGAGGGAACCTTTGGGCGCCTCCGTTACCCTTTAGGAGGCAACCGCCCCAGTTAAACTACCCATCAGACACTGTCCCTGATCCGGATCACGGACCCAGGTTAGACATCCAGCACGACCAGACTGGTATTTCAACGACGACTCCACAACCACTGGCGTGGCCGCTTCAAAGTCTCCCAGCTATCCTACACAAGCCGAACCGAACACCAATATCAAACTGTAGTAAAGGTCCCGGGGTCTTTCCGTCCTGCTGCGCGAAACGAGCATCTTTACTCGTAGTGCAATTTCACCGGGCCTATGGTTGAGACAGTCGAGAAGTCGTTACGCCATTCGTGCAGGTCGGAACTTACCCGACAAGGAATTTCGCTACCTTAGGATGGTTATAGTTACCACCGCCGTTTACTGGCGCTTAAGTTCTCAGCTTCGCCCCACCGAAGTGAAGCTAACCGGTCCCCTTAACGTTCCAGCACCGGGCAGGCGTCAGTCCGTATACATCGCCTTACGGCTTCGCACGGACCTGTGTTTTTAGTAAACAGTCGCTTCTCGCTGGTCTCTGCGGCCACCCCCAGCTCAGACCGTAAAGATCATCACCAGGTGTGGCCCCCCTTCTCCCGAAGTTACGGGGGCATTTTGCCGAGTTCCTTAACCATAGTTCACCCGAACGCCTCGGTATTCTCTACCTGACCACCTGAGTCGGTTTAGGGTACGGGCCGCCATGAAACTCGCTAGAGGCTTTTCTCGACAGCATAGGATCATCCACTTCACCACAATCGGCTCGGCATCAGGTCTCACCCTGCATGAGTGGCGGATTTACCTACCACTCGGGCTACACCCTTACCCCGGGACAACCACCGCCCGGGATGGACTACCTTCCTGCGTCACCCCATCACTCACCTACTAACCGCTTGGTTCAGCGGCTCCACCACTCCCCTTTGCCCGAAGGCTCCAGGGCGGCTTCACGGCCTTAGCATCACGATGCTCGATGTTTGACGCTTCACAGCGGGTACCGGAATATCAACCGGTTATCCATCGACTACGCCTGTCGGCCTCGCCTTAGGTCCCGACTTACCCTGGGCAGATCAGCTTGACCCAGGAACCCTTAGTCAATCGGCGCACA
This sequence comes from Streptomyces misionensis, assembly GCF_007896895.1. Lineage (GTDB taxonomy): Bacteria > Actinomycetota > Actinomycetes > Streptomycetales > Streptomycetaceae > Streptomyces > Streptomyces misionensis_A. The sequence goes on along the minus strand of NZ_VOGW01000031.1, from coordinate 14,629 downwards.
CGTTTCTCACGTGTGAATCGCTACTCATGCCTGCATTCTCACTCGTCAACCGTCCACAACTACCTTCCGGTGCTGCTTCACCCGGCAGACGACGCTCCCCTACCCATCACAACAGGCGTTGGCCCTTATGCTGCAATGACACGACTTCGGCGGTACGCTTGAGCCCCGCTACATTGTCGGCGCGGAATCACTAGACCAGTGAGCTATTACGCACTCTTTCAAGGGTGGCTGCTTCTAAGCCAACCTCCTGGTTGTCTGTGCGACTCCACATCCTTTCCCACTTAGCGTACGCTTAGGGGCCTTAGTCGATGCTCTGGGCTGTTTCCCTCTCGACCATGGAGCTTATCCCCCACAGTCTCACTGCCGCGCTCTCACTTACCGGCATTCGGAGTTTGGCTAAGGTCAGTAACCCGGTAGGGCCCATCGCCTATCCAGTGCTCTACCTCCGGCAAGAAACACACGACGCTGCACCTAAATGCATTTCGGGGAGAACCAGCTATCACGGAGTTTGATTGGCCTTTCACCCCTAACCACAGGTCATCCCCCAGGTTTTCAACCCTGGTGGGTTCGGTCCTCCACGAAGTCTTACCTCCGCTTCAACCTGCCCATGGCTAGATCACTCCGCTTCGGGTCTTGAGCGTGCTACTGAGTCGCCCTATTCGGACTCGCTTTCGCTACGGCTTCCCCACCCGGGTTAACCTCGCAACACACCGCAAACTCGCAGGCTCATTCTTCAAAAGGCACGCAGTCACGAGAACAGAGCAAGCTCCATTCCGACGCTCCCACGGCTTGTAGGCACACGGTTTCAGGTACTATTTCACTCCCCTCCCGGGGTACTTTTCACCATTCCCTCACGGTACTATCCGCTATCGGTCACCAGGGAATATTTAGGCTTAGCGGGTGGTCCCGCCAGATTCACACGGGATTTCTCGGGCCCCGTGCTACTTGGGTGTCTCTCAAGCAAGCCGCTGACATTTCGACTACGGGGGTCTTACCCTCTACGCCGGACCTTTCGCATGTCCTTCGTCTACATCAACGGTTTCTGACTCGCCCTACGGCCGGCAGACCGCAGAAGAGAGATCCCACAACCCCGCACACGCAACCCCTGCCGGGTCTCACACGCATACGGTTTGGCCTCATCCGGTTTCGCTCGCCACTACTCCCGGAATCACGGTTGTTTTCTCTTCCTGAGGGTACTGAGATGTTTCACTTCCCCTCGTTCCCTCCACTTGCCCTATGTGTTCAGGCAAGGGTGACAGCCCATGACGACTGCCGGGTTTCCCCATTCGGAAACCCCCGGATCAAAGCCTGGTTGACGACTCCCCGGGGACTATCGCGGCCTCCCACGTCCTTCATCGGTTCCTGGTGCCAAGGCATCCACCGTGCGCCCTTAAAAACTTGGCCACAGATGCTCGCGTCCACTGTGCAGTTCTCAAACAACGACCAGCCACCCATCACCCCGAACCCAAAGGTCCGAGTGCACTGGGGCCGGCGACTGAGGAGAAGTTCATTCCCTCAGACACCCAACAGCGTGCCCGACACGACCAGCCAACCAGATCAGCGTTCCACGCCCCGAAGAGCAGTACTAGCGCCTGGTCCATCCTGGACCGTGCCGAGTAGTCAACGTTCCACCCATGAGCAACCAGCATCAGACATTCGCTGATGTACTGGCCTCTGACCGGGCAAGCCCGGTAAGAAGTGCTCCTTAGAAAGGAGGTGATCCAGCCGCACCTTCCGGTACGGCTACCTTGTTACGACTTCGTCCCAATCGCCAGTCCCACCTTCGACAGCTCCCTCCCACAAGGGGTTGGGCCACCGGCTTCGGGTGTTACCGACTTTCGTGACGTGACGGGCGGTGTGTACAAGGCCCGGGAACGTATTCACCGCAGCAATGCTGATCTGCGATTACTAGCGACTCCGACTTCATGGGGTCGAGTTGCAGACCCCAATCCGAACTGAGACCGGCTTTTTGAGATTCGCTCCACCTCACGGTATCGCAGCTCATTGTACCGGCCATTGTAGCACGTGTGCAGCCCAAGACATAAGGGGCATGATGACTTGACGTCGTCCCCACCTTCCTCCGAGTTGACCCCGGCGGTCTCCCGTGAGTCCCCAGCACCACAAGGGCCTGCTGGCAACACGGGACAAGGGTTGCGCTCGTTGCGGGACTTAACCCAACATCTCACGACACGAGCTGACGACAGCCATGCACCACCTGTACACCGACCACAAGGGGGGCACTATCTCTAATGCTTTCCGGTGTATGTCAAGCCTTGGTAAGGTTCTTCGCGTTGCGTCGAATTAAGCCACATGCTCCGCCGCTTGTGCGGGCCCCCGTCAATTCCTTTGAGTTTTAGCCTTGCGGCCGTACTCCCCAGGCGGGGCACTTAATGCGTTAGCTGCGGCACGGACAACGTGGAATGTTGCCCACACCTAGTGCCCACCGTTTACGGCGTGGACTACCAGGGTATCTAATCCTGTTCGCTCCCCACGCTTTCGCTCCTCAGCGTCAGTATCGGCCCAGAGATCCGCCTTCGCCACCGGTGTTCCTCCTGATATCTGCGCATTTCACCGCTACACCAGGAATTCCGATCTCCCCTACCGAACTCTAGCCTGCCCGTATCGACTGCAGACCCGGGGTTAAGCCCCGGGCTTTCACAACCGACGTGACAAGCCGCCTACGAGCTCTTTACGCCCAATAATTCCGGACAACGCTTGCGCCCTACGTATTACCGCGGCTGCTGGCACGTAGTTAGCCGGCGCTTCTTCTGCAGGTACCGTCACTTTCGCTTCTTCCCTGCTGAAAGAGGTTTACAACCCGAAGGCCGTCATCCCTCACGCGGCGTCGCTGCATCAGGCTTTCGCCCATTGTGCAATATTCCCCACTGCTGCCTCCCGTAGGAGTCTGGGCCGTGTCTCAGTCCCAGTGTGGCCGGTCGCCCTCTCAGGCCGGCTACCCGTCGTCGCCTTGGTGAGCCATTACCTCACCAACAAGCTGATAGGCCGCGGGCTCATCCTGCACCGCCGGAGCTTTACACCATCAAGGATGCCCAAGATGGTCATATCCGGTATTAGACCCCGTTTCCAGGGCTTGTCCCAGAGTGCAGGGCAGATTGCCCACGTGTTACTCACCCGTTCGCCACTAATCCACCCCGAAGGGCTTCATCGTTCGACTTGCATGTGTTAAGCACGCCGCCAGCGTTCGTCCTGAGCCAGGATCAAACTCTCCGTGAATGTTTACTCGGCCGAAAAACATTTCAGCCGGTGACACATCACGAGAGCGGAACGATCGGAGGAATAGTCCGATCGTTCACAGCGTCCTCGCTGTGTTTTTTCAAAGGAACCTCGACCATCGGTGATCCGATGGACGGGGTATCAACATATCTGGCGTTGACTTTTGGCACGCTGTTGAGTTCTCAAGGAACGGTCGCTTCCTTTGTACTCACCCTCTCGGGCTTTCCTCCGGCGCTTCCCTTCGGTGTTTCCGACTCTATCAGATCTTTTCTCGATCCGATTTCCTCGGTGCTTTCCAGGTTCCCGCTTCCGCGTTTCCCTTTCCGGCGGTTCCGACTTTATCAGAAGTTCTGAGTCGGTTTTCCCATCCGGTCCGGGGCACCTGCGTCCAGCGCGTGAAGTGCTGGGGTTCCCAACCGGGCGGGGTCGTAAACGTACTGGAGCGGGGCGCCGCGATGCAAATCGAGGCGCCCCGCTCCAGGTCACAGCCGACGGTGCGTCAGACCTCCACGACCACAGGGAGGATCATCGGCCTGCGGCGATAGGTGTCCGAGACCCACTTGCCGAGGGTGCGGCGGATCAGCTGCTGGAGCTGGTGGGGCTCCACGACGCCGTCCTGGGCGGACCGCTCCAGGGCGTCGTTGATCTTCGGGACGACGCCGGCGAAGGCCGAGTCCTCGATGCCCGAACCGCGAGCCTGGATGTGCGGACCACCCGTGATCTTGCCGGTGGAGGAGTCCACCACCACGAAGACCGAGATGATGCCCTCGTCGCCGAGGATCTTGCGGTCCTTGAGCGCCGGCTCTCCGACGTCGCCGACGGAGAGGCCGTCGACGTAGACGTACCCCGCCTGCACCTTGCCGGAGATCTTGGCCTTGCCCTCGACCATGTCGACCACCACGCCGTCCTCGGCGATGACGATCCGGTCGTGCGGAACGCCCGTGAGCGCTCCCAGCTCGGCGTTGGCGCGCAGATGACGCCACTCGCCGTGCACCGGCATCAGGTTCCTGGGGCGGCAGATGTTGTAGAAGTACAGCAGCTCGCCCGCGGAGGCGTGGCCGGAAACGTGCACCTTGGCATTGCCCTTGTGGACGACGTGGGCGCCCCAGCGGGTCAGGCCGTTGATCACGCGGTAGACCGCGTTCTCGTTCCCGGGGATCAGCGACGAGGCCAGGATGACCGTGTCGCCGTCGACGATGCGGATCTGGTGGTCGCGGTTGGCCATCCGGGACAGGGCCGCCATCGGCTCGCCCTGGGAGCCCGTGCAGACGAGGACCACCTCGTGGTCGGGCAGATCGTCGAGCGTCTTGACGTCGACCACCAGACCCGGCGGGACCTTCAGGTAGCCGAGGTCGCGGGCGATGCCCATGTTGCGGACCATGGAGCGGCCGACGAACGCGACCCTGCGGCCGTACTCGTGCGCGGCGTCCAGGATCTGCTGGATGCGGTGGACGTGGCTGGCGAAGCTCGCCACGATGATCCGCTTGCGGGCGCCGGCGAACACCTGGCGCAGCACGCTCGAGATGTCGCGCTCGTGCGGCGTGAAGCCGGGGACCTCGGCGTTCGTGGAGTCGGTCAGCAGGAGGTCGATGCCCTCCTCGCTGAGCCGCGCGAACGCGTGCATGTCGGTGAGGCGGTTGTCCAGCGGAAGCTGGTCCATCTTGAAGTCGCCGGTGTGCACCGCCATGCCGGCGGGGGTGCGGATGGCGACGGCCAGGGCGTCCGGGATGGAGTGGTTGACGGCGATGAACTCGCAGTCGAAGGGGCCGATGCGCTCGCGGTTGCCCTCCGCCACCTCCAGCGTGTACGGCCGGATGCGGTGCTCCTGGAGCTTGGCCTCGATCAGGGCGAGGGTCAGCTTGGAGCCGATCAGCGGGATGTCCGGCTTCTCGCGGAGCAGGAAGGGGACACCGCCGATGTGGTCCTCGTGGCCATGGGTGAGGACGATGCCCTCGATGTCGTCGAGGCGGTCCCGGATGGACGAGAAGTCCGGCAGGATCAGGTCGATTCCGGGCTGCTCCTCCTCGGGGAAGAGCACTCCGCAGTCGACGATCAGCAGGCGGCCGCCGTACTCGAAGACCGTCATGTTCCGGCCGATCTCGCCGAGACCGCCGAGCGGGGTGACCCGCAGGCCACCTTCGGGGAGCGGCGGGGGCGGGCCGAGTTCAGGGTGCGGATGACTCAAAAGACTCTCCTCAAACCATGCGCGCCACGTACCGGTACGGCACGTGGCGCGCATGACGTTCGTGCGAAGCAGTTGTCGTTGTGGAATACGGGCACCGGTGGCCCGCGTATGCGGTTGTCTGTTCGGTTGTCTCTTCGGTTGTGAAGCCAGGAGGCTTCTGGACCGCCTGGGTCCGGGTCGTGCGAAGTCTGTTGCTAGAGCTGTACCCCGCCGGCGGCAAGATCGATCTTGAGCTGCGCGATCTCCTCGGGCGAGCACTCGACCATGGGCGAGCGCAGAGGGCCGCCGGGCAGTCCGAGCAGGGCGAGCGCGGCCTTGGTGGTCATGACGCCCTGGGTGCGGAACATGCCGGTGTAGACCGGGAGCAGCTTCTGGTGGATCTCGGTGGCCTTGACGACGTCGCCGGAGGTGTACGCCTCGACCAGTGCACGCAGATCGGGGGTGACCAAGTGGCCGACGACCGAGACGAAGCCGACCGCGCCCACGGAGAGCAGCGGCAGGTTCAGCATGTCGTCGCCGGAGTACCAGGCGAGTCCGGACTGGGCGATGGCCCAGCTGGCGCGGCCGAGGTCGCCCTTGGCGTCCTTGTTGGCGACGATCCGCGGGTGCTCGGCGAGCCGGACGAGGGTCTCGGTGTTGATCGGGACGCCGCTGCGGCCGGGGATGTCGTAGAGCATGTTCGGCAGCCCGGTGGCGTCGGCGACGGCCGTGAAGTGCCGGTACAGGCCCTCCTGCGGGGGCTTGTTGTAGTACGGCGTGACGACCAGGAGGCCGTGGGCGCCGATGCGCTCGGCCTCGCGGGCCAGCTCGACGCTGTGGTGGGTGTCGTTGGTGCCGACACCCGCCACCACGTGGGCGCGGTCGCCGACCGCCTCCAGTACGGCTCGTACGAGGTCCGCTTTCTCCGCGTCGCTGGTGGTGGGGGACTCGCCGGTGGTGCCGTTGACGATCAGGCCGTCGTTGCCTGCGTCCACCAGGTGGGCGGCGAGCCGCTGCGCGCCGTCGAGGTCGAGTGCGCCGTCCGCCGTGAAGGGCGTGACCATGGCGGTGAGGACCCGCCCGAAGGGGGTCTGCGGAGTCGAGGTCGGAGCCATGGGTAACACGCTACTCGGTGCGCCATGCGCGGTCTGCCCTTGGGGTGCCGGGTAAGTCAGGACAAATATGGAACCCGGCACTGCCTGCTCGGGGGTTCAAGCAGTGCCGGGTCCGTTTGATCAGGCTAGATGAACTTCTCCAAATGCCGCAATACGGACACTTCAGGAGGCTGACCCGTACATCCGTTCCGCGCGCCGGAACGGGACCGGGTCAGGGGGCCACGCGGCCGTTCGCGTTGTAGGCGGCGTACGTCAGCGGCATGAGCTTCGCCCACTCCGCCTCCATCTTCTCGCCCACCATCTCGATCTCCCGCTGCGGGAAGGACGGCACCTTGGCCAGCTCGTGCTGGGTGCGCAGGCCGAGGAAGTGCATCAGGGAGCGCGCGTTGCAGGTGGCGTACATCGAGGAGAACAGGCCGACGGGGAGCACCGCGCGGGCGACCTCGCGGGCGACGCCCTCGTCGAGCAGCTTCTGGTAGGACGCGTAGGCCTGCCGGTACGACTCCTCCAGGGTGCCGCTCACCGTGGCGTGCTGCTCCGGGGTGCCCTCCACGAAGACGTACTTGCCGGGGCGACCCTGCTGCACGAGCTTGCGGGCGGTGTCCGGGACGTAGAAGACGGGCTGGAGCTCCCGGTAGCGGCCGGACTCCTCGTTGTACGACCAGCCGACCCGGTGCCGCATGAACTCGCGGAAGACGAAGATCGGGGCGCTGATGAAGAAGGTCATCGAGTTGTGCTCGAACGGGCTGCCGTGCCGGTCGCGCATCAGGTAGTTGATCAGGCCCTTGGAGCGCTCGGGGTCCTTCTTCAGCTCGTCCAGGGACTGCTCGCCCGCGGTGGAGACTCGGGCGGCGAAGAGGACGTCGGCGTCCGAAGCGCTGGACTTCACCAGCTCGACGGTGACATCGCTGCGGAACGTGAGCGACTCGGGGGTGGTCACGGGGGTTGGGGTCCTTCCCATCACTTCAGTGGTTCGCGCCCACCTTACGGGGCACCCGGCGGGGCCCGTGCGGGACCTCACCCCGAAAAACCCACCGACGATTTTTTCGGACATGGGCACCTTTTGCCGTACTCGATCGTCTGTACCGGTGAGTCCTGCACGTTCGACACGAATTGGGAAAGGAGTGGCACCGCGATGTCCCGTCGGAGCGAGCCCGTCCCCTTCGCCTTCCTCGCCGAAGGCGACACGTTCCGCAGCAATGTGACTCCCCCGCCGCGGCAGCGGGGGTCCTTCGGCGAGATAGCCGGGCGCTGGCTGCTGGGTCTGACCGTCGTGGCCGGACTGGTGGGCTCCCTGCTCCTCGGCATGCCGGCGCTGTCCACTCCGTCGGGTCCGCCGGCACCCCAGTCCCAGGCGTCCCAGGGCCACCCCTGACCCTTACGGCGGCTCCAGGCTGGTGAGCGGAGGTCGGGCCGGATAGCCTCACCGGGCACAGCCCCCGTGAGGACCGAGTGAGGACCAGCCGTGCCCCTGCCCTTCCTGACGGCCGACCGCACCTTCGAGTCGGCCTCCGAGAGCGCGCTGCCGTACGACGACCGGGACCGCTGGCGGCGTCCCTACCGGCCCGGCCCCTGGCGGGTGGGGGTGGCCGCGCTGGTGCTGATGGTCGCCTCGTTCGTGCTGTTCGCGGCCGTGCTGATCGCGCTGACCGGCTCGGCGTCCTCCGCCGGAGTGGTCCTCGGCCTGGGTCTGCTGGTGATCGCGGGTGCGCTGCGGCTGCTGCGCATGGGCGTGTGGGTGAGCTCGCGCGGACTGCGTCAGGTGGGCTTCCTGAGGACGCGTACGGTGCCGTGGGCACGGGTGGTGGCCGTGCGGACGGTGCAGCAGCCGGTGCGGTGGCTGGGGCTGCCGAGGACGGTGCAGGGCCAGGCGCTGACGCTGTCGCGCAAGGACCGTCCGGCCGCCGGGACCCCGGCGCTGCTGACCACGCACAACCTGGACTTCGTGGGGCGTCCGGCGGCCTTCGAGCGGGCGGCGGACGTAGTGGAGGCGTGGGCGGCGGAGGCGGGCCGGGGCCACTGAGTCCCGGGGCGTGACCGCCGGCCCGGGCGCCGGGGCGCTCCCCCGGCCCGGCGGAATGCGGCGGTGCGGCCGGCCCGCCGGTCATCTCCGGCCGGGCCGCGGCTGTCGCGCGTCAGGCGTCCGTGGGGGTGCGGCCCGCGTGCAGGGTGATCGCCCGTTGCATGGCCTTGCGGGCGCGGGGGGTGTCGCGGGCGTCGTGGTAGGCCACGGCCAGGCGGAACCAGCAGCGCCAGTCGTCCGGGGAGGACTCCGTCTCGGCCTTGCGCCTGGCGAAGACCTCGTCGGCCGAGTCCCGGTCGATCCGGCCGCCGGGGGTGCGCCGCAGCTCGTCCACGGGCAGGCCGCCCTCCGCGTCGAGTTCGGCGGCGAGCTGGTTGGCCCGGCGGACGAACTGGGTGTTCTTCCACAGGAACCACAGGCCGATGACCGGCAGGACCAGCACCGCGACCCCGAAGGTCACGGTGAGGACCGTACCGGTCTCGATGAGCAGCACACCGCGGCTGCCGACCAGGACGAAGTAGAAGACCAGGACGGCGGCCGTGATGAGGTAGTTGATCTTCGCGCGCATCGCAGGGACCGTCTCAGCTCAGGTCGAGGAAGTGCTCCAGGCCGAAGGTCAGGCCCGGAGTGGTCACCACGCGGCGGGCGCCGAGCAGGATGCCCGGCATGAAGCTGCTGTGGTGCAGGGAGTCGTGGCGGATGGTGAGGGTCTCGCCCTCGGCGCCGAGCAGCACCTCCTGGTGGGCCAGGAGGCCGCGCAGCCGTACGGCGTGCACGGGGACGCCGTCCACGCTCGCGCCCCGGGCGCCGTCCAGCGCGGTGACCGTGGCGTCCGGCGCCGGGGCCGTGCCGGCCGCCCGGCGGGCCTCGGCGATGAGCTGGGCGGTGCGGGTGGCCGTGCCGGACGGCGCGTCCACCTTGTTGGGGTGGTGCAGCTCGACCACCTCGACCGACTCGAAGTACGGCGCCGCGAGCTGTGCGAACTTCATGGTCAGCACGGCCCCGATGGAGAAGTTCGGGGCGATGAGCACGCCGGTCTGCGGGGACTGGCCGAGCCAGCCCGTCAGCTGCGCGAGGCGGTCCTCGGTCCAGCCGGTCGTGCCGACGACGGCGTGGATGCCGTGGCGCACGCAGAAGTCGAGGTTGCCCATGACCGAGGCGGGGGTGGTCAGTTCGACGGCGACCTGGGCACCGGTCTCCGCCAGCGTCTCCAGCTTGTCGCCCCGGCCGAGGGCGGCGACCAGCTCCATGTCCTCGGCGGCCTCGACCGCCCTGACCGCCTCGGAGCCGATCCGGCCCTTGGCGCCGAGGACCGCCACGCGCAGCTTGCTCATCCTTGCTTCCTCACGATCCTTGCTGACTTGCCGACTTGTCGATTCCGATGGTCAGGCGACGGCGTCGTGCAGTCGCGCGGCCTGTTTGTCCTTCAGCGGGCCGATGACCGACAGCGACGGACGCCTGCCCAGGATGTCGCGGGCGACCGAGCGGACCTCGTCCGGGGTGACCGCGGCTATCTTCGCCAGCATGTCGTCCACCGACATCTGCTCGCCCCAGCACAGCTCGCTCTTGCCGATACGGTTCATCAGCGCGCCGGTGTCCTCCAGGCCGAGAACGGTGGAGCCCCGCAGCTGGCCGATGGCGCGGGCGATCTCGTCGTCGGTCAGCCCGTTGGCGGCGACGTGGTCGAGTTCGTCGCGGCAGATCCGCAGCACGTCGTGCACCTGGCTGGGCCGGCAGCCGGCGTAGACGCCGAACAGGCCGCAGTCGGCGAAGCCGGACGTGTACGAGTACACGCTGTAGGCGAGGCCGCGCTTCTCCCGGACCTCCTGGAAGAGCCGGGAGGACATCCCGCCGCCCAGGGCGGTGTTGAGGACGCCCATGGCCCAGCGGCGCTCGTCGGTGCGGGCGAGGCCGGGCATGCCGAGCACGACGTGCGCCTGCTCGGTCTTGCGGCCGAGCAGTTCGACCTTGCCGAAGGTCCGGATCGTACGGCTGCCGCCGCGCGGGGCGATGGGCTGCGCCTCCGGGTTCTTCAGCGCGCCCGCCTTCTCGAAGGCCGCGCGGACCTGCCGTACGACCTTGTTGTGGTCGACGTTGCCGGCGCAGGCGACCACCAGGTGGGTGGGGTCGTAGTGCTTGCGGTAGAAGCGGCGGATGCGGTCGGCGGTGAGGGCGTTGACGGTGTCGACGGTGCCGAGGACGGGGCGGCCCAGGGCGTTGTCGCCGAACATGGTGTGCGCGAACAGGTCGTGCACACAGTCGCCGGGGTCGTCCTCGGTCATCGCGATCTCTTCGAGGATGGCGCCGCGTTCGACGTCGACGTCCTCCTCGACGATGAGCGAGCCGGTCAGCATGTCGCAGACGACGTCGATGGCCAGCGGCAGGTCGGTGTCGAGCACCCGTGCGTAGTAGCACGTGTACTCCTTGGCCGTGAACGCGTTCATCTCGCCGCCGACGGCGTCGATGGCGGCGGAGATGTCCAGCGCGGAGCGGCGCTCGGTGCCCTTGAAGAGCAGGTGCTCCAGGTAGTGCGTCGCGCCGTTCAGGGCGGGGGTCTCGTCACGGGAGCCGACGTGCGCCCAGATGCCGAAGGTGGCCGAGCGCACCGACGGCAGGGTTTCGGTGACGACGCGCAGGCCCCCGGGGAGGGTGGTCTTGCGGACGGTGCCGATGCCGCCGGTGCCCTTGATCAGGGTTTGGGTACGGGCGACGGCCCGCGCCTCCGAGGAGGAGCGGGCCGTCACCTTCGAGCCACGGGACGTCACTGCTCGGCGTCGTCCTTCGCCTCGTCGCCGTCCTCGCCCTCGATCACCGGGACGAGGGACAGCTTGCCGCGGGAGTCGATCTCGGCGATCTCGACCTGGACCTTCTGGCCCACGCCGAGGACGTCCTCGACGTTCTCCACGCGCTTGCCGCCGGCGAGCTTGCGGATCTGCGAGATGTGCAGCAGACCGTCCTTGCCGGGCAGCAGGGAGACGAACGCACCGAAGGTGGTCGTCTTGACGACCGTACCGAGGTAGCGCTCCCCGACCTCGGGCATCGTCGGGTTGGCGATGCCGTTGATCGTGGCGCGGGCGGCCTCGGCGGAGGGGCCGTCGGCGGCACCGATGTAGATCGTGCCATCGTCCTCGATGGTGATCTCGGCGCCCGTGTCCTCCTGGATCTGGTTGATCATCTTGCCCTTGGGGCCGATGACCTCACCGATCTTGTCGACCGGGATCTTGACGGTGATGATCCGCGGGGCGTGCGGGCTCATCTCGTCGGGCCGGTCGATGGCCTCCATCATCACGTCGAGGATGTGCAGGCGGGCGTCGCGGGCCTGCTTGAGGGCCGCGGCCAGGACGGAGGCCGGGATGCCGTCCAGCTTGGTGTCGAGCTGGAGGGCGGTCACGAAGTCCTTGGTGCCGGCGACCTTGAAGTCCATGTCGCCGAAGGCGTCCTCCGCACCGAGGATGTCGGTGAGGGTGACGTAGTGCGTCTCGCCGTCGATCTCCTGGGAGATCAGACCCATGGCGATACCGGCGACCGGGGCCTTCAGCGGGACACCGGCGTTCAGCAGCGACATGGTGGAGGCGCAGACCGAGCCCATGGACGTCGAGCCGTTGGAGCCGAGGGCCTCGGACACCTGGCGGATCGCGTAGGGGAACTCCTCGCGGGTCGGCAGCACCGGCACGAGGGCGCGCTCGGCGAGGGCGCCGTGGCCGATCTCGCGCCGCTTCGGGGAGCCGACGCGGCCGGTCTCACCGGTGGAGTACGGCGGGAAGTTGTAGTTGTGCATGTAGCGCTTGCGGGTCACCGGGGAGAGGGTGTCCAGCTGCTGCTCCATGCGGAGCATGTTGAGGGTGGTGACGCCCAGGATCTGGGTCTCGCCACGCTCGAACAGCGCGGAGCCGTGCACCCGCGGGATGGCCTCGACCTCGGCGGCCAGGGTGCGGATGTCGGTGACACCGCGGCCGTCGATGCGCTTCTTCTCCTTGATGACGCGCTCACGGACCAGGGTCTTGGTCAGCGAGCGGTACGCGGCGGAGATCTCCTTCTCGCGGCCCTCGAACTCCGGCAGCAGCTTCTCGGCGGCCAGACCCTTGACGCGGTCCAGCTCGGCCTCGCGCTCCTGCTTGCCGGCGATGGTGAGCGCCTGGGCCAGCTCGGGCTTGACCGCGGCGGTCAGCGCCTCCAGGACGTCGTCCTGGTAGTCCAGGAAGATCGGGAACTCGCCGGTCGGCTTGGCGGCCTTGGCGGCGAGGTCGGACTGGGCGCGGCACAGGACCTTGATGAACGGCTTCGCGGCCTCCAGGCCGGCGGCGACGACCTCCTCGGTCGGCGCCTCGACGCCACCCTCGACCAGCGTGATGGTCTTCTCGGTGGCCTCGGCCTCGACCATCATGATCGCGACGTCGCCGTCCTCCAGGACGCGGCCCGCGACGACCATGTCGAAGACGGCGTCCTCGAGCTCGGTGTGCGTCGGGAAGGCCACCCACTGACCGCGGATCAGCGCGACGCGGACGCCGCCGATCGGGCCGGAGAAGGGCAGACCGGCCAGCTGGGTGGACGCGGACGCGGCGTTGATCGCGACGACGTCGTACAGGTGGTCGGGGTTGAGCGCCATGACGGTGCAGACGACCTGGATCTCGTTGCGCAGGCCCTTCTTGAAGGACGGGCGCAGCGGACGGTCGATCAGGCGGCAGGTGAGGATCGCGTCCTCGCTCGGCCGGCCCTCACGGCGGAAGAAGCTGCCGGGGATCTTGCCGGCGGCGTACATCCGCTCCTCGACGTCCACCGTGAGGGGGAAGAAGTCGAGCTGGTCCTTGGGGTTCTTGGAGGCGGTGGTGGCCGACAGCACCATGGTGTCGTCGTCCAGGTACGCCACGGCGGAGCCGGCGGCCTGCTTGGCCAGGCGGCCCGTCTCGAAACGGATGGTGCGGGTACCGAAGGCGCCATTGTCGATGACGGCCTCGGCGTAGTGGGTCTCGTTCTCCACTAGCGTTTTCTCCTCGTCTTCGTCCCGGGACTGCCCGTGTGGCAGGGGGACGGTGGTGGAGAAGCGCGCCTGCGGTGCGGGCCGGTCTTCGATCGAAGCACCCGGGGCTCGCTTCCCCCCGGGGGCCACTACCGAGGACCGGCGGCGGCGTGGTGCGCTTCTCCTCGTTCTGTGTCGTGCGTTATGCGTTGTGCTACCACACTACAAAGCGTGAGTGACACCGCGCACGTTTCCGCACGTACAGCAAAGGGAGCGGCTCCCGAGTCCTGCCGGGAACCGCTCCCCTCACGGCGTCCTTACTTGGCGCCCGCCGCACCGCGGCGGATGCCGAGGCGGTCCACCAGCGCACGGAAGCGCTGGATGTCCTTCTTCGCCAGGTACTGCAGCAGGCGACGGCGCTGACCGACCAGGATCAGCAGGCCACGACGGCTGTGGTGGTCGTGCTTGTGGGTCTTGAGGTGCTCGGTCAGGTCGGAGATCCGACGCGACAGCAGAGCGACCTGGACCTCGGGGGAGCCGGTGTCACCCTCCTTGGTACCGAACTCGGCGATGATCTGCTTCTTCGTAGCGGCGTCGAGCGACACGCGTACTCCTCATAGTCTGTTGAGAGCCACCGAGTGCCCCCGGTCTACATCTCGGGAGAGCTTCCGTTACTCGGGAGGCGGGGATCCGCTGCGCGCGGCCTCCAGGGCACAGGGCTCCGGAAGGTGCGTACACGAACGGCCGTCACTCAGGGTACCAGGCGGCGGCAGGCCTCTTTCCCCCGGTCGCCGAGCGTCTCCGCGGGCCGGCCCACGGCCACTAGGGTGAGCGCCGGGACCGTACGTAAACGTCGGGAAGGGGTCGCCGCACCATGGCGGAGACGGAAGCGGAGATCAAGGCACGCAAGGAGCGCGAGCGCGACGAGCTGTACGCGCTCGACATCTCGGACGTCGAGTGGCACTGCGCCCCGGGCACCGAGGAGCACGAGGAGCGCGTGGAGATCGCGTACCTCCCCGAAGGGGCCGTCGCGATGCGTTCCTCCCTCGACCCGGACACGGTGCTCCGCTACACGGAGGCGGAGTGGCGGGCGTTCGTGCTGGGGGCGCGGGACGGGGAGTTCGACCTGAAGCCCC
>NZ_VOGW01000030.1 GCF_007896895.1 Streptomyces misionensis | reverse complement strand
GCCCGCGGTGCCGATCCCGAACACCGAGATGACCGGGCCCGCCTTCCTCGTGTCCTCGCGTTCCAGCCGGTACGGGGCGAAGAAGGCGCGGCCGTGCTGGTAGAGGACGACCGAGAACCGCGGGTCGTCCTCGGCCTTCCCGTTGTACGGCTTGTCCTCCTCCGTCGGCAGGTGGAACAGGAGGAACGGGGTCTCCTTGCCGGTGCGCGGGTCCCAGTCGACGATGGCCGCGGGCTGCACCGCGTCCAGGCTGCCGCGGTAGACGATCAGGTGGTCACCGTTCATCCGGACGGGGAGGACCGGCTGGAACGCGCGGCCGGTGAACGTGGCGACGACGGTGCCCTTCCTGACGTCGAACGCCGTGATGTGGTTCGCGGGCTTGAGCGGGTCGTCCGCGTCCTTGCTCCTGACGAAGACCCGGTCGCGGCCGGTCACGATGCCGGAGCACTTGTCGACGACGCCGAAGAAGCCCGAGGTCTCCGGATCGCAGTAGGGCTCGTACTTCTTCAGCGAGATGGTGGCCAGCCGCTCGCCGTTGCCGGGGTCCAGGGTGATCAGGTCGGTGACCGAGACGTCCCCGGCCGCGACGGCGAGCACGGGCGGGTCGGCGGACGGCAGGAAGACCTGCTGGACGCCCTTGCTGACCGAGTAGCTCCAGGCGACCTTGCCGGTGCGCGGTTCGAGCTTCTCCACCCGGTAGGTGCGCTCGCCGGCCTGCTTGCAGGCGACCAGGGCCAGCAGCGCGGGCCCGCCGGCGTAGCCGGTGTCGTGGCACTGCGAGGTGGCGAGGGTGGTGTTCCACAGCCGCTTGCCGCTGTCCGTGTCGTACGCCGCCGAGCCCTGGTCCCAGGCGATGGCCACGACCCCCCGGGTCAGGGCGACGTTGGTGTTGGTGACGTAGGCGAACTCGGACGACGGTATCTTCCGCTGCCAGAGCTTCTTGCCGGTGTTCAGGTCGACCATGAGCACCTGGTCGCAGGAGCTCCCCGAGGTCTGGATCACGACCGGGGTGCGGCCGTCGACCGTGACGTCGCGGCTGACGGCGCAGACGGGGCCGTCGAGATCCAGCTTCCAGGCCCGGTTGTCGGTGTCCATCGAGCCGCCGACCCGGTAGCCGGCGATCCAGTCGGCGACGGTCCGGGCGACGATCTTGTCGGTGGCCCACGTCCCGGGCGCGTACCGGAACTTGTCGGCGAGGATGTCCTCCGTGTGGTTGACGACGATCTGCCCCTCCGGGGAGACGGGCGCCTTCTCCACGCTCTCGCGGCCGTCGCGCACGTCGTCCGGTGCCTGCTTCGCCGCCTTGGCGTCGCTGTGCCCCGTACGCCCGGCCGACTCGTACCAGAGCAGCCCCGCGCCGACGCACAGCACGACCGCGACGACCGCCGCGAGGACGCCCAGGAGGCGTCGTCGGCGGCGGCTGCGCGACTGGTCGGCGGCGAGCGCGGACTGGGTGTACATGGACGGGGGTGGGCCGAAGCTCACGCTGCGAGATCCTTCTCTTGACCGCCCCCGCGGGGGCGGTCAAGAGAAGGATCTCGCAGCGTGAGCTTCGGCCCACCCCCGTCCATGTACACCCAGTCCGCGCTCGCCGCCGACCAGTCGCGCAGCCGCCGCCGACGACGCCTCCTGGGCGTCCTCGCGGCGGTCGTCGCGGTCGTGCTGTGCGTCGGCGCGGGGCTGCTCTGGTACGAGTCGGCCGGGCGTACGGGGCACAGCGACGCCAAGGCGGCGAAGCAGGCACCGGACGACGTGCGCGACGGCCGCGAGAGCGTGGAGAAGGCGCCCGTCTCCCCGGAGGGGCAGATCGTCGTCAACCACACGGAGGACATCCTCGCCGACAAGTTCCGGTACGCGCCCGGGACGTGGGCCACCGACAAGATCGTCGCCCGGACCGTCGCCGACTGGATCGCCGGCTACCGGGTCGGCGGCTCGATGGACACCGACAACCGGGCCTGGAAGCTGGATCTCGACGGCCCCGTCTGCGCCGTCAGCCGCGACGTCACGGTCGACGGCCGCACCCCGGTCGTGATCCAGACCTCGGGGAGCTCCTGCGACCAGGTGCTCATGGTCGACCTGAACACCGGCAAGAAGCTCTGGCAGCGGAAGATACCGTCGTCCGAGTTCGCCTACGTCACCAACACCAACGTCGCCCTGACCCGGGGGGTCGTGGCCATCGCCTGGGACCAGGGCTCGGCGGCGTACGACACGGACAGCGGCAAGCGGCTGTGGAACACCACCCTCGCCACCTCGCAGTGCCACGACACCGGCTACGCCGGCGGGCCCGCGCTGCTGGCCCTGGTCGCCTGCAAGCAGGCCGGCGAGCGCACCTACCGGGTGGAGAAGCTCGAACCGCGCACCGGCAAGGTCGCCTGGAGCTACTCGGTCAGCAAGGGCGTCCAGCAGGTCTTCCTGCCGTCCGCCGACCCGCCCGTGCTCGCCGTCGCGGCCGGGGACGTCTCGGTCACCGACCTGATCACCCTGGACCCCGGCAACGGCGAGCGGCTGGCCACCATCTCGCTGAAGAAGTACGAGCCCTACTGCGATCCGGAGACCTCGGGCTTCTTCGGCGTCGTCGACAAGTGCTCCGGCATCGTGACCGGCCGCGACCGGGTCTTCGTCAGGAGCAAGGACGCGGACGACCCGCTCAAGCCCGCGAACCACATCACGGCGTTCGACGTCAGGAAGGGCACCGTCGTCGCCACGTTCACCGGCCGCGCGTTCCAGCCGGTCCTCCCCGTCCGGATGAACGGTGACCACCTGATCGTCTACCGCGGCAGCCTGGACGCGGTGCAGCCCGCGGCCATCGTCGACTGGGACCCGCGCACCGGCAAGGAGACCCCGTTCCTCCTGTTCCACCTGCCGACGGAGGAGGACAAGCCGTACAACGGGAAGGCCGAGGACGACCCGCGGTTCTCGGTCGTCCTCTACCAGCACGGCCGCGCCTTCTTCGCCCCGTACCGGCTGGAACGCGAGGACACGAGGAAGGCGGGCCCGGTCATCTCGGTGTTCGGGATCGGCACCGCGGGCCTCGAGCACTGAC
>NZ_VOGW01000002.1:22172-34465 GCF_007896895.1 Streptomyces misionensis | reverse complement strand
TCACCCGGACCTCAAAGGAGCGAAGTGGCTAAGGTCCGGGTCTACGAACTCGCCAAGGAGTTCGGTGTCGAGAGCAAGGTCGTCATGGCCAAGCTCCAGGAACTCGGTGAATTCGTCCGTTCGGCGTCTTCGACCATCGAAGCGCCGGTTGTACGCAAGCTGACCGACGCCTTCCAGGGTGGCAACGGCAAGTCCGCCAAGCCCGCCCCGCGCAAGGCTTCCCCCAAGCCCGCCTGCGCCGGAGAGGGCGCGGCGGGCTTGGGGGAAGCCTTGCGCGGGGCGGGCTTGGCGGACTTGCCGTTGCCACCCTGGAAGGCGTCGGTCAGCTTGCGTACAACCGGCGCTTCGATGGTCGAAGACGCCGAACGGACGAATTCACCGAGTTCCTGGAGCTTGGCCATGACGACCTTGCTCTCGACACCGAACTCCTTGGCGAGTTCGTAGACCCGGACCTTAGCCACTTCGCTCCTTTGAGGTCCGGGTGAAGCCGGACCGTCGCTAGTTCATGGGCGTACTCATCGCGTACTCATCGAGTGCTCATCGCAATCTCGACCTGCTTTCGACTCGCGAGGTACCAGGCCGCACGGTGTTCCGTACGGCATGTCTTACGGCGTTGCCTTCTCGGCAACTGTTGCCTGCTCGACGTGTCGGCGCAACGCCTTTGTGTCGAGCGCTCCCGGGGCGCGCAGTGCCCGCGGCAACGCCCGGCGGCGTACCGCCTGGTCGAGACAGACCAGGGCGGGGTGCAGATACGCACCCCGGCCGGGCAGCGTACCGCGAGGATCGGGGACGCAGGCGTCCTCGCTCCGCACGATCCGCAGGAGATCGTTCTTGGCCGCCCGCTCCCGGCACCCCACACAGGTGCGTTCAGGGCATGCTCCGGCGTGCGTCCGGCCAGACACGACTAAGTCTACCTCCCCGCACCGACCTCACCCCTCCGGGGGAAAGATCGAACGGCTGTTGTCCGTATCCAAGCCACTCGCGGCCTGGATCTATTCCCTGCCCGCTGCCTCGGCTGGTGCCCCGGCAACGGCCCCTTACTCCGCCGCCTGCTCGGTGTCGGGCCGGATGTCGATGCGCCAGCCGGTGAGCCGGGCGGCGAGGCGGGCGTTCTGGCCCTCCTTGCCGATCGCCAGCGACAGCTGGTAGTCCGGCACGGTCACCCGGGCGGAGCGGGCGGCCAGGTCGACGACCTCGACCTTGCTCACCCGAGCGGGTGACAGGGCGTTCGCCACCATCTCGGCCGGGTCGTCCGACCAGTCGACGATGTCGATCTTCTCGCCGTTCAGCTCGCCCATCACATTGCGCACCCGGCCGCCCATGGGGCCGATGCAGGCGCCCTTGGCGTTCAGGCCCGCGCGGGTGGAGCGGACGGCGATCTTCGTGCGGTGGCCGGCCTCGCGGGCGATGGCCGCGATCTCCACCGAACCGTCGGCGATCTCCGGCACCTCCAGGGCGAAGAGCTTCTTCACCAGGTTGGGGTGGGTGCGGGAGAGCGTCACGGACGGTCCGCGCACGCCCTTGGCGACCCGGACGACGTACGACCGCAGGCGCTGGCCGTGCGGGTAGGTCTCGCCGGGCACCTGCTCCTGCACCGGCAGGATGGCCTCCAGCTTGCCGATGTCGACCAGCACGTTCTTCGGGTCGCGGCCCTGCTGGACCACGCCGGTCACGATGTCGCCCTCACGCCCCGCGTACTCGCCGAGCGTCGCGTCGTCCTCCGCGTCGCGCAGGCGCTGCAGGATGACCTGCTTGGCGGTGGTGGCGGCGATCCGGCCGAAGCCCGAGGGGGTGTCGTCGAACTCGCGCGGCTCCTGCCCCTCCTCCAGGTCCTCGGGCTCCTCCTTCGCCCACACGGTCACATGCCCGGTCTCCCGGTTGAGCTCCACGCGCGCGTGTCGGCGGCTTCCCTCGGTGCGGTGGTAGGCGATGAGGAGGGCCGATTCGATCGCCTCGACCAGCAGGTCGAAGGAGATCTCCTTCTCCCTGACCAAGCCCCGCAGGGCGCTCATGTCGATGTCCACGGCTACGCCTCCTCTTCCTTCTTGTCCTTCTTGTCCTTGCGGTTGAACTCGACCTGCACGCGCGCCTTCTCGATCTCCGGGAAGGCGAGGCGGCGGTGGGTGGCCTTGCGGCCCTTGACGCCGGGCACCTCGACCTCGAGGCCCTCCTCGTCCACGGTCAGGATCCGGGCGACCAGCTCGCCGCCCTCGGTCAGCTGGAACTTCACGAGCCGGTCGGTGGCGCGCACGAAGTGCCGGTGCTCGGTGAGGGGGCGCTCCGCGCCGGGGGTTCCGACCTCCAGGTCGTACGCGTCCTCGCCCATCGCGTCGGTCTCGTCCAGCTTCGCCGAGAGCGCACGGCTCACATCGGCGATCGCGTCCAGGTCCGCCCCGGAGTCGGAGTCGACGACCACGCGCAGCACCCGCTTGCGTCCGACGGAGTCGACGGCGATCTCTTCGAGATCCAGCCCCTGGGAGGTGACGAGCGGTTCCAGCAGCTCTCGCAGCCTCTCGCTCTGGGTGGTGCTCATCCGGGTGACTCCTCGGCCGCGTGTGCTGTTGTGGGATGGGTCGCGTGTCTGGTCAAAGGGTATCCGGTCGCAGGGAGTGTTGCCGTCCACCTGTGGACGGCCCGGACCGGGCGGCAGGCGGCGGGACGGGTGAGCCCCGGTGGTGGCGGACGGTGCCGGTGAGTGGCTTCGGACAGGTGCGCGGGTACGGTGATCACGGGCGGGCCGTCGGCCGCTCATCGTGTTGTCGTAGCTCTTCTTGTCGTAGCTCTTCTTGTCGTACGAGTTCTCCGAGGACGTCTGCCGTGCCGTACCCCTCGCCACCGCGCATCCCCCCGGGGCCCCGCCGAAGAACCCTGCTCGCCTCGGCCGCCGGCGCCGCCCTGCTCACCGGCTGCACGGCCGGCGCGGACTCCGGTGGCACCGGCCCCTCGGCCACCGTCCGGGCCCGCGCCCGGGCGGCCGCGGACAGCAAGGCGCTGCTGGCGCGCTACGACGAGCTGTTGGACGTACCGGGCGAGCCGGCGCGGCTGCTGGCCTCGGTGGCGGCGGCCGGGGCGGCGCACGCGTACCTGCTGACGACGGGGGGCACCAAGTGAGCGACGAGTCCGGACGGTCGGCCGAACTGACCGCGGTGCAGGCCGCGTTGGCGGCGGAGCACGCGGCGGTGTACGGGTACGGCGTGGTCGGCGGCCGGATCGACGACCGGCGCCGCACCGCGGCCAGGGCCGCCTACGACGCCCATCGGGCCCGCCGGGACGCGCTGGCGCGCGAGGTACGGGACCTGGGCGGCAGGCCGGTGGCGGCGAGCGCCGCCTACGCGCTGCCGTTCTCGGTGCGCGACCCGGCGGACGCGGCGCGGCTCGCCGCCCGGCTGGAGGAGCGGCTGGCCGGGGTCTACGCCGACCTGGTGCGGGCGGCGACCGGGACGCGGCGCGCCTCGGCCGCGGCGTCGCTGCGGGAGGCCGCGGTGCGGGCGGTGGGCTGGAGCGGGCGCGGCGTAGCCTTCCCGGGGCTGGCCGAACGGGCCGGCGAGGGGACCGGGGCGGCGGGTACGACGCCGTCGGGTTCCGCGACGGCCACCGGCTGACCACAGGATTCACGAGGAAGGGAACGGCTCGCGCATGGCTTTCGAACCGCCGCGGCGCCTGGTGCGGGCGCTCGGGGAGACGGCACCGGCCGGGGACGACTGGCTGGCCCGGCTGCCCGAGGCGGCCGAAGCGGCCGTGGCGCGGCGGGGGTTGACCGTCGAGCGGGTGCAGGTGCCGGGCGGCCGCAGCAGCCTGGTGGTGCTGGTACGGCTGCCGGACGGTGCGCCGGCCGTGCTGAAGCTGGCCCCGCCGCGGGCCCGGCCGGAGAGCGAGCGGGCGGCGCTGGCGCACTGGGGCGGACTGGGCGCCGTGCTGCTGCTGTCGGCGGACGCGCGGGACGGCGCGGAAGGGGTGCTCGTCCTCGAACGGCTGCACCCGGACGTCTCGGTGCGCTCGCTGCCGGAGGCGAAGGCCCTGCTGGAGGCGGCGGGCACGCTGCGCCGGCTGTGGGTGACGCCGCCCGCGGGCCATGCCTTCGAGACCGTGGCGGAGCGCACCGGGCGGCAGGCGGTGGCGATGTCGGCGGACGCGGAGCGGCAGCCGGAGCTGGCCCCGCTCGTCGACGCGGCGCTGGCGGCGCGGGAGGCGCTGCTGGCGGATCCGCCGGAGGAGCGGCTGCTGCACGGCACGTTCCGGCAGAGCAAGGTGCTCGCCGGGGACCGGATGCCGTGGCTCGCGGTGGGGCCCGATCCGGTGGTCGGCGAGCACGCGTTCGACCTGGCGCGGCTGGTGCGCGACCGGGTGGAGGACCTGATCGCCTCCCCTTCGGGCGCGTCCATCACCCGGCGCCGGATCAAGCGGCTCGCGGAGTCGCTGGAGGTGGACCAGGAGCGGCTGCGCGGCTGGACGCTGTTCCGTGCGGTGGAGTCCGGGGTGCGGGCGCTGCGGGTGGGACGTCCGCAGGACGGGGAGCTGCTGCTGGAGTTCGCCGGGTGGCTGTAGCCGGCGCCGCGCGGTGAGCGGGCCGCAGGGTGCACGAAGGGCCCCCGCGCCCCTTGGGCGGCGGGGACCCTCGTCCGGTGTCAGGCCGTGAGCCGCGCGATCGCGTCCTCCACCGACAGCTCCTCGCGCTCGCCGCTCCTGCGGTCCTTCAGCTCCAGGACGCCCTCGGCCGAGCGGCGGCCGGCGACGAGGATCTGGGGCACGCCGATCAGCTCGGCGTCGGTGAACTTGACGCCCGGGGAGACGCCGGCGCGGTCGTCCACGAGGACGCGCACGCCCGCGGCGGCCAGCTTCTCGGCGACGTCGAGGGCCAGCTCGGTCTGCAGGGCCTTGCCGGCGGCGACCACGTGGACGTCGGCCGGGGCGATCTCCTTGGGCCAGCACAGGCCCTGCTCGTCGGCGGTCTGCTCGGCGAGCGCGGCGACGGCGCGGGAGACGCCGATGCCGTAGGAGCCCATGGTGACGCGGACCGGCTTGCCGTTCTGGCCGAGGACGTCGAGCTTGAGAGCGTCGGCGTACTTGCGGCCCAGCTGGAAGATGTGGCCGATCTCGATGGCGCGGTCCAGCTTCAGGCCGGTACCGCACTTCGGGCAGGGGTCGCCCTCCTGGACCACCACGACGTCCACGTAGGCGTCGACCTCGAAGTCACGGCCGGCGACGACGTTCTTGGCGTGCGTGTGCTCCTTGTTGGCGCCGGTGATCCAGGCGGTGCCGGGGGCCACGCGCGGGTCGGCGATGTAGGTGACCTTCTCGCCGAGGCCCTGCGGGCCGACGTAGCCGCGCACGAGGTCGGGGCGGCCGGCGAAGTCCGACTCGGTGACCATCTCGACGGTGGCCGGGGCGAAGTGCGCCTCGACCTTGCCCATGTCGACCTCGCGGTCCCCGGGCACGCCCACGGCGACGATCTCGCCGTCCACCTTGACCAGCAGGTTCTTCAGGGTGGCGGAGGCCGGGACGCCGAGCGAGGCGGCCAGGGTCTCGATGGTCGGGGTGTCGGGGGTGGGGATCTCCTCCAGTGCGGGCACGGCCGAGCCGTCGACCGGCTGGAGGGTGTAGGCGATCGCCTCGGTGTTGGCGGCGAAGTCGCAGTTCGGGCAGTCCGCGAAGGTGTCCTCGCCGGCCTCGGCGGGGGCCAGGAACTCCTCGGACTTGGAGCCGCCCATGGCACCGGCGGTGGCCGCGACGATGCGGTAGTCGAGGCCGAGGCGCGCGAAGACCCGCTGGTAGGCCTGACGGTGCAGGGCGTAGGACTGGTCGAGGCCCTCGTCGGCGAGGTCGAAGGAGTACGAGTCCTTCATCAGGAACTCGCGGCCGCGCAGGATGCCGGCGCGGGGGCGGGCCTCGTCGCGGAACTTGGTCTGGATCTGGTAGAGGATCACCGGCAGGTCCTTGTAGGACGTGCACTGGTCCTTGACCAGGAGGGTGAAGATCTCCTCGTGGGTGGGGCCGAGGAGGTAGTCGCCGCCCTTGCGGTCCTTGAGCCGGAACAGCTCCTGGCCGTACTCGTCCCAGCGGCCGGTGGCGTCGTACGGCTCGCGGGGCAGCAGGGCGGGGAGCAGCACCTCCTGGGCGCCGATGGCGTCCATCTCCTCGCGCACGACCCGCTCCACGTTGGCGAGGACCTTCTTGCCCAGCGGCAGCCAGGACCAGATGCCGGCGGCGGTGCGGCGGACGTAACCGGCGCGGACGAGGAGCTTGTGGCTGAGGACCTCGGCGTCCGCCGGGTCGTCGCGCAGCGTCTTCGCCATCAACTGGGACATGCGCTGGACCGGTGCGTTGGCCATGGTTCTCGTACTCCTGCCAGATATGGGTGATGGCATAGGAGGTTAGCCGGGCGTGCCGCGAGGGCGGAAATCGGTTATCGCCTGCGCAGCGGCAGGGGGGCGCCCATCACGGCGTACGGGCGCGGCGCGCTCGGGAAGTGGACCTGGCGGGCGAGATCGACGTAGCCGAGGGAGTGGTAGAGGCCGCGGGCGGGGCTGTCGGTGTCGATCGCGGAGAGGATCGAGCGGGGTTCGGCGGCGGAGTCCGTGATCGTGGTGATCAGCCGGCGGCCGATGCCCCGGTTCTGGTGGCCGGGGAGGACGTGCAGCTCGGTGATCACGAAGGAGTCGTCCAGCCAGAAGTCGTTGCCGGCCGCGCGCAGATACGGTTCGACGACGGTCGACCACCAGTGGGTGCGGGAGTTCGGCATGCCGTAGACGAAGCCGACGAGGCGTCCCCCGGTGGTCGCGCCGAGCGCGCGGGCGCCCGGGAACTGCATGTGGCGCTGCACGATCTGCCGGCGTACGGCGACTTCGTCCGGGCCGAGGCCGAACGCCACCGCTTGGACCGCCAGTGCCTCGTCCACGCGGGCGGCCAGGTCCAGGGGGGCGATCGTGAGATCCATGCGGGGAGGGTACCGGGGTTCAGAACAGCACACTCATGAAGGCGCCTATCTCCTGGAATCCCACCCTGCGGTAGGTGCGGCGCGCGGCGGTGTTGAAGTCGTTGACGTAGAGGCTGACCACGGGGGCCACGTCGGCCAGGGCGTAGCGCAGGACCGCGGCCATGGCGGGGGCGGCGAGACCCTTGCCCCGGTGCTCGGGGGCCACCCACACGCCCTGGATCTGGCAGGCCTGGGGGGTCGCCGCGCCGATCTCGGCCTTGAAGAGGACCTTGCCGTCCTGGTCGAGGCGGGCGAAGGAGCGCCCGGAGCCGACGAGTTCGGCGACCCGCGCCTGGTAGAGCAGTCCGCCGTCGCCGGCCAGCGGGGAGACGCCGACCTCCTCGGTGAACATCGCCACGCAGGCCGGCATGATCGTCTCCATCTCGTCCTTGCGGACACGGCGGACGTAGGGGTCCGGGGCGATGGTGTCGGGCATGCGGTCGGTGACCATCAGCGGCTGGCGGGACCTGACCTCGCGGGCGGGGCCCCAGTGCGGCTCCAGCAGGTGCCAGAGCTCGGCGGTGGTGTCGGCGGGGCCGACGATGGAGGAACAGCGGCGGCCGGCCCGCCGGGCGCGCTCGGCGAAGGCGCGCACGGCCCGCGGGGTCGCGCAGATCGGGACCAGGTTGGCGCCCGCGTAGCACAGGGACGTCAGCATGCCGTCCTCGTACCAGCCCCACATCTCGCCGCCGAGGCGCCAGGGGTCGAGCCCGGCGACCCGGACGCGCGCGGTCACGAAGGCGTTCGCGACCGGCTCGCGGTCGAGAACGGCGAGCGCGGCGTCGAGGTCGCTCGGATCGAGCACCCGTGAGGTGGTCTGGGTCAACAAGTGCGGGGGCCTCACTCTGGGCTTGGTGCTGGTCTCCGCACTATAGCCGCGCCGCCTTTGCCGTGTGCCGCCCGGCTCGGGGGCCGGGGTCCCGCCGGGGGCGGCCCCCGGCGCCGGGCGGGCGGACTCGCTACTGCTGGGTGGCGGCGTTGATCTGGCGGTCCTGCTGGTACGAGTGCTGGGCCCATCCCGCGATCTTGCGCAGCTCGGCCTTGAGGCCGTCCCAGGTCTTCATCGAGTCCCCGATCAGGCGGATCTCCATCGGGATCACGTTCGCGCCCTCGACCCCGTGCGGGGCGATCTCGTTCATCCCTCCGAACACCTGCTGCTGGGACACCGGCGGGGCGGCGCCCAGTGCCGACTGCGCGTAGGTCTCCAGGGACACCGGGTCGAGACCGGGGAGCGCGCGTTCGGCGTTGTCGAAGAACGTGGCCTGCTGCCCGGTCGCCGTCGTCTCGTGGAACGCGGACAGCCGCTCGATGATGTCGTCGTGGTTCGCCGCCAGATAGGCCCTGATCTCGGGGTCGAGCAGCTGGAACGTGTCGCTCAGCCGCGAGCGGGAGAGGAACATGGTCCAGTTCTTGATCTGCCCTTGGGGCGAGGCGAAGCGGTCGCCCTCCCCCTGTTCGACGGCGACGTAGTCCGCCACGGCGGCGACCTGCGTGTAGACGAGCTGGAGGTAGCCGTCGAGCGCCGTGGTGTCGAGCGCCGACCCGGTCGCCTGCGAGAAGCGCGCCACCTCCGCCGCCGCGAACGGCCGGGCCTGGTTCAGCCGGTGCTGGGCGTCCGGCAGCACGGTCCGCTTGCCCTGGGCCTCCCGCGCTTGCGCGTCGGCCCGGTAGAGGTCGAAGAACAGCGGCATGCCGGCCAGCGGCACGCCGATGGAGTAGTGGACGAACAGGCCGTCCCCCATGCCCGGTTGGCCGGCGCTCTCGGTGTAGCCCTCGCTGCTGAGGGTCACGCCCTTGGTCAGCAGCCGCAGGTCCAGCTTCAGCGCCGACAGGCGGGTCCCCTCGGTCGCCGCGTAGAACCCGTCGCTCACCCGCCTGATCTCGTCGGCGATCCGGTCCAGTTCGTCCGGCCCCGCCTGCGCCTTGGTGCCCACCACCTGTACGGCGCCGGTGACGAACTCGATGTTGGAGTAGGCGCCGCCGCCGGCGAGGCCGCGCGAGTCCGAGACGACCTTGAAATCCGCCCGCTTGCTCTCGGCGATGTCGGTGTCGCCGGGCAGCTTCTCGCCCTTCTGGGACTTGACCCGCTTGTCCCGCTCGGCCTCGAACCCCATCATGCGCTGGACGGCGTGCCCGGCACCCGCGCCGGCGTCGGACGGCGCGGCGGGAGCGGCCGCGTGGTCCCCGGCCGGCCGGGACATCACCCGGGTGGCGACCTGCTCCGCCTCGCGCTCGAACCGGTCCGACGGATGCGACACCGAGAGCCCTGCCCCGTTGTCGGTGCCCGCCACCGGGCCGCTGCGCTGCTGGACGACGTGGACCAACTCGTGGGCGAGGGTGTGCCGGTCCCGGCCGCCCTCGCCGACGACCACGTGGTTGCCCGAGGTGTAGGCGCGCGCGCCGATCTCCTGCGCCGACCGCCCGGCCGCCGGGCCGGTGTGGATGCGGACGTCGGAGAAGTCCGCGCCGAGCCTCGCCTCCATGTCCGCCCTGGTCGCCCCGTCGAGCGGCCGCCCCGGCGAACGCAGCACGTCGTGCACGGCCGACCGCTGGACGGGGTGCTCGTCGGCGGCGGCCGGGTCCTCGCGCTCGTGTCGCTGGGCCAGCATCCTGACCACGGCGGCATTGCCGATCGCGCGCTGGAGCGCCGGCAGTCCGGCCGGCGGCAGCGGGACCGCCGGCTCGGCCGCCCTGGCACCGCCGGCCGGCCGGGCCGCCCGTCCGGCGGACTCCCGCGAGTCCTTGCCCTCCGGTTCGTGACGTGCGTGCATGATCAGCTCCGTCCGTTCGAGTTCGCGCACCGATGCCGCAGCACGTGCCTATCCCGGTCGGCCGTCCGCGCACCAGGGCGGCAAGGGCAGACCCGAGGGCAAACCGAGACCGCCCGGGTACGACGGAGTCCCGCCACCGCGGGGTGACGGGACTCGGGAAAGGCGGAGGGTCAGCCCGCGACCGAGACCGACGGCTCGCCGGACTCCACGCCCTCGTCCTGCATCTTCTCGGCCAGCTTCATGGCCTCCTCGATGAGGGTCTCCACGATCTTGGACTCGGGGACCGTCTTGATGACCTCGCCCTTGACGAAGATCTGGCCCTTGCCGTTGCCGGAGGCGACGCCGAGGTCGGCCTCGCGGGCCTCGCCGGGGCCGTTGACGACACAGCCCATGACGGCGACGCGGAGCGGGACCTCCATGCCGGTCAGGCCGGCGGTGACCTCTTCGGCGAGCTTGTAGACGTCCACCTGGGCCCGGCCGCAGGAGGGGCAGGAGACGATCTCCAGGCCGCGCTGGCGCAGGTTCAGGGACTCCAGGATCTGGATGCCGACCTTGACCTCCTCCACCGGGGGCGCGGAGAGCGAGACCCGGATGGTGTCGCCGATGCCCTGGGAGAGGAGGGCGCCGAAGGCGACGGCCGACTTGATGGTGCCCTGGAAGGCGGGGCCGGCCTCGGTGACGCCGAGGTGGAGGGGGTAGTCGCACTGCTCGGCGAGCTGGCGGTAGGCCTCGATCATCACGACCGGGTCGTTGTGCTTGACGGAGATCTTGATGTCGCGGAAGTCGTGCTCCTCGAAGAGGGACGCCTCCCACAGCGCCGACTCGACCAGCGCCTCCGGCGTGGCCTTGCCGTACTTCTGGAGCAGGCGCTTGTCCAGGGAGCCCGCGTTGACACCGATGCGGATCGGGGTGCCGTGGTCCTTGGCGGCCTGGGCGATCTCCTTGACCTGGTCGTCGAACTTCTTGATGTTGCCGGGGTTGACGCGGACCGCGGCGCAGCCGGCCTCGATGGCGGCGAACACGTACTTGGGCTGGAAGTGGATGTCCGCGATCACCGGGATCTGCGACTTGCGGGCGATGGTGGCGAGGGCGTCGGCGTCGTCCTGGGTGGGGCAGGCGACGCGGACGATCTGGCAGCCGGACGCGGTCAGCTCGGCGATCTGCTGGAGGGTGGCGCCGACGTCGGAGGTGCGGGTGGTGGTCATCGACTGGACCGAGACAGGCGCGTCCCCGCCGACCGGCACGCTTCCGACCTGGATCTGCCGGCTCTTGCGGCGCTCGGCGAGCTTGGTCGGAACGGACGGCATGCCGAGAGAAATCGCAGTCATCTGCTGTGCAACCCCAAGTCGTGGATCAAGGTCCGGTCCCGTGATACGGCGGGCTCCGAGATCCGAGATTACGGCACCGGCGTACGCCCCGGCACATCCCACCCGCGAAACCCACTCGTTGGAATGCGGCCCGGAATGTCCCCGCGTCCCGGGCCGCTCGGCTCCCGGCGGTTAGTAGGACTCCGTTAGGTCTCTGTGGTTCTGGCTGCTCGGTGTCTGGTCCGGATGCGGGGGACGGGCTGGTGGCAGGTGGCACACATGCCGCTCCAGCAGTTCAGCAGGTCTTGGAGGGCGTCGAGGATCTGGTAGAGGGTGAGTCCGGCGTGTCGGCTTTTGGGGACAGTCGCTGCTCGGTGAGGAAGGCGTGGGCGGCGGTGACGAGGGTGGCGTGGTGGTGCCAGCCCGTCCAGGAGCGGCCTTCGAAGTGATCCAGGCCCAGGCCGTGTTTGAGTTCGCGGTAGTCGTGCTCGATGCGCCAGCGGACCTTTGCCAGGCGGACCAGGTCCGCGACCGGGGTGTCCTCGGGGAGGTCGGACAGCCAGAACCGGGTCGGGCGGTCGTCGCCGTCGGGCCATTGCGCCAGCAGCCACACATCGGGCAGGACGCCGTCCCACTCCTGCTGTCCGGCTGCCGCTGCGGCCTTGGCGATCTGCCGTGAGCGCCTGCCTGCCGGCCGTACCCGCTCCATGAGGAAGCGGGAGGTCATCGGCCCGCTTGCTCCCTCTCGCCAGGTGACCTCAGTGCACTGGGAAGGCCCCGCCTGCCCGGCGAACTCGCCCACGGACACTGCAGGCTGCCGATAGCGGGACTGGGGCCGACGGCCGTTCCCCGACCAGGCAGGCACGGTGGGCTGGGCGTCCAGCGGTTGAACCGCCAGGTCGGCGCGGACACCGACCACGAAGGGGATGCCCCGGTCGGCCACCGCAGCCCTGAAGTCAGCGTTCTGCCCGTATCCGGCATCAGCCACCACCAGTGGAGGCGTCAGCCCCCATCCGGCCAGCTCATCGAGCATGTCCAGGGCCAGGCGCCACTTCTCGCGGTGCCCCACCCCCTCCGGGACCCCGGCCGCCCGGCGCCGCTCTGAGTCCTGCTCCCAGTCCTTGGGCAGGAACAGCCGCCAGCCCAGGGGGGCGGACGCGGCATCGGTGACGGCGTGCACGCTCACCGCAACCTGGCAGTTCGCCTGCTTGCCCAAAGCGCCGCAGTACTGATGTGCCACTC
>NZ_VOGW01000002.1:0-21813 GCF_007896895.1 Streptomyces misionensis | reverse complement strand
CCCGCCACCTCGCCGGCCCCGGCGCCGTCGACCCCCGCGCCGTGTGGGCCTTCCCCTTCGAGGACGGCTGGCCGTTCGCCCAGACCGAAGAAGGCACGGCCGCCGCATTCAGCCCGTGCCTACGCCTGCAAACCACCTTCGACCCCCAGCCCGACAACCCCGGCAAGGGCACATGGACCATCAACGCCCACCGGGCCCCGTTCACCCCGCCCGCCTGGCGGATCACCTTCGACGCCACCACCCCCGCCGAAATGCTGCACGACGTCCACAGCGAGCTGCTCGACCTCTATCTCGACGCCAGATACAGCGACCAGGACCGGCTGTTCCAGGACGAGACGGCACCCTACGAGGCGTACGCGCCGCTGCTCACCCGCGGCTGGAGCCATGCCGTCAAGACCGACGGCACCCAGACCTTCCTCACCCATGAGGGACTCGGCGGTGTACGCCACCGCTGCGCTGGCCTGATCTGTCGTTCGCTAAGGGCTTGCAGATCAAGGGCTGTCCCGCTATCGAGGTATGTTCGGCATAGGGTCTGCTGGACGGCGTGGTCGGCGCCGTTGTCCCGGCCACGTGAGAGGGCATCTCGAACCTGAACCCCACCTGTTGCTTCTGCTTCCGGATCGTCGATCTCGACCAGGACAGTGCAGCGACGGAGGTCAGGCTTGGTGCTGTCGACCCGGTGCGGGCGGTGATGTACGGCAGCGGGCCTACTCGCACTCAAGCTGTCTGCGCGAGAGAGTCCACCCGAACGTCGACCTCTGGTGGGAGCTCTGAGACCGGTCCGCCCCGGAGCTGATGAGGATCCGCGAGAGACGGCCGGGGGCGTGGGGCGGGTTGAACGGTACTCGGTGCCGTTCAGGTGCAGAGGGAACGGTAGGAGCAGCGTGGGCGCCAGCGAGATGTACGGGACGCAGCGGGGGGCGATCGCGGCTCTCCTGGAGGCCGTCGGCGACTCCGTGATGGTGCTCTCGTATCAGGAGGACCGATCATTTGCCGCCATGAGTCTGGACCGCTTCGGAGCGGCGGGGTCGGTCCGGCTGGACTGGCGTGGGCATGAGGTGATCGACCGGTGCGACGCATTCGATGGCGGGCAGCTGCGCAGGACTGTTCTTGCGCATGCCGAGCCGGGCGAACTCGCGATCGTCTTCTGGGACAACCTTGCGGTGCCGTCGGTGGCGCTGGAGGCCTCTCTGCTCGCGGACCACGCCGAGGTGGTCGAAGACGTCCGTCCCAACTGCTGGATCTACCTCGCCGGCAGCGCGGTCCTGGTTGAGCGGCACGACGGTGAGGAAGCTGACGGTGGCGCGGGTGCCCGGTTGACCCCGACCCCCGGTGGTGCGTCACGAGCTGCGCGGGTGGGGAATCGAAGCCAATAGTCTGTCCCACTTTGAGCAGGGTGGTTTTCAACGGTCCCCGCCAGAGCTGCCGATCACAGCTGCGATGATCTTGCGGTGCGCCGCGGATCGCGCGGGATGAGTAGGCGCGGTCGGCCAGGACCATGGTGGGGCGGCTCGCCGACCGGGGCCGGTCCTCGGCACCCGGATGCGAGCCATGACCGTCTCGAAGGCGGGCGCATCACCGGCCTGACCCCCCGGTGACGGACAGAGCCAGGGGCCGTGCATGACCGTCTGCAGGTGAATTTTTGTGCTCAGCCCGCCGCGGGAGCGTCCGAGTGCGTGATCGGCCGGCTCGTTTCGGCCTGAGGCCCCCTTTTGAGTGCTCCAGCGGCGTGCTGGTGGGCCCGGACGACAGTGGAGTCGACCGATACGGACCAGCCGATGTCGTCGACGGCGTCCGCCGCGGCGAGGACGGCGGCAAAGATCTTCTCCCACGTGCCGTCGACGGCCCACCTGATCAGCCGCTTGTGAGCAGTCTGGAACGAGCCGAGCTTCTCGGGGAGGTCCCGCCAGGGCGAGTTGGTGCGGTACTTCCACGCATTGGCCTCGAGCGTGCGGCGATGGCCGGCCCACCGCCGTCCCCGGACCGGATCAGCCGGCATCAGCGGCGCGATCCGGTCCCACATCGCATCAGTGATCACTAACCGGACAGACACATTGGATCAACTGACCAACCCATCAAAGAGACACGCTCTAGTCGTCGGACTCGCGACCGCGTTGCGGGCCGGAGCCCTAACCGCGGACGCGGTATGGCCCTTTGATTTAAGTGGCAGCGTCAGTTGATGAGTCGCCCCTGTGAATCGTAGGTATACGACTGCTGTGTGCCGTCTACACCTGCCACAATCGCCAGGTACCCTTGATTCGTGTACACGTAGGTAACACGGCCGCCATCTGCAAGCGTGACATATATCAGCTGCCCCGAACTGTTAGTAGTGAAGCGTGCCACCCGGCCTTCTGCATCAACGACGGACGCAATCGTGCCTGCCGACGTGTAGGAGAGTTTGAGTCCTGTACCGGTTCCGTTCACGACAGTGGTGAGTCGCCCGGTCTTGTCGAAGTTGCGTACCTGGCTTCCATCAATCGCGGCAAGGGCGTACCCCTCGCTAGTAGCAGCCAACTTGAAGGGCGCGCCGTCGGGCGCTGCGTACGTACCGTCGCTCTGCTTGGTGTATATCAGGGAGGTTCCGTCTGCATCGTGGAATGTGGCCTCATTGGCCGTTACCTCCAGCTTGACTTCAAGCGAGAGGCGCCAACCCTTTCCAAGTAGGCCGCCAGCGGCCGCAGGACCCCAGTGGTAGTACCGCGTGAGGCTGAACGGAAATCCACCACTTGGAACCTGGACATCAACTACCGGTGGAATGCTCGCTTGTAAAGCTCTACTTTGCTGCTCGACGCGGGCCGAGACGGGAAAATCCGTGGCCGCTTGAGCGGTACCGCTGCCTACCATCACCAGCAGCCCACCGACAGTGAGAAACGTTATTACCCGGGTACGAGACGCCATAGAACCCACTCCTTGATCTCTTGCTGCACCAGCAAACGGCGATATCGGACCTCTTGGCCTGATGGCTTTGAACAAGTCACTGTAGGCGCTTGGCGGACACGAACCACAAGACCCACAAGCCGAGATGACCGGAAATATCACGGGACGCAGAATCTGGTCTCCATTGCCGATCCCCTGCGTGACCTGCAAGGCTCTCGAGGGGCGAACGGTAAGCGGAAGCTGAACCACCCTGCGGGCTAGCCGAATATTGCTGCAGTTCGCGACCATTTCGTTCTGGATAATTCGGCACGAGACGGAATGGTTGGGGCCAAATCGGTCGAGCGGAAACGCCAGGCAGTGCGTGCGGCAGTGGCCAACAGATGGGTCTATGTGTCTACCCATCCCAGGCTCTACGGCCGCGACTGGCTACCCGAGGAGGATTTGATACGGTTTCGCCGCTGACCTGATGGACAACGCCCATGGTCTGACGGTGATTCGTGCCGACTGCCGAAGAGCCTCACTACGCGCAGCGTGGTCCCAGGCCGGTGCGCCTGCTGATCTATGGCTAACCCCCGGGGGCCTGCGTCCCCGTGGCCGGGCAAGCTGGCCCCGCCGGGCCCTGAACCGAGCAACCTGGCAGGGTCACGCCACTTTCGTCTACAGCTCTCCGCCTCGCCCGTCTGGCCAGGCTTTTCGCAGCCCGGTCGTGGATTCTCCCTGAGAATTTCAGCCAATCCACAATCCGCGGGTTTTCCTGCGGCTCCATCAGCCGAGGATCGTTTCATCGCTCTTCACGGCTTGGCCACAGGGGACCCACAGTGCTTATACGAGCAAGAGGACTAGTTGTCACGGTTGTGACTCTGGCTTTGGTTGCCATTGCAGGCGTGGCACCGTCATGGGCCCTTCCGGACAGACCCACTGCGTCGCTCGCCTCTTCCACGGTGAAGTCGAGGACGGCGGCTGATCTTCCGAAGCCGCCAAAGGCTATGACCTTGGATGCACGGCGCGCCCAGGTGGCTAAGGAGCGCCTTCCGCTTTCACCTGCCGGTGCTTTTGTG
The DNA here is from genome assembly GCF_007896895.1 of Streptomyces misionensis. Taxonomy (GTDB): domain Bacteria; phylum Actinomycetota; class Actinomycetes; order Streptomycetales; family Streptomycetaceae; genus Streptomyces; species Streptomyces misionensis_A. The sequence continues at coordinate 17,878 of NZ_VOGW01000002.1, read as the reverse complement.
CGTGAACGGCGCCATTCCGCGTCGGACAAGCCCGTACCGCACAGCGCTAAGCGGCCATCACACGCACCGCCGGCGTTGCGGTCTTCGGCCGCGACCCCGCCGGATCCGGCTTGGGTCAGTGCCTCTGCCGAGGCGTATCCGGGGACCGTGAACATCGGCGGACACTTGCAGTTCGCGCCCGGCACCAGTGCCGCGAACTATTCCGAGGTGCTGCTGCTGGTACGGGACTCCTCGGGTAACACTGTGGTGGCCAGGGAGATCACCCGGGCCTCTGATGACCCGGTAGGGAAGTCGGATACGGTTCTCGCGTGGTGCTACGACTGGTGGCCGAACGATGGTGGGCTCCCGCAGTTCAAGGACGAGTGTTTCTGGGCCGCATCGAACGGTGCAGACGGAGCGTTGCGGGATGGGCAGAAGTACTTTGCACAGATCTACCTCAGGAGCACTGACGGGACGTGGAGCGCTAACGGCACCAACTCGCCGTACGTGACGGCCTTCTACACTCCGGACATTCCGGGTTCTCAGGTGGGAATCTGCACCTGCTACGCGCAGTCGGACCGTGCGGACCCGGTAAACACCGCAACGGGTACGTACTTCGAGAAGGCCACTGACGCGCGTCTGGCGGGTGCGGGCAGGCCGCTGTCGCTTGACCGCTATTACCGTTCAGATTCCACTGATGTGGGCCTGCTGGGACGAGGCTGGTCGACGCCGTTCGACTCAAAACTGACGCTCGCATCGAGCAGCGCCACGCTGCTCACCGCGGACGGCTCAAAGGTCGCCTTCTCCAAACTGAGTGACGGTACGTATCGTGCGCCTGCTGGCACGTTTCTAAAGCTGACCGTGTCCGGGGGAACTTACACCGTCACTGATCAGGATCATTCGGCCAGCGTCTTCGACAGCAGCGGCCGGCTCACCGCATTACGTGACGCCAGTGGAAACGGTCTGTCCTTGACGTACACGTCAGGCCGGCTGGCGTCGGTCACTGATGCCGCAGGCCGCAACACGGCGTTCACGGTGGGTTCCGACGGCCTGCTGAGCAAGGTAGCCCTGCCGGACGACAGCACTGTGGGATACGCATACGCCTCCGGGCAGTTGACCTCGGTCACGGATCCGGCAGGCAAGACGACAACCTACGGGTACGACTCCGCCCAGCGCCTGACCACCGTGACGGACCCGACCGGCGCGAAGGTCGTCAACACCTACGATGCGAACGGCCGGGTCAACAGCCAGACGGATCCAAACGGCAAGAAAACCACGTTCACCTGGGACGGCAAGAACACCTCGAACACCACCGACGCCAACGGCGGGGTGTGGTCGGACATGTACGCCGGCAATGTGCTGATGGAGAGCATCGACCCTTACGGCCACGAAGTCTCCTACGACTACGACCGGTCGCTCCACCCGGTGGACATCACCGACCGGCTCGGCAACACCACCACGATGACCTACGACAGCGCCGGGAACATGCTCACCCGGACCGCACCGTCCTCCGTGGGATACAGCGAGAGTTGGACGTACGACGCGAAGGGCAACGTCGCAACCCACACCGACGGCCGCGGCGACACCACTGGGTACACATACAACTCCACCGGCCAGGTCGCCACCGCCACCGACCCGGCAGGCGGAAAGGTGAGCTACACCTACACCTCACTTGGTGCGCTCGACTCCGTCACGACCCCGCGGGGCGAGAAGACGACGTACGGCTACGACGCAGCCGGTAACCGCACCTCGGTCACCACGCCGCTGGGCGAAAAGACGACGTTCACCTATGACCCGTCAGGCCGCATCCTCACTAAGACCGACCCGCGCGGCAACGTCAGCGGGGCCGATGCGGCCGCGTACACCACCACATATGCCTACGACCCGCGCGGACTGCTGTCGTCCGTGACCGACCCGCTCGGCAACGTCACCAGTTACGGCTACAACGCAGCCAGACAGCTCACTTCGGTCAAGGACGCCCAGGGGCACACGACCAGCTACACCTACGACCCGGCAGGAAACGTCCTGACCAGTACCGACCCCGCGGGGAAGGTCACCACCAACACCTACGACGCGGCTGGCGACCTCACCTCGGTCACCGACCCGCTCGGTGAGACCACGACCTACACGTACGACAGGAACGGGCAACTACTCAGCACGGTGTCACCACGTGGCAACCTCCCTGGCGCCAACCAGGCCGCGTTCACAACGAGTTACGCCTACGACGCGAACAGCAACCGGACGAAGGTCACCGACTCGAGTGGGGCCGTCACCACCACCGCGTACGACGCCCTGAACCGGGTGGTGTCAGTGACCGACCCTCTGGGACACGTCACCAAGACCACCTACGACGGCAACGACAACGTCGCCACCACTACCGACCCACTGGGCAAGGTGACGACGTACACCTATGACAAGGCCGACCAGCTCACGACGGTGAAGGACCCGTTGGGGAAGGTCACGACCTACGGCTACGACGCGGATGGCAATCGCACCAGCGACAAATCGCCACTTGGCTACAGCACTTCGACGACCTTTGACGCGGACGGGCGGATGCTGACGCAGGTCGATCCGCGGGGCAACGTCAGCGGGGCAACGGCATCGCAGTACACGACCGCCTACGCCTACGACCCGGCCGGCAACCAGACGACCGTCACCGACCCGCTGGGCCACAAGACCGTCACCGCCTACGACGCGATGAACCACGTCACGTCGGTGACCGATCCGCTCGGTCGGGTCACGAAGACGGGCTACGACGAACTGGGCCGGATCTCGAAGGTGACCGGACCCGACGGGGCCGTGACCACCTACTCGTACGATGCGACTGGCACACTCGCCACGCGTAAGGATCCCAACGGGCACACCACGGCATACGGCTATGACGATGTCGGCCGACGGACGTCCGTCACCGACCCGCTGGGCCGCAAACAGTCGTTCGGCTATGACGCGGACGGCAACGCCACCACCGTCACCGACGCCCGTGGTATCACAGCCACCACAGCATTCGACGGGCGCGGGCTGGCTACGGGGACGACGTACAGCGACAACACCCCCGCGACCGGATACACCTACTTCGCCGACGGCCGACCGCAGACCGTCACCGACGGGACGGGCAAGCGCACCTTCGGCTATGACGCGGACGGCCAGCTGACATCGGTAACACCAAGCGCCGGCAAAGGCGCCTTCTCCTACACCTACGATGCCGACGGCCGGATCACCTCCCGCGCCCAGGACTACACCGCCGGCGCCGCACTGGACTGGTCGGGCGCCGTGCAGACTGCCTCCGCGGACCTGGACGGCGACGGGATCACCGATGTAATCCGCGCCGACGCCAAGGACGGCATCCGCACCTATCTCGGCCGCCCTGACGGCACGTTCACGGCGGGTGCGGCTTTGACCGGCAGCGGGACCGGCTTCACCCAAATCCTGCCGATCGAATTCACCGGTGACGGCAAGTCCGACCTCCTGGCCATCGACAAGTCCACCGGCCACCTGTACCGGTACAACGGCAACGGAACCGGCGGCTTCGCCGCAGCCGCCGACCTTGGTGCCGGATGGGGGGTGATGACCCTGACCACCGGTGACTTCAACGGCGACGGGAAACAGGACTTCTTGGCGATCAGTTCCTCCGCCAACGAGATGTACTTCTATCCTGGCAAGGGTGACGGCACCTTCGGCACCCGCACGGACATCGGCAGCGGCTGGACCACCTACCGGCTGACCTCACTGGACTACAACGGCGACGGCAAGGCCGACATCCTCGCCATCAACTCCACCGACGGGCACCTGTACCTATACCCGGGTAAGGGCGACGGCACCTTCGGCAGCCGCACCGACCTCGGCGCCGGCTGGGGCAGCATGTACCTCACACCCGGCGATTTTAACGGCGACGGGAAAACCGACTTCCTTGCCCGCGACACCGCCAACAACAAGCTCCGCTTCTACCCCGCCAACGGCACCGGCGGCTTCGGCACCTACGTCCTTGAGGCCGACGACTGGACGTCCTACGGCACGCCCGCCACCGGCACGTTCGACGTCGGCAAGACCCTGGACATCGTCGCTCCCGATACCACTGGTCATCTACGGCGGTGGAGCGGTGACGGTGCGGGCCACCTCACCGGGGCGGCGACCGCCACCGCCCCGGCCTCGGGGCAGAAGACCACCTACGGCTACGACGACGACTCCCGCCAGACTTCCCAGACCAGCCCTGCGGGAGCCGTCAACTACGCCTACGACCCGGCCGGCAACCTCACCACCACCACACTGCCAGCCGCCAACGGCTACACCGAAAAGCGCGGCTACGACAACGCAGGCCGCCTCACCTCTATCGGCAGCACCAAAACCCTGACCACTCTGGCCAACTGGCAGCTCACCCTTGACGACGCCGGACAGCCCACCCAGGTGGACGTCGCCCGGCTCGGCAAACCCACCAGCCACCAGTACTACAGCTACGACGACGCCGGACGGCTGCTCACCGACTGCGTCTCCGCCACCGCCGGCACCCAGTGCCCCGACGCTTCGGCCGCTACCACGTACACCTACGACGGCGTCGGCAACCGGCTCACCTCGACCACTGCCGGCACCACCACCACGTACACCTACGACGCGGCCGACCAGCTGACCACCGCCACCACCGGGACCACCACCAGCACCTACAGCTACGACAAGGACGGAAACCAGACCGGCGACGGCACCAACACCTACACCTACGACGCCACCGACCACCTCACCTCGCTGACCACCCCTAGCGCCACCTACACCTACGGCTACGACTCCGACGGCAACCGCACCACCGCCTCGAAGACGGGCACAGGCGTGCTGCGCACCACCGTGTGGGACCCCAACAACGCCCTCCCGCAGGCAGCCGCCGACTACACCGGCAGCGGCGCCCTCACCGCCACCTACCAGTACAACCCGCTGGAGCAGATCCAGTCCCAGACGCTGCCCAGCGCAGACGCGTACTTCCAGCACCACGACCAACTCGGTTCCGTCACCGACCTCACCGACGCCACCGGTAACCTCCAGTCCAGCTGGGCCTACACCGCCTACGGCCAGTCCACCCAGACCGACACCGTCACCAGCCCGCCGGCCAACCCCTTCACGTACACCGGTCAGTACACCGAACCCACCGCCAAGGCCGTCGGCTACAACCTCCGCGCCCGCAACTACGACCCCACCACCGGCCGTTTCACCACCACCGACCCCATCCAGCCGCAGCAGGCCGATCCCTACACCTCGGCGTACAGCTACACCGGTGACCGGCCGACCTACGCCGTCGACCTTTCAGGCCAGAGCTGGTGGGATCCGATCACCAGCCGCCTCAAAGCCATCGGCAGCGGCCTGAAGGAAGGCGCCGAGCTCCCCTTCACCTTCATCGGCGACCTCGGCGACGCGGTCTCCGGCCGCAACGGTGGCGCGGGCGCCTTCGTCGACAAATACTTCCCCGTCCGCCCCGCCTACCGCCTCTACCGCGCCGCTGAAATGCTGCGCCAGCAAGGGTGCGACCAACTCGCCGACCAGTACGACGCGGCTGGCGACCAACTTACCCAGCAGATCCTCCTCACCGGCCTCGGCGGACTGACCGGCTGGGAGAGAGCCGTCGTGTTTCCAGAAGAAGCTGAGGCTGCGGTAGGCAACCTCAGGTTCGGCCCCGGCGGCGGAGGTGTCACGCTCGGACACGGCGGCATCCCGTACAAGACCCCGATCACCCCTCAGCTCAAGGCACTCGTGAACCCTCAGAAGGGCGAGACGAACTGCCGCGCATGCGCTGTGGCAGTTGATCAACTGCTGGCTGAGGGAGCCCCGTCCTCGGCTCCCGGCGCACTCAAGGCAGGCTCCACAGGGCCGATCGAGGCGTTGTACGGTGGGAGGAAATTCAAGTCGTCGACGCTCTCAGGCATCGTCCATGAGATCAAGACATCGGGGAATGGTGCCAGAGGTATCGTGATGGGCCAGAAGGGAAGGCAGGCCCACGTTTTCAACGTCGTGAACGTCAAGGGGGATGTCGTGTTCCTGGACGGTCAGACAGGGCACGCTGACCTGTCGACATGGCGGAGCTTCTCCCTCCTCAGGACGGACTGATGTTGGACATGGAACAGGCGACCAGGCTCGCCCAGGAGTTTCTCGACAGGGAAGTGAGCCATGAAGGCATGACCTTCGCGCTCGTCGAGGGAGAGCGTGCCCAGGTCGGAGGCAAGTTCTACTTCGACTGTCAGTCAGTCGCCTACCTCCGTAGCGGGGACCCATCCGACATGGCCATCGGCACCGGCTACGTATGCGTGGACGGAGAGACCGGGCGCTGTTGGCTTATGGGAGCCGTCGAGTCAGCCGAACTCGACCTCTTTTGATTTCCCGTCCGCACCGCGGCGTGCGGACCCACCCGAGAAAAAGCTCGCGGGCCCGTGGCGATGTTTGCTCCGGGCCCCTCGATCGAGGCTGTGACACGGACCTATTGGTGGCACGCACGACGTGACATTTTCCGGGAGTCACGCCGGATGGGAGCGGCGATCGCGCGCCCAGAAGGACAGACGGGGGACGGCGTGCCCGACCGCTTTTACCTCTTCGGCTCTACCGGTGCAGACCTCGCCGAAGTCAGCGAGAACCTGGCCCGAACGCTTGCTGCTGCATTGGAGGAGCACGAGAGTTCGTACATGGGTGGCGTTTACTTTCTACTGCGAAGTGATCATTTCGACAAGGCAACCGTGGAAGAGAACTGGACTGACGAGGAAGGATATCAATCAGAGCCGGACTTTCCGGAATATCCGATTCTTGTATACCTGACGAATCCAGACCAGTCTGTGCTGACTTCACTCGGTGGTCTGCCAGATCTGACAAGGCTGCGATTGGACGAGGTCGGATGACAAAATGAAGGTCGTGACGCAGGTGGGAGGCATCCCTCTGCTTCGGTCTGATCAACCCGGAAGGGGAAGAAGAACTGTGGTCTCTGCGCGATGGCCGGTGACGATCTCATGGCCGGCAAGCGCCCCGCCGCGGTATCTGGGGCGCCCTACCCTCTGACAAGGGAAGAACTTCAGGAGCTCACCGGTTTGGGTTTTGAGGCGAAGGGCGGCCTCAATGGCATCGTCAGCGGCCTCTTGAGCTGGGGCCGGGTGCACGCGCTATTGTGGGTGCGTGGCCGAGAAAGGGAATCGGACACTACTTTAACGTCGTGAACAATGGTGACAAAGTAATCTTTCTGGATTTTCAAACAGGTAAAGCGAATCCTGCGGAGCCGCGATACAGGCACTGCTATCTCATGAGGACGCACTGACGTGATCTCACATGAAGAGGGAATCGAACGTGCTGCGGCCTTCCTCTCCGTCAGCAGCAAATACTGGAAGTCTTCTAATGTGCGCACTATGCTCGAGCAAGCGTTCACCGATGGGATGCGCCTCATCGTGCCCTATGATCACGTTGACTATCTCGATCACGGTCGCACGGGTATGCAACTGGCGGGCAATCTCCCGGTAGCTGCGGACCTCGTAACTGGCCACTGTTCATTTATTAGTCGGAAGGAGGTCGAAGAGTTCATGGGTCGGGACCTCCTGTAACGGGCGCTCAGCGGTTCCTGCGTTGTTGGTGGGTTGAACGGGCCGCCGTAAGGTTCAGAGACCCAGAGACACCGGGTATGGCTTTCGGCGGGTTGCACTCGATGGTTCGTCTGGACCTGGCCAGCCGGTGTCTCACGACGACTTGGCCGCTGGTTACTGAGGTTGAACTCGTGGTGTCGTAGGGGCTGACGGGCGGTAGTCGCCTGCGGTATCACCGGGGCATGCGGTATCCACAAGGGGGCGGGCTGACCGCCGAGCGGCAGCAGTTCCGCGAGGGGTTACGGCTTCAGGCGGCCGAGCGGTTTGCCCGGGGCGAGGAGAGTTCGGTGATCGCCAAGGACCTGCGCGTCAGTGTCCGGTCGGTGCAGCGGTGGCGGCAGGCGTGGGAGGAGGGCGGGCCGCGTGCTCTGCGGTCGCAGGGGCCGGCCTCGTTGCCGAGGCTGAGCGAGAAGCAGTTCGCGCAACTGGAGGCGGAGCTGGCCAAGGGTCCTGCTGCGCACGGCTGGCAGGACCAGCGCTGGACTCTGGGCCGGATCAAGACCGTGATCGGCCGACGCTTCCACCTGACCTACACCATCCAGGGCGTGCGCAAGCTGCTGGTGCGCAACGGCTGGTCCTGCCAGGTCCCCGCCCGCCGGGCCATGGGACGCGACGACGAGGCCGTGGTCGGCTGGGTGAAGGAGACTTGGCCCTGCGCGGAAGACTCGCGGCGGCCCGTGGAGCTTGGCTCGTCTTCGAGGACGAAGCCGGATTCTCTATGACGCCGCCGCACGCGAAGACCTGGTCAGCGCGGTCGAACCCCGGTGGTGCGGGTCCGCGGCCGCTCCCGCAGACGCATCTCCATCGCCGCGTTGACCTGCTACAAACCCGGTCACCGCTCGAGGCTGATCTACCGGCCCCGCCGCGACTACGGCAACCGCGACGGACGCAAGAGCTTCATCCTGGCGCGACTACCGCGACCTGCTGACCGCCGCACATCAGCAGCTCGGCGGCCCGATCGTCCTGCTCTGGGACAATCTCAACGTCCACAAGGCCGCCGACCTGCGGGAATGGGCGGCAGCGCAGGACTGGCTGACCATCTGCTACCTGCCGCCCTACGCACCCGACCTCAACCCCGTCGAAGGTATCTGATCTCTCCTGCGGCGCGGCTGGCTCTCCAACGTCGCCTTCAGCACCCCGAACACCTCATCCAGACCATCCGACGCGGTCTCCGCCACATCCAGTACCGCAGCCACCTCATAGACGGCTGCCTTGCCGAGACGGGCCTGACCATCAGCCCCTGATCACCGAAGACGACATCACGAGTCCAAGCTCAGTAGACCGTGTCCTATGTGGTGAGGCGGAGGAGCCGCTTGTAGCAGCACAGGGTGGCGGCGAGGCCCAGAAGGGCGAGGTAATTGCGGGGATCGCGTTCGTAGCGGGGGCTGAGTCGGCGGTAGCCGGACAGCCACGACATGGTGCGCTCGATGACCCAGCGGCGTCGCCCTAATCGCTCGCTGGACTCGATGCCTTTGCGGGCGATGCGTACCCCGATGCGTTTACCGCGCAGCCATCTACGCAGATCAGCGCGGTCATAGGCTTTGTCCGCGTGGAGCCGCTGGGGCTTGAAGTACCGGCCGCGGTGAGGATCGTGTCTCGTTTGGTGACCCTCCACCATCGGCTTCAGCCCTTCGCTGTCGTGGGTGTTGCCGGCGGAGACGCCGACGAGGAGGGGCAGGCCGTTCGCGTCCGACAGGACGTGCATCTTGGAACCCGGCTTGCCCCGGTCCACGGGGCTCGGACCTGTGTGTGCGCCCCCGTTACCTTTTTCGTGGCCTCGCAAGGAGGCTCCCGGCCTTCGGCCCCGGCATGACTAGTGCCTCAGCGGGGCCGCCGAGTACGGGCTCTTGCTTGACGTTGCTGGTCCGCGCGCTCGCGACGCGCTGCCGGAGAACCGTTGTGGCACCCGGTTCAGGCGCTTACGGCTCTGCCCTGTGGCGCAGTTACGATCACCCGATCGCCGACTCGAGTGGCGAGCAATTCACCCCAACGAGTGAATGCCTTGGACAAGGCGATCTCAGATCGATGGACCCTCGGCCGTCGATTGGCCGTGGCCGCGAGATACGGCCACGGAATCCGACATCTCACATTGCTGTCCAGGGACACAGTTCGCCGGGGGCAGACAGGAAAGGTCGCGGAAAGACTGGCCAACGCGCGCGAGGGCATGTCAACGTAGACGACATTGCAAGAAGCCCCAGGTCAGAGAGGTGATTGCCTGTGACCGTAGCCCCTGCGGGTCCCGGTTTCTCCGCCACCGTCGAAGCCCTGCGACCGCGGGAGTGGCAGCTCGGTCCCGGCCGGCCGACCGTGGTCATGGACCAGTTCTCCGCCGAGGACTTCCACCTGATCGTCGATGACCGCGCGGACGTACACGTCAGCAGCAAGGACGGCCGGTTCTACCTCGGGTGGTTCCCGCTCGGCCGCCCCGGCACGGATGGCGAGGGATGGAAGATCGCTGTCACCGGAACCGCCCAGGTCCGCGGCTACCACCTGTCGTTCGATACCGAGACGCCGGCCGAGATCGTCGCCGCTGCCGTCAAGCGCGTGCTGGAGACCTCGCGCCGCCTCTGACAGCGCGGACACCGACACGTAGTCCCCGCTCTGCGAGCGCTGGCCGTACGAAGGCCGGCCCGTTCCACCGCCCGCGTTTTCCCTGAAGCCCAGGAGGCTGTCCGTGACGTCCCCCGAGTTGACCGTCGGCGATCTCATCGACCTGTTGTCCGGCTGTGACCGGAGCGCTCCGGTCCGCCTGGCCATGAACCCCTACTTTCCGATGGTGCACCGCTTGGCGCAGGTCCTGCAGTCGGTCGACGAGACCGGCCAGAGGGTCGTCTACCTCGCCGAAGGACCGGACCCGGACGCACAGCTTGGCCACCTTCCGCCGGAGGTCGCCATCGAGCTGACGTGGCAGGGCCCTGTCCTGGCGCCCCCGCGCCGCCCCCGCCGCCGTGCCGGCGGCAACTAGACGCACACCGAGCCCTGGGAGGCGCCCCTGTACCCCAACCTTCCGCCCGACCCGTCCACCCCGTGCGGCGGCCAGCCCGCGTTCTGGGTCGGCCCCCGGCACCTGGCCGGTGACGATGGACGCCTCTACGACGCCGTCGCCGACGCGCTCGCCGGCCTGGGCTGGACGAGCCTGACGATCGTCCGCGGACGGCATGAGCCGGACGAGGCACCGCAGGACCGCCAGGTCCTGCGCAGCACCGTCCTGCACATCAGCCCCGACGCCTTGCGCTGGGCCCAGTGGGGCCTGGCGGACGAGCCGTTCCACCTGGGCGAGCTGCCGATCGCCTGGCAGATCTCCGCCCGAGCCGAGGCGAGCAGCCCGCTCGCCCAGTGGTCGGCCTACTTCACCCGCGACGTCCCCGGCGAGGCCGTGGTCGACTTCCTCGTCGCGCTCGACGCAAGCAACCAGCCTGCCGTGCCGCTCGCCCGGCCCGAGCTGGTCCTCGACGCTGTCGCCGCCCACGGATGGCTCCGCGACATCGACCAGCCCCAGGCGGCGGCGACGGACCCGACGTTCACCTCGCACATCAGCCTCGGCGAGGTCCCGCCCCTCATCCAGGACGCCGACCCGCGAGCCCTGCCCGCCGAGGACGACGAGACGGGACCGTCTGGATGGCAGGCGTGGGCCGAGCCCGCGCTCGGCGCACCGTGTCTGTGGGCGGCATCGTTCGCCGCGAGCGTCCCACACGACCTCGTCGCCGCCTTCGCCGCCTCCCTCAGCTCGACCGCACCGGTCCTGCGGCGGGTACTGCCCGAGGCCACCCGGGAGCGCCTCCTGCGCGCGCCGGCCATCTGACGTCCGGCTCCTATTTCTCGACGATCGCAGTCCGGCACCCCAGTTGGGGTGCCGGACTTTCTTGCTTCCCGAGCCTGCTCTACGTACAGCCCGGCAGGGCCGAGCCTGGGTACCAGGCCAAGCCGCTCGCGCCGCTCGACGAGCCATCCAGTAACGCGCTGCTGCCCCCGACCTGCGGTGGCCGGAGGCAGCAGCGCGGCGCGCACGCGGGTCAGCCCGTTGCCGTGGCCTTGGCGAGGGCCTTGTCGAGGTGGCGGTCGACGAGGGCCAGGGAGCCGGAGACGACCAGCAGCAGGCTGCCGTCGCGGATCGCGGTCTGCTTGACCACGGTGCTCCGTCCCCCGGAGGTGAACGTCAGGAGCTGGCTCCACCGCTCGTCGCCGAGCTGAGGTGCGGACAGCTTCTGCGAGGTCACGCCGACCGGGGTGCCGCCCGCGACGACCTGATAGGTCGGGCAGCCGATCATGGCGTTGAAGATCCGGGTGATGCCGTCGGAGAGCTTCTTCGCGCTGTCGCTGTACAGCTCCTCGGAGATCTCCGAGGAGCTGCCGCCGTAGGTGAAGTCCGCCTTCGCCTTGTGCGAAAAGGCGAGCGTGCCGCCGGTCGCCGCGTCGCTGCCCAGCTCGTTCAGGGCTGGGCAGCCGATGACGGTGACGCCGTCGTGCTGGGCCGGACGCTCCGGCTTGGGAAGGTAGCCGCTGCCGAGGTCGCGCGGGTCGAGCAGGCGAGCCCCGAGTGCGTCCGAGGAGAGCGCGACCGGATTCTGGACGGCGCCGGACGGCTTTCCCGTACCGGAGGAAGAAGAGGTCTGGTGCTTGGTCGCGGTGGTGTCGGTGGAGCAGGCGGGCAGAGCGAGGAGGACGGCGGTGATGCCGAGCGCGGTGGTGGCGACGCGAACGCGCATGACGGAACTGACCCCTTGAGGCTAGGCAACGGGTGGTCAGTGCGGGCCCGCGGGCCCGGTGGGTCGTAGGAGTGGTGGTCAGTGCCCGAGGTGGTGCAGGCAGTCCTCGAACGTTGCGAATGTCGCGTCCGCCGGCCCGGAGTGCCGGTTGTACCAGGCGGTGTCGATGCGAGTCTCCAGCTGCTGGTGGCCGGCCCGGCAGCGCAGCCAGATCTCGCCGCGGGTGGAGAGGATGAGCCAGTCCCTGTACGCGCCGCACTCGGCACAGACAGCCATCTCGCCGTCGAGAACGAGGGGCTGCACCCAGGGCATCATCCTGCCTTCGACCTGGTCGTGACTCGGCACGCGCAGTTCCGGCGGAAGGAAGTCGTCCACGACGGCGGCCGGGTCGGCGGACTCCGGCTCAGGCGCCAGACTTCCGAAGCCGGGCGGAACCTGGCCCTGCAGCTGCGCGTGCAACTCGGCGAACTGCCTCTGAGCCTCGCTCGGCTCCTTGGCCCTGCGGCGTATCCGGTGAAACACCCTGGCGTCCTCCTCTACTGCGTCACCTCGTCCTGCGCGCTTCATGACGATGCACCACGCCACCGGTGGTTTCAATTCACAAACTCCACAGCCCTTCCGGCCAGGTCAGCAGGGGTGCTCGGCTTCGCGGGCGTGTTCCGGTACGGTGCAGCGGCGTTGCCACGGTGTGCCCGAGCGCACGTCGTTGTACCGGCATCCGGCGGCCTACCGGGTCTGACGCGGGGTCTCTTCTCCGCTGCGTCGCCTGCCGGGCGCGGAGGGCCTGGTGGTCGACCCGCGCGTCGTGGACCGGTTCCCTGCCGTGCTGGTCTCGGGCAGGTGGGAGGCATCGGCGGGCAGGTCGGCGGTCCGCCGCATCCGCCACACGAGCACGTCGCTGACGGAGTCAGCGGTGCCGAGTTCGCGCCGTGCGGCAACGTCGGCCAGGAGGGCGGCCGGTTCGTGGCCGGCGGCTTCGGCGTCCGCGATCGTCGCGGCCAGGGCGTACCAGCCGGGCTCGGCGAGGATCTGCTCGGCCAGCTCCGGCAGCGCCTCGCGCAGCAGCACCGTCTGCCGCTGGAGCATCGGCCGGCTCAGACGCCGGCCGCGCTGGTAGAGCACACCGAGCGGCTGGGCGGCGGCGGCCCGGTAGGCGGTGCGCAGGTGCTCGGCGGCGCGGGCGGCGGCCTCGGCCTGCTGGGCGTGCCCCTTCCTGGCATGCCAGTGCGCGGCGGCGGTGATCAGGAAGAACAGCATGTCGATCGCCATCGCCGTGGTGGCGCCGTCCTCGCCGCGGCCGAGGGCCGGGCCGCCCTGGACGAGGTCGCGGGCGGCCTGCCGCAGGGCTCGATCGTGCCCGCGTACGGCGCGGATGTGAGAGCGCGAGGCCCGTTCGAAAGCCGTTGCGGCGTCGCGTAGTTCGCGGCGGGTGTGGGCAGCTGAGGTCTTCGCGAGGGCGTCCAGGACCTCGCCGGCCGCGGCGATGTGTGCGGCGGCCACCCCGTCCTCGCCGTGCTCGACGACGAACACGGCTCGCCACACCGCCGACGCTGTCCCGCGGCGCGCGGAGGCCGGACCGCCCGGCCCCGTACGGGTCGCCTCCTCCCCGGCAGCTGGAATGTCCTGGGCCCCAGCGGTCCAGCGCTCGCGGATGCGGGGCAGCGACAGGTCGGGGGCCAGGCGGACGCCGGGAAAGAACACCGGCTCACCGTCCTTGTTCAGGTCGTCGGGCAGAGCGACCCTGTATCCGAGCAGGTCGCCCGAGGGCGCGACGCGCTTGCGGATCAGGAGGCCGGCGGCGGCGAGCCGGTCGAAGAACTCCTCCTCGCTCCTCGCGCCGGCCACCGCCCGCCGTACGGTTTCGCGCAACTCCTCACGTGCGGTGCGCTCGCGGCCCTGGCGTTCGGCCTTGTGGCGTTCGGCGCTGGTGGGCCGCTTCGCCGCGGTGCCGTCACCCTTGTTGAGGCGCCGCAAACCCAGCTCCGCTTCGAGGACGCGAGCCTCGGCCTGAACGCGGTGAGCATCGTTGTCGAGGTCGGGTTTGTACCCGTCTTCACGGACGAGGGTGGCAACGATGTGGATGTGGTCGTCGGCGTGCCGCACAGCAGCCCACCGGCAGCCCGCTCCAGCCGCGGGGTCGTCGATCCCCGCAGCAGCGACCATCCGGCGGGCCACATCCCCCCATTCCTCATCCGACAGGATCCGGTCCTCACCGCCATTGCGCACGGACAGATGCCACACATGCTTCTTCGGGCGTTGCGACGGGTCGATGTTCTCGACGGGCTGGTCCAGGAGCTGCTGGAGCTGTTTGAGGGTCGCGGTGGCGTCACGGCCGGGGTCGGGAGCGTTGTGATCCCAGGAGGCGACAAGGTGCGGGTCGGTGTGCTCCTCGAACTTGCCCGGCCCGTAGAGGTAGTACAGGAGGCCGATGGTCCGCTGGCCGCGCTTTTGGATCCGGGGAATCATGCTGCTGTCCTCGACCGGTTGATCAACGGGGATGGGCAGTGGGAAGCAGGCGTTCCACGCGCGCGGTGCGCGGTCACGCGCCTGCTGGAGCTGCGTACGGAGCTGGCGCCGAGTACGTGGTTGCGACGGGGACACCGGCAAGGACCTGCTGCGCGTGCTGCAGACCACGGCGGCCGAGGAACGTGACATGGCGGCTGCATCTGCGGTCGCCGGCTTCAACCTCGGCGGCACGCGGCAGCGGAGGACACCCCGGCGCTCCTCGCACTGAAGGACGAGGCCGGCCAGCTGCGCGACCGGTTCCAGGAAGGTGTCCGGCGCGACATCCGAAGCCTGCTGGCCGGCAGCGCACCGTGGTCTGCCTGAGCAACTCGGTCAATCCTGTGCCAGCAGCCGGTCGGTGACGGCCTGCACGCGAGCGACCGCTCGCTGAACCGCCGAAACGATGGCGTCGAGCTCCGCGGGTTGTCCGCCGCTGTTGAGGACACGGGCGACCTGGTTCAAGTTGTTGCCGACCTGCCCGAGATGACGGCGCGCGGCGAACAGCTCGACGATCAGGTCCCGGTGGCCCGCAATGACCGCAGCGGTGTTCTCGGCGTCGTCGGCGGCGGCGAGACCGGCGCGCACAAGGTAGGCGGGCAGGGTCGTGCGCGAGGTACGTGCTGCGGTGGTCAGACGACTCCACTCGTCGTCGTTGAGACGGACGTTGCAGATGCGTGCACGTCTGGTCTTCTGGGGGGAGCGCTTACGAGCGGTGCTCGCGCGGCTTCGCGGCTGCTCCTCCACCCCTGGCTGCAATCCGCCCTCGGTCGCCGCCTGACGGTCCAGCGCCCCCCGGTGCTGGACCGCTCCCGCCACCCCTGGGGCGGGAGATGGCCAAGCTGTCTTCCCCGACGGGGAAGAGTAGCTTGGCCGATAACTTGCTCGCCCCGAGACCGAGTTGGAGTTCGGCGAACCGTCGTCTGGAGCGGGGGCGGAGTGCGGGGCCGTCACTGCCCGCCTCCTTGGGCGCTGTGGATGACTTCCAGGATGTCGAGCACGAAGCCGAAGGCGTCCTCCGAGTCGGTGAGGTGATGAACGCGCTCGGTGGGGCCAATCTGGACGAACCATTGCCCGTCCGGGCCGTCGACGGCCGAGTGGAGGAAGCCATAGGTCAGAAAGGTGTGCATGAACGCCCAGACCAAGCGGTCCTCGAAGCGGTCGGGTGCAGACGCGGTCGGCATGGTGAAACTCCTGTGCACGAGAGGGGTGGTGGTCCGAGCGCGAAGCCGGACCACCGTGTACGGATAGGGGCTTTGTGCTGCTGCTTTGGCCGGTTCAGCCGCACTCGGGGCAGCGCCCGACGTGGCTGCTGAGCGCGCGGGCCATGCGCTGCTTCGCCGAGGCGGCCTGCTTCGCGCTCGACTTCGCCGCCGGCCTGCCCGCGTGCCGCTCGGAGTGAGCGAGCATGAAGCCGATCTCCCGCTCGTACTCCGCGCGGACGGTGTTGAACTGGTGGCAGGTCTTCATCGGACGTTGCTCCTCGTGGTGGTGATGTCTCCGTTCCGCAGCTCCTGGAGGACGAGGCCGAGCCGGTCGTTGCCGACCCCCGTCAGGCCCTGGCGGCGGATGATCTCGCGCAGCTGCACCCGGGTGATCGCGGCGTTGCCGTCCCGTTCGAGCAGGGCGGGAACGTGGGGGCGTACCTCGTGGACGAGCTGGCGCTCGGGTTCGCCCAGCTCGCGTGCGCGCTCCGTCTGGCGCGAGCGGGACCGGGCACGCAGGTCCTTGTTCTTCGTGCGAGGTTTCCGGACCGACTTCCGGCGGAGCGGAACCTTGTGCCCTCGGTCCTGGGTGGTCTCGGTCCCGGACTCGCTGGTGGTCGGTCCTGGGTCCTGGGTGGTCTCGGTCCCGGACTCGCTGGTGGTCGGTCCTGGGTCCTGGGTGGTCTCGGTCCCGGACTCGCTGGTGGTCGGTCCTCGGTCCTCGGTGCTCTCGGTCCCGGACGTCGCAAGGTTCGGTTCCCGGCAATTCGCGCTCTGAGCTGCTGCTTCTCGTGCGTTGTGGTCGGGCTTCGTGTCTACTGCGTCCGGCTCTGCGGCTCCTGGATCGCTGGGACCGGTCCCCGGCACAGCACTGTCTTCAAGGCCGCTGGTCGCCGCGAGCGGCCCCGTTTCGCCTCCCTCGGTCCCGGACCCGGACCCGACCTCCGCCTCCGGAGCCGCTTCACTGGGGACCGGTCCCGACGCAGTCCCCGGTCCTCGGTCCCGGACCGACTCGTCGAAACCGTCGGGACCGGAGGCGGGGACCGCCACATTCGGGGCCGGCTGCGGGAGGACCGTGGCCACCGAAGCGTTGCCCGCCGGGGACCAGGGAGAAGGGAGGGCGACCGTGGCGAGTGCGAGAGCGTGTCGCCGGGCGGCGAGCTGGTCGAGCAGCTGTGCCCGTTGGAGAGGATCGGTGCCGACCGCGGCCCTGCCGACCGCCTTCGACAGGCGTCGGGTCAGCCGCCGGCCGCGACGGTTTCGCTGCTGCTCGGGAGTGCGCTCGGCGAGACGGGCGGCGAGGGTGACCGCTCGGGTGGTGGCCCGGTCCCGGGTGATCTGCGCGGCGTCGCGGTCCCGCGCGGCGATGCCCAGGCGGGACAGCAGCCGCTCGCGTGCCTCTCGGCCCAGCACGGCGACCAGGCCGTTCGACGCGGCACCGGGGGTGCGCAAACGCAGTTCGATGCCCATGGCCAGGTGCCAGAGCATCGCGGCCATGACTGGTCCGACGAAGGCGCGGACGGTGCCGCCGATGAGGCCGCTCTCGGCGTAGGCGGGGATCACCTGCACCGTGGTGATCACCCAGACCAGCGTGCCCGGCAGGCCGGGGGCGCCCTGGGCAGCCAGGTTCTGCCGTGCCATCAGTGCGGTGGCGAACAAGGCGAGTTCGGCGGCGGCGAACATGCCGGCGCGCTCGGCGGTGCCGGCCATGTCGAGGTAGTCGGCCGCGAAGCGCCACGAGGTGTCGGCGCTGTAGGCGGTGCAGCCCAGGGCGGCGACGGCGGCGACCTTGATCGCCGGGCCGCCGAGACGTTTCTGCGGGCGGGTTCCCCGGTGCCGGATGGCCCAGGCGGTCAGCGCGAGGGCGGCGGGCACGACGGCGGCGAGGACGAGGGGG
>NZ_VOGW01000029.1:40298-51606 GCF_007896895.1 Streptomyces misionensis | reverse complement strand
CCCGGCTGCCGCCGGCGACGCCCGAGCCCGTGCCGACGATCGATCCACGCCTTGCCATAGCGCTGGGTTCTCCCCGGCACGGCGACTCGCTGGCCCGGCGCTCCGGCCGGTCGCTGCGCAAGCTGACCTCGTCCGCCGCACAGGAGGTCGCCGAGGAGAGCCGGCTGGGCGCCCTGCTGCAACAACCGGTGACCACGGGCCGGGTGATCGCGGTGACGTCCATCCGTGGTGGCGTCGGCAAGACCACGGCCGCCGCGCTGCTGTCACGGGTGTTCAGTCACTACCGGCACGACCCGGTGCTCGCTCTGGAGGCCGATGCCGCCCTGGGCACGCTGCCGGTGCGACTGGGTGCCCAGTCCGTCCGCTGGTCGTGCGTGGAACTCGCACGAATCCTGACTCCGTCGATGCAACTCACCGATATCACGGGATACTTGGTGCCCATAGCGGATGGCGGCTGGCTGCTGCCCGCCGGCCAGGGCCGGGTGGGCGCCCCCCTGAGTGTCCCCACTTACCGTACGGTCACGCTCGCGCTGCGCCGCTACTTCGCCGTCACCGTCGTGGACTGCGAGACGCTGCCCGGTGAGGTGGCCCGTACCGCGATGGACACCGCGCACGCGCGAGTGGTCGTGGCCCCGCTCACCGCGGAAGGAGTGGGCGGTACCCGGATCGTGCTGGACTGGCTCGGTCAACTGCCCCACGCCGCACTCGCCTCCACCGTCGTGGCCCTCACCTCGAACACGCCGGACGCGAACCTCGATCTGAGAGCCGCCACAGCCCATCTACGGGAAACCGGAGTCACCCTCGTGCATCTGCCCTACGACCGGCATCTGGCCGGCGGCGGGCCGATCATGACCGATCGGCTCGGCGAGGCCACACGTCACGCAGCCGCCCAGCTCGCCGCCGAGGCCTTGTACAGGGCGGTGCGCGTTCGTTGACCCAGCACCAGGTCCACCGTCCGGCCCGCTCGACGCGCCCCCTGTCGCCGCCACAGGCCCGCACCATCGAACCGCCGCCGAACCTGCCCGAGGGCAAGACCGGTACTCCGGCGACCGCTCTGCTGCCGATGGCCGGCGTCATGAGCTCGGTCGTGATGATGACGATCATTCGCTCCAGCCAGTTCGCGGGCCTGGGTGCCGTCGTCCTCGTCATCGCGCTGCTCGGCGCGGTCGCCCTCTTCCTGTCGCAGCGCGGCAAGGCACAGCGCCAGCGGCGCGTCCAGCGCGAGCGGTACTTGGAGTACCTGGAGGAACTGCGCAACGAGCTGAGCGCGGCCGAGCGCGAACGGCGCCGTGCGGCCCGGGTCATCCATCCCGCGCCGCCGGCCTTGTACGACGTCCTGCGTGATCCCGCCCGGCTGTGGGAGCGGCGCCGCACCGATCGGGACTTCCTCGACGTGCGGGCCGGTGTCGGCGACGTACCCGTGCAGGAGTTGGCGATCGGCCAGAGCGCGGCAGGAAACGTGCTCACCCCGCCCGACCCCTTCATGCTGAACGAGGCGCGCGCCCTGCAGGCCCGTTACGCCACCGTCTCGGACCATCCACTGACCGTACCGCTGGACCGAGCCGGCAACGTCAGCGTCATCGGAGACCGCCAGGACGTGCTGTGCGTCGCCCGGGCCCTGCTCGTGCAGGCCGCCGTGACGCACGCACCGGACGACCTGGCCATCGCACTTGCCGTGCCCGGGGATCGCATCGAGGAATGGGAATGGGCCAAATGGCTCCCCCACATGCTTGATCCGCACAACCATGCCGACGGATTCGCCATGCGTCGCATCGCTCCCAGCCCGGCGCAACTGGCCGAGCTGATCGGCGCGGAGCTGGGGCGGCGTGCCTCGTACGCGGCGGAGGTGCGCCGCGGTCTGTCCGACAGGAACGCGCTCGCCCTGACCGACCGGCTGCTCGTGCTCATCGACGAGTACGGGAAGAACGCGGGGGGCCTGCCGCGTCCGGACAATGCCGTCACCCTGACCGACATGGGGGTCACGGTCCTGCATCTGCTCGCCGAACAGGTGCACGAACCCGATCACGTCTCCGTTCGGATCACCGTCGACGGCGATCGGATCACGGTGCAGGATCTGCGCGGGCAGCAGGTCGTCGAGGCGCACGGTGTCGCTGACCGCCCCGGACTTCCCGAAGCCGAAGGACTCGCGCGGGCCCTCGCACCGCTGCGGCTGTCCGCCGAGTCCGCCACCGAGGGCACGCCCGTCTTTGGGCCCGTCGAGTTCCCACAGCTGCTCGGCATCGACGACATGGCCGGTCTCGACCCGGCCCGGCAGTGGAGACCGCGCGGGGAACGGGACTTCCTGCGCGTGCCGATCGGGCTGGACGACCGCCACCAAGCGGTGCTGCTCGACCTGAAGGAGTCCGCCGAACTCGGCATGGGCCCACATGGTTTGTGCGTCGGCGCGACCGGCTCCGGCAAGAGCGAACTGCTGCGCACCTTGGTGCTGGCGCTGGTGACGACGCACGCGCCGGATGATCTGGCGATGGTCCTGGTCGACTACAAGGGCGGTGCCACCTTCGCGCCTTTCGCCCCACTGCCCCACGTGGCGGGCGTCATCACGAACCTGGAGAACCAGGCCGATCTGGTCGAGCGTGTGCACACCTCGCTGGCCGGCGAGATCAAGCGCCGCCAGCAGGTACTCAAGGACGCGGGCAACATCGCCGACATCGGACGCTATCGGGCGTTGCGCACCACAGGCCGACCCGATCTCGAACCGCTGCCCCACCTGTTCGTCGTCATCGACGAATTCGGCGAACTCATCACCGCCGAACCCGACTTCATCGACCTCTTCCTGTCCATCGGCCGCATCGGCCGCTCCATCGGCGTCCATCTGCTGTTGTCCAGCCAGCGCATCGAGGGCGGCAAGCTCAAGGGTCTCGACACGTATCTGTCGTACCGGCTCGGTCTGCGTACCTTCTCGGCGGACGAGTCGCGTACGGTCCTGGACACCACCGATGCCTTCCATCTGCCGCCCCTGCCCGGCTTCGGCTATCTGAAGGTCGACACATCGACGTACACACGCTTCAAGGCGGGCTTCGTCTCCGGCGGGTACCGCGGCGCCGTCGTGCGGGAAGACACCGCGGATGCCGAACCCCTCGCTTGGGCGTACCCGGCGTTCAACACACCGGCACAGGCACCCGCGGTGGAGGAGGATCCCCCGGTACGGCGTGAGCGCGAGACCGGGCCGACCGTCCTGGGCATCGCGGTCGGCCGACTCGTCGGCGCCGCCGCGCCGGTGCGCCGGATCTGGCTGCCGCCGCTGCCCGGGGCGCTCACCCTCGACTCGGCCGCGGGACCCGTGCGGGCGTCGGCCGCCGGGCTCCGACTCGACCACAGGGGAGGCCCGTTGCAGGTGCCGCTGGGAGTCCTGGACGACCCGGCTCGACAGTGGCAGGGCCCGTGGGTGCACGACCTGAACACGGCAGGCGGGCACACCGCCGTCATCGGCAGCCCGGCCTCCGGCAAGACGACGCTGCTGCGCACCCTGACGCTTTCCCTTGCCCTCACCCACACCCCGCGCGACGTCGCCGTCTATGGCCTGGACCTGGCCGGCGGCGGACTGAGCGTCCTCGCGCGACTGCCTCACGTCGGCGGCATCGCCACCCGTACCGACCACGAGCGGGCGGCCCGCACCGTCGCCGAGGTGCGCGCCATGCTCGCCGAGCGCGAGGAGATCTTCCGGGAGCGGGGCATCGACTCCGTCGACCAGCTGCGTGCGCTGCGCGCCAGGGGTGAGCTGTCCGCACTCGGTTCCACCGATGTGGTGCTGCTCATCGATGGATTCGGCGCGCTGCGCGATGAATTCGCCCATCTCGACGACGATGTCGCCGACCTGCTCAAGCGCGGCAGCGGCTACGGCATCCACGTCGTGGCGGGCATGCTCCGCTGGAACGACGTACGCATCGCCACTCAGTCGCTGTTCGGCAGTCGTATCGAACTACGCCTGAACGACCCCGCCGACTCCTCCGTCGACCGCAAGCTCTCCGCCACTCTGTCGGCCGACATGCCGGGCCGGGCCCTGACGGACGGCAAACTCTTCGCCCAGGCGGCACTTCCGCGTATCGACGCGCAACCCTCCACGGACGGCCTCGGCCCGGCCCTGGAGCAGGCGGCGACAATGCTCCGCGCGACCTGGCACGGCGAACTCGCTGCCCCGGTGAGGGTCCTGCCGACGCGGCTGGCCGCCGGGCGCCTGCCCTCCGCCACGGCACAGCCGCACGCGATCCCCATCGGCATCGACCAGGACACCCTTTCCACCACCACGCTCGACCTGTTCGGTACCGACCAGCATCTGCTGGTCCTCGGTGACAACGAGTGCGGCAAGACGAACCTGCTCAAGCTGATCTCCCGGTGCCTTGTCGACCGTTATGGCACGGACGAGTTGGTCTTCGGCATCTTCGACCCGCGGCGCGGCCTGCGTGGCATCGTCCCGGAGCCGTATCGCGGCGGCTACGCGCACAACGCCGCCCTCTCCCATGCACTGGCCACCGGTATAGCCACGGAACTGGCGAAACGTCTGCCCGAGACCGCCGACCCCGACGCGCTCACCGACGAGCCGTCCTTCAGCGGCCCGCGGATCGTGATCCTGGTCGACGACTACGACATCCTCACCGCGGCCGGGCAACAGCCGCTCAACCCCTTCCTGCCGTACATCTCCTCGGCCCGCGACATCGGCCTGCACTTCGTCGTCACCCGGCGAGTCGCCGGGGCCTCACGGGCCCTGTACGAGCAGTTCCTGACGGCACTGCGCGAGACCGGGGCAACGGCTCTGGTGATGACCGGGGACCGTACCGAAGGCCTGCTCTTTCCCGGCCTGTACGCGTCGGCCCAACCGCCCGGTCGCGGCACCCTGGTCCGCCGTGGCCGCCGCCACCAGCTGATCCAGACCGCTCTCGCGGGCGAGGCCGACCCCACGGAGGCACCGGTATGACCAAGGACGTCATCGCCCTCACCGAGGAGATGCCGGACGCCGCGGCCCTGCTCGCGGCGCTGCACGCCGGCGGCCCCGATCTCGGTCTCGCCGCCACCGACGACGGCGCGGTGATCCAGCTGTGCACGGCAGCCGGGCGCCCGCTGGTATCCGTCGAGTCACCGCTCCTGGTCCATGTGCCGGGCGAAGCCGAGCGCCTTCTCGGCCCGGAGGTCACCCCGCCCGAGCCACCGTACTGGTGGACCGAGACCCGTGCTTCCACGGCGGTCCCCACTGCCGAGCCACTCGCCGCATCGGTCTGCGGACGGCTGAAGATGCTGCTGGGCGGCACGACCTGGCCGCGCACGGCGGACGGCACGGCGGTGGTGGAGACGGCAGGGGACGACGGCAACGGTCTCACTGCGTCCCCCTTGACGGACGGAGCCCTGCCCGCGGTCGATGTCCTCACCGAGTCCACCGCCGTGGTGCTCGCCGACCGCCCGGTCCTGCCCCTTACCACCTGGCTGTCCGCCGTACTGCGCGCCGCGGCGGCGTCCGGGCGGGCCGTACATCTGGTCACCCCGCACCACGTCCGGCTCACCCTGCCCCTGCGCATGGCCCTGGGCGGTCTCCCGAACCGCTGGGTCGTCCAGAACCCGGCGGGCGGCTACTACGACGGCCTGTCCGGCGCCGAACTCGCCTGGCGGGGTGGCACCTTCGCACCCTCGAAAACACCCACGACCGTGGCGGACATCTTTTCCGAGAACGTTCGACCCACCACGGAGCGCCGACTCACCGTGGCGCTGCGCACCGTGCACTCCCCCGACGCGGACCTCGTGCTGGGTGCCGCACTGGAGACGGCCTGGCGCCACCTGACCGGTACTTCACCCATCGGCTGGGGCACGGCCGAGCCGATCAACCTGCCCTGGTCACCGCGCCAGCTGACCGACCTGGCTCGCAGCCGCTCTCCCGAGCCCACGCACGCCCTCGTCATCGGCACGCCCGACCGGCCGGCCGTCGCATCCCACCGCACCTCGCGTACCGAGGCGGGGGTCGCCGAGGACGCCACGCTCAGCATCGGCTATCCGACTGCCGGGCAGGTCCCCTTGGACACGATCGAGCCCTTGGCCGCCGAACTCGTCGACAGCCACGGCCTGACCACCATGCTGACCACTGTCACGGCGGCCGGCGCCGACCTGACCCTCGCTCCCCTTCTCACCGCCCCGCCGGTCCCGGTCGCCTTCACTCTCGGCGCCCGGGACGTCCGGGCCATCGGGCTCACCCATGCACGCCACCCACCGCTCGCGGTGCGTCCCGTACGACTCGGCACAGCCGCAGATCCGGCCTTGCACTACCCGCTCGGCGACGGAACCGACGCCTCCGCCTGGTCTGCTCTCCAGGCCCTCGCGGCGCATCTCAAGGCGGGCACACCGGGCACTGCCTGAAGAGGGCCTCGCGATCGCGTGAACGCCCTGACCTGGAGGTTGTGTGGTCAGGGCGCCGGTGGCAGACGAGTCGGGCTGTACGCCGGGTTCTGTTCCCCAGGTCCCTCGCGAGGCCCGGGGCGACGGCCATCCATCTAGGGCCGGTGTTGCCACCGGCCTCGTGCGGTCTACCCGCGGACTCGGGCGGGCAGCCCTCGATCGTCCGCGCAGAAACACCGGGGTGTTTCCTTTTGACCTTGCTCCGGGTGGGGTTTACCTAGCTGCCCAGGTCACCCTGGGCACTGGTGGTCTCTTACACCACCGTTTCACCCTTACCGAGGACCGAGGTCCCCGGCGGTCTGCTTTCTGTGGCACTGTCCCGCGGGTCACCCCGGGTGGCCGTTAGCCACCACCCTGCCCTGTGGAGCCCGGACGTTCCTCGGGAAGCCCCCTAGGGGACTCCACGCGGCCGCCCGCCCGGCTCGTCTGCCGTGCGGACCATGGTACCGGTCCGCGCCCGGGGCCGTGGACCGGCGGTGAGCCGGGGCCGGACGGATGCGCGGCCCTGTGTGATCACGTCGTTCCTCGTGTGCTTTGCGCCGAGTTGCCCCCGGCGCCGGGCCGAGGCCGTGCCCAGTGCGCTACGTATGGTGACCGGAGGGGAGGGCGGATGAGGACCGTGCACCGGCTGGTGCTGCACGAGGCCCGGGTCTTCGGAAGCCTCGCGCTGTGGGTGGGGCGGCGCAGACACGGGACCGCCGGCGGGCGGGTCTTCGGATATGCGCGGGGGCAGGGCTCGACCCTGCTGGGGCTGGCGTTCGTGTGCGTGATCGAGACGGTAGGCGTGGCCGCGATGCTGCGCGACTGGCCCGCCGCGCACGGCGTGATGCTGGTGCTGGACATCTACACCGTGCTGCTCGTCCTCGGCCTGCACGCGGCCGGTGTGGTGCGCCCGCACGTGCTGACCGGGGACGCGCTGCGGGTGCGGTACGGGGTCCGGGTGGATGTGCGGATACCGCTGGGCGCGATCGGGGCCGTACGGCGGGAGACCCGGATGACGCACGAGTACGCGGCGGGGGAACTCGATCTTCCCGTCGGCTCCCAGACCTCGGTGACGCTGGAACTCGCCGAACCGGTCGGCTGGACGACGCTCCTCGGCCGGCCCGAGGAGGTGCGCGTGGTGCGGCTGTACGCGGACGAGCCCGACGCCCTCGTCCAGGCGCTCACACGGTCGTGAACAGGGGCTTCGCCGCGCCGGGGGCGGCTTGGACCAGGCGTACCCGCAGGGGTTCGCCCAGGGGCAGGTCGGGGCCCTCGACGCGGCCGATGACCGCCGGGGAGGCCAGCTGGACGGTGCCGGTGCCCGGCCGGTGCTCGTCCACGTCGACCACGCAGGCGTCGAAGAGCTCGCCGACCCGGTCCTTCAGGAGGGCCGCCGCCACGATGTCGATGGCGTCGTGCTCCACCGTGCCCGCGCGCTGCGCGCCGTCGGCCATCCGGTGGGGCAGGGCGTCGAGTGCGGCGAGGACCCAGTCGGGCGTGGGGGCGTCGGACACCGCGCTCAGGCAGAGTTCCAGGGCGTAGCGGTCGGCGAGGCGCCGTAGGGGGGCGGTGCAGTGCGTGTAGGGGGCGGCCACGGCGGCGTGGGTGGTGATCGCGGGCAGGGCGCCGTCGCGGAAGACCGTGTAGCCGGCGCCGCGCAGCAGGGTGGTGCATTCCTGGAGGAACGCCGCGTGGTGCGGTTCGTGCGGGTCGAGGGCGCTGATCACGGCCGCGTACGGCACATGGTGCGGCCAGTCGATGCCGAGGGCCCGCGCGGTACGGCGCAGCCGGGCGACCGCGCCGTCCGGGGCGGCGGGCAGGGTGCGCAGGATGCCGGTGCCCAGGGCGAGCATCAGATCGGCGGCGGCCATGCCGGTGAGCAGGGAGAGCTGCGCGTTCCAGCCCTCGGCGGGCAGCGGCGCCCGGTAGGACAGCGCGTAGGTGTGGTCCTGTTCGGTGATCTCCTGCTCGGGCACGGCAAGGGAGATGCCGCCGCGCTCGGCCTCCTGCCGCTCCCGGGCCCGGCCGATCTCCCGGAGCAGGGCGACCGGCTCCTCGGCCGTGCCCGTGTCGATCGCGCGCTGCACGCCCGCGTAGTCGAGCCGGGCGCGGCTGCGGACCAGGGCCCGGCGCACGTCGACGGCCATCGTCCGGCCCAGCTCGTCCAGGTCGAGCGTCCACAGCACGGCGGGCCGGGTCCGGCCGGGCAGCAGGCTGGCCGCGTCCTCGCTGAGCGCGACCGGGTGCAGCGGGACGCGTTCGTCGGGGAAGTACAGGGTGTTCACCCGCCGGTGCGCCTCCGCGTCCAGGGCTCCGCCGGGTACGACGAAGTGGGCGACGTCGGCGATGGCGTACCGCACCCGGTAGCCGGTGCCCTGCCGGGACAGGTGGGCCGCCTGGTCGAGGTCCTTGGAGCCGGGCGGGTCGAGGGTGAAGAACGGGATGTCCGTGGCGTCGTACGACGGCGGGGGCGGGGCCTTCGCGGCACGCTCGGCCTCGGCCCTGGCCTCCGGCGGGAAGTCCTCGGGGATGCCCAGGCCGGTGCGCAGGGCGGCGAGCGCGGCCCTCAGGGGTGCCTCGGGGGCGCCGGTCACGCGGATCTTGCGCGGGGGCATGTGTCGAGCGTAGGGCGAGGGGGCGCGGGCAGCACCCCGTACGGGGGCCGTCCCGCGGCAGTCCCGTAGGGGTCCGTCCCCCGGCTGTCCCGTAGAGGAGCGTCTCGTGGCTTTTCCGTAGGGGGCCGGCCGTCGCCTAGGAGGCCGTCCCGTACGGGGGCCGAGGCGGGAGCCCTGGTGGCGAGCCGTGCCCCGGCGCCGAGCCCGTACGCTGGCGGCGAGCGCAAGAGAAGGAGTACGTGTTGCTGGTCCTGCTGCCGCCCTCGGAAGGTAAGGCCGACTCGGGCAAGGGTGCCCCGCTGCGGCTGGAGTCGCTGTCCCTGCCGGGGCTGACCGCCGCGCGGGAGGCCGTGCTCGGGGAGCTGGTCGGGCTGTGCGCGGGTGACGAGGAGAAGGCGCGCGAGGTGCTGGGGCTCAGCGAGGGGCTGCGCGGGGAGGTCGCCAAGAACGCGGCCCTGCGCACGGCCGGCGCCCGCCCCGCCGGGGAGATCTACACCGGTGTCCTGTACGACGCCCTCGACCTGGCCTCCCTGGACACGGCGGCGAAGCGGCGGGCGGCGCGCTCGCTGCTGGTGTTCTCCGGACTGTGGGGCGCGGTGCGGGTGACCGACCGGATTCCCTCCTACCGCTGCTCGATGGGGATCAGGCTGCCGGGGCTCGGGGCGCTGGCCGGGCACTGGCGGGCGCCGATGGCCGGGGTGCTGCCGGAGGCGGCCGGGGACGGGCTGGTGCTGGATCTGCGCTCGGCGGCGTACGCGGCGGCCTGGAAGCCGAAGGGCGAGGTCGCGGGGCGGACGGCGACGGTGCGGGTGCTGCACGCGCCGACGCGGAAGGTGGTCAGCCACTTCAACAAGGCGACGAAGGGGCGGATCGTACGGGCGCTGCTGTCGGCCGGGGTGACGCCGGCCGGCCCCGCGGAGCTGGTGGCGGCGCTGCGGGAGCTGGGGTACGTCGTCGAGGCACAGGCGCCCGAGCGGGCGGGGAAGGCGTGGGCGCTGGACGTGCTGGTGGAGGAGGTCCACTGAGGGCGTCCCCTGGGGCGTCCACTGAGGACGTTCCCCAGGGGCCGACACTCACGCTCGCCGTTGCAGTATGTGCAACGGTGATTGCGAGTGGTGCAGCGGCTCGGCACGATGAGGGGCATGATCTCCGTGCTGGACCTCTCGCCGGTCGTCCCCGTGGTGGTGCTGTCGGACGCCTCCGTCGCCGTTCCGCTGGCGCGGGCCCTGGTGGCCGGGGGGCTGTCCGCGATCGAGGTGACGCTGCGTACGCCCGCCGCGCTGGACGCGATCAGGGCGATCGCCGACGAGGTGCCGCAGGCGGTGGTCGGCGCGGGGACGGTGATCACGCCGGAGCAGGTGGACGCGTGTGTCGCGGCCGGAGCGCGGTTCCTGGTGAGTCCCGGGTGGACGGAGGGGCTGCTGGGGGCGATGCGCGGGTCCGGGGTGCCGTTCCTGCCCGGGGTGTCGACCGCCTCGGAGGTGGTGGCGCTGCTGGAGCGGGGGGTCCGGGAGATGAAGTTCTTCCCGGCGCAGGCGGCGGGCGGCACGGAGTATCTGAGGTCGCTGGCGGGGCCGTTGCCGCAGGCCCGGTTCTGTCCGACCGGCGGGATCGGACCCGCGACCGCACCGGACTATCTGGCGCTGCCCAACGTCGGTTGCGTCGGCGGGAGTTGGATGGTGCCGGCGGACGCGGTGGCCGCGCGGGACTGGGCGCGGATCGAGGCGCTGGCGCGTGGTGCGGCGGGGCTCAGCGCAGGTGGGACGTGTCGTTGAAGAGACGGACGCTCGCGTTGCCGTCCGCGTAGTAGGCCACCGCGGACAGGGAGGCCGCCGACAGTTCCATGCGGAACAGGGACTCGGGCGGGGCGCCGAGGGCGAGGCGGACGAAGGTCTTGATCGGGGTGACGTGGGTGACCAGCAGGACGGTGCGGCCCGCGTGGGCGGCGACCAGCCGGTCGCGGGTGGCCTCGATACGGGTGGCGGTCTCGGCGAAGCTCTCGCCGCCGCCGGTGGGGTGCGCGGCCGGGTCGGCGAGCCAGGCGTTCAGGTCGTCCGGGTAGCGGTCGCGGACCTCGCCGAAGGTCAGGCCCTCCCAGGCGCCGAAGTCCGTTTCCCTTAGGCCGTCTTCGACATGGACGTCCAGGCCGAGGCGGGCGGCGACGATCTCGGCGGTCTCCCTGGTGCGGGCGAGGGGGGAGGCGAGGACGGTCTGGATCGTGCCGCGCTTCGCCAGCGCCTCGGCCACCCGGTGGGCCTGCTCCCGGCCGATGTCCGAGAGGGGCGGGTTGGTGCCGCCGCTGCCGGAGAAGCGCT
>NZ_VOGW01000029.1:36416-40018 GCF_007896895.1 Streptomyces misionensis | reverse complement strand
TCGCCGACAGCCGCTCGGTCACCGTCTTCGCCATCGTGCTCCCCGTGATCGGCCTCCTGGAGCGCTACGGCCTGCGTGAACAGGCCCCCAACCTCATAGGCCGTCTCGGCAGTCTCAGCGCCGGCCGCTTCCTCACCGTCTACCTGCTGGTCCGGCAGGTCACGGCCGCCTTCGGCCCCACCAGCACCCGCGTCCGCATGCGCATGCGCATCCGCATCCGCATCCACGTCAGCCACCCCCGACTCTCCCGGACGCGCATCCACATCAGCCATCCCCGGCTCCCCCGCGCGTACCTCCACGTCCGCCACGTCCAGCTCCGCCGTCGACGTCGTCGCGGACCACTGCTCGCCGCGCGCCCCCGCGTCCATCGCCTCGTTGGCCAGGCGGTCGGCGTGTTTGTTCTCGGCGCGGGGGATCCACTCGTAGCTGACCCGGTCCGCCGGGAACACCTCGCGGGCCTGGGTCGCCAGTGGCTTCATCGCCGGGTGCTTGATCTTCCAGCGGCCCGACATCTGCTCGATGACCAGCTTGGAGTCCATCCGGACGTGGACCCGCGCGGTGGGGTCCAGGGTGCGGGCGGCGCGCAGGCCGGCCAGGAGGCCCCGGTACTCGGCGACGTTGTTGGTGGCGAAGCCGAGGTACTCGGCCGCCTCCAGCAGCGTTCGGCCCGTCGCCGCGTCGCGGACCACCGCTCCGTAGCCCGCGGGCCCCGGGTTGCCCCGTGACCCGCCGTCCGCCTCGACGATGAACTCCCGCACGCCGTGCGCCCCCTACAGGCCCGACTCGGCCGTGCGCACCAGGATCCGGCGGCAGTTCTCGCAGCGCACCACCGTGTCGGGCGCCGCCGCGCGGACCTCGTTCAGCTCGGTGATGGCCAGCTCCTGGCGGCAGCCCTGGCAGGTGCGCGCGTACAGCTTCGCCGCGCCGATACCGCCCTGCTGCTCGCGCAGCTTGTCGTACAGCTTGAGCAGGTCCGCGGGGACGGCGGCCGCCACGACCTCGCGCTCCTTCGTCACCGCCGCGGCCTCGCGGTCGATCTCCTCGAACGCGGCGTCCCGGCGCCCGCTCGCGTCGTCGATCTTCGACTGGACGGAGGCGACCCGCTCGGTCAGCTCGTTCACCCGCTCCTGCGCGGACTCGCGGCGCTCCATGACCTCCAGGACCACGTCCTCCAGGTCGCCCTGGCGCTTGGCGAGCGAGGTGATCTCGTGCTGGAGGTTGGCGAGGTCCTTGGGCGAGGTGACGGCGCCGGAGTCGAGCCGCTGCTGGTCGCGGGTGGCGCGCTGGCGCACCTGGTCGACGTCCTGCTCGGCCTTGGTCTGCTCGCGGGCGCAGTCGCTCTCCTCGGTCTGCGCGGCCACGAGCAGGTCGCGCAGCTGGGTGAGGTCCTTGGTCAGCGACTCGATCTCGGCGTGCTCGGGCAGGGACCTCCGCTTGTGCGCGAGCTGCTGCAGGCGGACGTCGAGGGCCTGGACGTCGAGGAGTCGGATCTGGTCGGCGGGCGCGGCGTTCAGTTGGGGGCTCCCATTAGCTAGTGGTGACGGAGGACGCCGCGTGGGCGGTCCAGGGGTCGGTGACCGTCGTGGAGACGTGGACGCGGAGGTCCCAGCCGTGGCGGTCGGAGATCTCGTCGAGCTGGCCGGCGGCCAGTTCGCACCAGGGCCACTCGGTGGCCCAGTGCGCGGCGTCGAGCAGCGCGAGCGGACTGTGCGCGACGGCCTCGGAGGCCGGGTGGTGGCGCAGGTCGGCGGTGAGGAAGGCGTCCACCCCGGCCGCCCTGACCTGGTCGAAGAGGCTGTCGCCCGAGCCGCCGCTGACGGCGATGGTGCGGATGACGGCCTCGGGGTCGCCGGCCACCCGGATGCCCTGCGCGGTGGCGGGCAGCCGCTCGGCGGCGCGCCCGGCCAGCTCCCGCAGCGTGAGCGGGTGGTCGAGGGCGCACACCCGGCCGAGGCCCCGACGGCCGTTCGGATCGGTGGGGTCCGGCACGAGGGGGCGTACGACCCGCAGGTCGAGCGCGCCCGCGAGGGCGTCGGAGACGCCCGGGTCGGCGGTGTCGGCGTTGGTGTGGGCGACGTGCAGCGCGATGTCGTTCTTGATCAGCGTGTGGACGACCCGGCCCTTGAAGTGCGAGGCCGCGACCGTGGTCGTGCCCCGCAGATAGAGCGGGTGGTGGGTGACGAGCAGGTCGGCGCCGAGCCGCACCGCCTCGTCGACGATCTCCCGCACGGGGTCGACGGCGAACAGGACCCGGGTGACCTCCTGGTCGGGATCGCCCACGACCGTGCCGACCGCGTCCCAGGACTCGGCCCGCTCGGCGGGCCACAGGTTCTCCAGCGCGGCGATGACTTCAGACAGACGGGGCACGAGAAAAGGCTACCTGGCTGTTCGGCGGGGCTGAACCGCATCCGCCGGTCCCGCCCCGCGCGCAGCACAGTCGTCGCCGCTTCCTCGGAGGAATCGCTTCTGCGCCACCCGTATGTGTGAAGCGGCGGCCGGCCCCCCGCGCGGCCGTGTCCGGAAAACTACCTTCGTCGCCGGAGGTGACCGAACGATGACGGTCTGTGCCATCGAATCCCCGTCCACCGGCGAGGACGACCGCTCGCCGGGTCGCGGTTGCGTGCTCACGGCGGACGGCGCGTACGCCGCCCGGCTCGCGCGGGACGGTGACTCCTGGTTCCCGGAGCGCTGGACGCTGGACGGCCCGGAGCCGTACGCGGTGCCGCTGCCCGGCCACCAGCCGGAGGAGCCCGGCACCGAGGTGCAGCCGCTGGGCGACGGCCGGGTCCTGATCCACCGGAGGGCGGCGCGGCGGCACCTCTTCGCGCTGCTGTACCCGACCGGGCCCGGCACCGGGGAGCTGCCGCTGGGCGCGATGGAGTGCGCGGCGCCCGGCACCCGGCTCGCCCTGCTGCCCCCGGCGCCGGGGGGCGCGCGGGCGTACGCCCTCTCGGTGGGCGCGCGCTCCAGCGTGGTGTGGCAGGTGGCGGGCGGGGCGTACGGTCCGGTGCGGCTCGCCGAGGTGCCGGGGCGCTGCTCGGGCGGGGTCTGGCTGGACCGCGCCGGGCGGCTGCTGGCGCTGGACCGGGAGCTGGAGGGCCGCACCAAGACGGTCGTGGTGGATCTGGAGCTGGGCCAGGTCTCGCCGCTGCTCCAGATCGCGCCGGACAGCGACGACCGGCTGCTGCTGGCCGATCTCGACAGCGGGCTGCTGCTGATCTCCTCGGACGCCCCCTCGCCGGGGCAGGAACGATTGGGCTGGGGCGTCCTCGGCTCCACCCTGCCGGTGCGTTTTCCCACGTCGCTGCGGCTGCCGGAGTGTACGGCGGTGCCGTTCGCGATCCAGCCGGGGCAGCTGCTGGAACCGGAGGCCTGCGCGGTGGCGCTGCGCATCGACGGCCCGGTGGGCACCTGGGTGGGCCTGTGGCGGCCGGCCGAGCGCCGGGTGCGGCATCTCCCCGCGCCCAAGGGCTGGTTGACCGGCGCGGGGCTGTGGACCCACGAAGGGGTGCTGCGGCTGCCGTACGCCACCCGGGAGACGCCGTGCGCAGTGGCGGAGCTGCGGATGCCCGAGCGCGACCCGCGCGCGGAACGGCCGGCGG
>NZ_VOGW01000029.1:33572-36136 GCF_007896895.1 Streptomyces misionensis | reverse complement strand
GGCCCGGCGCGCTGTCCCGGCGGGCGGCTCAGCCGGGCCCGGCGGAACCGGTCGCGGTCCCCGGGGAGCCGGTTCCGCCCCGTCCGGTGCCGTTGCAGCAAGCGCCTCTGGAACGTCTTGTAACGAACTAGTGCCGGTTGGCGTGTACGCCTGGATTCGCCCGGCGGTGGGCCGGTTAAACTCGCCCGGCTGTACGAAAGATGATGTTGACGGGGTGAATACGTCCGATGAGCGACACCAGCACGGCCAAGCAGCTGTCTGCCGACTCTGGGGAGAACGCCGGCCACGGCCGGCATCGCGGTGAGGTCGCGGCCAAGGAGAGCGACACGGCTCCCCACGGCCGGCACCGCAGGCCCGCCGAGGAGACCACCGAGGCGGCCGCCTGAGGCCGAACAGCGGGAAGGAAGAGGGGGCACCGGCCGGTGCCCCCTCTTCTTCTATGTCCCGCTTCTCTATGTCCCGCTTTTCCATGCCCACTTCTCTATGTGCCGCCCTCGGGCGGCGAGTCGGGCAGGTCCGGCTCGACGCCCGTCGCGGGCAGGTCCGGCTCCCCTCGTCGGTCCGGTTTCAGGAGTGCTCCACGACGGTGTCCGCGAGCACGGGCGCGTCGTCCCGCTCGGCGGCGCCCACGGCGACCCGCACCCGGCCCGCCTCCTGCCGCCACATGCGGATGCGCAGGGTCTCGCCGGGGAAGACGACGCCGGCGAACCGGGTGGTGTACGACCGCACCCGCCCCACGTCGCCGTCGAGCAGGGTGTCGACCACGGCCTTGAGCGTCATGCCGTAGGTGCACAGCCCGTGCAGGATGGGCCGGTCGAACCCGGCGCGCTCGGCGAACTCGGGGTCGGCGTGCAGCGGGTTGTCGTCGCCGGACAGGCGGTAGAGCAGGGCCTGGTCGGGGCGGACGGGGCGCTCGACCATCCGGTCGGGCGGCCCGGCCGGCTCCGGTGTGCGGGCCGAGGGGCCCCGCTCGCCGCCCCAGCCGCCCTCGCCCCGCACGAAGATCTGCGCGTCGTTCGTCCACAGCGCGCCCCGGTCGTCGGCCACGTCGGTGCGCAGGACGAGGACGGCGGCCTTCCCCTTGTCGTACACGGCGACGATGCGGGAGGTGGCGATGGCGGTGCCGGCCACCGGGATGGGCCGGTGCAGGCGCAGGGTCTGTCCGCCGTGCAGCACCCTGGCCAGGTCGACGTCGATGCCCGGCATGGACAGTCCGCCGATCACTCCGGGCGCGCCGGCGCCCGCCACGGTGGCGAAGCTGGGCAGCACGTGCAGCCGGGACTCCAGGGTGTAGCGCAGTTCGTCCGGGTCGGTGGCGGGGGTGCCGGCGCCGATGCCCAGGTGGTAGAGCTGCACGTCCTTGGCGGTCCAGGTGATCGGTCCGGAGCGGGGTCCGGCGGCGAGGGCCTTGGCTGCGTCGATGGGCATGGGGCTCCTGAGAGGTGTCGGGACCTCGGCGCGGCCGTCCGCACCGAGGTCGTCCACGGGACGGACCGAGAACGCGTTCCAGTCCAAGCGCCCCCTGTACAGCCGGGTCCTGTGCACCTGAGAAGCGCTGTTGACGGGGCGTCGGTTCCGTCGGGCCGTGACTTTCGTACTGCCCGGGACCGTACATGCGCATCTGCCGCGCGGCCGGGTCCTGCTCGTACTGTCGTAGCCATGACGGAGAAGGACGAGGACACCGCCGTGTCCTTCACGGGGGCGGTCCGGGCATACGGGTCCGTGCGCGCCGTGGACGGGGTGGATCTGCGGATCGCGCGCGGCGAGACGGTGGCCCTGCTGGGCCGCAACGGGGCCGGCAAGTCGACCACGATCGGCCTGCTGCTGGGGCTGTACCCGCCGGACGCCGGCCGGGTGGAGCTGTTCGGCACCGATCCGGAGCGGGCGGTGCGGGCCGGCCGGGTGGGCGCGATGCTCCAGGACGCCCGGCCGGTGCCCCGGGTCACCGTGGGCGAGCTGGTCGGCTTTGTGGCCTCCCGCTACCCGGCGCCGATGCCGGTGCCCCGGGCGCTGGAGCTGGCCGGGATCGCCGCGCTGGCCGGGCGCCGGGTGGACCGGCTGTCGGGCGGGCAGGTGCAGCGGGTGCGGTTCGCGGTGGCGCGGGCCGGCGATCCCTCGCTGCTGGTGCTGGACGAGCCGACGGCGGCGCTGGACGTGGCGGCGCGGCACGCGTTCTGGGAGGCGATGCGCGGCTACGCCCGGCGCGGCCACACCGTCGTCTTCTCCACCCACTACCTGGAGGAGGCGGACGACTTCGCCGACCGGATCGTGGTCATGGACCGGGGCCGGGTCGTCGCCGACGGCACCGGCGAGGAGCTGCGGCGCGCGGCGGGCGGCAGCCTGGTCACCGTGACCCTCGCGGGCCGCGCCCCGGACGGGCTCGCCCTGCTGCCCGGCGTCCGCTCGCTGGAGGTGCACGGCGACCGGGCCCGGCTGCGCACCGACGACTCCGACGCGACGGTGATCGCGCTGGCCGAACTGGGCGCGATACGGGGGCTGGAGGTCGCGCCCGCGTCGCTGGACGACGCGTTCCTGGCGCTCACGTCGCCGCCCCACCACGACGG
>NZ_VOGW01000029.1:11986-33303 GCF_007896895.1 Streptomyces misionensis | reverse complement strand
ATGCTCGCCTACGTCCGGCTGGAGATCCGCCGCACCCTGCGCGACCTCGGCTTCGTCATCGGCGGCATCGTCATGCCCGTCCTGATGTACCTGCTGTTCACCAACGTCGGCGCCGCCGACGGGGCCTGGCGCACCGCCGCGATGGTCGGCATGGCGGCGTACGGTGCCGTCGGCTCCGCGCTGAACACCGGCGGCGCGGTCGCCGAGGACCGTGCGGTGGGCTGGCTGCGCCAGCTGCGGGTGACGCCGATGACCCCGCGCGAGGTGGTGTGCGGGCGCGCGCTGACCGGTGTGGTGACCGTGCTGCCCGCGATCGTGGCCGTCCTCGCGGCGGGCGGTCTGGTCAACGGGGTGCGGCTGGCGCTCTGGCAGTGGGTGGTGATCGCGCTGCTGCTGTGGGCGGGCTCCGTCCCGTTCACGCTGCTGGGCCTCGGCAACGGCTACCGGCTGACCGGGCCCGCGACCGGGGTGGCCAACATGGCGTGCAACCTGGGGCTCGCGGTGCTGGGCGGCCTGTGGTTCCCGGTCGCGCTGTTCCCCGGCTGGCTGCGCGCGGTGTCGGCGTACACCCCCGCCAACCGGTTCGCCGAACTGGGCGACGCGGTCGCGCGGGGCCACGCCCCGGGGGCCGCTGCCCTCGTCGTGCTGACGGCCTGGCTGCTGCTGTTCGGGGCGTACGCCGTGCTGTCGTACCGCCGTGCGGCGGGCACGATCTGATCGGGCCGGCAGGCGCTGACCGGGATCCGCGAGGCGGTGACCGGCTCGCACGACCCGGGAGCGCGAGGTGCTGACCGGGTCCGTGGCCGGGGCGAGGGCCGCGGACGTCGCCGGCCGGCTGCGGCCGTCCGAGTCGGCCGTGCGGAACCGTCTGCCGGCCGCCATCGGCAGGACCGGCACCCGCAACCGCGCGGAAGCGGTGCGGGAGGCCCGGCAGCGGGGGTGGCTGTGAGCCGCCCTCACTTGTGCGGCAGCCGGCGCGGCAGCCACAGCAGCATCAGCAGCGCCCCGGCCAGCAGTACGGCCGCGGAGGCGCGGAAGGCCAGCGCGTAGCCGTCGGTCAGGGACTGCGGGTCGGTGCCCGCGCCGGTGCCGGTCGCGGCGACCGTCGACATCACCGCGAGGCCCAGTGAACCGCCCATGGTGCGGGATGTGTTGATCAGACCGGAGACGACGCCCGCCTCGCCGCTCGCCGCGCCCGAGGTGGCCAGCGCGGCCAGCGGTGTCATCGCCAGTCCGCCGCCCAGCATCATCAGGATGCCCGGGCACATGATCGCGGTGACATAGGCCTCGTGCGCGCTCATCGTCGACTGCCAGGCGAACCCGGCCACCGCCACCAGCGTGCCCAGCACCGCCACGCTCCGCGGTCCCGCCGCGCGCATCAGGCGCGGCGCCAGCTTGGAGCCGACGACCACGGCGAGCGAGCTGGGCACCAGTGCGGCGCCGGCCTCCAGCGGGGAGTAGCCGAGCACGTTCTGCGCGTACAGCGTCATGAAGTACCACATGCAGAACATCGCCGAACCGGACACCAGCATCGCCGCGTTGGCCGACGCCACCGCGCGCCGCCGCAGCAGTCCGAGCGGCATCAGCGGGGCCGCCGTGCGCGCCTCGGTCAGCAGGAACAGCGCGATCAGCAGCACCCCGGCGAGCAGCGGCACCAGGGTGGCCGCGGACGTCCAGCCCGCCTCCTGGGTGCGCGAGATGCCGTACGCCAGCGTGCCGAGTCCCGCCGTGACCAGCAGCGCGCCCGGCAGGTCCAGGCGCCGCCCGTCCCCGGCCCGGCTCTCCGTGAGCCAGCGCGCCGAGCCGGCCAGCACCACCGCGCCCACCGGCACGTTGATCAGCAGCACCCAGCGCCAGGACAGCACGTCCACCAGCACCCCGCCGACGAGTCCGCCCGCGGCGCCGCCGCCCGCTCCCACCGCGGCCCAGGTCGCGATGGCCCGGGCCCGGGCGGGGCCCTCCGGCACCGCGGCCGTCAGCAGGGTGAGCGTGGAGGGCGCGAGGACCGCCGCGCCGAGGCCCTGCGCGGCGCGGGCGAGCAGCAGTTGCCAGCCCTCCTGGGCGAGGCCGCCGCCCAGCGAGGCCAGGGTGAACAGGCCGAGGCCGACGAGGAACATCCGCTTGCGGCCGTAGAGGTCGCCGGCCCGGCCGCCGAGCAGCATGAAACCGGCGAAGGCGATCGCGTACGCGTTCACCACCCATTGCAGGCCGGACGGGCTGAGGCCCAGGTCCGCGCGCATCGACGGCAGGGCTACGTTCACCACGGAGACGTCCAGCACCACCAGGAACTGTCCGGCGCAGGCCAGCGCCACCACCAGCCAGGTCGGGGGTGTCGTACGGCGGGATATGAGGGGCGGGGTGTCGGCGGTCTCCAGCATGGGTGTCATGGTCTCAGGCCGCTTGCGGTCCTTGCATCGGCATTTCGGACCACGAGACCTACTCCGCGCGGACTACGCCGCGGACTAGACCGGGCGGTCGCCGCCGGGGCCCGCGCCCGCGGCACCGTCATCATCGCCGCGCCGCCGGGGACCGTCACTGACGCCTCGTCAGAAGCTAACAGGATGGTCAAATAAACATTAGGGGCCCGAAGCAACGGAATAGTTGCGTGTGCATACGAGGTTTACCCGGCACTTATGTCTACGGGAGGCCGCACTCAATGACCCACACGACGACCGAGGAACCGCGGGGCAAGGCGAGCGGGGCCGTCGTCCCGGTGCTCGCCTTCGCGGGCATCGTGGTCGCGGTGATGCAGACCCTGCTCGTGCCGGTCATCAAAGACCTGCCCCAGCTGCTGCACACCGTGCCCAGCAACGCCACCTGGGTGCTCACCTCGACCCTGCTGTCCGGCGCCGTCGCCACCCCGATCATGGGCCGGCTCGGCGACCTGTACGGCAAGCGGCGCATGCTGATCGCCAGCCTCGCCGTGATGGTGATCGGCGCCCTGGTCAGCGCGCTCACCAGCCAGCTGCTCATCATGATCGTGGGCCGTACCCTCCAGGGCTTCGCGATGGGCGCGATCCCCCTCGGCATCGGCCTGATGCGGGACATGCTGCCGCGCGAACGGCTCGGCTCCGCCATGGCCCTGATGAGCTCCTCCATAGGCGTGGGCGGTGGCCTCGCCCTGCCCGCCGCCGCCCTGGTCGCCCAGCACACCGACTGGCACGCGCTGTTCTACGGCGCCGCCGGCCTCGGCGTGCTCGCCATCGCCCTGACCCTGTTCGTCGTCCCCGAGTCCCCGACGCGCGCGCGGGGCTCCTTCGACCTGCCCGGCGCGCTCGGCCTGTCCGCCGGTCTGGTGCTGTTCCTGCTGCCCATCACCAAGGGCAGCGACTGGGGCTGGGCCTCCGGCACGACCCTCGGTCTGTTCCTCGCCGCGGTCGTCGTGCTCGTCCTGTGGGGCCTGTACGAACTGCGCGCCGCGGCGCCGCTGGTCGATCTGCGCACCACCGCCCGGCCCGCCGTGCTCTTCACCAACCTGGCCTCGATCATGGTCGGGGTCGCGTTCTACGTCGTCTCGCTGGTCCTGCCCCAGCTGCTCCAGCTGCCGAAGGCCACCGGGTACGGCCTCGGCCAGTCCATGGTCGTCGCCGGTCTGTGCGTGGCCCCGCTCGGCCTGACGATGATGTTCACCGCGCCGGTCTACGCCCGCCTCTCCGCCCGCTACGGGCCCCGGACCACGCTCATCATCGGCCTGCTGATCATCGCCGTCGGCTACGGCGGCGGGCTCGGCCTGATGGAGGCGCCCTGGGAGACGATCCTCACCTCCGTGATCCTCGGCGCGGGCATCGGCCTCGCCTACTCCTCGCTGCCGGCCCTGATCGTCGGCGCGGTCCCGGCGTCGGAGACCGGCGCGGCCAACGGCCTCAACACGCTGATGCGGTCCATCGGCACGTCCGTCTCCAGCGCCGTCATCGGGATGGTGCTGGCCAACACGGCGCACACGGCCGGGGGTGTCGCGATCCCCACGATGCGCGGGTTCCGGGTCTCCTTCCTCATCGCCACGGGCGCGGTCGCGGTCGGACTGGTGATGGCGCTGTGCCTGCCGAGGACCGGCCGCGCGGC
Organism: Streptomyces misionensis; assembly: GCF_007896895.1. Lineage (GTDB taxonomy): Bacteria > Actinomycetota > Actinomycetes > Streptomycetales > Streptomycetaceae > Streptomyces > Streptomyces misionensis_A. The sequence continues at coordinate 29,241 of NZ_VOGW01000029.1, read as the reverse complement.
GCAGCAGCACGTGCAGCTGCGGGCCAGCAGCGAGGAGGACGCCGCGCTGGAGCGGGCGGAGGACGTGCTGCGGGGCTTCCGGGGGCGGGTGCTGGACCCGGCCGGGGTCCCCGTGGCCCGGGCCAAGGTGACGCTCATCGACCGGCGCGGCCGGCAGGCGGGTTCGGCGGTCTCCGCCGACGACGGCGCGTACGAACTGGCCGTGCCGGGGCAGGGCGCGTACGTGCTCGCCGCGCGGGCGCCCGGGTACGGGCCGCTGGCCTCGGCCGCCACGCACTCCGGCGAGGAGCGGACCGTCGAGGTCGACCTCGCCCTGCCGGGTGAGGCGGTGAGCGTCTAGTAGTGCTGCGACCAAAAAGGTTCACCGGCTCGCGACGCCCGGCACGGCACTAGCACGCGCCGCGTGGGGGCGCCCCCGTGCGCTCCCGCGCGACCGGGTGCGGCAGCATGGGGGCCCGCATGCTGCCGTGTCCCTGAACTGGAAGGCGTCCCCATGGCCACCGTCCCCAAGCCCGAGATCCTCGCCGCGTTCGAGGCGGCCAAGGGGTTCATGCCCGTGGACGAGGGGCTGGCGCTGTACGCGGCGGCGGCCGAGGCCGGCGCGCTGGGACTGCCGTTGCTGGAGGTGGGGACGTACTGCGGGCGGTCCACCGTGCTGCTCGCGGACGCGGCCCGGTCGGCGGGGGTGACCGCGCTGACCGTGGACCACCACCGGGGCAGCGAGGAGCAGCAGCCGGGGTGGGAGTACCACGACCCCGAGACCGTGGACCCCGAGGTCGGTCTGATGGACACGCTGCCCGCCTTCCGGCGGACGCTGTTCAGGGCGGGCCTGGAGGACCACGTGATCGCCCTGGTGGGGCGGTCGCCGCAGGTCGCGAGCGTGTGGGGCACCCCGCTCGGATTCGTGTTCATCGACGGCGGGCACACCGACGAGCACGCGGGCGCCGACTACGAGGGATGGGCGCCGCACGTGGCCGAGGGGGGCCTGCTGGCCATCCACGACGTGTTCCCCGAGCCCGCGGACGAGTTCACCGGGCAGGCGCCCTACCGGGTGTACCTGCGGGCGCTCGGCTCCGGCGCGTTCACCGAGGTGGCGGTGAACGGCTCGCTGCGGGTGCTGCGGCGCACGGGGGCGGGGATCTGAGGCCCCGGTTAGAGTCGCTGACGTGTCATACACAGGCCCGGAGTTCGAACCCCCGCAGCAGCGCCGCCCCCGGCGCGGTCCGCTCGTCGTGGCGCTCGCCGCGCTGGTGCCCGGCGCGCTGATCGGCTGGCTGGCGTACGAGACGGTGGGCGGCGGTGGCGGGCACGCCGGCGCCGCCTCCTCCCCCTCCGCTCGCGCCTCCGCGTCCGCGTCGTCCGGCGCCGACGGCAAGGCCGCCGCACCGCTCGACGGCAAGGTCGTCGTCATCGACCCGGGGCACAACCCGGACAACTTCCGGCACCCGGCCGAGATCAACCGCAAGGTGGACATCGGCAGCAACCGGAAGGAGTGCGACACCACCGGCACCGCCACCGACGACGGTTACGCGGAGGCGTCGTTCACGCTGGACGTGGCGCACCGGCTGCGGACGCTGCTGGAGGGGCAGGGCGCCACCGTGCGGCTGACCCATGACGACAAGGGCCCGGCCTGGGGGCCGTGCGTGACCGAGCGGGCCGCGATCGGCAACAGGGCGCACGCGGACGCGGCGATCTCGATCCACGCCGACGGGGCGCCGGTGGGCGACCGGGGCTTCCATGTGATCCTGCCGGGGGCGGTGCACGCGGGCGCCGCCGACACCCGCCCGATCGTCGCGCCCTCCCGCGATCTCGGCAAGCGGGTCGCGGCGAGCTTCCTGCGGGTGACCGGCGAGCCGCCGTCCAACTACATCGGCCACGGCACCGCGCTGGACACCCGCACCGATCTCGGCGGTCTCAATCTGTCAACGGTTCCCAAGGTGTTCATCGAGTGCGGCAACATGCGCGATACCAAGGACGCGGCACTGCTGACCAGCGGCACCTGGCGGCAGAAGGCCGCGCAGGGGATCTCTGAGGGAATCGTGAGTTTCCTGCGCGAGTCCTGACCAGGGCCGTAACCGGCCGGACAGCCGGATCTCGTGGACGGTAGTGTCTAGCGACGACGAGACGACTCACGAAGGACCTGAAGTGAACATCCGCTCCCTCACTAGAGGCGACGGCGTGGTGATCGGAGCAGCGGTGTTGCTGTTCATCGCGTCGTTCCTCAATCTCTACTCCTACTCGGCCTCCGGCTTCTCGGAGAGCCAGAGCGTGTGGGACAACCTGGGGACGGGCCTCGGCACGTACATGGGGGCCGTCATCGGTGCCGCGCTGATCGTCCTCAACCGCTGCATGGCGCAGCAGCGCAAGGTGCTCGGCCTCGACCTCGGCATGGTGGGCACGGGGTTCACGGTTCTCGCCGCGTGGACCCTGTTCTGGACGCTGGTGGACGTGCCGGACCACATCGACGCGGGCGCCGGTCTGGTACTCGGCTTCATCGCGGCTCTGGTCCTCGCCGCCGCCGCCATCGCCACGCCCCTCCTCCCGCCCCTCCAGGGCGCGCTGATCCCGGCCCCCAAGCCGGTCGCCCCGCAGCCGTACGGCGCGCAGCCGCCCGCGGGTTACGGGTACCCGGGCGCCCAGCAGCAGCCGTACGGCGCCCAGCCGCAGCAGGGGCAGCCGTTCGGGCAGCCGCAGCCGGCCGCCGCGCAGCCCGCCGCGCCGCAGCCCGCCCCGGCGGACTTCTCGCCGTTCTGGTTCGCGGTGCCGGTGACCCGGCCGCTGTTCGCGGAGGACGGCTCGCCCACCCCCATCGCCGAACTGGCGCCGGGCACTTGGTACTTGGCGGTCGAGCAGCGCGGAGCCGCGCTGGTCGCGCAGACCCAGGACGGCCGCCGCGGCGTGCTCCAGGACACCTCGGGCATCCAGCGCGGCTGAGCCCGGAACTCCCCGCAGCGTACGGCCCCTCGCCCTTCCGGGCGGGGGGCCGTTGCCGTAACCGTCGCCTCCCGACGGCAACTGACGACGTGTCAGTCACCGCTGGTTCAGGAACCGCTCCTGAGCTGGCTCGCGCTCGGCACCTTGTCCTTGACCGGGGCACCGGCGCCCTTGCCCGCGTCCTTCACGTTGTTGATGACGTCGTTGAAGCTGTTCGCCGCGTTGGTGTCGCCACCGCGCAGCTTGGCCGGCAGGTCGCGCAGGTTGTCGATGCTCTTGCTCAGCGGGGCGAGCGCCTTGGACAGCGTGGGGTCGCCCTTGGCGTTGCGCTCGGCGGCCTTGAGCCGGTTGTAGGTGAACAGACCGGCGACACCGGCCTTCACCAGGGCCGTCTTGCGGCCGTGGGCGCCCTTCTTGAACTTGCCCGCCTTCCACGGCTTCACGATCCACTGGTAGGTGGCTCCGGCCGCGAGGCCCGCGTTCGCCACGAACCGGGTCTTGGCGAGCTTCTGCCGCTCGGCCGGCGTGGTGGGACTGGGCGTGGCCGCGCGCTCGTCGAGCGCCGCGGCGGTGGCCTTCCCGGTACCGGCATGGGCACCGGCGTTGGTGTTTCCGCAGGCCGTGGCACCGGCTACCAGGGCACAGCACAGGGTCAGCGCCACGCAGAGGCGCCGTATCGGTACAGGCACGGGGTCCTCCCGGCGTGTCTTTCCGAGTGGGGGCTTCCTACGCCAGCGTCACTCCGCGGGGGCGGTTGCGCCACTCGGGGGAACACGCCCCGCACCACCGCCCGGTCAACCACCCTGGTCGGCCGCCCTGGTCAGCCGCAGCAGTCCGGGTCCAGGCCGGCCGGGAGGCGGTCGCCGCCGAACACCGCGCAGGTGGCCTCGTGTCCGCCCAGCGCGGCGACCGCGAGCAGCAGGGAACCCGCCGTCCAGGTGGTCAGCTCCCGCGGCCAGACGGCGTCGTCCTCGAAGACGTAGCCGGTCCAGTACAGGCCGGACTCCGGGTCCCGCAGGTGCTGGATGGACTTCAGGATCTCCAGTGCCCGGTCGGACTCGCCCACCGCCCAGAGCGCGAGCGCCAGTTCGCTGGACTCGCCGCCGGTCACCCAGGGGTTGGGCACGACACAGCGCACCCCGAGACCGGGCACCACGAACCGGTCCCAGTCCCGGGCTATCCGCGCCGCGGCCTCCGCTCCGGTCAGGGCGCCGCCGAGGACCGGGTAGTACCAGTCCATCGAGTAGCGGTCCTTGTCCAGGAAGCGCTCCGGGTGCCTGCGGATCGCGTGCCGCAGCGCACCGGCCGCCAACTCCCAGTCGGGCTGCGGCTCTTCGCGCTGCTCGGCGATGGCGAGGGCGCAGCGCAGCGCGTGGTGCACCGAGGAGCTGCCGGTGAGCAGCGCGTCGGTGGCCGGCGTGCCGTCGTCCTCGCGCCGCCAGCCGATCTGCCCGCCGGGCTGCTGGAGGGCGAGTACCCACTCCACGGCCGCGTAGACGCACGGCCACATGCGGTCCAGGAACGTGTCGTCGCCGGTGGAGAGGTAGTGGTGCCAGACCCCGACGGCTATGTAGGCCACGAAGTTGGACTCGCGGGCGCGGTCGGTGACCTCGTCGTGGGCGCCGTCGGCGTAGGCCGCGTACCAGGAGCCGTCCTGGTTCTGGTGCCGGGCGAGCCAGAGGTAGGCACGCTCGGCGGCCTCGTGCTCACCGGCCGCGTCCAGGGCCATGGCGGCCTCGGTGTGGTCCCAGGGGTCCAGGTGGTGGCCCCGGAACCACGGGATCGCGCCGTCCTCCCGCTGTCCGGCCAGGATGCCGCGCACGGTCGCGGCGGCCTGCTCGGCGGTGAGGACCCCGGGCAGGACGAGGTGTTCTGTCCGGGGGGTGGTCACTGGGCGGCCGCCTCCTCGGCGAGCCGGGGCAGGTGCGGCTTGGTCGCGTAGACCACGAAGCTCTTGCCCATCACCGGGTTGAGCGTCCGCTCGGCCAGCCGGGTGGCCAGCGGTTTCTTCATGATGTCCCAGACCAGGAGCTTGTGGTACGCGCGCACCGGCAGCGCCTTGTCGTTGTCGACGCCGAAGGCGCACTTCAGCCACCAGTAGGGGGCGTGCAGGGCGTGCGCGTGGTGGCTGCCGTAGGGCTTGAGGCCGGCCTCGCGGACCTTGGCCACCAGTTCGTCGGCCTTGTAGATGCGGATGTGGCCGCCCTCGACCTCGTGGTAGGCGTCGGACAGCGCCCAGCAGACCTTCTCCGGGCCGTAGCGGGGCACGGTGATCGCGATCCGGCCGCCCGGCTTGAGCACCCGCACCATCTCGGCGAGCACGCCCTTGTCGTCGGGGATGTGCTCCATCACCTCGGAGATGATCACGACGTCGAAGGACTCGTCGGGGAAGGGCAGCGCGAGCGCGTCGCCCTCCATGGCGGTGGCGGTGGCGCCCTCGGGGGCCTCGCCCTCCTGCTCCATCGCCGCGAACCACTTGGCGACCTCGCGGATCTCCTCGGCGTTGCGGTCCAGGGCCACGACCCGGGCGCCGCGCCGGTAACACTCGAACGCGTGCCGGCCGGCCCCGCAGCCGAGGTCCAGGACACGGTCGCCTGGGGCGAGCGGGAACCGGGAGAAGTCGACGGTCAGCACGTGGCCCTGCTTTCGGAAGAGACGCCTGCGGTGTTTGCCGGGGCCGCGGAGCGGCCGGGAGTCTGGGGCGCGGAGCCGTCGTCACCGGGCGCCGGGGGCTCGGGGGCCACGGCGGGCGCGCGGCGGTCGTCGCCGGACGCGGCACGCTCCGGCGCGGGCGCGGGCGCGGGCGCGGGACGCCCGGCGGCGGCGCGCGGGGCGGACGCGGCACGGTCGGCGCGGGCCCGGTGCGCCGAGCGGGCGATGGCTTCCCGGTACCGGGCGACCGTGCCCTCGGCCGCGCGGGCCCAGGTGAAGTTGGCCAGTACGCGCTCGCGGCCCGCGTCGCCGAGCCGCAGCCGCAGCTCGCGGTCGCCGAGCAGCCGGCCGAGCGCGGCGGCCAGCGCCCCCGCGTCGCCGGGCGGCACGGCCAGGCACGTCTCGCCGTCCCGCCCCGCCACCTCGGGGATCGCGCCCCCGGTGGTCGCGACCAGCGGCGTACCGGTCGCCATCGCCTCGGCGGCGGGCAGCGAGAACCCCTCGTACAGCGAGGGCACGCAGGCGACCTCGGCGGACCGGATCAGGTCGACCAGCTCGGCGTCGGAGATGCCCTTGACGAACTCGACGGCGCCGTCGAGGCCGTACCGCTCGACGGCCTGGGCGACCGGACCCTCGGTGGGGCGCTTGCCGACGACGACGAGGTGGGCGGCCGGGTGCTCGGTGCGCACCTTGGCCAGCGCCTCCACCAGGAACACCAGCCCCTTGAGCGGGACGTCGGCGCTGGAGGTGGTGACGATGCGTCCGGGCACCTCCGGGACGGCCGGGTCCGGCGCGAACAGTTCGGTGTCGGCGCCGATGTGCACCACGTGCACACGGTCCCGCCGTACCCCGAGGTGGTCCACGATCTCCTTCCGGGAGCTGCCGGAGACGGTGAGCACGGAGGGCAGCCGGCGGGCGACGCGCTTCTGCATGCGCGTGAAGGCGTACCAGCGGCGCACCGAGTACCGGCGCTGCCAGCCCTCGGCCGCGTCCAGCTCCAACCGCCGGTCGACGGTGATGGGATGGTGGATCGTGGTGACCAGGGGCGCGCCGATGTCGCCGAGCAGGCCGTAGCCGAGGGTCTGGTTGTCGTGGACGACGTCGAACTCGCCGCGCCGGGCCCGCAGATGGCGGCGGGCGCGCAGCGAGAAGGTCAGCGGTTCGGGGAAGCCGCCGGTCCACATCGTGCCGACCTCGAGGGCGTCGATCCAGTCCCGGTACTCGTCGCGGCCCGGGGTGCGGAAGGGGTCGGGCTGGCGGTACAGGTCGAGGCTGGGCAGCTCGGTCAGGGTGAGCGCCGGATATCCCTCGTCGAGCACCGGGTAGGGCTGGGAGCCGATGACCTCGACGCGGTGTCCCAGGCGGGCCAGTTCGCGCGAGAGGTGCCGTACGTAGACGCCCTGCCCGCCGCAGAACGGGTTCCCCTTGTAGGTGAGGAGCGCGATGTCGAGCGGTTTCCCGCCGTCGGCAGCCGAGTCCTCGCGGGCACCCGCTTCCCGGGCCTCAGCGGTCACTCCGTGCCCCCTTCTGCAAGCACTGTCCCGCGAGACTACGACGGGACGCTAATCTAGAACAAGTTTCAGACTTGATCGTTCAAGAGGCTCTGAATCTACCGGCAGGTAGGGGTGCTGTGAGCAGTGGATCAGGTGATTCGCGCCACGACGCGCGGCCCTGCCGTGCTGTCCGATCACGTGCCCTGGCGGCACCCTCACCGATTGTCACGGAACGGGGACCCATGCCTGCGCGAGCCAGTACGTCGCGTCCCGCGTCGCCACCCCTCACCGCGCGGCAGGAGGAGCGCCGCCGCCGCATCCTGCACGCGAGCGCGCGGCTGGCCGGCCGGGGCGGTTTCGACGCCGTGCAGATGCGCGAGGTGGCCGAGTCCTCCCAGGTGGCGCTCGGCACGCTGTACCGCTACTTCCCGTCCAAGGTGCACCTCCTGGTGGCCACCATGCAGGACCAGCTGGAGCGCATGCACGGCACCCTGCGCCGCAGGCCGCCCGGGGGCGAGGCGCCCGCCGAGCGGGTGGCGCAGACGCTGATGCGGGCCTTCCGCGCGCTCCAGCGCGAGCCGCAGCTGGCCGACGCCATGGTCCGCGCCCTGACCTTCGCGGACCGCAGCGTCAGCCCCGAGGTGGACCAGGTGTCCCGCCAGACGACGGCGATCATCCTCGACGCCATGGGCCTGGAACACCCCACCGACGAGCAGCTCTCCGTCGTCCGCGTCATCGAGCACACCTGGCACTCGGCCCTGATCACCTGGCTCTCCGGGCGGGCCTCCATCGCCCAGGTGAGGATCGACATCGAGACGGCCTGCCGGCTGATCGACCTGACGGACCCGGCCGCGTCCGGCCGCTGACGGGGCCCTCACCCCTCGGGCGGGAGCACCGGCTCGCCGCCGCACGTGACGGTGTGACGTTCGTGGCGACGGTCAATTCCGGTCGCCACGGCGGCCCACGGGCTGGTACACAGCGCCATGGACCCTGTGCGACGACTGCTCGCCGAGCGCTCCTGCGAGCGCCTGATCGTGGATTTCGTGCACCGCCTCGACCTCGGCGAACCCGCCTCGGTGGCCGAGCTGTTCACCGAGGACGGCAGCTGGGAGTGGCCCCCGCCCGGGGACGGGCGCCGGGTGCGCGGGCGGGCGGCGCTCCGCGCGTACTTCGGCGCCCGCCCCGCCGACCGGCTCTCCCGCCGTCTGATGTCCAACATCCTGGTCACGGTGGTCTCCGAGGAGACGGCGACGGCGGTCTCGTACTTCTCGACGCACCGCGTCGACGGCTACTCGGGCGGCCTCGTGCCCGCCGGACCGCCGGTCCAGGTCGGGCACTACGAGGACACCTTCACCTTCCGGCACAGCGGCGGCGGCTGGCTGCTCGCCTCCCGGGTGCTGCGCCTGCCCTTCGGCGGCCCCACCCCCTCGGTCCGCTGAGGCCGCGCGGGACGGCCCGGCTCAGTCGACGCCGGACAGGAAGGCCCGTTCGGCGGCGGTCAGCGGCGGCCCGTCGAGGGCGGGCAGCGGCGGCCCGGCGAGGCTGTGCAGCAGGGCGCCCGGGCGGAACAGGCAGGACGGCGGGGTGCGCAGGGTGGTGACGTCCCACAGGGCGGCGGCCGCGGCGTACGAGCCGGTGGCCGCCCGCGTCAGCCGCCGCGAGTAGGCGGCGGCCATCCGGTCCCCGGGGGTCGCCCGGCCGCCCTCCACCCCGGGGTAGAGGACATCGGTGCTGACGGCCATCGCCCAGGCGCCGTCGGCGGCCCGGCCCACCGCGCGCTGGACCCGCCGGGACAGCCCGGGCGTCCCGACGCCGTCCTCGCGCAGCGCCCGGGCGAGGGCCAGGGCGCCGTGCGCCGCGACGGACATGCCCTGCCCGTAGATCGGGTTGAAGGTGGCCGCCGCGTCCCCGAGCGCCACCAGGCCCTCCGGCCACACGCGGGCCTTCTCCAGGAACCGGCGGGAGTTGCTGGTGCTGCGGCTGACGTGCACCGGACCGAGCGGCTCGGCGGCGCGGACCAGCCGCCCCACCAGGGGGCTCGGGAGGTTCAGCGCGTACTCGACGAAGCCCTCGGGGTCGTTCGGCGGCTCGCTGCCGCGCATCCCGCCGAGGCTCACCATCCATCTGCCGTCCTCGATGGGCACGATCATGGCGCTGCGGCCGGGCCGCCCGCTCCACGGGTCGGCCTGGATCAGGGTCATCGGCCAGTCGCGGGCCCCGTCCGGAGCGCGCAGGACGCGGGTGGCGTTGGCCAGGCCGCTGTCGACGCCGCTCTCCCGGATGCCGTGCACACCGAGGGTGTCGAGCCAGGTCAGCAGCCGGGTGCCGCGACCGCCGGCGTCCACCACCCAGTCCGCGTCCAGGTCTTCCAGGGGCCCACCGTCCGCGTCGGCCAGCCGCACTCCGGTCACCCGTCGGGCGCTGCCGCGCAACCCGGTCACCCGCGCGCGCCGCACCTCCACGTTGCCGCAACCGCGCAGCACCGCCCGGCGCACCACCCACTCCAGCAGCGGCCTGCTGGAGGTGATCGTGACGTGCGAACGGTGCCGCCAGCGCCGGAACCAGCCCACCGGGGTGAGCGCCACCATGTCACGGCTCAGCGCCGTCTCCCGGGCGCCCGCCGCCAGCAGCTCCGCCCGCAGCCCGGCCCGGGGCAGCAGCTCCTCCATCGCCTCCATGCCGCCGGGCATCAGCAGATGGGCGTGCCGGGACTGCGGCACGCCCGTGCGGTGCTCGGGCCCCTCGGGCAGTTCGTCGCGATCGAGTACGACGACCTCGTCCACGGCCGGCGACAGCGCCGCGGCGGCCAGCAGACCGGCCGGTCCGGCCCCGATGACAACGGCTCTTCGTGCGTTCACGCTTCCTCTTTCCTCCGCTCGGACGTCCGCTCCGGGCGCCCTCAGCCGCCCGCGGTCCGCGCCGCGCCCCGCCGAGCCGCCTCGACGACGGATGATCCGGCCAACGCCCGGGCGAGCCGCACGAGTTCCCGGGTGTCCGAGAAGAGAGCCGTGTGCAGCCGGTCGGTGCCCCCGGGCCCGGCGCTCTCGGCCGGGTGGGGGCGCCGGGCCTGCCGGGCGGCGTCCACGACCATGGCGGCGGCCGCGACGAAGTGCGCCTCGCCGGGCGGGCTGCCCTGGGCACGGGCCCGCTGGTACGCCGCCTCGCGCACCCGGCCGTCGCAGCGGGACTGGAGGGCGAGCAGCGCGTCCAGGATGCGCAGCTCGCGGTAGTACAGCCGGCCGCGCGGCAGCAGCCAGCGCGGCGGCGCGGGCTTGGGGGCGGTCGGCACGCCGCGCAGCTCCGCCCACAGGGGGCCGAGGGCCCGGTAGTCCCAGACGCTGTGCCACTGGGCGAGGGCCGCGGGCAGCAGCCGGGGCAGCACGAAGCCCGCGGCGCACAGCAGGGCGCCCAGGGCGGCGGCGCGCGGGGCGAGGCCGGTGGACAGCCGGTCCAGGTCGTGCCCGGCCCACCGGGCCGCCACCGCCGTCAGCTTGGCGCCCTCGAAGCCGGTGACGTCCACGGCCAGGCCCGCCATGATCAGCCGCAGCCCGACCCGGAGGATGCCGGTGACCTCCCGCGACCAGCGCAGGCACACATAGATGGTGATCAGGGCGCAGGCGCCGTGGCCGACGAGGTACAGCACGATCATCTCGCGCATGTACGGGGTGTTCGCGTAGTAGGTGTCCAGGTCCCGCAGCCGCTCGGCGGGCGCGTCGGCCAGCGCGAACAGGGTGATGACGGCGGTGATCACCAGGCTGTACACGGTGATCACCCGCACCGCCTGGCGCCGTACCCGCTCGGCCGGTCCGCCGCGCCAGTTGATCAGCAGGATCAGCAGGGAGGCGCTGTAGGCGGAGATGACGCTGTAGGTCATCGGGGCGCCGAAGTTGGGGATGCGGGTGAGGTCGTTGACCGCGCCGAGGGTGACGGGGGCCGAGCAGAAGAAGCACAGCCCGCCGAGGAAGATCGACACACAGGTGGAGGCGGTCAGCGGGTCCCGCAGGGCGAGCCGCGGTCGGCGGAACACCAGCAGGGCGGTCGCGGTGAACAGGCTCGCCACCGTGTACACGATCAGGCTCATGACGCGACGGCTCCCTTCAGGCCACGGCCAGGGCGCGGTCGCCGGTGCCGTCGGCGAGGGCGTCGGAGATGCGCAGCAGCGCCGGGAGGTCGGGTCGGTCGGCGAGCGGTACGGCCGCTTGCGCGCGACGCTCGTGCGGCGCGCGGGTGGCGGCGGCGATGGCCGCGGCCCACGCGGCGGCCTGGGCCTGGTGCGGGTCGCCGCCCGCGCGCAGCCGGTCGGCGTACGTCTGCCGGTACAGCCCCTCGTCCAGGTAACGCCCCAGGTAGTGCAGCCCGTTGTAGATGGAGCTCTGCCGCCAGGTCAGCCAGCGGGTGGCGGAGGGCCAGCGCGGGCGCGGCACGCGCAGGGCCTCGCGGGTGAGCAGTCCGGTGAGCGCCCGCTCCAGCGGGCCGAGCCGGGCGTACGTCCGCCAGCAGCACACCCGCTCGGCCAGGAAGGGCGCCAGGAGCGGGATCACGATGCCGACGACGGTGAGCGCCGCGCTGAGCCCGGCGCAGGCCGACGCGAACGTCGTGCCGAGCGCGGACCAGTCGCGCCCGCCCCAACGGGCGGCGACGGCCACGAGTTTGGCGGCGCTGTAGCCGCACCCGGCCACGGTGCCCACTCCCATGGTCACCAGACCGGCCCGCAGCGAGCCGCGCAGCCGCCGGGCCCAGGACAGCGAGCGGTAGGCGGTGACCAGGGCGGCGGTCAGGTGCGCGCCCAGGTACAGGACGATCATCTCGCCGATGTACGGCGTGGTGGCGTAGTACGTGTCGAAGTCCGTACGGCGTTCCACGGAGGCGTCGCCGAGGACGAACAGGGCGGCGATGCCCGCGAGTACGGCGGTGTAGCCGAGGGTCCAGCGGCGGATCGCGCGGGCGGTGCCCGGGCCGCCGCGCCAGCGCATGACGAGCGCGAGGGAGGCGGCGCCGTAGGCCGTGATGGTGCCGTACGTCAGCGGGGCGGCCAGATTGGGCACGCCGCTGACGTCGTTGACGAAGCCGACCGTGTCGGGGGCGCCGAGCAGGAAGCACAGCGAGGAGAGGGCCAGCACGACGCTGAGGGTGAGCAGGAAGGGGTCCCGCCAGCGCCGCGCCAGGTCGGGTGCCTTGGTCAGCAGGCCCAGCCACAGCAGCCCGCAGCTGACGTAGTTGATCAGGTCGCTCACCGTCCGGCCCCGCGGTAGTTGAGGGCCGCGCCGATGCGTCCGGCGAGGTCGTCGTGGCCGGAGGTGTGCGCCGCGTACACGGAGTCGGGGGACGCTTTCAGCCAGGGCCGCAGCCGGTCGCCGATCAGCATGCCGAACAGGTCGGCCCGCTGTTCGGCGGCCTCCAGGAAGCGGGTGCGGGCGGCGGCGGGGAGCGCGTCGTCGGCGCCGGCCGGCGCGAGGGCGCCCTCGGCGTGGGCGGCGCGGTGCGCCGGGTCGTCGTCGGCCATGTGCCACAGCTCGTGGCCCAGGATCACCAGCTTCATCCAGGGCGGGGCGTCGGCCTCGATGACGATGTCGTCGCGGGTGCCGCGGTCGATCCACAGCCCGGTCGCGGAGGTCTGCGGCGGGAAGTTCGCCAGATGGACGACGATGGGCCGGCCGCGCCAGCGGGTGGCGGACTCGACCAGCGCGTCCAGCAGGTCGCCGGGGTCGGCGGGGATCGGCACTCGGAGGGGATCGATCAGCTCGTTGGCGAACCGGCGCATCTTCCTGGTTGTTCGCACCATTCCCCCGGAGGCTGCAAGCGGTCACGTCTGACCGCAATATGCCAACTCCGCGCCGCTTCAGCCAGCTTCACCGATCGGGCACGTACGTCGCGAAAGGGATGTACGTCAGAAACGGGCTGCCACCCACCCCGCCGACTGGCCGAAACGAACGCCTCGGGCGTCGCGGCCCCCGGTTTTTTCAGCCAACCGGAAAGCGAGCCCCGGCCGCCGCGTCTCCGGTGGCCGTCAGGGCCGTGACCCTGATCACCCGACCCCGTGCCGACGGCCACTCCCCGGGGGTCGTGGGGCTGCCGGTAAAGTGGCGGGGTCGTCATCACACCCGTACGGGGGAAAGCCGGTGCAATTCCGGCGCTGACCCGCAACCGTGAGCCGTTCCCCCGCGGAACGGCGAGCCGGAACGCCCCGGGGGCACGTTGACCGGCTCGTGTGCGCCGGCCGCCGCCGCGCACAGCACCGTCGAGGTTTACGGAGTCGAGCCGCCCGGGGCCCTCCCGTGCGCTGCCCGGCTCCCCGCAGGGAGAGGCAGTCGCCGACCATGAACGTCCGCCGCAACGCCGCGGCTCTCGCCGCCATAGGCGTGCTGGCCGCCGCCGCGCCCGCCGTGGCCGCCGGCCCGTCCCCTTCCCCCGAGGTCTCGGTCCCCGCCGGGCTCTACGGCAAGTCGGACCCCACCTACGACGGCGTCTGGCGCCAGTCCCTGAGCCTGACCGCGCTGCACACGCTCGGCTACCGGCCGGCCGCCGGTGCCGTCGACTGGCTCACCGGCCAGCAGTGCGCGAACGGCGCCTTCGCCGCGTTCCGCGCCGACCCCGCCAAGGACTGCGACGCCAAGACCACGGTGGACACCAACAGCACGGCCGCCGCCGTCCAGGCCCTGCACGCCCTCGGCGGCCACGACGCCGCCGTCACCAAGGCGGTCGGCTGGCTGAAGTCCGCGCAGAACGCGGACGGCGGCTGGGGCTACAACCCCGGCAGCCCCAGCGACGCCAACTCCACCTCCGTCGTCATCGGCGCGCTGGCCGCGACCGGTACCGACCCCGCGCACGTCGAGAAGTCCGGCAGGTCCCCGTACGACGCGCTGGCCGGCTGGTCCATCCCCTGCGACCAGGACGGCGGCGGCGCCCTCGCCTACCAGCCCGACAAGAAGGGCAAGCTGGCCGCCAACGCGGACGCCACCGCGGCCGGTGTGCTCGGCGCGCTCGGCAAGGGCTTCGTGGCCGAGGCGGGCAAGGCCCCCGCGCAGGACGCGTGTGCCAAGTCCGACCGTCCCACCCCGGCCCAGATCGCGGACAACGGCGGCGCGTACCTCTCCGCGGCCGTCGCGAGCAGCGGTCACCTCACGTCCACGCTCCCCGGCGCCGAGGACCAGCCCGACTACGGCAACACCGCCGACACCGTCGTGGCGCTCGCCGCGGACGGGCGGACCGAGCCGGCGAAGAAGGCGTACGCCTGGCTGGAGAAGAACGCGAGCCCCTGGGCCGCGCAGACCGGCCCGGCCGCGTACGCCCAGCTGATCCTCGCCGCGCACGCGGTCGGCGCCCAGCCCGGCGACTTCGGCGGCACCAGCCTGGTGACCTCCCTCGCCGCCCTGGGCCCGGCCCCGGTGGTGGCGGGCCACACCGAGAAGCGGACCAAGGACGCCGACGGCACCTCGCACGCCGGGGTCTGGTGGAGCGTCGGCATCTGCCTCGTCGCGGGCATCGGCTTCCTGCTCAGCACCCGGAAGAAGCAGCAGTCGTGACCGCCGTCCGCCGTACCGTGCCGGTGCTGCTGGCCGCCCTGGCGCTGCTGCTGGGCGCGGCGGCCGGGCAGGCGCGGGCCACGGGCTACCGCTACTGGTCCTTCTGGGAGCGCTCCGGTGACCAGTGGACGTACGCCACCCAGGGCCCCGCGCTCGCCCGCCCCGACGACGGCGCCGTGGAGGGCTTCCGGTTCTCCGTGAGCGCGGACTCCGCGGACGCGAGCAAGCCGCGCGGCACGGCGGACTTCGGCACCATCTGCGCGGACACGCCCGCGACTTCCGGCACGAAGCGGGTGGCGCTGGTCCTCGACTTCGGGGTCCCGGCCGACGCGCCCTCCGGCGAGACCCCGCCGGCCCACCGCACCGCCTGCGCCCGCGTCGCGCCGTCGGCGTCCGCCGCGCAGGCGCTGGCCGCGGTGGCCAAGCCGCTGCGGTACGACACCAACGCCCTGCTGTGCGCGATCTCCGGATATCCCCGCCAGGGGTGCGGCGAGCAGGTCTCGTCGGGCGGCCCGGCGGCGGGCTCCGCCGGTTCGGCCGCCGCCGGGAAGCCGGCCTCCTCGTCCGACGGCCCCTCCCTGGGGCTGCCGATCGGCGCGGGTGTCGTCGTGCTGCTGGCGGGCGCGGCGGTGTGGCAGTCGCGACGGCGCCGCGGATGACCCCGCCGGAGGGCACGGCCGGAACCGGCCGCGCGGTTCCCCGCGTGCGGCCGGCGGCCGACGGCGACGGCCCCGCCCCGGCCGCCGCGCCCGGCCGGGGCCCGGCCACGCCCGAGAGCGGTCCGTCCACGGCGGGACGCCGTCCGTCCGCGGCCGGTCACGGTCCGTCCACGGCGGGACGCGCCGTTTCCCGCGTCCCGGGGCGGCCGCCGTCCCGGCGGCCGGGCGGTGCCGGCGTGCACCCCGGCGCCTGGTGGCTCTGGGCGATATCCCTCGGCACCGCCGCCACCCGCACCACCAACCCCCTCCTTCTCGCGCTCCTCGTCGCCGCGTCGGCGTACGTCGTGGCCACCCACCGCTCCGCGGCCCCCTGGGCCCGCTCCTACACCGCGTTCGCCCGGCTCGCCCTCGCCGTCCTCCTCATCCGCCTCCTGTTCGCGGTGGCACTGGGCTCCCCGATCCCCGGCACCCACATCCTGTTCACCCTCCCGGAGATCCCCCTCCCGCACTGGGCCCAGGGCATCCGGCTGGGCGGCGAGGTCACCGCGGAGGCCCTCGTCTTCGCGGCCTACGACGGCCTGAAACTGGCCACCCTGCTGATCTGCGTGGGCGCCGCCAACGCCCTCGCGAGCCCTTCCCGGCTGCTGAAATCGCTCCCCGGCGCCCTGTACGAGACCGGCGTCGCCGTCGTCGTCGCGCTCACCTTCGCCCCGCACCTGATCGCCGACGTGCGGCGGCTGCGCGCCGCCCGCCGGCTGCGCGGCCGCCCGGACCGCGGCGTCCGGGGCCTGCTCCAGGTCGGGCTCCCGGTCCTGGAGGGCGCGCTGGAACGCTCGGTCGCCCTCGCCGCCGCGATGGAGGCCCGCGGCTACGGCCGCACCGCCGAGGTCCCCGCCCGGGTCCGCCGCACCACCGCCGCACTCACCCTCGGCGGCCTGCTCGGCGTCTGCGCCGGCACCTACGGGCTGCTCACCGCCGAGGGCGGCGGTTACGGCGTCCCGCTGCTGCTCGCCGGGGTCGTCGCCGCCCTGGCGGGACTGCGCCTGGGCGGCCGCCGCTCCCTGCGCACCCGGTACCGCCCCGACCCCTGGGACGCCCGCGCCTGGCTGGTCACCGGCTCCGGCGTCGCCGTGGCCGCGCTGCTCACCCTCGCCTCGGCGCGCGCCCCCGAGGCGCTGCACCCGGGTGTGGTCCCGCTGACCGCGCCGGCCCTCCCCCTGTGGCCCGCCGCGGCGGTCCTCCTCGCCCTGCTGCCCGCCTTCGCCGTCCCCAGGGAGCACTCGTGATCCGCTTCGAGGATGTCAGCGTGACGTACGACGGCGCCGCCGAACCCACCGTCCGCGGCGTCGACTTCGAGGTGCCGGAGGGCGAACTCGTACTGCTCGTCGGCCCGTCCGGAGTCGGCAAGTCCACCGTGCTCGGCGCGGTCAGCGGCCTCGTCCCGCACTTCACCGGCGGCACCCTGCGCGGCCGGGTCACCGTCGCCGGCCGCGACACCCGCACCCACAAACCGCGTGAACTCGCCGATGTGGTCGGCACGGTGGGCCAGGACCCGCTCGCCCACTTCGTCACGGACACCGTGGAGGACGAACTCGCCTACGGCATGGAGTCGCTGGGGCTCGCCCCCGAGGTGATGCGCCGCCGGGTGGAGGAGACGCTCGACCTGCTGGGCCTGGCCGGGCTGCGGGACCGCCCCATCGCCACCCTCTCCGGCGGCCAGCGCCAGCGCGTCGCCATCGGCTCCGTCCTCACCCCGCACCCCCGGGTGCTCGTCCTGGACGAGCCGACCTCCGCGCTGGACCCGGCCGCCGCGGAGGAGGTGCTGGCCGTGCTCCAGCGCCTGGTGCACGACCTGGGCACCACGGTCCTCATGGCCGAACACCGCCTGGAACGCGTCGTCCACTACGCCGACCGGGTCGTCCTGCTGCCCGCTCCCGGCCGGCCCCCCGTCACCGGCACCCCCGCCGACGTCAGGGCCGGCTCGCCGGTCCACC